>NZ_JADFAJ010000018.1 GCF_015665295.1 Maricaulis sp.
CGCGAATAGGGCGTAGTTCTGGCATTCCTGTGGGCGTTCATCCGGGCTCTCCTCGATGGCTGATCGTTTCGCAACAACCAGTCTCAAGGCTTCAGCCCGGGTGAACAACCTTATGAGAACTCACAACTAGGCACTGTCGAGCAGGGAGTTCGCTGCGCTGCCGAGGACGCTGGCCAATTGCCGGAAACCATCGGTGAGTGGCGAGCCCTGCCGCCAGACCAGAGCGATATTGCGTTCGGCTGACGGCGTATCGATACGGCGATAGACCAGCACGTCATCGCGCCGGGCCTCACAGGTGACATAGAGCTGGGGCAGGACCGCCACGCCGGCGCCCAGCGCGGCCATGTGGCGGATGGCGTCAAGGCTGGTCCCTTCATAGTCGGTCGATATGAAGGCGCCCGCTGCATGGGCCAGTTCGGAGACCAGTGAGGTCAGACGGTGCCCCATGCCCAGCGTCAGGACCGGCCGCCCGGCCAGCTGGTCGAGACCGATCGGTCCTGTGTCGGCGGCCAGAGGGTCATCGCCCGGAACGGCAATCCAAAGGCTCTCCTTGAACAGGTGGGCGGACTCGGTCGGGCTGTGGTCTTCCGGTGTCGAGATCAGCACGTCCATCTGACCATCGGTGAGTTTTTCCTGCAGTTCGACCGTGGATTCCTCGCGGATCGAGAGGCGCAGGTCGGGGAAGTCGCGGTGCAGTGCGGCTGTCGCGCGCGGCAGGAGATAGGGACCGATGGTCGGTAGTGCGCCCAGTCGCACGCGGCCATAAAGCCCCATGCCACCGCTCTTGGCGATCGATTGCATGTCTTCCATCTGGCGCAACACATAGCGGGCCCGGCGCACGATTTCCGCCCCGAGCGGCGTCAGCCTCGCCCCGTAACGGCCGCGCTCGAAGACGATAACCCCCAGATGCGCCTCGGCTTCGGCGATCTGCGCGGACAGGCTTGGCTGGCTGACATGAAGCTGTTCGGCGGCGTCCGAGAAACGCCCGGTTTCCGCTGTGGCGACAAGATATTGCAGCTGCCGGAGGGTCGGTCTCATTTATAGTCTCACCCTATTCATAAGATAGATATCTTATCTTTTAGCTATTCATTCGGGGGCGTTAGTCAAGCCCTGCCTGATCGTTCCCCTGTCCTGATCAAGTGGTTCAACGCCGGTATGCGGCTATATAAGGGTGTCCCTCGCACGCGCCCGCCCCACACCGGTAGGCCCGGCCAGTCCTGCGTGTCCCCGCAAGTCCCTGGTCGGGCCGCTCCTTTTTGAAGGCCCGATTCACAACGCGAGGAAGATGACATGGATTGGCTAAGCTTGGCCGGAACGACCCTGTTCTCACCGGCCGTTCTCTTCTTTATGCTCGGATTGCTGGCGGCAATGGTGCGATCCGATCTCGCCATCCCCGAGGCCGTGGCCAAGGGCCTGTCGCTCTATCTGGTCATGGCGATCGGCTTCAAGGGCGGCGCTGAAATGGCGTTGGCAGACCCGGCCTCACTCATTCTTCTGCTGGGCGCGGGCATCGTCCTGTCCGCCGGTCTGCCCCTGATCGGATTCGGACTGTTGCGGAGCACCACTGGTGTCGACCGGGTCGACGCAGCGGCGATCGCCGCCCATTACGGCTCGATCTCCATTGTGACATTCATCGCGGCCAAGGATGCCGGAGAGGCGCTCGGCCAGCCCGGAGGCGGCTATATGGTCGCCGTGGCTGCCGCGATGGAGGCGCCGGCCATCCTGACCGGTCTCATCCTCGCCGGGCGAGCCCTGGCAAGTCCGGGGCAGGCTGCACCGGGGCTTTCCACCTCGGTCATTCGTGAAGCCTTCACCAATGGGTCGATCCTGCTGCTGCTGGGCGCTTTCGCCATCGGCTGGATCAGCGGGCCGGCCGGGATGGCCACTGTCGAGCCCTTCTTTGTCGACATTTTCCGCGGTGTGCTTTGCCTCTTCCTGCTCGATATGGGCCTGATCGCCGGCCGAGGCCTTGTCCAGCACCGCACTCTCCTGCGCTGGCCGCTGATCGGCTTCGGCCTCTACATGCCGCCCATCGGGGCGGGGATTGCGCTGGTGGCCAGCTGGCTGCTTGGCCTGACACCGGGGGATGGCGCCCTGTTGATGACCTTGTCGGCCTCGGCATCCTATATTGCCGTCCCCGCAGCCATGCGTCTCGCCCTGCCGCAAGCCAAGGCCGCGCTCTCACTGACGCTCTCGCTTGGCGTCACCTTTCCGTTCAATCTGATGGTCGGCATCCCGGTTTACGCCTGGCTGGCCGGTCGCATCCTGGAGGTTTGATCATGCAAAACTGGCAATCCAAATGCCGCGTGGAAATCCTCGCTGACGAAGTCCACATGACGAAATTCGAGACCTGCCTGGCTGCCGCCGAGGTCACCCATTGGACGGTGCGGCCCCTGGCCCGCGGGCGTCACGGCGATGACCACTGGAACCGGAGCGGCCATATTGTCGATGCTGGGCGCCAGGCGGCGCTGGTCTTCTTTGTTGGGGCACCCGAGCTCGATCCGCTCCTGGAGCGGCTGGACCCGCTTCTCCGGGCCTATTCGGCCGACCTCTATTGCCAGAAGGATTGGCTGCGGCGGTCGGTAGAGACGCCATAAACCGCACGCCCGGCCGTGAGGCAAAAGAAACGGGGCCCGACCAATCGGTCGGGCCCCGTTTTTGTTCTCCGACGACTGTCTGATCAGTCTGACAGCAGCACATAGCGGCGATGCGCCGGCAGGACCGGGCGGGCATTGTCCTCGACCAGGTCGGTGAAGGCCCGGATCTGTTCTGCCGAGGCTTCGATGGGTGTCGGGAAGACCGTCCAGCTGACAATTTCCGAGCAGGGCGGCGTGGTCAGCGAGCCCTCATAACGGAAGACCGGTTCGTCTGCCGGGATGAAGCGCTCGAGCGACAGCATGGCAGGACCCGCGCCGGACTCACCTTCGCCCGGGATGGCGGCCCAGAGTGTCTCGAGGTCCGGATGTGCTTCACCTTCCTCGAACATGACGCCGACCACGGCGAGGGCGCCGTCTTCCGAAGCGGTCACGAAGTGCACTTCCATCGGGAAGTCCTGACCATCGATGTGATGCTCGGAGCGGGCGTGGAAGTGGAATTGCAGCAGGGTGAAGTCGACGCCATTCAGCGTCAGGCCGGCATCAACGCTGTCAGCGCTGTAGGTGACGCCGTGCGCATTGCGGCTGACCTGCACACCCGAGATCGAGTTCAGCATCAGGGATGGTGCGGCACCGCTGGCGGAAATGGCGCCGGTGAGGTCGATCGGGCTTTGCTGGGTCCCCGCCGAGCAGACACCAAATTCCTCGCTCAACGAACCCCAGTGATCCGGGCCGGTATCACCGTGATAGCTCCAGTCCTCGGCACTGGCCAGGGCGGAAACAGACAGGGCGACGGCAATGCCGGTCGCGGTGGACAAGGTCTTCATGAAGGGTCTCCCAAGAGTTGATGCGGGTGAAATGGGTTGCCGCCCGATCAGTTTCGAATACCAGTTTCAAAGCACTTCCATAGGATTTGGCTATGAAAAAGTGGTCCCGGAACCGGCATGTGGTTGACCTGTGTCGAGGCAAAAAAACGGCCGCCTCGAGAACGAGGCGGCCATTGTCTGTCCCGATACCTGGGTGAGGGGTCGGGTCAGAAATTGAAGCGGCGCGTGGCGGCGATTGCGTCGAGGGCGGCCGAGGCATCGGAATTGCGGCGGCGGCGCTTCTGGCTGGGCTGGTAGGCCATGTCAGAGTGGGCATTGCAGTAGGCATGGCCAGTGTCGGCCTTGCGACCGCAGAAGCGGAATTCGGATTGCGCCGGATCGCCGATCGGCCATTTGCACATGCTTTCGCGAAGCGTCAGCACGGTGGCAAATTCGCCAGAGGGAAGAACGGCTGGCTCCACCGGCGCCGGCGCGGCAGTGGGGGGCGCTGAGGGGGAGGGGCGCGCAACAGTGCGCGCCGGCGCGGTGGTCGCCGTCGGGGTGCGCGGGCGGGAGGGTTTGGCGGTGCGGCGGGCCGGGCGCGACGGTGTCGCCCGACCTGAAAGGCCAAGACGGTGAACCTTGCCAATCACGGCATTGCGGGTCACACCACCGAGCTGTTTCGCAATCTGACTCGCGCTCAGGCCTTCCGACCAGAGTTTCTTGAGTTCTTCCACGCGTTCGTCAGTCCAAGCCATTGCCCTAGTCTCCCGTCTGGGATGCGTCTGCCTACCTTGGTGATGGTAAACCGCGCATTGCTCAATGCATGTTTAATTACACTAGATATTGTACCCACGCAGAGCAGTGCCACAAGATGGGGTTATGGTCATACCTGTGGAAAGCTCACTTGCATACCCAATCGTTAACGAAGATGGTTACCGGGAAATTAAGGGTAATTCGATATGAGTAACGTCGCCTTAACTGATTTTCCACGTCCCAAGAAGTTTGGCCTTTTCAATGTCTTGGGACTTTGGACCTTGTACAAGAAGGAAGTCCGGCGATTCCTCAAGGTCGGCATGCAGACGGTGCTCGCGCCGGTTGCGACGACGCTGCTTTACATGACCGTATTTGCGGTCGCGATCGGCGCCCGGCGGGGCGATGTCGGCGGAATTCCGTTTGCGGAGTTTCTAGCTCCCGGCCTCATCCTGATGGGATTGCTGAATAACGCCTTCGCCAATTCCGGGTCGTCGATCCTGGTGTCCAAGGTCCAGGGCAATACGGTCGACTTCCTGATGCCGCCCCTGTCGGCGCTGGAACTCTTCATCGCCTTCACGGCCGGCGCGATGACGCGCGGCATCCTTGTCGCCGCCGTCACGGCGCTCACCCTGGTGCCCTTCCTCAACATGATGCCGGCCCATTGGTGGGCGGTCTTCTATTTTGGCATCAGCGCGGCCGCCATGTTGTCGATGATCGGCATTATTGGCGGGCTGTGGGCAGAGAAATTCGATCACATGGCGGCGGTCACCACCTTCGTTATCACGCCGCTGACCTTCCTGTCGGGTACCTTCTACTCGATCACCAACCTGCCCGGACCGCTGGCAACGATCAGTCATTTCAACCCGTTCTTCTACATGATTGACGGCTTCCGCTACGGCTTCACCGGGCATGCCGACGGCAATCTCATGATCGGGGTGGTCCTGCTCGCCGCGATCAACCTTGCACTCGGCGCGCTCAGCTATGCGCTGCTGCATGCAGGCTGGCGCTTGAAGAGCTGAACGGGGCGGCCTAGAGGAGAGGCAAGGCCCGCAGCGAGACCGGGTCAAACCCGCCAGCCGGCACTCCAGGAGGATACGACATGCCCGCACCGATGATGGATACCTACGCCCCGCCGGATCTGGTCTTCGACCACGGCAAGGGCCCGCGCCTCTACACTGCCGATGGCGACGGGTATCTCGACTTCATTTCGGGCATCGCGGTGAATTGCCTGGGGCATGCGCATCCCAAAGCGGTCGCCGCCCTTACCGAGCAGGCCGGCAAGCTCTGGCACCTGTCCAACATGTTCAAGGTTCCGGCCGGCATCGAGCTGGCGGAAAAGCTGACCAAGGCAACTTTCGCCGACCGCGTCTTCTTCACCAATTCCGGTGCCGAGGCGATGGAATGTGCGCTCAAGACGGCGCGCCGCTATCACTTCGTGAACGGCAATCCGCAACGCTACCGCATCATCACCTTCACCGGTGCCTTCCACGGCCGCACCTATGGTGCGATCAATGCTGGCGGCAATCCGAAATATCTCGAGGGTTTCGGCCCGGCGATGGAAGGGTTCGACCAGGTCGAGTTCGGCGATCACGAGGCACTCAAGGCCGCTATTTCCGAAGAGACCGCGGCGATCTGTATCGAGCCCGTCCAGGGTGAGGGCGGCGTGCGTGCCGTGCCCGAGCAATGCCTGCGGGGTCTGCGTCAGCTTTGCGACGAGCACGGCCTCCTGCTGATCTATGATGAAGTCCAGTCCGGCGCGGGCCGGACCGGCAAGCTGTTCGCCCACCAGTGGGTCGACGGTGCCGAGCCGGACATCATGGCCGCAGCCAAGGGTATCGGCGGCGGTTTCCCGATGGGCGCCTGCCTGGCGACCGAAGCGGCAGCCGAGGGCATGGTCGTCGGTACGCATGGATCGACCTATGGCGGTGGCCCGCTGGCCATGGCCGTCGGCAATGTCGTGTTCGACGAGCTGACGTCTGACGGTTTCCTCGATCATGTGGTTGATGTCTCCAACTACCTGTCGCAGCAATTGCACGGCCTCATGGACCGGCATGCCGACAAGGTGGAGGAGGTGCGTGGCAAGGGTCTGCTGATCGGCATGAAGCTCAAGGCCGGCTTCGACCCCAAGAAGCTTGCGGGTCTGGCGCGTGATCGCCACCTGCTGATCGGGGCCGCGGGTGACAATGTGGCCCGCATGGCGCCGCCGCTGATCATTACCAAGGACGATGCCAGCGAGGCGGTCGCCGTGCTGGATGAAGCCCTGGCGGCGCTCGAGCCAATGGCCTGACGCTGTCGGGCCTGTATCATCGACAAGGATTCCACCGTGAGTGACCCGCTCGGAGAACACGACAATATCGTTGCCGGCTTTCAGATCGAAGGCCGCACCGTGCGCGGGCGGGTCACGCGGATGGGATCCGTGCTCGACGAGATCCTCTCGGCCCACGACTATCCCGAGCCGGTGGCGCGTCTTCTGGGTGAAGCCGTCCTGATCACGACGCTGGTCGGTGACGCGCTGAAGTTTGACGGTCGCCTGATCGTCCAGGCCCAGGGCGACGGTCCGGTGCGTTTCCTGGTCGCTGAACATGTCAGCGGCGAGGGCGTGCGCGGCTTTGCGTCGCTGGACCGCGTCGCTGTCGAGGCCGCCCTGGCGCAGGCGCCGGAACCGGATGCGATGATGACGACCCTGCTCGGCCACGGCTCTTTCGCCATGACGATCGATCATGGTCCGGACATGGACCAGTATCAGGGCGTGGTGGCGCTTGAGGGCACGAGTCTGAGTGAGGTCGCAGAGACCTATTTTCGCCAGTCCGAGCAGACGCCGACCCGTCTTCATTGTGCGATTGGCGAGATCTGGTCAGGTGATCAGGACCGGCAGTGGCGCGGCGGCGGGGCCCTGCTCCAGTCTGTCGCCGGCGATGAGGCGCGTGGCTCTGCCGACGAGGACTGGGATCATGCCCGGGCCCTGTTTGAAACCGTCGAGGATGGCGAGCTGCTCGACCCCGACCTGTCGGCCGGGGCGCTTCTCTATCGGCTGTTCAACGAGGATGGCGTGCGCCTCCTCGAGCCGGCCAGTGTCGCGAAACGCTGTTCGTGTGAGCGCGAACGACTGCGCCGCATCATTGCGTCCTTCCCGGCCGATGACCGGGCCGAGATGGAGACCGACGGGGCCATCGTGATGACCTGCGAATATTGCAATCGCGACTGGAAGTTTGATCCCCTCGAGGTCGATGGCGCGGTGTCCTGACCATTGGCCTTGATTGCCGGATCGCATTGCGGCGCAGCATAACTAGTTTGCCGACAGCAACGCTCCGGTAACGCCTCGGGCGGAGAGTGCCGACCGATCGGGGAAGGCAAGCGTCGCGCGATATGGACTCCAAGACACTCATCCTGGCGCTTGTGCCGGTCATTCTGGCTGGCGTGTTTATCCATGCAGTGAATGCGGCTATCCAGCAAAACAGTGACGGGCCGCGCTGGTGGCTGGCCGGGACGGCCACCCATGGCATCGGTCTCGGCCTGATCTCGCTGCGCGGTGTTGTCCCGGACGCCCTCGGTGTCGTGCTGGGCGACATGCTCGCGGCGGGCGGCTTCATCATCATGCTCGAGGGCGTTGCCCGGTTTGCCGGGGGGCGGGTCCCGCGCTGGCAGTCGGGTGGTCTGGCCGCGCTCATGGTGATCGGCTTTCCGGCCTTCACCTGGGGTTTGGACAGTGCCGCCCTGCGCTTCGCCGTTTTCGGCCTCGGGGTAATCATTCCCAACCTGCTCATGCTGCCCTACCTGTCGGTAATCGGACGGCGCGACGGGCAGCCCGGCGTGCGTCTGCTGCGCTATACGATCTATTATTTCGTAGCCTCGCTGGCCGTGATCTGCGCCGGGGTGCTGCTGTTCGATCCCGAACTTCCCAGCGTGCTGGCGCCAAACCAGATGGTCGCAATCGGTATTCTCTCGCTGACCGTGGTCGAGACCAATCTGGTCTTCGGCTTCGTGCTCTTGTCGGCCGGACATTCAGCCTCGGTCCTGAGGCGCGCGGCGCTGACAGATCACCTGACCGGCCTCCCCAATCGCCGCGCTTTCGAAGCGCTGGTTCACCGTGTTTTCTGCGAGGCCGCGACAGCCGGCCGGCAGTCCGCGCTGGCGGTCTTCGATGTCGATCATTTCAAGCGGGTCAACGACACGCACGGGCATGATGTCGGGGATGCAGTGCTGCAGCATGTGGCGCAGGTCCTCAACGGCGAGATCCGCGACACCGACCATGTCGCGCGCCTCGGCGGCGAGGAATTCGTGGCGCTCATTCATGCCGGAGCGCAGGCCAGTGTCGGCGAAATTGCCGACCGTGTTCGGCAGGCCGTCGAGGACGCGCCGTTTGTGCGGGACGGGCAGGTGATCGCGATCACCATCTCGGCGGGCCTCGTCGCGGTCAACGGCGATGAGCCCTCGCTGACGCGCCTGTTCAAGCGCGCTGATGAAGCGCTCTACGAGGCCAAGGGGGCCGGGCGCAACCGGGTCATTCTCGCGGCTGCCTAGGCGCGCCAGAAGCGCGGGCTGAGCAGGATGAGGACGGCGAGGACCTCCAGCCGACCGATGAACATGTTGGCCGTCAGCACCCATTTTGCCGGATCGGGCAGGCTTTCGAACGTGCCGGCCGGGCCGATGACCGGTCCAAGGCCCGGGCCGACATTGCCGAGTGTCGCTGCGGCACCGGACAGGGCCGTGACGAGGTCGAGCCCCATCGCCGAGAGCACCGCCGCGGAGACGGCGTAGACAGCGAAAAACACAAAGAAGAAGCCCAGCACAGAGTGCAGGATGCTCTCCGAGACCGGTCGACCGTTATACCGCATCGGGATGATCGCATTCGGGCGCAGCAGGCGCGCGAGGTAGCGACGTATCGCGGTGCCGGCGATCTGGTAGCGGAATATCTTGATCGAGCAGGTCGTTGATCCGGCGCAGCCGCCGATGAACATGAAGACGAAGAAGCAGGCTTGCGCGAACGAGCCCCACTGTCCGTAGTCCGTGGTGGCAAAACCGGTCCCCGTGATGATGGAGACAGCATTGAAACTGGCATGGCGCCAGGCTGCGACATCGCCAGTCGGGGTGTCTTGCAGAACCAGCACGGCTGTGAGGCCGACAGACGCGACCACGACCACCAGCATGAAACCGCGTACCTGGGCATCGCGGAGCAGTCCACCGAAGCGTCCGCGCGCCGCCAGCAGGAACAGGGCGAAGGGCAGGGAGGCGAGCACCATGAAAACGGTGGTGATCACGTCGGCGCCAAGATGGACGTAATTGCCCATGGAATTGTCCGAGGCCGAAAAACCGCCGGTCGAGACTGTCGACATGGCGTGGCAGACCGCGTGCAGCCAGTCCATGCCGACGGCGATATAGGCGAGAAAACAGATCACGGTCAGCAGCAGGTAGATGATGGCGATCCCGGCCGCGATCTGGGTCGCGCGCGGCAGCACCTTGTCCGACTTGTCGCCGGTTTCCAGCTGGAAAAGCTGCATGCCGCCAATGCCCAGCATCGGCCAGAAGGCCATCGCCGTGACGATGATGCCGATCCCGCCAATCCATTGCAGGATCGCGCGCCAGAGCAGCATGCCTGGTGGTCTGAAATCGAGGCCGGTAATGACCGTGGCGCCGGTCGTTGTCAGGCCGGAGATCGACTCGAAGATCGCATCGGTCCAGCTCAGCCCCTCGCCGGACAGTCGCAGCGGCAGGGCCGCACACAAGGACAGGGCCAGCCAGGCGCCGACAATCAGCACGAAGGCGCCGCGCGGCGGCATGTCGCCAACCGGGCCGCGCGTACCGAGGGTGACGGCGCCACCGATGAAGACGCCGATCACGGCCGACAGGATAAAGGCCGTCGCACTCTCCCGGTCACCTTCGGCAAAATCGACCAGGGCCGGCGCCAGCATGGTGGTGGCCAGCACGGTGACCATCATGCCGATCATGAAGAGGACTTGCCGCAGGGCCTGGGTCACGGTTGCAAGATATCCTGGGCCAATGACAAGGGGGCAAGGGCGCTCATCGGGTTGGCGCTCATCGGGTCAATGCAGCCAGAGCCGGTCGGACGGGCGGTCCAGCGAGAAATCGGGGATGGTGGCCGCGAAACTTTCGCCGTCGCCGCGGCGCATCTCGTAACTGCCGCGCATGAATCCGGACGGAGTCGCCAAAGGGGCGCCGGAGGTGTAGCGAAAGCGTTCCCCCGGCTCGATCACCGGCTGCTCGCCGATCACGCCCATGCCCTGGACGTGCTCGGTATGGCCGTTGGCGTCGGTGATCACCCATTTGCGGGCGATCAGCTGGACCGGTTGTTCGCCGGTATTCTCGATTTCGATCGTATAGGCCCAGACATAGCGGCCCTCATCGGGCGTGCTCTCGTCTTCGAGATAGTCAGGACTGACACTGATCCGCACGCCGCGGCTTTCGTGCTGGTACATGGAGCGCCCCTGCGACCGGGCGTGCCTGGTGCCGCCGGTCCGTGAAATTCGCCGCCATCATCAACCTGAGCGCGGACGGGCTCAACCCCCACGGTCAGCATCGCTGGACAGGGCGGGCCGGATGTTGGACATCTGCACGGCACCCGACATGCTGATCGTGACCCATGACTGACACCGGAATTCTGCCTGACCATCATCTCGCTGCCCTGTCCGGGCGGGGTATCCTGACGTCGACGAATCCCCTGGCCGACGGCCAGGTCCAGCCTGCGAGCATTGATCTGCGTCTGGGCAGCAAGGCCTGGCGGCTGCGGGCGAGCTTCCTGCCCGGTCCCGGGCGGACGGTGACCGAGCGCCTCGACGATGATCTGGTCATGCACACCGTCGACCTCGCGGCCGGCGCCGTGCTGGAGACCGGCTGCGTCTATCTGGCGCCGCTGCAGGAAGGCCTGAAGCTTCCCGAGGGCCTGACGGCCGCGATGAACCCGAAAAGCTCGACCGGCCGCATCGATGTGTTCACCCGCGTCATCACCGATCACGGCATCGCCTTCGACCAGGCACCGGTCGGCTATGAAGGCCCGCTCTATGCCGAGATATCCCCGTGCACCTTCTCGATCCTGGCCCGCGAGGGCGACCGGCTGAGCCAGATCCGTTTCCGCCAGGGCGCTCACCGGGCGCTGCGTGAAGTCACCGTTAGCGTGGATCTGGCCGGTTTCGAGGACGGCATTGTCGGCTATCGCGCCCGTCGTCATTCCGGTCTGGTTGATCTGGCCCGGATCGGCGGCCATGACGCCAGTCGCTTCTGGGAACCGCTGCGCGCGCCGGATCATCGCCTGATCCTGGATCCGGGCGAGTTCTACATCCTCGCCTCGCGCGAGGCGGTCGAGATCGGCCGCGGAGAAGCCGCCGAGATGGCGCCGATCGCTACCGAGATCGGCGAATTCCGGGCCCATTATGCCGGCTTCTTTGATCCGGGATTCGGCACGGCCGAGGCCGGCGGTATCGGTGCCCGGGCTGTGCTGGAAGTGCGCGGACGGGATGTGCCCTTTATCCTCGAACACGGACAGCCGATCGCGCGCCTCGTTTACGAGCCCATGCTGGCGCCGCCGCAGACAGCCTATGGCCAGCTCGCCTCGAACTACCAGGCCCAGGGTCTCAAACTGTCGAAATTCTTCGTGTCCTGACGGCGTCGCAGCCCGGCGTGCAAATCCGGCTTCCGCTGCGGTGATCTGTGCGTATATGCTTGGGCTCAGGCGGGTGTAGCTCAATGGTAGAGCAGAAGCTTCCCAAGCTTACGACGAGGGTTCGATTCCCTTCACCCGCTCCAGCACCTAGCGCCAGTCCTCGACCCGGCGGGTAGATCCGTCACACAACGCGTATAGCGTTTCGTGAACGTGTCGGTTCACGGGGGAGCATGCAATGTCGGGGGCGGGTGCGGCACGTGTTGCCGGGCAAGGAATTGCGCGGCTGATCTCGGCCGTGCTTGGCGTGTTTCGCACGACGGTGGGCTATCTTGCTTTCACCGCGACGCTGCTGACAGCATTGACCCTTGTGGTCCGGCGCGACTTTTCCAACGCGGTTCTCTCGGTGATCGAGGACTGGCTCGGCCAGCTCGGCCAGTTCGCCGAGATGATCGACCGCATCGTGGTCGCGTGGCATGAAATTGCCGTCGCCCCGCTTGCTGCGTATCTCGATGCGTGGCTGGGCTGGAACCTGCCGCTCCTTGTCGTGGAAATTGCCACGCTCGTGCTGTTCGCCATCGGGCCGTCTTTGCGTGCGGTGTGGACCGCGCAGACCATCAGGTCTTCAATCCGCAAACGCATGCGCTGGGTCGTCGAACTCCAGTCGGCAAAGGCGAGCCAGGCGGACGCGATCAGTGAACTCCGGAGTTTGAGGAATGAGCTGCAAACCTCCTATGACGATCGCAACTGGACGCGGGCCAAGAAGGTCGGCAAGGCGGTGGGAGGTTTGGCGCTTGCTGGCCTGAGCCTGCTGGCCGGAGCCGCGAATGTTCGTTTTGTCCAGCCGCTGGCCAAATCGGCCTGGGACAGTCTGTCCAGTTGGGACGAGGTCAAGGCCCGCATCGCCGAGCTCGGCAAGGATGTGGAAGTGCTCGAGAAGGCGCAAGCCCGGATCGAGCGCCAGATCGAGGTCATGAGCGCGCGTGACAACGATCTCATCGGCCGTCTCGTCACGGTGTCCCCGCAGGAGGCTGCGGCGCGTATCCGGGACCATGTCGCGCACCGGATGCGGCTGGCGGTCGCGCTGTCCCGCCTTGCGCTCGGTGTGGTGATGGCGGTCGTCCTCGCCTATGTTGTCGAGTGGACCTGGCCCGGGCTATGAGTGCTCCAGATGTTGTTCCTGCCTAGCGGCGGGGCCGGAATGCTGCCGGGTCCATGCCACCCAGCTCGACCAGGTGCGCCACCATCACGATGCCGACCGCGGCGGCGAGCAGGGCAATCAGGGTCCAGGGGATGAGGCGGGGGCCTCGCTCCGGGCGGACCGGCTGGCTGGCGCGCCAGCGGGCGAGGAAAAACAGCCCGATGCAGGCGGCAAGGCCAAGGAGGGTGGGGATGAGTGAAAGGTACATGGCCGCCCCGTCATGGCGCTGAGGCCGTGTTCGGTTTTCTCCCAGTGATGTGGGTCGATCAGGAGTTGGCGCAAGGCCCGCGCGGCTGCAAGTGTCTGCAACAGCCAGCAGGCCGGCATGGCGGCAAGGTCGCGGAGGCGGCAGGCCAGTCCGGCGCGTCGCATGGCGACCGCGGCACAGCCGATCGCGCTGGCATAGCCGACCAGCATGAAGGCGAGGGCTGCCAGCCCGGACGATGAGGCGGCCGGTGACAGCACCAGAATGGCAAGGCAGGCCAGGCTGAGCGGGCCGTGGATCAGGGCCGACAGCGCGGCGCCGCCCAGGACGAGGGCGCCCGGCCAGAGCCGCTTCCAGGGTGTATCCGGTCGGGTCGCCAGCACGGCCAGGGTCTGGGCATAGCCCTTGATCCAGCGCGTGCGCTGCTTGATCCAGGGGGCAAGCCGCAGCGGCGCTTCCTCCAGGGTGGTGGGCGCAATCAGGCCGCAGCGATAGCCCGCCGCATGCAGGCGCAGACCCAGATCGGCATCCTCGGTCACATTCCAGGCATCCCAGCCGCCGACCCGCAGCAGGGCGTCGCGCCGGAAATGATTGCTGGTGCCGCCGAGCGGCAGCGGCCAGCCGAGACGCTGGTAGAGCGGCAGGAGGGCGTTGAAATGGGCTGCGTATTCGAGTGCGAACTGGCGGGTCAGCCAGGTCTCTTCGCGATTGAACCAGTTCAGCGGAGCCTGGATGCAGGCGAGGCGGGCATCGCCGGCCCGGAAGGCCTCGGCGGCGCGTCGCAGCTGGGCCGGGTCCGGCCGGTCCTCGGCATCATGCACCGTGACCAGCTCGCTGCGGCACAGGCGCAGGGCATAATTGAGGGCGCGCGGCTTGGTGCGGGGCTCGCCTGGCGGCACGAGGATGATCTCGAACCGCGCATCAAGGCCGAGCGCGCGGACCGCCTGGATCGTCTCATGATCGTCGGCCTCGAGGACGCATTTGAACTGCACCCGGTCGGCCGGATAGTCGATGGCGGCCAGGCTTGCCGCCAGCTGGCCGACCACGCGGGCCTCATCATACATCGCGACCATGATGCAGGCGGTCGGCAGATCCGCGTCTGGCACAGACGGTGCAGCCTGCCAGTGCGGCGCCAGCAGCGTCGCGGCCAGGCGAAGCCCGATCAGGGCGGCAAACAGGAGGCAGACCAGACCTCCCGCCAGCGCGGCAGCCAGGCCGGGCGCAAACAGGAGCAGGGCGAAACCAGCCAGCAGGCCGAGCAGAACCGTGATGGCCAGTCCCCGCGATGCCTGGCCATGGGCGCTGAGCTGCGGTGCCCGGCGCGGCAGTCCGTAAGCCGCCTGGTCGCACCACATGTGCGCCAGCGGCCGGGGCAGCTGGGCGATGCGGGTTGGCCGGAACGCCTGTCCGCCGTCCGGCAGCCAGGGTCGGTCCTGGCGGGCTCGGGGACCGTCCCGTGCTTCGGTCCCGGGCAGAGTCCGGGACGCATCGTCGCCATCGAGTGGGGTCATGACACAGCCTCCCGCCACCTCTCATGGTGCAGGAAAGCATGATTGCACGCAAAAGGCGAGTGGGTGCGGGCTACGACTTCGGATCGATACAGGTCACAAAGCTGGGCTGGCGAAGATCGCAATCGGCAAGCTCGAACACGGCGGCCGTCGCGGTCGGGTAGCCTGGCGGCAGGCTGCGGCTGGCGCCACAAATCTGGCCGAGCTTGTGGGCGAAGCCGCCAATGCCGGGGTTGTGGCCGACCAGAAGGATGGTCCGCCCCGGTACCAGCACATCGCGCGTGGCGCGTTCCAGCATGTCGGTCGAGGCGTGATAGAGCGCCATCGGATCCTCCATCTTCGGCGCGCCCAGTTGCGGCACCAGCTGGTCGAAGGTCTGGCGGGTCCGCCAGGCGGGCGAGACAAGGGCGATATCGGCGGCAAGGCCGAGCTCGGCAAGGGCCTCGCCGACATCGCCGGCATCGCGGCGACCGCGCGGGGTCAGGCCGCGCTGGAAATCATCTTCCGCTTCGAGCCGGTCGACGGCCTTGGCATGTCGCATCAGGATCAATGTGGCAGTCATGGCGTCCGCAAGTCTGGTGGTCGGGTCGGCAGGTTCACATTCTGTCGCACCAGCCGGTTCGGGACTTGAACTCCCGGCGGACAAGGCGCACCTACTCCTAGGCCAGTTTCATCGCGTTTTGAACCGAGGAGAAAGCCATGGGCCTGTTGTTGGGCGATATCGCCCCGAATTTCCAAGCCGAGACGAGCGAAGGACCGATCAGTTTCCACGACTGGATCGGCGATGATTGGGTGATCTTCTTCTCCCATCCGGCCGATTACACGCCGGTCTGCACCACCGAGCTCGGATTCACGGCAAAGCTGAAAGACGAGTTCGCCAAGCGCGGCGCCAAGGCGATTGCGCTGTCGGTCGACAGCGTCGAGGACCACAAGGGCTGGATCAGGGACATTGAGGAAACCCAGAATGTCCGCATGAATTTCCCGATCATCGCCGACACCGACCGCAAGGTGTCCGAGCTCTATTCGATGATCCACCCGAATGCCGATCCCAAGCTCACGGTGCGGTCGGTCTATATCATCGACCCGAACAAGAAGATCCGCGCCACCTTCACCTATCCGCCGAGTGCGGGCCGGAACTTCAACGAGGTGCTGCGCCTGATCGACAGCCTGCAGCTGACCGACGGCTACAAGGTCGCCACGCCGGTCAACTGGGAAGACGGCCAGGATGTCATCGTCGTCCCGTCGATTACGGATGCCGAAGCCGACAAGCTCTTCCCCGCCGGCTACAAGAAAATCAAGCCCTACCTGCGGGTGACGAAACAACCGAACAAGGTCGACGAGCCGGCCGAATAGGCCTGCCTGACACGGGTTGAAAGGAGGCGCTCGGGTAACCGGGCGCCTTTTTCGTGGCCATGATTGTAAAGCTCCCTTGACGACAAGTTTCCTTTACACCATATAGTCAAGGTCACTTTACAAACACCACAGGAGGTATTCATGACAATGCGTGAATGGATGAAGGATT
Source organism: Maricaulis sp. (assembly GCF_015665295.1). Taxonomy (GTDB): domain Bacteria; phylum Pseudomonadota; class Alphaproteobacteria; order Caulobacterales; family Maricaulaceae; genus Maricaulis. Next base: position 16,205 of record NZ_JADFAJ010000018.1, read on the forward strand.
TCGGTGATGCGGGCGCGGCGCCCAGCCTGGTGTCGCTGGCCCTGTTCGCCTTGGTCTTCCTGCCGACCATTTTCCTGGCCGGCATGGCCGGACCGTCGCTCGACATTGTCCGGGATGTGATGGGTGGCCTGTCCGCTGAAATGAAAATGGCTGGCCTGACGGTCTTCATTCTCGGTGTGATGGCTCTCGCGCGGATCTTTTCGCTCCTGTTCGGCGGCCGCGACAGGGATGTGTCATGAGCGCGAGCGAAAGACAGGCGTCGGTGACCCGGCGCTATTTCTGGCGCACCTTCGTGGCGATGATCGCCTTCACGGCAATCCTCGTGGTGATCGACAAAACGCTCGACCCGTCGCGCAATGGCTGGGACGCAGCCTCGGCCTGGCCGCTGGTCGGCCTGACCTGCCTGCCGCTCCTCATCTACGGCTATGAGGTGGTCCGCTATGTCCGTTCGATCGACGAGATGCTGGCGCGCATGCAGGTGCGCGCTGCGGCAGTCGCCACGCTTGCCATGCTGTTGGCCAGCGCGATCTTCGGCGTCGCAGAGATCTATGGCGTCATGGAGCCGCTCAACATGACCATGCTGCTGCCGATCGCGGCTGTGGCGCACAGCATCGCCTCCATGGTTCAGCAGGTGCAGGTGCGATGAGGAACCGGCTGAAGGAACTTCGCGGCGAGCGGGGATGGAGCCAGCAGGCACTGGCCGACCGGCTCGATGTCTCGCGCCAGACCGTCAACGCACTGGAGACCGGCAAGTATGACCCGTCCCTGCCGCTGGCCTTCAAGCTGGCCCGGCTGTTCGGCGAACCCATTGAAAGCATTTTCGATGATGAGTGGGCGGGTTAGCGCCTGCGCACTCAATCAAGCGTCCGGCGATAGCGCAGTATCGCCACCGTCGCGATGACCGCGAAGATGATCATCAGCGGCCAGATCTGCGGCCAGACATGATCCAGACCGGCGCCCTTCAACATGATTTCCCGGACCGCCCGGATGAAATGGGTGGCCGGGATGACCTGGCCGATGGCCTGGGCCCAGTGCGGCATGGCGGCGAAGGGGAACATGAAGCCGGACAGCAGGATGGAGGGCAGAAAGGCGAAGAAGGTCAGCTGCATCGCCTGCATCTGGCTGCGCGCCAGGGTCGAGAACAAAAATCCCAGCGCCAGATTGACCAGGATGAAGAGTGAGACAGCGACCAGGAAGGCGGGCGGTGATCCAAGGAAGGGCACTCCAAAAAGGTACCGCGCGCCGGCCAGCATGATCGCCACCTGGATGAAGCCGACCACGACATAGGGCGTGATCTTGCCGATCATCACCTCATGCGGCCTTGTGGGTGTCGACAGCAGGGCTTCCAGCGTGCCGCGCTCGGCCTCGCGGGTCAGCGCCATCGAGGTCATCATGGCCATGGTCATGGTCAGGATGATGCCGAGCAGGCCCGGCACGATGTTGAGCGCGGTCCGGCCGGCCGGATTATAGCGCCGGTGGATCACGGCTTCGACGGGCGGTGTGATCTCACCGAGCAGGGGTTCCAGTGCCTGCTGCACGATGGTCGCGAAAGCGCCGCTGCCGGCCCCGGCGGCGACCGGGTCGGTGGCATCGACATCCAGCAGGATTTGCGGCCGTTCACCGCGCGCGAGGGCTCGTTCAAAGCCAGGCGGGATGGTGACGATGAAGGCGGCCTCACCGTCGCGCATGGCGTTTTCCACCGAGCTGCCGGGCCCGACCGTGCCGACCAGGTCGAAATAGTCCGAGGTTTCCATGGCCTGCAGGATGGCGCGGCTGGCCGGGCCGCTATCACCCATCTCGACCAGGGTCGGCAGATTGCGCGGGTCGGTATTGATGGCATAGCCGAACAGCAAAAGCTGCATGACCGGAATGCCGACCATCATGCCGAAGGTCAGGCGGTCACGCAGCATCTGGATGAATTCCTTGCCGAGAATGGCGAGAATGCGGGACAGGCTTTTCATGACGTGAGGCTGTTCACTTGAAATTGTCCTCAGCGCCGCTCATCAGCCAGATGAAGGCTTCTTCCAGCCCGGTCTTGGCCTCGCTCACGCTGAACCCGTCCCGCCCGTCATAGGGGCGGGCAGCAGCGGCCAGAGCTTCGGCATTGCGACCGGATATGTGCAGGGCTGCGCCAAAGCGCGCGATCTGTTCGACACCCGGAACCTGCTCCAGCGCGTCGTAGACGGGTTGCAGGCCCGGGCCCTCGATGCGGATTGTATGCAGGCCGATGCGCGCGGGGATCTCGCCCGCAGGGGCGTCGATCAGCTTTCGGCCATAGGCGATGAAGGCGATATTGTCGCATTGCACCGCCTCATCCATGTAATGGGTCGAGACCAGCACGGTGACGCCCTGTTTGGCGAGCCGCCGGATGCGGTCCCAGAAATCACGCCGCGCCTTGGGGTCGACCCCGGCTGTCGGTTCGTCGAGGAGCAGGAGGCCGGGCTGGTGCAGCGACGCCGCGGCGAGCGCAAGGCGCTGCTTCCAGCCTCCGGACAGATTGCCGGCCAGCTGTTTCGCGCGCGGCGCCAGATCGTACTCGTCCAGCGCCTGGTCGACAACATTGCGCACCTCGGGCAGGGCATGCAGGCGCGCCATGAAGGTCAGGTTCTCACGCACGGTCAGGTCGCCATAGAGCGAGAAGCGCTGGGTCATATAGCCGACCCGGGCCTTGATCTCGCGGCTCTCGCGGATGATGTCGAGGCCCAGTGCCCTGCCGCCGCCACCATCGGGCTTCAACAGGCCGCACATCATGCGGATCGTGGTCGTCTTGCCGGATCCGTTCGGACCCAAAAAGCCATAAATCTTGCCGGACGGGACAGCCATGTCGAAGCCGTCGACAACGCGGGTGCCGCCAAAGGATTTGCTCAGGCCGTGCACGTCGATGGCGAGAGCGTCAATCATTGCGCCGGCTCGAGGAAGAGCGGTGTGCCCGGTGGCGGCGTGTCGCCGCTGAAACGGGCTTCGGCGCGATAGACCAGACGCGCCCGTTCAGCGTCGGAATAAAGGATGGGCGGGGTGAACTCGGCCTCGTCATCAATCGTTGTGATTGCCGCGCGGAGACCGGACGGGCAGGCGTCGCAGCTCACATCGAGCCGGGTTCCGACCGGCAGGCCGGCGAGCAAGGGTTCCGGGATGAACAGCACGGCATGCACCGCGCCATCGGGCAGGAGCTCGTAGACCGGCGTGCCCGGTCCCGCCTGTTCGCCGACGAAGCGCAGCTGGCGATGGATGCGGGCATCGACAGGGGCGCGGACGGTGCGCAGGTCCAACCGGTAGGTGGCGGCATCGCGCTCGGCTTCGGCAGCGGCGATCTCGGCCTGTAGCGCGCGCAGCTGGTCAGCCCGGGCCGGCAGCCGGACAATGTTGAGACGCTGGCGCATTTCATCGACGCGGGCATCCGCTGCCGTTGCGGCCGCGCGGACCGCGTCGAGCCGGGCTTGCGAAACATGACCGTCGGCAAAAAGGGCCTGGCTGCGCTCGAGCGATTGGGTCGCGTCATTCCGGGCGGCGAGCGCCTGGCGCAACAGATCCCGAGCCGCCTCGATTTCCGGATCGCGGGCCCCGGCCAGCGCATCATCATAGCGCGCGGTGGCAGCGTCGATACGGGCGGTGGCGGCGGCCAGGGCGGCGATCTCGGCGGTGGCGTCCTGGCGCAGCAGTTCATCGCCACGGGCGATCCGCCCGCCTTCACGCGCAGCGGTGTCGATCACGAGGCCGGGCTGTTGCGGCGCGATGCGGATGAAATCGCCCTCGGCATAGCCGTGCAGTCGGGTATCCGGCTCGGCGCCACAGGCACTGACAAGGAGTGGCAGGGTCAGAAGGAGGGCGGGGAGGCGAAAGCGGATCATGGGGCGGCAACTCGCGGTTTGAGACCGTCAAGGAGAATGTCGGCGAGGGCGTCGGCCATCGCGGCGGGATCGGTGAGCCGGTCGGGCGGAAAGCCGAAAATTGAGGTCAGCGCCATGTGGGCGATGCCGGGACCGGCAGTGGCGCGCATGAAGGCATCGGCATCGACATCGCGGAACGCCCCGCTCCGGACACCGGCCGCCAGGAGGGCGCGCAGGGCGCGCCGGGCGACGTCCAGGACCTGGCTGCGATAATGGGCAGCGATCTCCGGAAAGCGGGCGGCTTCGGCGAACACCAGGCGCGGTGCCGCATTGATGTCGGGATCACCCATGGCTGTGAACAACATGCGCAGAAGGCCGCGAAAGGCGGCCTCCGGGTCCTGCGGCGCGCCCAGTGCGACGAGCTGTTCGGCAGCCTTGGCCAGCTGGCCGGCTGATTGCTCGACCAGCCCGTTCAGCATCGCTTCCTTGGAGGGGAAATAGAGATAGACCGCGCCTTTCGACAGCCCGGCTTCGCGGGCAATATCCTCGACACGTGCGGCGGCGAAGCCTTTCGCCGAGAACACAGAGAGGGCGGCATCAAGGATTTCATCCGGGCGGGCGTCCGGGCGGCGGCGGCGTTTCGGGAGCGCTGTCATGACCGTGTTATAACTGACTGGTCAGTCAGTAACAAGGCAGGTTGCAGATCACGAACCCGGATGATGTAGGCTGGTGCGTCCTGATCCGTCGCGGAAGGAGCTCGTGATGAGCTATGACATGCTTTACTCCGTCCTCAACCTGTCAGTCGTGCCGGCCTGGGCGCTCCTGATCCTGGCGCCTGGCTGGGCGTGGACGCAGCGCCTCGTGCACGGCGCGCTGATCCCGCTGGTCCTGGCGGCGATCTATCTGGCCTTCCTGACGCTGGGGATCGGCTTCGGCCAGTCCGACCCAGAGGCCGGGATGTCCAGTCTTGGCGCGGTGCACGCCCTGTTCTCGCACCCGGTCGGCCTGCTCACCGGCTGGGTCCATTTCCTGGTCTTCGACCTCTTCGTCGGCGCCTGGATCGTGCGCGATGCCCGCCGTATCGGCCTGAGCCGCTGGATCGTGACGCCGGCGCTGCTCTTCACCTTCATGTTCGGCCCGGCCGGATTGTTCATCCATCTCCTCGCCCGCAAGCTCAGCGGCAAGGCCGGTTGGTCGCTGGACGAGGCCGCGCCCTAACGGGAGGGAGCGCGTCGGGGGTCGCACTCCCTCCCTGGGTCCTGCATTCCGGCCGCGATCGGGGGGGCAGCGGCGCGGAACACAAAAAACCCTCCTCGAGCGAGCGCTCGGGAGGGCCAACAACCGGGACTGGGGGGTCAGTCTACCGGGTGGAAGCGTCATCCTCCGCGCGCACAACCGCTGTCGGCCAACAGGCCGGGCGGGCGAGGCGATATCGGGTCTGAACTGGGTTCATGATCGACTCTTCGTGTGCGCAGGACCGATGGGCTTGGTCCCGAACGGGGCTGACGGGATGCGGCTTATGCCGCCGCAAGTGTTCCCGTTCAAGGCGAATTTGACACGTTTGGGTTGGATCGGTGCGAAGTGTGTCTTTTGGGTGACGGTGTGTGGTGACAGGGCACCGCTCCTTGCCCTTCTCGCCCGGCAGAAAGTCTCCGGAGGGTGATGAGGGATGCTTGCTGCCGTCGGCACTTCCGCTTCAACCTGACCCACTCCCGCGGGAGCGGGAATGGGGGGGCACCAAGCCCCGCCCGCTTGACCATCCCGTGCATCCCCTCTACCTCGCGAGCCTTCTGTTCACCTGTTTGAGAAAGTTACCCGGGATGTCTGTCTCCGATCTTGCCCAAAACGCAAAAGCCTGGCCGTTTGAACAAGCGCGCCTGCTCAAGAAGCGTCTGGACAAGCTGGGGCGAAAATCCGGGCCGGTCGTGTTCGAGACCGGCTATGGCCCGTCGGGGCTTCCGCACATGGGCACGTTCGGCGAAGTTGTGCGCACCACCATGGTGCTGCGCGCCTTCGATGCGCTGACCGGCGGCGCCTATGAGCCGCAGCTGATCTGCGTCTCCGACGATATGGACGGCATGCGCAAGGTTCCCGACAACCTGCCGCAGCAGGACATGCTGAACCAGCACCTGCAGGAGCCGCTGACCGTGGTGCCCGATCCGTTCGGCACGCATGAGAGTTTCGGCGCCCACATGAATGCCCGCCTGCGCGGCTTTCTCGACGGGTTCGGCTTCACCTACACCTTCCAGTCGGCGACCGAGCTCTACAAGTCCGGCGCCTATGACGCCATGCTCCGCCGTGCCGCCGCGCGCTATGATGACATCATGGCGGTCATGCTGCCGACGCTGGGGGCGGAACGCCAGGCGACCTATTCGCCCTTCCTGCCGATCTCGCCGAAGACCGGCCGGGTCCTCTATGTGCCGATGAAGGCGGTCGATGCCGAAGCCGGCACGATCACCTTTGACGATGAGGACGGCATCGAGACCACGCTGCCGGTCACCGGCGGTCATGTGAAGCTGCAGTGGAAGCCCGATTTCGGCATGCGCTGGGCGGCCCTGGGCGTTGATTTCGAGATGTTCGGCAAGGATCACCAGACCAATGCGCCGATCTATTCGCGCATCTGCAGGATCCTCGGCGCCGAACCGCCGACGCAATTCGTCTACGAACTCTTCCTCGACCAGAAGGGCGAGAAGATCTCCAAGTCCAAGGGCAATGGCCTGTCGGTCGAGGACTGGCTGAAATATGCACCGGCGGAGAGCCTGTCCTATTACAACTTCGTCAAGCCGAAGACGGCCAAGCGCCTGTATTTTGACGTCATACCCAAGGCGGTAGACGAGTATATGCAGCATCTGGCGGCCTATGCCGGCCAGACGCCGGCGCAGCAGCTGGAAAACCCGGCCTGGCATATCCATGACGGGAATCCGCCGACCGATACCTCGCCGATCTCCTTTGCCCTGATGCTCAACCTGGCCTCGGCCGCCTCGGCCCATAATGCCGAGGTGATGTGGGGTTTTATCGGCCGCTATGTGGAGGGCGCCACGCCGGCCAGCCACCCGCTGATCGATCAGCTGGCCGGTTTTGCCGTGCAGTATTTCCAGGACTTCGTCGAACCGACCAAATCCTTCCGTGCCCCGAATGACATGGAGCGCGCGGCCATGGAGGACTTGTTGTCCCGGCTTCGTGCGATGGATGCCGGCGAGCGCGATGCGGCAAAGATCCAGGACGAGGTCTTTGCGGCCGGCAAGACCCAGGAATTCGACAATCTGCGCGACTGGTTCCAGGCTCTCTATGAAGTCCTGCTCGGCCAGTCCCAGGGACCGCGCTTTGGCTCCTTTGTCGCCATTTACGGCGTCGGCGAAACCATCAAGCTGATCGAATCCGGCCTCGCCGGCGAGCTCGCAAACCCCTGATTTCATGGAAAGGCTCGCCTCGGCGGGCCTTTCTTGTGTAGAAAAATGTTCAAAATGTTTGACACTAAGTCTGGTCCTGCTTACATAGCGTCATGTCAAAAATATCAGACACAGAGAATGGAGCGTTTGACATGAGTTTTCACGAGAAAAGCAATATCGCCATGCTGGTTGTGACCGGCGGCGCCTATGCCTGGTATTTCGCCACTTCGGCCGGCGTCCTGTTCGGCGGGGCGACAAGCCCGGAGGACGCGCTTGATCTGACCAATACGAAAATGCTGGTCACGGTCGGCATCATCATCATCGCCTCCATCGTGGCCAATATCGCCATCGCCATGGCCGCCCCATCGGAAGCCAATGAGAATGCCGACGAGCGTGACAGGCTGGTCGAGATGCGCGGCGACCAGCGTGGCGGCTTTGTGCTGGCCCTGTTCGCCCTGGCGGCAATGGCGTCGGCAATGACCGCCCAGCCCTACGTCCTGATCGCCAACCTCGTCCTGGCCGGACTGGTCGCGAGCGAGTTGGTCAAGGGCGTGTCCAAAATGGTCGATTACCGTCGGGGGGTGTGATGGCCAAATCCACCCCCATCACAAACGAGATCCGCACCCTGCGCTTTCATGCGGGCGAGATGACCCAGGCCGAGCTGGCCAGACAGGTCGGCGTGACGCGGCAGACCATCATCGCCATCGAACAGGGCAAGTATTCGCCCTCGCTGGAGGTTGCGTTCAAGATTGCCCGCGTGTTCCGCGTCGGTCTTGATGCGGTCTTCCAGTATCCGGAAGGCTAGGTCAGGCACCCGGTTGCGCGAGGAAAGGAGGCGCTGCATTTATCTGCGCGAAAGGCTGGATTTTCAGCCATTTCATCGCAATTCCCTAACCAGATGCGCCGATCTTGGCGCGCGCATCCGGGAAGGGTTTTGCATTGACCAGGACACACGGCTGTTTACTGGCCCTGGCGGGAGGGCTCTGCCTCGCCGGCCTGGCACCGGCCGCGTCGCTGGCGGATGATGCCGGCCTGGTTGCGCCGGAATCGGGTGTCGCTGTCTACACGCCCGCCGCCTTCGCCGAGTTCCTGCCCCGCACGGCGCTCGACCTGGTCTGGCAATTGCCCGGCTTCGGTCTTGATGGCGGCGACAATGTCCGGGGTCTGTCCGGGGCGCAGGGCAATGTCCTCATCAATGGTCGCCGGCCGCCGCGCGGGAGCGGCTCGCTGGAAGGGCGCATCCGCGCCATCCGCGTCGAGGATGTAATCCGCCTCGAGCTGATCGAACCCGGCGCCCGCGAAGTCGACATGCAGGGTTATGCGCGTGTCCTCAACATTGTCACCCGTTCGACCGCGGCGACGCGCGTTGACGGTCGCATCGAGCTTGAACCCCGCGAGGACGGTGGCGAGGAATACCAGGGCGAGCTGACCACCGCCTTCACATCCGGCCGGGTCGAGCTGGAGGCGCGAATAGATCTGTATGACGAGAGCCTGACGGACTATTCGGAAATCCGCAGTTCGACCGCCGATGAGCCCTTTGCGCGCGCCTCGGTCGACGAGATCGAAAGCCGGACGCGGCGCGACTGGCAGACCCTGGCGCGTGTCCTGGTCGACCCTGACAACGAGCTGGAATTCAGCCTGTCCAGCGAGCGGCGCGACGATGCCAGCCGGCCGGCGCCGGACGCCCTGCCGGAAAATGGTGCGTTGGAGAGCGGGCGCTGGAATTTCCTCTCGCATTTCGGGTCTGCCCGCTGGCGTCATGACTGGAACGACGCCATCCAGCTGACTGCCCTGGTGACCCGGCGCCGGGGCGAGGCGGTCAATACCGATGATCTGCTTTCCGGTGGGGTCTCCAGCCGCTCCGATTCGCGACGTGAGACCGGCGAGACCGCTGCCCGGGCAGATCTGCGCTGGCGCCCGGGCGACCGGCTGGTGATCGAGACCGGTGCGGCCTGGGCCAGCAACACGCTCACCGGCACGTCCTCGGCTTTTATTGATGGTGTCGAACAGGAGGTTGATGGTGATGATGCCGAGGTCGAGGAAACCCGCACGGCGCTGCTCGCATCAGGAACCTGGACGCCGGCTTCCGACGTGTCGGTCACGCTCGGGGGCCGGGTCGAGCAATTCGCGCTCGACAGTTCCAATGAAGGCGGCGCGGCACTCAGCCTGACCGATATCGCGCCGCGTGCCGATCTCAACTGGGCGCTGTCCGAGACCTGGACGCTTCGGCTCAGCACCGAGCGGCGAGTGGGCCAGCTGGATCTGGGGCTCTTTCTCGCCTCAACCGATCTGGACAACGCCCTCAGCACGGCCGGCGCCGCCACGCTTGAACCACCGCGTGACTGGCTTCATCAGGTGACTCTGGACCGGCGTTCGGGCGAGCGCGACCTGGTGCGCCTGGAAGCTGTCGCGCGCCGGTCGGACAATCCGGTTTCCAGTATTCTCGACAGCGACGGCAATGTCCGTCCGGCCAATATATCGCAAGAGCGCGTGGCACGCCTCACAGCCGAATTCGAGTTGGACCTCGCGCGGTTCGGGTTCGACGGCCTGCGGATGGATGGCCAGGCGACGCGTCGCTGGTCAGACCGGCTCGACCCACTGCAGGGCTTTTCCCGCACCACGTCCGGTCACCGTGATTACGAGCTGAGATTTGGTCTGCGCCAGGAATGGGCGGATGGGCGCTATGTCGCCGCCGTCAGGTTCAGGAAACGGGGGCCCGCCACGCACTATTGGCTGACCGAGATCCGAAAGGAAAACAACGGGCTGGAAGTTGATCTGGACGGCGAATGGCGACATTCCGGGCGCTGGCGTACCGGGGTCGCGACACGCTGGAATGGCGATCGGCGCGACAGCATCTACGTCTTTGACGGGGTGCGCACGTCTGCCACCGGCCCGGTTCTGGTCAACACGCTCGACCGGTCCGAGGGCGTCTACGTGAATCTCTGGTCGGAATGGGAGGTGCGGCGCGCGGCCTTTTTGCGGCTTTCCTTCCGGTCCGACCGTGACCGCGCCGGAACCAGCCGGGTCGAGACTTCCGAGGGTCAGTTCCGCGACCGGCTATCGCGGCAATCCGATGCGGTTCCGTCCCTGAACATCCGGCTGCGCTTTCAGCGCTAGCGCGCGCTGAGTCGCATCGGCATGGGTGTGTCTGGCTGCAGGGTGATACGCATCACCGGCACCGGATCGCGTTCTCCGGCGAAATCGAAGCGCAGGTGCCGGAGAAGGCAGGCCATCACAATCACCATCTCCATCATCGCAAAACGGGCACCGATGCACACGCGCGGCCCCAGTCCGAAGGGCAGGTAGGCGTCGCGCGGGATGGCGGCAGCCGCGTCGCCGAGAAAGCGGTCGGGGCGGAACTCGTCGGGATGTTGCCAGATGTCGCGCTGGCGGTGCAGCAGCCAGGTCGAGACCAGGACATCGGTTCCCGCAGGCACCGGCAGGCCAACCACCAGATCCCATTCCTGCGACGTCCGGGCCAGCATGGGCGCTGACGGGTAGAGGCGCAAACTCTCCTTCAAAACGGCTTCGGTGAAGGGCAATTGACTGGTCCAGCCGGCCGCCTCGCGGCCATCAAGGTCCGCCGCATCAATCTCCGCCTCGACCCTTTCGCGCGATTGCGTGTCACGCGACAGGAGATAGAGGGTCCATGCCAGTGATCGGGCCGTGGTTTCGTGGCCAGCCGCGAGGAAGGTCAGCAGATTGTCAATGACGGCCGTATCGTCCAGCCCGGCGCCGAGCAGGAGGTCGAGAAAGTCGGGTGTCCGGCCGGCCTGCTCGGGCGAGGGCGCAGCCCGGCGGGCTGACGCGACTGCGCCGACCTGGTCGCGCAGGTCGGCGATGACCTGGCGCGACTTGCCCTGGCCAACACGTGGAATCCAGCCCGGCAAGTGCATCAGGTCGAACGGGTGCGGAATGCCGGAGATTTCCAGGAGGTCACATATGCCCCGCGTGAAGCGCGCCTTGTCGAGCGCTTCGTCGCCGGAAAACAGCGTCTCCATCAACACGTCCAGGGTCAGATCAACCATCAGGTCGGACACGCTGATCGTCGCCCCCGCCTGGCCGGCCAGGCGCTCTGCCGCACTGTCACACACGGCACGGATCTGCGGCGCAAATCCGTTGACCTTGCGCGGCGTGAAGACGGGGGACACGGCCTTGCGCGCGGTTTTCCAGATATCGCCTTCGGCAGTGAGCAGCCCGTCGCGCAGGAAGGGGCGGAGTACCGCCTGGCGCAGCGGGTTCATGGTGAAGTTGGCGGCGTTCGCGACGAAACAGTGATGGATCGCAGCCGGATCATTGAGGATCAGGCTGGACCGGCCGAGAAAGCGGAAGGGCGCCAGCCGGATCGAGAAATGGTGCTCGCCCCAGATTTCCAGCGGATTGCGCTGCATGGCCCTGAAATACGTCCAGTAGTCCGACGGCATCAGCTTGCCGACGCCGCTATAGCTGGCATAGGGCGGTTTCGGGGGCGAGAAGGCGAGGGTCATGCAGGTTTCCTTGTACGGGATCGAACCTAGCCCGTTCGGCACATCACACCAGCGCGCGAAAAGTCGCGCCTGCCGCTTGCGCCCGCGCACCGCTGATCTAGTGTTTCCCCCATGATCCGTTTCATCGTGCTCCTTGCCCTGTTTGTCCTGTCCGCGCCGGTCCAGGCCGATCGTGCCGCCGCCGAGGCGGCCTACCGCGAAGGTGCCTGGGAGCGCGCCGCGAATGAAGCGCAACGCCTTGAGACCGCAGACGGTTATGCCTTCGCGGCCGGAGCCTTGCTGGCCAGGTTGATGGTCGAGGATGCCGGCGTCGATCGCGAAGCGCTTGCCGAGCGTGCCATCGACCTTGCCGAATACGCCCTGCACCTGGACGAGGATCATCTTGAAGCGCGCCTCCGGCTCGCTGCTGCCCTCGGTTTCCGCGGCCGCTACATGAGCGGCTGGCGCGCCTATCTGACCCGGCTGCCGCAGCGCGGCCGCGACCTGCTCGAAGAAGTCGTCGCCCGCCAGCCCGACAATGCCTGGGCGCTCGGCATGCTGGGCGCATGGCATCTCGAGGTCGCGCGTCGCGGCGGCTCGCGCGGTCTGCGCGCCCTCGATGCTTCGGTGGAAGCCGGAATGGGCTATTACTCGCAGGCGATCGCCCTTGATCCGGGCAGTCCCGCTCCGCGCTATTTCGAAGCGCTCGGACTGGCCGCGCTCGATGAGCCGGCCTATGACATGCGCATCCGTGAACTGGTTGAAACCGGGCGCCAATTGCCGCCGCGCGATGCATTCGAGACCGCTATCCTGGGCGAGCTGGACGAGTTTGCGTCCCGCCTTCACGACCGGCGGGCGGCGGCAGCCTGGGCCGACTCGCGCCTCCAGCGGTGATCTGCGCTTACTGGCTGACCCAGACGATACGGGCGATCCAGGCAATATGGGTCAGCGGCAGGGTGATGCATGGGCGCAGCGGGTCGAGTGGCGTCAGGCGGACCCCCTGCACGGTCTTCTCGGCCAGCGTCCAGGCGGCCCGGCTTCCGTCGCGCCGCTGGATGATGACACGGTCGCCGACCCGCGTCGGCGCCTCATGTGACACCACGAGCCGGTCGCCGGGTCGATAGACTGGCAGCATCGTCTCGTCCTGGACCGTCAGGGCATAGGCTTCCCCCGGGGCAAGGCCGGGAAAGGGAATGGCCTCCCAGTCGGCGCCGACCGGAAGGCCCGCCGCGTCGAAGGGGTCGCTGGTCCCGCCATCCGCCAGCCCGCGCGAGGGCAGGGCGGACGTTCGTGGCTGGCCGCTGATCAGGCCGGCAAAATCATCGAAACCCAGATTGGCAGCGGCCAGGGCCTTGGCGATGCTTTCGGTCGATGGCCAGCGCGCCTTCTTGCCGTCGGCGGAAACTCTTTTGGACGGGTTGAAGGTGGTTGAATCAAGGCCCGCGCGACGGGCCAATCCGGACGGGCTGGTCTGCGCGTGCCGGGCAAGGCGGTCGATCCCGCGCCAGATGTCCTCATGGGTCAGCATGGGCGAGAAACGCTATAGGAAAATTGTCCCATGCGCGAGTCGCGTGCTTGCCCGAATCCGCCCCCGGGGCTAGTGGGTGCCCATGACCACACGAACCGCATATCGACTGGCCACCATTGATCGCTGGTCGCAGGTGATGGCCGAGGGCCGCTTCACCGGTGATCCGCATGATGTCGCCGACGGTTTCATCCACCTGTCGGCTGCCGACCAGGTCGAGGGAACCTTGATCAAGCATTATGACAGCCATGAGCGCCTGCTTCTCGTCGAGATCGACCTTGAGGCGCTGGGTGGCAGCGTGAAATGGGAGAAATCCCGGGGCGGCGCGCTCTTTCCGCATGTCTATGGCGCGATACCGGCCAGCGTCGTGCGGGGCATCCGGCATGTCCGTCGCAATGAGGAGGGTGACTGGATCCTCCCGTCCGATCTGGAGAGCCGCTCATGATCCATGATCTCGCCACCCGGCTTCTGCACGCCTTCGAGCCGGAGACTGCCCACCGGCTGGGTCTCCTCGGACTCAAGGCCGGTCTCGGACCCCGTCAGCTGCGCCGCGATCCGGCGATACTCAAGACGTCGCTGGCGGGCCTCGATCTGCCGAATCCGGTGGGACTCGCTGCCGGCTTCGACAAGAATGCCGAAGCGCCGGATGCGCTGCTTGCAGCCGGTTTCGGCTTTGTTGAATGCGGCGCGGTGACACCGCGCAGCCAGGACGGCAAGCCACGTCCGCGCATTTTCCGGCTGGCCGAGGATCGCGCCGTCATCAACCGCATGGGATTCCCCAATCAGGGGCTCGACGTCTTCCGGGCGCGGCTGGAGAAACGCGCTGGGCGACCGGGTATCGTCGGCGTCAATCTCGGGGCCAATCTGGACAGTGAGGACCGCGTCAGCGATTACGTCACCTGTCTGGCCGCGCTGCAGGACCTGGCGCAATTCTTCACGGTCAATGTCTCCTCGCCCAACACGCCCGGCCTGCGCACGCTGCAATCCTCCAGTGCACTCGATGACTTGCTGACGGCTGTCGCGGCGGTTGGAGCCAAGGCTCCGGTCTTCCTGAAGATTGCGCCGGATATCGATGACGCCGAAGCCGATGTGATGGTGTCGGCGATCACCCGCCACAAGCTGGATGGCATCATTATCTCCAACACCACCCTGACCCGGCCGGAAAGTCTTGTCAGCGGCCATATGGGCGAGGGGGGCGGCTTGTCCGGCCCGCCGATCTTCGCGCGCTCGACCGAGCTGGTCCGTGTCTTCCGCAAGGCGGCCGGACCGGAGATGGCGATCATTGGCGTCGGTGGCATCGCCTGTGCCGATACTGCCTACGCCAAGATCCGCGCCGGCGCCAATGCGATCCAGCTTTATACCGGCCTGATCTATGAGGGGCCCGGTCTGGTCCAGCGGATCAAGCGCGGACTCGCCGAGCGGCTTCAGGTGGACGGGTTCGCGTCGGTCGGCGAGGCTGTCGGCGTCGAGTGAAGCCGGTGCTCGAGCGCCGGATAGGCGCTCATCAGGGTCGCGGCGCGAGCCAGGTAGAAGATCAGGAAAGCCGCCCAGACGCCGTGATTGGCGTAGAGGGGTGACAGGATCGCGTCGGCGGCAAGATAGACCGCGACGGCGACCAGTCCGGCATTGCGCAGTATCTTGCCACTTGTCGTGCCGATGAAGATGCCATCCATCAACCAGGCTGGCGCGCCCAGCAGCGGCACCACGGCGCACCAGGGCAGGTAGGCGATCGCCGCGGCGCGGGCTTCGGGGTCTTCGATGAGCGCGGTCAGGGCGGTCGGGCCGAACAGCCAGGTCGCGATTGCAAAGGCGCCGCCGGCCAGCAGCATGGGTTCGCCCGTCAACAGGACCGAGCGCCGCAGATCGGTCACCGAGCGTCGACCGAAGGCGCGTCCCGCCTCGGTCTCGGCCACGAAGGCGAAGGCATCAAGGACGAAGGCCCAGACCGAGATGACCTGCAGCAGGACGTGATTGCCGGCCAGCGCTGCCGTGCCCTGCCGGGCGCCGGCATTGGCGAACCAGGTAAAGCCGATCACCAGGCACCAGGTCCGGATCATCAGGTTCACATTGACCTGGAACAATTCGCGGATGGCGGCGGGATCTAGCAGGCGGGCACGGTCAAGAACGCCGTCGGCCCAGCCCTCCTGGCGGCGCAGCGTATCAGCCATGAAGGCCAGTCCGACCAGGAGTGCGACCCATTCGGCGATTGCGGTCGCGGCGCCAACCCCGCCCGGTCCAAGACCCAGCCCGAGCACGAACCACAGATCAAGGGCGATATTGACCAGGCTGAAGACGACATAGATGGCGAGCGTCGCGGCATTGCGTCCCAGTCCGATCAGCCAGCCCGAGAGCGCAAAGCAGGCCAGGGCGGCCGGTGCCCCCCAGGCGCGGGCGAGGAGGTAGTCGGCGCCCTTGTCCTCGACGCGGGCCTCGCCCTGCAGGAGGGCAAAGCCGCCCAGTGCGATCAGGTCGCGAAGCAGGAAGATGGCCAGCCCGAAGGCGGCGGCTATCGCGAGGGCTCTCAGCAGGATGCGCTGGGTCTCGGCGCGCTCTCCGGCCCCGTCCGCCTGGGCAGTCAGGCCGGTTGTGCCCATGCGCAGGAAGTAGAAGCTCCAGTAGAAGACCGAGAACAGCGCGCCGCCCAGCGCCACGCCGCCGAGGTCAGCCTTGTCGCCGGACAGGCCGAGCACGAAGGTGTCGGCGACTCCGGCGAGCGGGACGGCAGCATTGGCAAAGACGAGGGGCCAGGCACGCTTGATGACGTCGAGCCGGGTCAGGGACGGAACAGACATGTCCCGCACCTAGCCCGGCCCGCCGAGGCAGGCAATAGACGAACAGGTCAGCCCTGATCCGTCGTCGAGGCTTCGGCCAGGGTCAGCGCGCGCGAGCGATGCAGCTCGAGCTGGTCGAGGGCGCGAGCGGTGGAATCGCGGATGCAGGCGGTGAGCGCCACAGGACGCAACAGGTCGCCCAGCAATTGCGCCCGGCAGACATTGCGGGCCGCGGTCTCAATCCGCCCGCGCAGGCTCTGATAGCGCGCCGGATCGGTCAGGTCCGCAGCTTCAAAGGGGATCTCGGCCAGGGTGTGCGCCGGCGGTTCGGCAGCGCTGTTGCCTGCCGGTCCGGCCAGGGCTGTTGCCAGGGCGAACAGGCCGACGGTGGGGACGAAAATGGGGTGTCTCATGGTGTTCTCCAGGATGGGCTCCTGCATCATGCAAACATGCATGGCGCGGCGGGTCTTATTTGGTAAGGCCTGATCGGGAGTCCATAGGGAGAGTGCCAAGTTAGATCTTGGGCATCAATACAAAAATGTATAGTGACGGGATCGACTGTCAGTCCGAGCGGGCGCAGACATCGTCACGGCAGGTCTGCCGGGGCCGGTAAGGCGCGATCAGGCGATAGACGCGGTCAAGCGGGATGCGGATCCAGGCCGGTCGCGTCAGCCATGCCAGCCAACCCCATCCCGGTGTCCGCTCCCAGATCGCCAGGAAGGCCGCCCAGCCATCGACCACAAGCCCGTCGGGCAATCGGACATGCAGGCTGGCGAGTGCCGCGTCACGATCAACATCGCCCGGCATGTCGCCATTGCAATCGTGGAGCTGGATGAGATCCGGGGCGCGCCGCACATAGCCGGCCATCTCGTGTCGGCAGATCGGGCAGAGCCCGTCATAATAGGCGGTAACGGCATTGGTGTGTGTCATGCGGCCAGATTGCACCCTGTGCGCCCGTTGCGCGAGAGGGCACAGCGTCGCAGGCGACCGCGCCAGCCCCCGGGGCGGCCGCCTGGAAGCCTGGTCGTTTACTGCGCGCTGATCACGACCGCTACGTCGCGGCTGTTGACTTCGGCGTGCTGGCGATTGAGCTGGGACATCGCGTCCGAGAAAGTCGCATCGAAACACGCTTCGCGGACACGGATGGCAACGATGCCGTGCAGGCCGTGCGGCCGGCAAACCCGTTCGGTGGCTTCGCGGATACGGTTCTCGACCGAAGTCCATCCTGCTTCACTTTCAAGGTCTGCGGTATGAAAGTGAATGACCTGGCTGGGCGCATTGTCGGCACTGACAGCAATCGGTGTCAGGCTCAGGCTCGCAGCGATTGCGGCCATGGATGTGATAAGCATGGGGCTGTCTCCTCAGGCGTGGCCGGTCACCCCTCTGTGACCTGTCACCACGACATCAAGACTGCCCGTCGCCGACTCTCTGCGCCCTGACCGGCTCAGTAAACCTTTGAGAGAATTCGGTTAGAAAATGTCGCGCTTGTAAGGGCGAGGTAAGCCTGATTCAGGTTTGCGCGACGAATGGGAGCGTTTCGGATCCCAACGACACCCGTCCGGCTCACAGTGCCTCGGAACTGCCCTGCGCCGGCGTAATCAGGAAATGCCCGTGCAGGGTCGCAACCGGGGCATCAATCCGGTTTTGCCAGGCTTCGACGCGGACATTGGCGACGCGGCGACCGGAGCGCGCGACGACGGCCCGCGCATAGACATCCTGGGCCCGCGCCGGACGCAGATAGTCAATGGCCACATCGATCGGCTTGGGCAGGCGTTCGAGCGGCTGGCTGGCGAGCAATGAGGCCGAGGCCACGATTTCAAGGAAGGCGCCGACGGCACCGCCATGCAGGGCCGGGATCAGCGGATTGCCAACAAGGTGGTCGGCAAAGGGCAGGACGCCGGTCAACTCATTGCCCCGGCGGTCAAGCCGGACGCCGAAGCGGGCCACATAGGGCGCCGCCATGAGGGTTTCGAGCAGAACCGGATTCATTCCATCCGCCCTTCGGTATAGGCGCGACGGGCACGTTCCTGTGCCGCCTTGGAGGCCTTGGTGATCATGAAGGCGGCCTGGGCGATGGCGACCGGGTCGTCCGGATCGCCATCATGGGCCGTGGCCCGGACAAAAGCGACGAGGCCGTGTGATTTGAGGCAGCTGGCCTCGGCGGTGACATCCAGGCCCGGCCTGGCCGGTCGCAGATAGTCGATCCGCAGATCGAGCGTCGCGGGTGTGTCCTTGGCACCGAAACCGGCAAAGGCCGCCATGCCGCAGGCATGGTCGAGCAGGGCGGTTATCACGCCGCCATGCAGTGTTCCGGCATCCGGGTCACCGACCAGGCTTTCATCATAGCGCGCGCCCATCACCGCCCGTCCGGGTGTCAGGGCCTTGAGCGACAGGCCCAGCGCGACGGCATGCGGCGAACCGTCCACGATCAGCGGAGCGATGGAATCGAGGCGGGACTGTATGTCGTCGGTCATGGCGATCCTGCGGGTCTGGACAGACTTGATAAGCCAGCCCGGCCCGTCCCGGAAGCCGCCTTAGCGGCGCCCCATGCGCTTGGCGACGACCTGTTCGAGGCCGGACACGACCGGTTCACGCAACGGATTGCCGTCCTCAGCCATGCGGGCGAGCTGAGCGAGGGCGGCGCGGTGCATCTCGACGACCTCGGCTTCGACTGCCGTATATTCGTGCACTGCCGTGATAAAGCGCTGCAGGGAGCGGCCGACGCGAATGGCCAGCCGGTCCCCGGTGAGTTGCGTTTCGTGGGACAGTGCAATCGCGGCGGCGCGGGCGGCGGCCAGGGGCGTCGTCAGGTCGTCGGCAACGTCGGCCATGCGCTTGTAGGCCGGACCATGTGCCTTGCGCGGACGTCTTCGGCGGTCGGGTCCGGTGAACCGCGATGCGCTGATGAAGGCACGTGGCTGGGCGTGGAGTGACCGCAGCCGGTCCTGCAGCGTCACAGGGGCGATCGGTGTGATCAGGAACTCGGAAACCCCGGCATCACGCGCCCGCTCGATTTCCCGCCGCGAGCGCGGTTGGGAAATCAGGACAATCGGTGTGTCGCGGTAGGGGGCATTTTCGGTCTCGCGGATCGACCGCACGAGTTTCAGGCGGTCTTCCGCCGGATCGTCATGCTCGTGCCAGTCCGCAATGATGACACTCGGCGTCCGTTCGCCAATCTGGGCCATCGCGGCGTCGCCACGTTTGGCGATCATGACGTTTTCGGCGCCACCATCCCGCAGGAGGCCGATCAGCATATTGCGCAGGAAGCCGTTCGACTCAAGCAGCAGCGGGGCTCCGCTGCAGGCCTGGAAGTCGGTGGCGGGCATGGTCGTGGCCGCACTTGACGGGTTTCGCACAAGGGATGTCATGCCAATCCCGTAACCCATCTTCCTTGCCAACCGGCAAAGGAGGATAGTTAACGAAAGCGGAATGTCGGCCGGACTCAGTTGCGCCGCAGGGCACCGAGGACCCGGAACACGATCCAGATCGGAATGACCAGGATGGCGCCGAGCAGGAAGTATTCGATCGCCCAGCCCACCGAATGGGTCAGGAAATCGATGAACCGTCCCCAGGATTCCGCAATGGTCCCGAAAAAGTCGACCCAGAGCCGGCGTGGATTGACGTGGAAGGCGGCCAGGACAAAGCCGGCCAGGACACACAGGACCACGACGCGGATGATGTCGGTCGAGCCGACCCGGATCAGGCGCTGGACGAATGTGGTGCGGCCGGTGGGGCGGCTGCTCGATGTATCGCGATCTGTCATGCGGTCAGCTTACCCCCAAATGCGGCGCAATCGGGGCCGCAGCCCCGATGCCCGTGCGGATCAGCCCTTGCGGGCGATATTGACGCGATGCGGGTAGGGAATGGAGATGCCGTTCTTGTCAAAGGCCTCTTTGACATTCTTCATCGCATCGAAATGCACGCCCCAGTAATCACCGGTATTGCACCAGGCGCGGGTCACGATATCGACCGAGCTTTCGCCGTGGGCCTTGACCGCGGTGAAGACCGCCGGGTCGGAATGGACCCGCTCGTCGGCGCCGATCGTGTCGCTGATCACCTGCATCGCCTTGGAAATGTCATCGCCATAATCGATCGAAAAGACAAGATCGACGCGGCGGGTCGGATTGGCGGAATAATTGGTGATCGTGTCACCCCAGGACTTGCCGTTGGGGATGATGATTTTCTTGTTGTCACCGGTCGCCAGCACCGTCGTGAAAAGTGTGATTTCCTGGACTGCGCCGGACGTGCCCGCCAGTTCCACCCAGTCGCCGAGACGATAGGGGCGGAACAGGATCAGCATGACGCCGGCGGCGAGGTTGGACAGCGTGCCCTGCAGGGCCAGACCGATCGCCAGCGAAGCCGCGCCGAGTGTTGCGACGAAGCTGGTCGTGGGAATGCCGAATGTGCCGAGCATGGCGATGACGACCATCGCCATGATGCCGTAATAGGCCAGTGATCCGAAAAAGCTGCCCAGCGTGTCGTCCATGCGCTCGCTCTTGAGCACGGCATTGCGGATCGCCTTGCGAACCGAGCCGGCAATCGCCAGGCCGACGATGAGAATGATGGCGGCGAGCACGACATTGGTGCTGGCTGCAATACCGGTCTCGACCAGGGTCGCGAGCGTTTCCGGATTCATGAGGTCTTCGGGATTCATGGCTTGCCCCCCTTGGCATTCAGTCCTGAAAATCTCCCTAGCACCCTTCTCCCGGCAAGGGAAAGCGCGTTTTGATCAGCCGTCGCCACGCTCTGCGGTGCTGGGCTGCGTACCGCGCACGATGTCGATTTTCTGCCAGATCTTGGCCGACATGTTGGAGGTCAGGCTCTCAATGTCATTGACCGCGGCGATCACGACGGGATCGCGCGAGCTTTGGGCGTAAAGCGCGGCAATCTTGCCCGCCAGGCTGAGCGCCTCCGCGCAATAATCGAGATAGCGGCCCAACTCGAACTCGGTCATGGCCCGCTCGGGCGAGGCGGCAGTGCGCGGCCCCAGACGCAGCAGCGCTGTCGGATCCTTGGTCAGCTGGTGCATGTCGATGACATGGGCGATCGAGCGCAATTCGTGCAGGTCATCCAGCGCTAGCGAGCGCTTCAGGCGTTCCTCGACCCGGGTCAGGGTAAAGATCGCGACGGCTGCCAGAATGACGATGTTCAACCCGGCTTCGACGCCTTCGAATACGGTGAAGACGTCAGCCTGCCCGCTGTTGACCTGGGCCCAGGCGAATACCTGGGTGCCGACGTAGACCAGGCCCGCAAGCGCGAGCAGGACCGCGAGCAGCGTACCGCTGCGCAGGAGAAAATAGGGACGGGACAGTCGCTGGCTGCGCCGACGGTCACGCTTGGCGAGGCCGATCAGCTCGTCGATGACATTATTGAGGCTGGCGCTGGCGAAACGGTCACGGCATCGCGCCGCGAGGCGTTCCAGCGTGGCCACAATATGATCCGAACTGAGTTGCCTGAACACGACGCCCCCCCTGCGCGCGGCCTCTCATCGGCAGGCAGCAACCCAGTCCTAGCCCGGACAGGCCGGACCTGTCACGCCGGTTCAGCTCGCTGCGGCCACGGCTGCCGTGGTTCCTGCAACGGCAGCGATCACCGCCGCCTGGGCAGCCAGGATGGCGGCGAGGTCGCGGGCCGCGGCGTGCGGCTGGCTGGTGCCGGTCTGGGCCTGGGCAAGGCGCATGGCGAGGCGCGCCGCAACCTGGCCCGACGGACGCGGCCGCAGGGCCCTGACGGTTTCGAAGCTGGAGACCAGACGGTCGGCTGTCTCGGCGCCACGTCCGCGGGCGGCCAGAACCGCCAGGCCGGTCTTGCCGACGCCATTGCGCAGCACGGGCCGGCCGCGCACCGCCGTGTTGAGGCTGGTCCAGGCTGCGGCGATCTCGCCGTGATCGATCGGTCCGAGGCAGATTTCCTGGGCCGCGCCTTCGACATGATGACCCGGTACGCCGGCGGCGCGCAGGGCATTGCGGGCGCGGTCGAGCTTCTTGCGGGCACAGTCCGGTGTTTCGCCCATGGCGGCAAAGGTCGCCGCGAGGACATCCTCGCGAGCCGGAACGCGGCGCCACCAGGGCAGGGCGATCTCGTCGAGAATGTCAAAAAACGTGTCGACCTGCCCCGTCTCTCCGCCGGCGACGGCGAGCGCCAGCGCGGCGCAGGAGCCACCATGGCTGAGCATGCGGCTGCCGCGCTCGCGGCGGCGCTCGTTCAGCGCTTCGCGGATGGCAAAGAACTGGTCTGCCGTGCGATTGGAGGACGCCAGGGCGGCGGAGAAGACGAGGCGCATGGCCCGGCCCGGCGAGCGCCAGCTTCCCAGGCCTTCATTCATCCGGTCGCGGATGGTCAGGGTGCGGTCGGTGAGCACGTCGGGCGTTTCGGTCGCGGAGATGCAGGCCAGGGCAGAGAAGCGGCCATACAGGCACTCACCCTTGCTGGCGCGTTCACTGAACGCAGCATCAAGCCGTTGAAACCGTTCAATGACGGCGTTGACCATGACCCAATTTCCCTCGCTAATGGCAAACTCGCCTGTCACCATGGCGAAAACGGGGCAAAACGGGCAGGGGGATGCTCAGGGCAGTCATCCCCCCCTTGGGAAAGGGCGCGGACCGCAAGGCGCGCCAGGACAGCGTCATGCCGACTGCACCAGCCCCGGATCTCGCACCTTCCGTGTTGCCGGAACGCTTTGCGGACTGGTTCGCCGCGCGTGGCTGGCAGGCGCGCTCCCACCAGCTCGAGATGATCGAAACGGCGCAGGCCGGCGAGGACGCCCTGCTGATCGCGCCCACCGGCGGCGGCAAGACGCTGGGCGGCTTCCTGCCCAGCCTGATCGATCTTGCGGCCCGGACCCATGGTCAGGGCAAGACACGGCCACACCGGCTGCACACGCTGTATGTCTCGCCGCTCAAGGCGCTGTCGGTCGACGTCGCCCGCAATCTTGTGATCCCGGTCGAGGAGATGGGGCTGGACCTGCGCATCGAGACGCGGACCGGCGACACGTCGGCAGCCAAGCGCCAGCGCCAGCGGGCCCATCCGCCGGACATCCTTTTGACCACGCCGGAACAGCTCGCCCTGTTCTGCGCCACAGCCAATGCCGAGGCCCTTTTCCGCGACCTGCGCCGGATCATCATCGACGAGATCCACGCCATCGCACCGCAAAAGCGCGGCGACCTGCTCTCGCTCGATCTGGCCACCATCCGTCAGTGGGCGCCGGACGCCAGTCGCGCCGGCCTGTCCGCAACCATTGCCGATGAGGGCGGTCTGGCGCGCTGGCTCGTCGCCCAGCCCGCCGGCGGTGATCGCTTTGCACGCATCGTCCGCGGGGAAGCCGGCGCCCGTCCCGAGGTGGAAATCCTCGATCCGGCGGATCGCATTCCCTGGGCCGGGCATTCCGGTCGTCATGCGCTGGGCGATGTCTATGAACGCATCAGGGCAGCGAAGATGGCGCTCGTCTTCGTCAATACGCGCTCCCAGGCCGAGCTGACCTTCCAGGAACTCTGGGCGCGCAATGACGCCAACCTGCCCATCGCCCTGCATCATGGATCGCTGTCGCCGGAACAGCGCCGCAAGGTGGAAAAGGCAATGGCTGAGGGGCGGTTGAAGGCTGTCGTGTGTACCTCGACCCTCGATCTCGGCATCGACTGGGGCGATGTCGACCTGGTGATCCAGATGGGGGCGCCGAAGGGCTCTTCCCGCCTGATCCAGCGGCTTGGCCGTTCCAACCACAGGCTTGATGCTCCGTCGCGTGCCTTGCTGGCGCCGACCAATCGTTTCGAGCATCTGGAATGCCAGGCGGCCCGCCAGGCGGTCGCCGAGAATGCGCTTGATGGCGAGCCGCTGGCGGCCGGATCACTGGACGTCCTGGCCCAGCACATCATGGGGCGCGGCTGCGGCGACGGGTTCGAGGCGGATGCCCTGTTCGACGAGGTCCGCAGCGCAGCGCCCTATGCCGAGATCGACCGCGAGACTTTCGACCGGGTGCTCGATTTCACGGCCACCGGTGGCTATGCCCTCAATACCTACGAGCGTTTCCGGCGTCTGGTTAAGCGCAAGGACGGCCGCTGGCTGGCCCGCACGCCGCAGATCGCCCAGCGCTACAGGATGAATGTCGGCACGATCGTCGAGGCGCCGATGCTGGATGTGGTGGTGTCCGGTCGCGGCCGCGGCGGGCACCGGCTCGGGCAGGTCGAGGAATGGTTCGTCGAACAGCTCAGCCCCGGCGACACGTTCATTTTCGCCGGCCAGGTGCTGCGCTTTGTCGCGATCGAGGAGATGTCGGCCAGGGTTACCCGTGCCGCCGATGCCGATCCCAAGATCCCGTTCTACCAGGGCGGCAAGTTTCCCCTTTCCACCTATCTCGCCGAGCGCGTCCGCGACATGGTCCAGCATCCCGACCAGTGGGGCGAGCTGCCCGAGCAGGTCCGCGACTGGCTGAGCCTCCAGGCGAGCCGTTCGCGATTGCCCGACGCGCACGGCCTGCTGGTGGAAACCTTCCCGCGATCGGCCCGCTACTACATGGTCTGCTACCCGTTCGAGGGACGGCTGGCGCACCAGACCCTCGGCATGCTCTTGACCCGCCGCCTCGAACGCCTCGGCATGCGACCGATGGGTTTTGTCGCCAATGAATATGCCGTCTCGGTCTGGGGGCTGCGTGACCTGTCCGGCCTCGACTTCAATGCGCTGTTCGACGAGGACATGATGGGGGATGATCTCGATGCCTGGCTGGCCGAGAGCCAGCTCATGAAGCGCACCTTCCGCAATTGTGCCGTCATCGCCGGCCTGATCGAGCGCCGCTTTCCCGGTCAGGAGAAGTCGGGCCGCCAGATCACCTTCTCGACCGACCTGATCTATGACGTGCTGCGCGAACACGAGCCGGATCATGTCCTGCTGCGGGCCGCCTGGCAGGATGCCGCCGCCGGCCTGCTCGACATTCGCCGCCTCGGCGAGGCGCTGACCCGGGTGAAGGGGCGGATCAGCCATGTCGGTCTCGACCGGATCTCGCCTTTGGCCGTGCCGGTCATGCTGGAGATCGGCAAGGAACCTGTTTATGGCGAGGGTCATGACAGCATCCTCGAGGATGCCGCAGACGAGTTGATCGCGGAGGCCCTCCGGCTTGACTGACACAATTGCGGATCATGCCTTCAGCCTCGCCGGAGAAGCGGCGATTGCCGATGCCGAGGGTGTACTGGTTCTGCCCGATCGCGGCGTGCTGGTGGTCTCCGACCTGCATTTCGAGAAGGGCTCGTCCTATGGCATGGGCGGCCAGATGCTGCCGCCCTATGATACGCGCACCACGCTGCGCCGGCTTGGCGCTGCCATCGCCCGGCACCGGCCCCGGACCGTGATCGCGCTGGGCGACAGTTTCCATGACCGCCTCGCCGACCGCCGCATGGACGGGGCCGATGTCGAACGGCTCGCAGATCTCGTCGCCAGTGTGTCGCGCTGGGTCTGGATCGAGGGCAATCATGATCCGGCGCCGCCGCCGCAGTTTGGCGGCGAGGTACGCCACACGCTTGAACTGGGCGGTCTGGTCCTGCGCCACGAGCCGACCGAGGGGGCAGCGCCGGGCGAGGTCGCCGGACACCTGCATCCCTGCGCGAAGGTGCGCGGCAAGGGGCGGGCGGTGCGGGCGCGCTGCTTTGCGACCGATGGCGAGCGGTTGATCATGCCGGCTTTCGGCGCCTTTACCGGCGGGTTGAATGTCTGTGACCCGGCCTTTGTCCGCTGTTTCGGTGGGGTGCCGGGCGCCCTCGTCATGGGGCGGGCACGGATCTATGCGGTTGCCGCGAAATCATGTGTGCCGGACCGGCGCTAGGCGCTTCCAGGCGGATTCCGTCGCGCCAGACCCCACATGTCAGGATTCCTTGCCTGCGGCCGGGCATCCAGCGCCATCAGGTCCTTGATCACGGTATCCCGGTCGGACCCGCAGGCCGTCACAAGCTGGTCGAGGCTGCGCCAGGTTCAGCGCTCGTCTTCCAGCATCTCCAGCAAGCGCTTGCGGCGCGCGCGCGTTAGCGACCCGGATTGCCAGTAGCGAACCCAGCTCAGCAGACTGTCGGACAGGTCGCTGATCCATCCCATGGCACCATGATGCCATGTTTTATGTCAGGGTTGAACGCCCGGCCCGTGTCAGACGCTCGCCGCGTAGAGGCCGAGCATGCCGAGCGCTGCCAGCGCCGCGCCGAGCGTCAGCAGGCTTCGAAGCCGGCCATACCAATGCGGCAGTGAGCCGGATCGTGTTGCGTGGCGGTCCCAGCGCCAGTGCAGGACGAGACCGATCAGGACAAGCGAGATGCCGGGCAGGACAGCTCCGGCCCAATAGGCGATCACGGCGGCAAGCCCGGCAAGGCTGGGCAGGACGGAGAGTCCGTAGGTCAGCGCGCTTGCTGGCACGGCACGGGCCATTGCGTGGCCCCACCGCACACCGCCCAGAAAACCGAGAATGATCGCGCCATAGACGATGAAGAGCGCGGTCTCGGCGGCAGCGCTGCGGCCGGAGAGCACGGCCTGCGTCGCGAGCCCGACCGGCAGCCAGAACGGAATCCAGCCGGCAAGACCGAGCCAGAGGGTGATGGTGAGGCGGGAGGCAGGTGTGCTCATGATGCAGAAATAGGCAGACGCCGCGGATTGGAAAGGGGTCAGCGCCGGTTGAAGGCGAGATTGGCGAGATAGCCGGCCAGCATGGCCATCAACACGCAAAACAGGCCGTAAATCGTCGGCAGATCATGCGCGAACTCGTAGAAGAAGCGCTCGATACCGGCCTTTTCCACGCGCAGGCTGGCCGAACGGCTGGCAATCGGACGACCGTCGCGGAAGAGATAGACCTCGGCCACGTAATTGCCGACCGGGGTCAGAGGCGGCAGGGCGATTGTCGCCCGGAACAGGCCGCCATCCAGGATTTCCACGCCGCGCTGGGCCTCGGCAAAGACGTTGTCGCGACGCCCGGCACGGGCGATGGCCGCCAGATAGTCGGCGACCGCGTCACGCCGGATCAGGGGCGGGACGTCAGCGCCGTCGGGGGCTGCGGCCGGTTGCTCGATCACGGGGGTCTCGGCAGTGAGAGTTGAGGCGCTCAACAGCCAGCTGGGCTCCATCGCGGTTGCATTGGCCTCCAGCATCGCCTGCAGGCCGATGCCGCTGCGCTCCAGTTCCGCCGGGCCCGCGATTGTCTCCAGCGGCAGCGATGTCGCGATCGCGTAATAGCTCGGCACATCGTCAAACTCGAGTGGCGACGCATTGACCCAGATGCCGAAACTCCGTCGCTTCTGCATAACCCGCAGATCGCGGCCCGGTCCGCGCAGCACGACAACGATCTCGTCCTGGATCGTCAGGCCCCGCGTCGCGCCGTAAAGGACCAGCTCTGCGCCATCGAAATCCTCGCGGATCTCGACGGTTTCCTGGGTCAGGGCGGCGACAATGCCCGGGGCTTCGGTCGCGATCTGCGGCTGGCCCTGAAGGGTCAGGGCGAGAGCGAGGCTGGCGATCATCTCAGAACCCCTCCCCGGCACCGCGCGGCAGGATCACGAAGAGATCGGACGGCGTGACCACCAGGTCCCAGCCCATTTTGAGGCAGACGGCGAGCACGAGCGCGGCGAGCAGGGCCCGCAATTCCTCGGCCTTCACATTGCGGCCGGCCCGGGCGCCGAACTGGGCCCCGATCACGCCGCCAACGGTCAGCAGGAGGGCGAGCAGAATGTCGACGGTCTGGTTCTGGGCCGCCTGCAGGAAGGTGGTCAGGGCGGTCACGAACAGGATCTGGAAGAGCGAGGTGCCGACCACGACATTGGTCGGCATGCGCAGCATGTAGATCATGGCCGGCACCATGATGAAGCCCCCGGCCACGCCCATGATGGCGACCAGCGTGCCGACGAACAGTCCGATGGCGAGCGGCGGCAGGACGGAAATGTAGAGGCCGGACGCGGGAAAGCGCATTTTCAGCGGCAGGCGGTCAATCCAGCCGCGCTTGCGCAAGGGCCGCCTCGCGGCAGATTTGTCCGGATTGGCGTTGCGCAAGATGGAGCGCACGCTTTCGACCATCATCAAACCGCCAACGACGCCGAGAAAGCCGACATAACTCAGGGAGATGATGAGGTCGATCTGGCCGAGCCCGCGCAGCAGGGCAAACAATTGCACGCCGGCTATCGAGCCGACGGAGCCGCCGATGAGCAGCAGCACGCCCATCTTTATATCCAGCGTCTTGCGGCGCCAGTGCGGGAACACGCCGGAGACCGAGGATGCGACGATCTGGTTGGCCCCGGTCGAGACGGCGACGGCCGGCGGAACGCCGATGAAGATCAGTAGCGGTGTCATCAGGAAACCGCCGCCGACCCCGAACATGCCGGACAGGAAGCCGACGCCGAGGCCCAATCCGAGCAAAACAAAGATATTGACTGAGATTTCCGCGATCGGGAGGTAGATCTGCACCGCCGATCAGCCCGCCGCCGCACGCTCGAGCCGTTCAACGAGAACGGTATCGACGCGTCCGGTGCGGGGCAGGCCCTGGTCAGCCTCGAAATCCATGATGGCGTCGCGGGTCCGGTCGCCGATCTGGCCGTCGATCGGTCCCGGTCCGTAACCGAGCACCGACAGGAAACCCTGGGCGCGGCGCACAAGGGCCATGTCGGTTGTGGCGACACGCTCCCAGGGGAGGTTGCCGTAAATGCCGTTGGCCTCGCCATCAATCGGGCGCGGCGTGAAGCCGGCTGCGGTGGTCCGCGCGGCCTCCAGAGCTTCAGGCGTGATCATTTCCGCCAGGGTGGCGGCGCGCTCGGATGCTGTCGGGTCGGTCTCGCTGGCGGCAATGGTGAACCAGGCATAGGCGTCCGGCAGGCTCAGCGGCACACCGTCACCGGTCTCGTAGAGCAAGGCCAGATTGAACTGGGAATCGCGCAGACCGAGCAGGGCCGCCTCCTGGAACCAGCGTGCAGCCATCTCCATGTTCTGGGCGGCACCGGTACCATAGTAGTACATCACGCCGAGATTGTGCATGGCCCGGCGATGGCCGGCATTGGCGGCGCGCTCGGTCCAGCGGCGCGCGTCCTCGAGATTGATCTCGACGCCCTCGCCGGTTTCCAGCAGCTTGCCATAGCGGTATTGCGCGGCGGGCACGCCCTGTTCGGCGGCGCGGCGCAGCAGGATGGCGGCTGTCGCGGCATCGCCGTTTTCCAGCGAGCGTACGCCGAGCTGATAGCGCGCGACCGGATTGCCTTCGGCGGCCGCGCTTTCAAGCGTGGTGCGCCCGGGCTGATTGGTGGTGTCGGGTCCGGCAGCCCTGTTTGGCGCCGGTGTCGGCGCGGCCGTGCTTTCCATGCTCGCGGGCAGGCTCATGCCGCTTGAGTCAGCGACCTGGTTGGCCGGAGCGCGTGTCTGGGCAGTCGGCACATCAGTTGCTTGTGCGTCGGGCGCCCTTGTCTCGGCGCCTCGGGCTTGTGGCGCGGGTGTTTCCTCGACAGCCGCCGGTTCCGGCCGAGCCGCGGCCGGCGCCGCGTCAGCGCTGGCGCCGCGCTCATTGCCCGACAGGTCGGCCTCGACCTGGGCTATGAAGCTGCGTTCGGCGGCGGCTTCGGCGGCGACACGCTGGCCATCACCTTGCCAGGCTTCCCAGATCAGAAGCGCACCGGCACCGGACAGCATGATGAGCGCGATTACCGGCAGGGTATAAAGCAAAGTGCGACCGAAGCCGGATTGTGGCCCGCTGCGCTGCTCGCCGTGTTCGGCGATGTAGCCGGGCATGCCGGCCCGGGTGCGCTCGCGCGCCGCGGCCAGGAAATCTGCGTCCGCGGTGGCTCCCATCCGCTGGGGGCGGGCGGGTTGTGCCGGCGGTTGTACCGGGCCGCGCGCCTGGCTCGGAGCGGCCGGGGCCTGATTGACCGGCATCGGGGCCTGCGTCAGGGCCGCCTGGCTCGGAGCGGGTCGGGCTGGCTGCTCGCGCAGGATCGGGGTCGCAGCAGGCTTGCCGGCGAGCGGCGCTGCGTGGGCGGCCTCGGCGAGGAAAGGGTCGTCGCCATCCATGTCGAAACCACCATTCGGGGTTTCAGCCTGTGGTGGCGGTGCCAGCGGCGTGTCGAAATCAATCTCGTCAGCCGCTGCCGTTTCTGGGTCGGGCGCAGGATCGGAGCTTGTCGCGGGTTCTGCGGGCCTGCCGCGGCCCTCGATGGCCTCGAGGCGGTCGGCAAGGGCAGACATGGCGCGCTGGACTGGCGAGAGGGCCTGTTCGGTCTCGGCCCGAACCGCGCTCATGCGATCCTTGACGCCGGACAGGGCGTCCTCGATGCGCTGGGCCGTGCGTTCCTCGGACTGGCGCAGCCGGTCATCCAGATTGTCCTCGCGACCGGACTGTTCCAGCCGGTCCATCATCTGGGCCATGCGGTCGGTTGCGGTCTCGACAATGGCAGCCGAGCGTTCCTCCGATTTGACGATGCGATCACCGAGGGCCCGGCCGAGGCGGGTGACCTCCTCGCCCATGCGCTTCATGGAGTCCTTTTGTTCCTGGCGGACTTCATCGAGACGGCGGTCGAGCTTCTGTTCGGACTGGCTTTCGCGCAGGGCGTCGGTCGAGCGGCGCTCGCTTTCGGTGAGGCGTCGGTCAATGGCGCCGGCCAGCTTGGTGATCTCTTCACCGAGGCGGGCCATGTTGTCGCCCTGGCGACGTTCAGCGGTATCGATCCGGTCGAGCGCCTTGGCCAGCGCGTCTTCCAGCCGGTCGACGCGCGGTTCGGCGGCGGCCTTGTTGAGAGCCTGGCTGACCTGGTTGCGGGTCTCGGCGATGGTCCGGGCGACATCATCGGTGAGGCGCTCGAAGCGGCGCTCCAGCTCGACTGTATCGGACGAATTGCGGGTTTCCAGCTGGCGCAGACGGTCATCGAGGCGTGTAAAGGACGTCTCGAGCAGGCGAGCTGCGTCATTCGTGACGCGCTCGGAGCCTTCAATGCGTGCCTTGAGCATTTCGGTGGACGTGTGCAGTCCGTTCAGTGTCTCGGAGGTCCGGTCCTCGCGCGTCTTGGCAAGACCGGCGAAGTCCTCGGCACGGTTTTCCAGACGGGCGAGGCGCTCTTCCAGGCTTTCAGCCAGGCGTTTGGTGTCGTCACCCACTTCGTGGACGCGGGCCGCGGTGTCGTTCTCGTGTTCATAGAGCCGGCGGGCCAGCTTCATGATCGTGGTCTCGACCGCTTTCACCGTGTCCGGCGAAGCGCCCGTGCCGCCACCGGTTTCCAGCGAGCGCACGCGGTCGCCGAGTGCGTCCTGGCTCTTCTTGACGCGGTCGAGGCTGTCGCGGGCCGTCGCCAGTTCGGACTGGGTGCGGTCGGCGGTCTTGGTGATTTTTTCGGCAAGCTGGGTGATCGCCTTGTCGATGCCGCCTAGGGTGCGGGCCGACATCTGTTCGCTGCTGTCGACGCGCTCGGACAGGCGATTGACCATGGCGCGCAGCAACTTGTCCTCGTCTTCGCTCAGCGATTGCTGGCCACCAAAGCCGGGGAAGGCTTCCAGCGCATCATCCCAGTGCGGGGAGGATGGGTCATTGTCTTCCAGGATGACGCGATTGAGCCATTCGCCGAGGGTCATGCCCTCCTTGCGCGCGGCCGTCTTGGCTCTCGCCCGGGCGCGGGGATCAATCCCTTTCACGCTCCAAGGGTTACCCATAGACGACATTTGATTCGCTCACTCAGCCAAACCTGCGGAAGGCTATTCCGTGGTTAATATTGTGTAAACCAAGGGTGGAGGCCCAATATGTAGTGTTTCCACACCTAATCTCAGGCCGGCACGCAAAGGCGCGAAAACCTGAGTCTGAACAAGGCTCTGACTCGGTTAATGCGGGGTAAAATGTGTGGATAAGTCGGCGTTCCGACTCAGTTTTCGAGCGGCCGGGGTGACGGGTCCCGATCCGCTTCCGCGTCAGGGTCTGGCCGGGTCTCCGGCGGCTCCGACAGGAAGAATCCCGGTGCAAGCGTCTGCAACTGCTCGCTCATTGCCACCGCCTCACGGGCCGGTGGCAGGCTTTGCGAGGCCGGCAGGGCGCGGGCAATGTCAAACAGCAACCAGGCTGTCTCGACATCGCCCTGGCTCGCGACGAAGCGACCGCCATGCCAGAACGCCATCGGTGCATAGGGATCGTCGATCGCGGCGGCGGCAAACAGGGCCGGCAGGTTGAGGTCCGCCATGGCATCGGGCTGGGTGGTTCGAAGCGCTGCCAGGGCCTGGGCAGCAAGCAGGTTGGCAGCGCCACCCTCCAGCCCGTCGCGGTGGAAATGGTCGCGCAAAGCCGAGATGGCCGCGGCCCGATCGCCCTGCATCTGGCTGATGCCGCTCATCAGCGATTCGAAGGTGGTATTGCCGATGCCCGAAGCCGTGACCTGGCTCATCCGGCTGCAGACCGGCGAGGGCGTGTCGGCGCGGCACGGGCCCTGATGGTGCGAAATCTGGTAGAGGGCGAGATAGGCGCCGGACGGGTCGGCGCGGCGCTGCGCCGCGTCGGCTGCGGCGAGGAAGTCGGCCTCGACAGGCGCCGCGGACGGGCGGGCGGCGGCATCAAGGCCGGCCTGGAGCAGGCGGCGCACGGCGGGATCGTCGATCTGGTAGCTGTCGGCGCGGGCCGGCGGCAGGCCTTCGGGCCAGGGAAAGGCGGCTTCGTCCGCATGCTCGCTGAGCCGGGTCCAGGTCTCGCGACGTCCGTCAGGGCTGGACGGGCTGAAGACCAGGAAGCTGAATTCGGCCGGAATGCCGCCCTCATCAACCAGGGTGGCCAGCGCGTCGGTATGGACCGGGACGGAATGCTGCAGCCAGGCCCGGAACAGCGCGGCCGGACGACCCGCCCCGAACCCGTCATCGGTGTGGCTGAAGACCGGCGAGCCTTCGGCGTCGCGGCGGACTTCGGTGACGCCGTCCTCGCTGACTGTCGAGACCAGTTCGGCGGCGGCGAGGCGGACGCCCATGGCGGCCTCGATCCAGAACCGGTCAAAGGCCGTACCGCCCGGACCGGTGATCTGTTCCAGTGTGCCGCCCTCGGTGTAGTAGGCAAAAGTATTCATCTGGCGATGGATGTGGGCGACGAAGGGCTCGTTGCGCATGACCGGGCCGTCAAGCGCCGGGACCCGGGTCAGGGTGCGCCGGGTCAGGAAATCCTGGATGACCCGCTCGCTCTCGCCGGTCTCGGTGACATAGCCGTCGCCGATCACGATCTCGCGCTGCTCCCTGCCCAGCTCGCTGCCGTCAAGCGCGGTCCGTGTGATCTGCCAGCGCGTCCGCAAGACCTGCTCATCCGTGCCGGTGCGCAGGGCGAGATAGGCGTCGCGATCAAGGTGCGGGCCAATGACCATATAGGCCTCTGCCGAGCGATCGAGTGGCGGCTGGTCCGGCGTCGGATCGGGCGTTCCGGCCGGCTGGGCGAGAATGGAGAAGCCGGGATCAGGTTCTCCCGCCTGCGTCATCGCGTGAGCAGGCAGGCCGAATAGGGCCAGGGCGAGGGCGGGCAAAACAAGGAAACGCAACATGAGCCGGACTGTGCCGTGTCGGCCGGGACAAGGAAAGGGGGCAAAGGCGGTGTGGGGGCTGGGCGGAGACTTTCCTCCCCACGTCGTGGGGAGGTGGATCGCCCGGCAGGGCGAGACGGAGGGGTCGGCCTAGCCGATGGCGGCCCCTCGGCGCTGACGCGCCGCCCCATCGACCCGATGCTGCGCATCGGCCCACATCCCCATGGGATGGGGAAGAAAGTGATCGCGTGCCCGGCCGGCGTGAGGGGCAATCGTCCGATTGTCACATATTTGACGTTGACGTTCGCGTCACTTCGTGAACACCATTCACCCCATGATCAAGCCTGTCGCTCCCGATAGTGAATTCACCATTCGCGAACTCGCCCGTGAGTTCGACATCACGCCGCGCACCCTGCGCTTTTACGAGCAGAAGGGGATGATCCATCCCCTGCGTCGCGGCGCCGCCCGGGTCTATTCCGCCGAGGACCGGGCCCGGATCGAGCTGATCCTGCGTGGCAAGCGGGTCGGTTTCGCGCTCGACGAGATCAAGGAAATTCTCGACCTGCAGGCGATTGACCGGGGCGGCCGTGAACGGCTCGAGCCGGCGATCAAGCGGTTCGAGCACCGCATCACCGTGCTGCAGCAGCAGCGCGAGGATGTGGCGCGCGCCCTGGCCGAGCTCGAGGCCGGGCTCGACTGGATGCGCGAGCGTCTGGAAGACCGCACCCCGCCGGACGATGTCCGCCGCCGCGCCCGCGCCTTCGAGGCCCTGGCCAATGCCCATCTGGAAGACTGGAGCGGCCTGTCACCGGGCTGACCCGGTGACGCCGCCCTGACCGCAACACCCGCAATTACAACAATTCACACCCGCTCCCCGGAGACCCATCATGACCACACCGTATCGCGCCCCGGTTCGTGACCAGCGTTTTGTCCTGCATGACGTGCTCAACATTGCCCAGTATGGCGATCTGCCCGGTTTCGCCGATGCCGATGCCGACACGGTAGATGCCATCCTCGAGGAAGGCGCGAAATTCTGTGAGGGCGTGCTGGCCCCGATCTCCAAGATCGGTGATGAGGAAGGCTGTACGCGGGACGCGGACGGCAATGTCAAGACGCCGACCGGCTGGAAGGACGCGTTCAAGCAGATGGCCGAAGGTGGCTGGACGGCGCTGTCGTCCGATCCGGAATATGGCGGCCAGGGCCTGCCGCATGTTCTCAACCTCGCCTTCAACGAGATGGTCTCCTCGGCCAATATGGCGTTTGGCATGTATCCGGGCCTGACCCTGGGCGCCGCCGCCGCGCTGGCGACCGGCGGCTCGGACGAGCAGAAGGCGCTCTACCTGCCCAAGATGATTTCCTGCCAGTGGGGCGGGACGATGAATCTGACCGAGCCGCATTGCGGCACCGATCTGGGTCTTCTGCGCACCAAGGCCGTGCCGCAGGCGGACGGCTCCTACAAGATCACCGGCCAGAAGATCTGGATCTCCTCCGGCGAACACGACATGGCCGAGAATATCATCCACCTCGTCCTGGCGCGCATCGAAGGCGCGCCGGACGGCGTGAAGGGCATCTCGCTCTTCGTCGTGCCCAAGCACATTCCCGATGCCGATGGCAATCCGGGGGAGCGCAATTCGCTCAAATGCGGCGGCCTGGAACACAAGATGGGCATTCACGGCAATGCCACCTGCGTCATGGATTATGACGAGGCGACCGGCTGGCTGGTCGGCGAAGAGAACAAGGGCCTCAAGATCATGTTCATCATGATGAATGAGGCCCGCCTGGGCGTTGGCCTGCAGGGCTATGCCCTGGCCGAGGCCGCCTATCAGCAATCGCTCGGCTTTGCCAAAGACCGTCTCCAGGGCCGCTCCCTGACCGGACCAAAGAACCAGGACGGCCCGGCCGATCCGATCATCGTGCACCCGGATGTGCGCCGCATGCTGATGGACCAGAAGTCCTTCGTCGAAGCGGCCCGCTGCTTTGCCCTGTGGACCGCCCTTCAGGGTGATCTCGAGGAGAAGGCCTCCGATCCGACCATGCGCGAGAAGGCCGGCGACTACATGGCGCTGCTGACCCCGATCGTGAAGGGTTATCTGACCGGAAAGGGCTATGACATGGTCTCCTCCGGCCTGCAGATCCATGGCGGGTCCGGCTTCACCGAGGAGTGGGGCGCATCCCAGCTCCTGCGCGATGCCCGCATCACCCTGATCTATGAAGGCACCAACGGCATCCAGGCGCTCGACCTCGTGGGCCGCAAGCTGGCGATGAACGGCATGCGCCCGATCACCAGCTTCTTTGCCGAGCTCGATGCGTTCGTGGCCGAGGGCGGCAATGACCAGACCCAGCCCTTCGTGAACGCGGTGGCCGAGACCAAGGCCAGGCTCAAGCAGGCCACCGACTGGCTGATGAATAACGCGCTGAAGAATTTCGACCATGCCGGCGCCGGCAGCCACGACTATCTCAGCCTCTTCGGCCTGGCCTGCCTCACTTATATGTGGGCCAAGATGGCCAAGGTCGCCTCGGCCAAGATCGCCGCTGGCGAGACCGATCCGATCTATGCCAACAA
Source organism: Maricaulis sp. (assembly GCF_015665295.1). GTDB lineage: Bacteria > Pseudomonadota > Alphaproteobacteria > Caulobacterales > Maricaulaceae > Maricaulis. Next base: position 52,205 of record NZ_JADFAJ010000018.1, read on the forward strand.
GCTGAAGACCGGCCAGTATTTCCTCGACCGCTGGGTCCCGGAAGCGGCCATGCACCTGGCCAAGGTCGAGGCCGGTGCCGACTCGATGATGGCGCTGGAAGCCGACGCCTTCTAGGCGCAGACTGACGAGAAATCGGCGGGACCGGTCCGGCAAGAGAGACCGGCCCGCCACACCATTCCGGTTGATAAGGGGCGAGGATCGACACGTGGTCCGGCCCGTCACACAAGAACCGTCTGGGGAGGACGTTTCATGTTTCAGGATCCACTCAATATACCCCGTCCGGCCTTTCTCGAACGCGAGGATGTCCGGATGTTCGAGGACACCGTCCGCGCCTTCATGGCCAAGGAATGCGTGCCCAATGCCGAACGCTGGGAAGCGCAGGGCATGGTCGATCGCGAGATCTGGACCAAGGCCGGCGAGGCGGGGATATTGTGCCCGTCCGTGCCCGAGGAATATGGCGGAGCCGGCGGTGATTGGGGCCATGAATACGTCTTCCACACCGCAGGCGCCGAAATCGGCGCCGCCGGCTGGGGTGTCGGCCTGCACAATTCCATCATCGCGCCCTATGTCACCCATTACGGCTCGGAAGAGCAGAAGAAGTCCGTCCTGCCGCGGATGATTTCCGGCGAGCTGATCGGCGCCATCGCCATGTCCGAACCGGGCACGGGCTCGGACCTGCAGAGCGTCAAGACGACGGCGATCAAGGACGGCAATGGCTATCGCATCAATGGCCAGAAAACCTTCATCACCAATGGCGGCTCGGCCAATTTCATCATCGTCGTCGCCAAGACGGATCCGTCCAAGGGCTTTGACGGCGTCTCCCTCTTGATGGTCGAGACCGACAAGGTCGAGGGCTTCCGTCGCGGGCGCCTGCTCGACAAGGTCGGCATGAAGGCCCAGGACACGGCCGAGCTCTTCTTCGAGGATGTCTGGGTGCCGGCCGATGCGCTCTTGGGTCAGGAAGAGGGCCAGGGCTTCATCCAGCTGATGCAGCAATTGCCCCAGGAACGCCTGCAGATCGCCGTCCAGGGCGTCGGCGCCATGAAACGCGCCCTCTTCGAGACGATCAACTACACCAAGGAGCGCGAGGCGTTTGGCCGTCCGATCCTGAAATTCCAGAACACCCAGTTCAAGCTCGCCGAGTGCAAGACCAAGGCGACCCTGGCCGAGGTCTTCACCCATCACTGCTCGGAACGCCTGATGAAGGGCGAACTCGACGCCGCCACCGCCTCGATGGCCAAATACTGGGTCTCCGAAGCCCAGAATGAAGTCATGGACGAATGCGTCCAGCTGCATGGCGGCTATGGCTATATGCGCGAATACCCCATTGCGAAAATGTGGACCGACAGCCGCGTCCAGCGCATCTATGGCGGGACGAACGAGATCATGAAGCTGCTGATCGCGAGGACGCTGTAGGGAATGACCGCCGCGCGCGACAACTCCACCCGTTCCCTCCTCATCGCCGCGATCGCTGGCGGTGCGGGCGCCTATGCGGCCGGCGTTTCCGCGTCGATGATTTGGTTGAGTGTGGAGTTGGCGTCGGGGTTTTTCCCCTTTCACCCGCTCAGCGGGGGATTGGTGATCGGGCTTGTCGCGGCGACCTGTTTTGCCATTTGGCTTGGCTGGTTCTTGCGCGAATGGCGGCTCGCTCTCTGGGCGGCGGCTGGCCATGTCGCCATGCAGTTCGGCCCCTGGCTCCTGTCGTCGCTGGTTTATGCCGTGCTGGGCGGTGCCGATCCGCTCGCCCATGCCAGTTTGGGCGATGGATTGCCGTGGCCGCTGATCGGGTTCACCGTGGTGGTTTGTGCGGGCTTTCCGCTGGGCGTCTGGATCAGGTCCGGCGGGCCAAGCGTGGCCTTTGATGCTGTGCGTGCGTCACGCAAATGGCCGGGAGGTCGCTCATGACTGACATCCGCCGCTTCGTTTCCGGGGTGCCCGCCTGATGTACACGCCCACACATTTCCGGATGGAAGACGAGAGCGAGATGCGGGCGGTGATGCGTTCGTATGATTTCGGTCTGCTGCTGATTCCGGGCGAGCCTGATCTGGCGGCCACGCATATCCCTTTCAAGCTGGCCGATGAGCGCCTGGTCCTGATCGGTCATGTCGCCATGGCCAATCCGGCCGCCGGGGCGATCAAGGCGGGCAGGGAGGCGATGGTCGTCTTCACCGGTCCGCACGCCTATATCTCGCCGACCTGGTATTCGCGGCCGCACGAGAATGTGCCGACCTGGAATTATGTCGCCGTGCACGCCTTTGGTACGCTGGTGCCGCTCGAGGGTGTCGAGGCCGAGCGGGCGCTTTCGTCGCAGATTGCGGACTTTGAAAGCGAGTGGCGCATTACCCAATTGGAAGAAAAGCGCCGCGCCATGCTGGAGCTGGCCATCCAGCCCTTCGAGTTCGAGATTGACCGCCTGGAGGGCAAGGCCAAGCTCTCCCAGAACAAGCCATTGGAGGAGCGTCTGCGCATCGCCCACGCCCTCAATGAACGCGGCGAACACGCCGTCGCCTACCACATGATCGAGGACGAGGCGGAAGAGGATGATTGATCTGGTCTATCCCCAGGCCCGGCCTTTCTGCCCCCGCTTGCGGGGGAAGTGGTTGAGCGTCAGCGAAACCGAAGGGGGCCGGCGGCGGGCACGCCGACGGTCGGTGCAGCTGCGCCAATCCATGACCGATGCCGAGCTCATCCTCTTGTCACGTCTGCGCAAGCGTCAAATCGAGGGGCAGCATTTCCGTCGTCAGCATCCGGTCGGCCCCTACATCACGGATTTCGCCTGCGTGGCTCTCAAACTCATCGTCGAGGTTGATGGAGACACGCATGGCAGCGACCGAGAAATCGCCCACGACACACGCCGGACCGCCTATCTCGAGCGCCAGGGCTGGACGGTGCTGCGGTGCTATAATGTCGACGTCTATCGCAATCTCGATGGCGTCATCACGCAAATCGGGGAGGCCGTGCATGAATTGGGTCAGCGCTCAATGACTGACACGCCGCTGCGCGGCGCCCCCTTCGACCCTCCGTCGCCAAGGCGCCGAAGGGCCACTTCCCCCGCAAGCGGGGGCAGAAATACCCAGTCGATAAAGGGAACCACCCCGCCAAGGGAAAGGAAGTGACCATGACAGAAGCTTATATCTTCGACGCCACGCGCACGCCGCGCGGCAAGAAAAAGAACGGGGCGCTCAACGAGATCACCGCGCTGCAGCTGGCCACCCAGCAGCTCGCCGCGATCCGTGACCGCAATAATCTCGACACTTCGCTCGTCGATGACGTGATCATGGGGGTCGTCTCGCCGGTCGGTGAGCAGGGCGCCAATATCGCGCGCTCGGCCGTGATCAATGCCAATTATGCCGAGACCACGGGCGGCTACCAGCTCAACCGTTTCTGCGCCTCGGGCCTGGAAGCGGTGAATGTCGCGGCCGCCAAGGTGATGTCCGGCGAGGCCGATTTTGCCATTGGCGGCGGCGTGGAAGCCATGTCGCGCGTGCCGATGGGCTCGGATGGCGGCGCCATGGGCGTCGACCCGGAGATTTCCTTCGACCATTACATCGTGCCGCAGGGCGTCTCGGCCGACCTCATTGCCACCAAGTACGGCTTCAGCCGCGACGATGTCGACGCCTATGCCGTGGAAAGCCAGAAGCGCGCCGCCCAGGCCTGGGCCGAGGGGCGTTTCGCCAAGTCGGTTGTCGCCGTGAAGGACCAGCTGGGCACCACCATTCTCGACCATGACGAGCATATGCGTCCGGGCACCGACATGCAGGGCCTCGGCTCGCTGAAATCGGCCTTCAAGGACATGTCCGACTTCGTCGGCTTCGAGGCCGTCGCCACCCAGCGCTACCCCGAGATCGAATATCTCAACTGGGTCCACACGGGCGGTAATTCCTCGGGCATCGTCGACGGTTCGGCCATGGTCCTGGTCGGCTCGAAAGAGGCGGGCGAGCGCGCCGGTCTCAAGCCGCGGGCGCGGATCCGTTCGATGGCCTCGATCGGGTCGGAGCCGACCATCATGCTGACCGGCCCGGTTCCGGTGACCGCCAAGGCGCTCAAAAAGGCCGGCATGGAAGCGGGCGATATCGACCTGTGGGAGCTCAACGAGGCCTTTGCTGCCGTCGTACTGCGCCTGATGCAGGCCTATGACATCGACCATTCCAAGATGAATGTGAATGGCGGCGCCATCGCCATGGGTCACCCGCTGGGCGCCACCGGCGCGATGATCCTGGGCACCGTCCTCGACGAGCTGGAGCGCACGGGCAAGCAAACCGCCCTGACCACGCTCTGCGTCGGCGGCGGCATGGGCACGGCCACCATCATCGAGCGGGTCTAGGTCCATGTACTGGCGCCGAATTCAGGAAATCAGCTTTGGCAAACTGGCCGTCATGCCCGTCATCGCCGGGCTGGTTGGTTATACGATGGGCTTCATCCTGTCGCGTGATGCGGGAGAGGCTCTCATCTGGAGCCTGCCCGTATTCCTGGGTTTTGCGCTGGGCTGCGCCCTGATCTCACTCATCAAAGTCTTTCGAACCAGAAACGGAGCCGGAACCCGAGTTTCGGCCGACCTGGAGAAATCACAATGACCCTGAAAAACTTCACACTCGAAATCGATGCCGACGGCATTGCCCTCGTTACCTTCGACAGCCCGGGCAAGTCGATGAATGTCATCTCGGCCGAGGTCATGGATGACTTCGACGCGCTGACCGACACGATCATCTCCGACGACGCCATCAAGGGCGTGGTCATCACCTCCGGCAAGAAAGCCTTCTGTGCCGGCGCCGACCTGTCGGAACTGGGCAGCTCCTCGAGCGAACTGGCCAAGCTGCCGGAAGAGGAGATGAAGACGAAGCTGTTCGAGCAATGCTTCCGTCTCAACAAGACCTTCCGCGCCCTGGAAACCTGCGGCAAGCCGATCGCTGCGGCGGTCAATGGCCTCGCCCTGGGCGGTGGCTTCGAGATTGCCCTGGCCTGCCATTACCGCGTCATGCCGTCGGACAATCCCTCCGCCAAGCTCGGCCTGCCGGAAGCCATGGTCGGCGTCCTGCCGGGCGGTGGCGGCACCCAGCGCCTGCCACGCCTGGTCGGCATCATGAATGCCGCCCCGGTCCTCTTGCAGGGCCAGCAGCTCGACGCAGCCACGGCCCACGCCCAGGGCATTGTCGATGCCGTGGTGCCGGGGGCCGATCTGGTCGCGACCGCCAAACAGCTGGTCAAGGATGATCCGAAAGGCTCGAAACAGCCCTGGGATGGTGACAAGTTCAAATTCCCGGGCGGGGGTCCCTACCATCCCGCCGGCGCCCAGATGTTCGGCGCCGCCTCGCCGATGCTGCGCAAGACCACCTATGGCAACTACCCGGCCCAGCGTTACATCCTGTCCTGCGTCTATGAAGGCAGCCAGGTGACGATGGACGCCGCAATCCGCATCGAGAGCCGCTATTTCACCAAGCTTTTGCTGCGCCCGGAAAGCCGCAACATGATCCGCTCGATCTTCCTGTCCAAACAGGACCTAGACAAGGGCGGACGCCGTCCGGCCGGCCAGGAAAAGGGCGAGATCAAGAAGGTGGCCATTATCGGCGCCGGCTTCATGGGCGCGGGCATTGCGACGGTTTCGGCCCAGGTCGGGATCGAGATCGTGCTGATCGACGCCACCCAGGAAGGCGCCGACAAGGGCAAGAAGCATTGCACCGACCACTTCGCCAAGGGCGTCGCCCGCGGCAAGCTGAGCCAGGACAAGGCCGACAAGCTGGGCGCCCTGATCACGCCGACGACCGATTACACGCTGATCAAGGATGTCGACCTCGTGGTCGAGGCCGTGTTCGAGAATTCCGAACTCAAGGCCAAGATCACCAAGATGGCGGAAGATGAGATCGGCGAGACGGCCGTCTTCGGCTCCAACACCTCCTCCATCCCGATCACCTCGCTGGCCGAGGCCTCGACCCGTCCGGAGAATTTCATCGGCATCCACTTCTTCTCGCCGGTCGAGAAGATGAACCTGGTCGAGATCATCATGGGCGAGAAGACGGGCGATTATGCCCTCTCGCGCGCGATCGATTTCGTGACCAAGATCAAGAAGACGCCGATCGTGGTCTCCGACACGCGCGGCTTCTACGCCAATCGCTGCGTCATGCGCTATATCGGCGAGGGCATGAATCTCCTCGCCGAAGGCGTGAAGCCGGCCCTGATCGAGAATGCGGCGAAGATGGCCGGCATGCCGGTCGGACCCTTGTCGCTGCAGGACGAGGTGGCGCTGGATCTTGGCGTGAAGCTGATCAAGCAGACCAAGGCCGATCTGGGCGAGAATTACCAGCCGTCCAAGACCGAGCCGATCCTGTTCAAGATGGTCGAGGAGTATGAGCGTTTCGGTCGCAAGAACGCCAAGGGCTTCTACGATTACCCGGCCGAAAAGGGTCAGCCCAAGCGTCTCTGGCCGGAACTGGAGCAGTTCGCTCCGGGCGGCCAATATGCCGAAGACCAGCCGACGGCGGACGAGATCAAGGACCGCATCCTCTATGCCCAGGCGCTGGAAGCGGCGCGCTGCATGGAAGAGGAGATCGTCCATGATCCGCGCGAGGCCGATGTCGGCTCCATCCTCGGCTGGGGCTTTGCGCCCTATACCGGCGGTACGCTGTCCTACATCGACACCATCGGCGCCAAGGCCTTCGTGACCCGCGCCAAAGAGCTGGAAGCCGCCTATGGCGACCAGTTCAAGGTGCCGGCGCTTCTCGTCGAGATGGCCGAAAAGGGCGAGACCTTCTACGGCCGCTTCGGCGCTCCGGCGGCGGTTGCGGCGGAATAGTCCGCCTCACGCCTCACGGAGACTGCAAGAAACCGGCGCGGCACTGCCCGCGCCGGTTTTTTCTTGTCTGCGCCTGCGCTAATCAGGGCATGAAATCAGGCTGTTGAAAGTTTTCACCAGCTTATCCACGGAAAGTGGAAAGTTTTCCACCAAGTCCGGCGACTTGTCCACGAAATCGCATTTTCCGTGCGTTGCCGGCCCGGGGCCGGCCTGCTTTACTTCAATCATCGACAGCGACCGAAGTGGTCCGAAAGGACCAGGGATCGCCGGAGAGGTGGCTCCAAGGAGCAGGTTCGCAAGAACCGGTTCCACAAGGGCAGGCCGGAAGGAAAGGCCCGCAAGGGTTCCCGAATTCAGGTCAGGTTCCAAGGCAAGGGTCCGCAAGGACCGGCGCGGAGGGCTCACCGAACCGGAGGGACTGAACCGACCGCAAGGCCGGGGACCAGGGCGCCAAGATGCCAGCGCTGCCTCACCGCGGTGCTGCCCCGATCGAAAGAGAGGGGACGCGGATGGGAAAGGGGTCAAACCCGGAACCGGACGCAACACGGCCGCCCGCCTCCTTACCTCTTGCCAGGTCAGGGACGGGCGGTTGGTGCGTCTGGGTTAAGGTGCGCCGGCGAATTTCTAGGCGCATTGGCGCGTGGATTTCCTGCCTCGACCCCCGCACGCCGCTCCGGTGTTTTGTCCGATCAGTCTTTCGACGCGACCCGTCAGCCCCTATTTTTCCTCGGAAATCAGCGATTATTCCCGTTTCAGGCGAATATCCTATTCGTGCGATATTGCTACCATTCGCGTAAGGCGTTGAGACGCCGTCTGAAACACGCCTGGCGCGAAAGCTGAACAGGAAATTAATCAAATATGAGCTGCGTTCACCGGATCTGGCGCCAGAATGTGCGGCGTCGGGCAGGCCATGCCCGCAACTCTAGGCTGGACTGACATGAATATCCCCGGACTTGATCGCTGGCGAGTGAACGAATGGGCGGGCTATGCCCGGGCCATCGCGCTTGTCTGCTGGTCCGTGGCAGTCCTGATGACCGGAGCGATGGGCTGGTCGGCCTGGCGGGCCTTCGACAATGCGGCCGAAAGCGTCGATCGCGTGGTTGCCCGGCACGAGGCGGGCGTCGTTGCCAAGAGCCGGGACATCTTCATCGCTCGCCGCTAGATTTCTGACATCCAGAACAGGTTTCGGGTGGCTGCCCGGTCCGGCGCTGCGCTAGAGTGACGGCTTTCCGGGAGGACACCGTGTCGACAGCCGCGCTTGAACCTGAAGACTATATCATCGGTACCAATGATGCCGAGGTTCGCCGGCTCGGTGAACAGCACGCGATCTGGCGCGAGAGTGCCTTGTCCTGCTGGCGACGCGCCGGGTTGAAGCCCGGCATGACCGTGCTCGATCTCGGCTGCGGTCCCGGCTATGCGAGTTTCGACCTCGCGCGTCTCGTCGGGCCGCAGGGGCAGGTGATTGCCGTCGACCAGTCGACCCATTTCCTTGCCGCGCTCGAGGCCGGCGCAGGTCAGCGCGGGCTTTCAAATATCCGCACGCTGCAGGCTGACGTCACGTCGATGGACTGGACACAGCTCGGTTGCGATGCCGTCTGGACACGCTGGTGCCTGTCTTTCGTACCCGGCGCGGATGGCGTGCTCGCCGGGCTTGACCAGGCGCTCCAGCCGGGCGGCGTCGTGATGATGCAGGAATATGTCGACTATCGCAGTTTCCGCATCGAGCCTGCCGAGCCGGTATTCGAGCGTTTCATCGCGGCGGTCCGGGACAGCTGGGTCCATTTCGGCGGCGATCCTGAAATCGGACGGCGCCTTCCGGCCATGGGCGAGGCGCTGGGCTGGTCCGTGCAGGCCCTGACCCCGATCATCCATGCCGCCCGTCCGGGCGATGTGCTCTGGACCTGGCCCAAGGCCTGGCTGCAGGAGGCGCCCGACCGGCTGGTCGCGCTGGGTTTTCTGACCGCTGATGAGGCCACCGATTTCCGGCAATTCCTGGCCCGACGCGACGCCGATCCGGCGAGCCTGCTGATGACCCCGATGGTGATGGAAATGATTGCCCGCAAACCGCAGTGAAGGGCGGTCATGCAGGCGCGAGGGCTGGCGCGCGCAGAGAAGCAGGCTAGCCTTGCCATGATTCAAGCAGTCAGGATTTCCGCATGCATTACACCCTGATCGGAACACCGGTATCGCTCTACACGGGCAAGGTGCGCGGTTACTTGCGCTGGAAGAATGTCCCCTTCACCGAGCGCCTGTCGACGCGCGAGGTCTACAAGGCGGATATCCTGCCGCGGGTTGGCTGGCCGGTCATTCCGGTTGTGATCCACGAGGACGGCTCGCCGCATGGCAAGACGCTGCAGGATACCAGCGATATTATCGACTATGTCGAAGCCCGCGAGCCCGGCCCGTCCATCTATCCCGACACGCCGCGCCAGCGCTTCGCGGCGCTGGTGCTGGAACTGTTCGGGGACGAGTGGCTGGTCATCCCGGCCATGCACTATCGCTGGGCCTATAATCGCGCATTCGCGCAGCAGGAGTTCGGCGCGACCAGCCATCCCCATCTCGCGCCGGAGGAACAGTTTGCTGCGGCCGAGAAGGCCGTCGGCTTCTTCTCCGGCTCCATTACCGGCCTTGGGGTGAATCCCGACAGCATTGCCGCGATCGAGACGGCCTATGAGGATTTCCTCACGGTCTTCGAGGCCCATCTTGGCGCGCATGACTGCCTGTTCGGATCGCGGCCCTCGATCGGGGATTACGGCCTGCTCGGCCCGCTCTACGCGCATTTGTTGCGCGACCCGAAATCCGGTGAGCTGATGCGCCGGCTGGCGCCGCGTGTCGCGGCCTGGGCCGAACGCTGTCACGCGCCGCAGCATTCGCTGACCGGGAATTTCCTTGCGAAGGACGATATTCCGCCTGGCGTGATGGAATTGCTGCACCGGTTTGCTGCGCAGCATTGGCCTGTGCTGCGCGATACCGCCGCGGCTTTGGCAGCGTGGGCTGCGGACAAGCAGGCGGGGACCGAAGTGCCGCGCATACTGGGCTTTCACAAGGCGCGGATCGGACATGGTGACAGTGCTGTCGAGACCGACCGCGCGATCATTCCCTTCCCGCTCTGGATGCTGCAGGGCGTGACCGATTATCGGGACAGCCTGACCGGCGCGGCGCGGCTCGCCGTCAGTGAATTGCTGCGCAGCATGGGTGCAGCAGATCTCGACGCATTCACGCTGCCGGTGCGTCTGGAACGCCGCCATTTCAAGCTCGCCCTGGCGGCTGAAACGGCGGCCTGATCAGGCGGCGGGACGCCGGACATCCATCGCCCGGGCGCTGCGGGTCCAGGATTGATGCCGCCGGTCGATCACGGCAATTGCCGGTGCCGGTGCGGCATGGGAGCCAAACAGGCGGAGCGATCAATATCTCGTCCCCGTCGCCAGCCCATATGAATATATCGAGAAATACGATAAATACCCGGAAGCGAGACTTTCTGTTTCTTGTGGGGAATAAATGGACCGGATTGATGCACTCCGCCTGTTCTGCTCGGTGGCCGAGCTTGGCAGTTTCACCAAGGCCGCCGATCGCGAGGGCATGACGCCCGGTGCCGCGTCCAAGCAGATTACGGCGCTTGAAGAGCGTTTGCAGGCGCGCCTGTTCGAACGCACGACGCGCTCGGTCCGGCTCACCGATGCGGGCGAGGCCCTGCTCGATCGCGTCCGGCCCTGGCTCGACGAGTATGACGGGCTGGAGCAGGGCGTGGCGGATGCGCGCTCGGCACCGGCCGGCCTGCTGCGCGTCTCGGCGCCGGTCGATTTTGGCGCCCGTCGCCTGATGCCGATCATCACGCAATTCATGACCGACTGGCCCGGCGTCGAGGTTCGGCTGTCGCTGGCTGATCGCATGGTCGATCTGGTCAATGAGGGCTTTGATGTCGGCGTGCGGATCGGCAATCTCACTGACAGCGCCCTGATCGCCAAACGCCTGGCGCCCGCCTGTATGGCGGTGGTGGCCTCGCCGGACTATCTGGCCCGGGCCGGAACGCCGCAGCATCCGTCAGAGCTGGCGCAGCACGAGATGGTCATCGACCGCAACAAGCCGGCGCCGCAATTGCTGAAATTCCTGCGTGATGGCGAGGAGGTCGAAGTCCGCATCCATGGCCGGCTGTCGCTGAATGGCGCCGTCGCAGCGGTAACCGCGGCACAGGCCGGTGTCGGTATCGCCTGCTCACCGCGCTGGGCCGCCGAGCCGGCGATTGAGGCGGGGCGCGTTGTCGAGATCCTGACCGACTGGGAGTCAGAGCAGCGTTTCCTGTGGGCGGTCTTCCCGTCGAACCGCTATCTGGCGCACCGCGTCCGCCTGTTTGTCGACTTTCTCGCCACGCAGTTTACCGACCGGATCTGACGGCCGGACGGATTGCGCCGCTCAGCTTGTGTTCATGTGTTAGGCTATTTAAGGGCAGTCGCGAGGAGATCCGCTGCCGGGCAGGGCAGCGTTGCTTGGCCGGGGTCTCGATCGCGCGGCGATTGGTGAATGCCTGTTCCGGGGCACCGGAGCCGGCGCAACAGGGGGTATCGGGACCGATGAAGATGCGCGCACTCATTCTGGCAGGTCTGGGCTTGAGCCTGGGCGCTTGCGCCACAACCTACACACACAGTGCAGATGGGGGCGGCCTGGCCAGCGCGGCCTTCAACTATGCCCCGTCCTCGCGCGCGCCCGTGTCCGGCGCGGGCTATGAGCTGCTCGGCCATTCCGGCTGGGCGGGCCGGCTGTCCTATTATGACGATGAGGGCGATGCCCGGGCCCAGCTCGTGATGCGTTACGCCGACGGACGCGAGGTCAACGCCCGGCTCGATATCGTGATGCCCTATCTTGATGGCGGGCTGCGCCAGTTCCGCGGCGCGGACCAGGACGGGCGCCCGGTTTCGGTCGAACTGCAGGCGGGCCCCTGTTCGTCACGCGAGGGCGGCACGCTGATTTACTTTGCCGACATGTCGATCGGCAACCAGACGGTCAGCGGGTGTGGGCGCGAGGTCGGCGAAACCGATCGCTGGTCGAATTATCTGATCGATTATCTGCCGATGATCAATCTTTGCCTGAGCGATTTCCGCGACCGGGCCCGCCATGTCTCGATGGCCTACACCCTGGCCGGTGGCGAGACCGGTGTGCGGATTGTCGATCTCGACATGCGGACCTGGGAATGCGCCACCCGCGAAGCCGGCACGCAAATCAACACCGTCCGCCCGCTTGACGCGGCTGACGCCATGTTCGGCGAGGGCGATCCGATCTTCGTGCGAGGCGCGATGCCGGAGTTTGGCGAGGGATGTTATGTCTATGAAGCCGTCCGCGAAGCAGACGGGGCCCTGATCGGCGCCTTTGGTTTTGATGCCTGCAATGCCGGACCGATCGCAAGCCTCGAACCGGACGTCGGCTGACTTAACCGCGTCTTTACGCGACGCATTGCAAGCGCTTGAGCATGTACAAGACCCTTGTTCCGACCCTGATTGCCGCCCTTGCCCTGACCGCGCCGTCAGCGGCCGGGATCACCGATTTGCGTGCCCGTCTTGATGGCGATGCCGGCCAGATCTGGATCGCCCTTGACGACCAGCCCACCGGTCTTGCCAGCGAGGTCAGCGCCGCCGGCCTGACACTTGTCCTCGACGGGGTCAGCCTGCGGGCCCGCTCGATCAGCCCGGCCTCTGATACGCTGGTCGCGGCCGTCACCATTGATCCGACGGACGGGGGTGGCGTTGTCCGTCTCCTGGCCAGCCGAGCCTGGACTGGCGCGCGCGCCGAATTGCGCCAGGGCGGTGTGCTGGTCACCATGACGGTCGGCCCGGCCGCACAGGTCCACATTGCCGATGGCGCGATGATGCCGTCTGCCGCCCCTGCCGCCGATCCATCCGCTTTCGGGTCGGTCGCTTCGGATGCCGATGCCACCCGCCATGGTGAAGCGGCAGGCGCGACATCGGTCGAGGTGACAGAGTCCGACCGGGCGGCCATGCTGACACCGGCCCCGGCCCCGGCTTCGGCTTCGGCCCCGGCCCGGGCTTCGGCTTCGGCACCGCTGTTTGCCGCAAATGGAAGTGCGGCCCCGACCGCGCGCGATGGCAGCTCGGTGGTGCCGCCGGGTGTGTGCGCCGAGGCTGCGCAGGCGGTTGCCGACAGTCCGTGGGATGATGATCTCCTGCACGCCCAGGCCGCCTGTCTGAGCGGGGATGGATATCGCGAGGCTGCCGCCTCGATCTATGAACGGATGCTGGCCTTCGAGCCGGAGAATTTCCGGGCCACGATCGCCCTGGCCGAGATTCGCGTCGAACAGGGCGAGACGCAGGCGGCGCGCGACCTCTACAACCAGGCCGCCCGCCATGCCATCTCCGACGCGGAAGCGGCACGGGCCCGGTCGCGCCTGCGCGCCCTGCAGGACCAGTAAGCGGGCCGCCAGGCCGGCTGACGGAAGGAAATCGCTCGCTATGGATTTGGATGAGCCCCGCGGACGGGTGCTGATCATTGCCGGGTCGGACAGTGGCGGCGGTGCCGGCATCCAGGCCGACATCAAGGCTGTCACTGCGATGGGCGGCCATGCTGCAACCGCGATTACCGCCATCACCGTCCAGAATACACTCGGCGTCAGCGCCATCCACCCGATCCCCCTCGACATTCTCAAGGGCCAGATCGAAGCCGTGCTGTCGGATATCGGGGCCGATATCATAAAGACCGGCATGCTTGGGACACGCGAGACGGTCGAACTGGTCGCTGACTGTCTTGAAGCCTGTGAGCCGCCGATTCCTCTGGTGCTGGATCCGGTCATGGTCGCGACCTCCGGCGACAGCCTGGTTTCCGAGGGCACCGAGCTCGCCATTCGCGACCGATTGCTGCCGCTGGCGGCGCTGGTCACGCCCAACATCCCGGAAGCGCAAAAGCTGACCGGCCTCGTGATCGAAGACATTGCCGGTCAGCTTGAGGCCGCCAACCGCCTCGTCGCAATGGGGGCGAAGGCGGCCCTGGTGAAGGGCGGACATCTCAAGGGCAAGGTCGTCACCGATGTGCTGGTTTCGACACGCGGCATGGAATTGATGGAACGGCCACGCCTGCCCGGCCGCAACACACACGGGACAGGCTGTACGCTTGCCTCGGCCATTGCCGGCCTGCTGGCCGACGGCGCCGCCCTGCCGGACGCGGTCCGCCGGGCAGGCGATTATCTGCACGAGGCGATTGCCCGTGCGCCGGGCCTCGGTGCCGGCAATGGCCCGGTCTACCATGCCTGGGTGATGCGGCCCTGACCGCCAATCAGTCCTAACCGTCTGTCAGGTCGACATATTCCAGCCGTCCGATAGGGGCGATCGCCGCCTGGATTTCGGGTCGGGCAATAATCCGCTGCCGCATCTCATAGTCGGTGCGATAGCGCGTGAAGGCCCTGTGGGTGTAGCGCGGGTCACGCGGCTGCAGCTCCATCAGCGTGTCTTCAGCCAGTGCGGGATCAGCAAGCTGGTCCAGCAGGGCAGCCGCCGCGTCATTTTCGCGACCAAGGCAGATCAGCATTCTGTAATGGGTCGCGGGCGCGACATCGCGATGCGCCTCCACCCAGGCTTCCGAAACCGCGCGGACACTGTCTTCGCCCAGCGCGGCGGCAGCACAGGCGCGAGCGAAATGGACCTGTATCCAGCCATAATCCGAAGCGCCGCGACCTTCCATGGATTCCAGCCGGTCGAGCACGGCGCGGTCGTCGCCCATCGCGAGATCGAGATGGGCCAGATTGATCAGCTGGCTGACATTCAGGCCGCCATTCTCGGAGCGCTCGCCGGCCTGCAGGAAAGCAGCGCGCCCGAAGGCAAGCCGGCCACGCTCCATCTCGACATAACCCCACTGGTCCAGGAACCAGATGACCTGTTCGCCGGAATCCTCGAAGGTCTCGCCAGCCTGAATTCGATGCCAGGTCCGCGTCGCCAGCTGACTGGCCTCTTCGCGTCGGCCCAGATCGTTCAGATAGACCATCCGGTCGATGACCGGCCCGAGATGGTCAGGATGGGCGGCGATCTGCTCGCCGCTTCGTGCCAGCAGGTCCAGCACTTCGCGGCGCTGATCGGTGAGACGATCGAATTCGGGGCGTTGCCACAGCGGGCTGAACAGGTTGAGCGTGCGCAGCCGCATGGCGCCGGTGTCACTCGTCATGGCCGGCAGGACTGCCATTGCGGCATCAATGTCGCCGCTCTCGACCAGCGACCGGATCCGCCGATAGTGGATTTCGTCGAGCGTTGTGAAGGGGGTGTCTGGCGTATAGCGGGCTTCGATCCGGTCGAGCGCCTCGCGCTCCTCGGCATGCCGACCGACATCATGTTGCAGGTCGACCAGTTCCATCAACAGTCCGAGGCGCAAGCTGTTTCGCTGCCCGGGGAAACCGGCATCCATCTCG
This sequence comes from Maricaulis sp., assembly GCF_015665295.1. GTDB lineage: Bacteria > Pseudomonadota > Alphaproteobacteria > Caulobacterales > Maricaulaceae > Maricaulis. Next base: position 67,391 of record NZ_JADFAJ010000018.1, read on the forward strand.
GCATAGACCTGCAGCGCCGTGTCGGCGGCATTCTGGCGCAAGGCGGCCTCGAACCGGGCGTGCAGAACGGTGTGGCGCGGCAGCCCGAGGGCTTCGGCCTGCTCCCAATGCGCCTGCGCCCGCGCAGTCTCGCCGTTTTCGGCATAGCTGATCGCCACCTGGTGATGGATATCAGCCCGATACCCGGCCGGCATCAGCGCCATGCGGTCATGTGCGAGCAGGGCCTCACCCTGGCGTTGGGCCGTCTCCCAGTCGTCCCGCGACACCGCATCGTTGAAGGCGCGCACCAGATCCATCGGCGTGCGCGCGTCGTCTGCAAGTGCAGGCGCGCCCATGCCGAGTGTCAGGCTGATCGCCATGATCGAGATCAGACGCGTCATCATGTCCCCCAAAGGCGGGCTTCCAGCCGGCCGCGTCGACTTTCCCGATGCCGGCGCCAGCGAGCAAGCCGCTGGCTGTAGATTCCTGTCAGTTCGGCGACTTGCCGCCGCGCGCCAGCCAGACGCCGGACAGGATCACCACCAGCGCTGCCACGACCGGCCAGCCGATCGTCTCGCCGATCACCCAGCCGGTCAGCAGCGCAGCGATCGGGGTCAGATAGTTGGCGATGGCCAGGAAATTGGGGCCTGCTGTGCGGGCGACCTGCATCAGCACGACCGAGGCCAGCGCCGTCGGCCCGACCGCCAGCCAGGCCGCCGCGGCCCAAGCGGTTGGCGCGACCGCGTCGACCTGGGCGAGGTCCCACAGGCCCAGCGGCAGGGCGAACACCGTCGCCATGATCAACATGCCGGCGGCCGCAACCGATGGCCGGGTGTCGGGCATGAGACGGGCCTGGATCGCGTTGATGGCATAGCAGGCTGCGGCACCGATCACGGCGAACTGGGCCAGTGTGTTGGCGCCGCCCAGACCGGCCAGTGCCGAGGGGCCAAGCAGGAGGGTCACGCCGGCGAAGCCGACCAGCAGGCCCAGCACGGCCCGCAGGGTCATGCGTTCGCCCGGCACCAGGAGGTGGGCGAGCCCGACCGTCGCCAGTGGCATGGTCGCCACCAGGATGCCGGCCAGGGCGCTGTCGATATATTGCTGGGCCCAGCTCACGAGGAAAAAGGGCAGCGCGTTGCCGAACAGGCCGAGCCCGGCCATCCACAGCCAGCGGCGGTCAGTGATCGGCGGCAGGGCATGCCCCCGGATGATCGCCCAGCCGGTCAGGACGGCGGCGGCCAGTCCCAGGCGCACGAAAATCAACGCGCCGGGCGGCAGCGTTTCCACGCCGTGCTTGATGAAGGCGAAGGCCGATCCCCACAAGACTGTGAGCAGGATCAGGGCGGCCCAGTCACGCGGGCCGACGGTGTGCGGCAGGGGCAGGGGTGTCAAAGCAGGCTTTCCAGAACAGATACGAACCGGTCGAAGTCTGCCTCATCATTGTAGACATGGGGTGTGATGCGCATCCGGTCGCCGCGCTGGGACACATAAATTTTTTGCGAAGCGAGTTCGGCGACAAGATTGGCCGGCGCGCCGTCGGGCAGGGAGAGGCTGAGATAGTGCGCGGCGCGGTCCGGTGTCGTCTCGCGCAGGCCCAGCGGGGCCAGCCGGTCGGCGAGGCTGCGATTATTGGCGCCGAGTGTCGCGGACAGCGCATCGGCGCCCCAGTCCAGCATGGCATCCGTGCTGGCAATCGCGGCGGGGACGAGCTGGAAATTCGAGCGTTCGCCCATGTCGAAGCGGCGCGCCCCGATGGCGTGATCATCGGCATAATCGACCAGCCGGGCAAAGTCCTCGGCCTTGTCGCGGACGATCCAGTTCTGTTCCAGCGGCTCGCCGTCCTGATGGTGCGGGGCGACGTAGAGAAAGCCCATCGCATAGGGACCCAGCAGCCATTTATAGGCGGCCGCGACGGCAAAGTCGGGCTGGATGGCCGACAGGTCGAAGGGCATGACACCGAGCGACTGGGTCAGGTCAAGCACCAGTGCCGCGCCCTGGCGCCGCGCCGCATCGCTGATCGCGGCAAGGTCGAGGGCGCCGCCATCGGCCCAGTGAACGTGCGGGCAGGCGACGATCGAGGTTGCGGTCGAGATTGCCGCCAGCATGGCCTCGGTCCAGCTCTGACTGTCGGACCGGCTGACCGTTCGCAGGCGGGCGCCGTGCTCGGCTGCGAGCTCGCGCCAGACATAGACATTGGACGGAAATTGCTCGGCGAGGACGAGGATTTCGCTTTTCGCATCGGGCGCCAGATTGCGCGCCGCCGTGGCCAGGCCGTAGGAGGCCGCCGGCACCAGGGCGAGATCGTTCGCGCTCGTCCCGAACAGGTGCGCGGCGCGGTCGCGCAGGGTTTCCGGTGCGTCGAAGAAGTCGGCCTGGACCTGATAGTGCCAGGGCTGTCCCTTGCGGGCATAGCTGTCCTGGCCGGCTGCGACGGCCTTGCGCGGCATCGGGCCCATGTAGGCGGCGTTGAGATAGCAGGTGTCGCGCGGCAGTTCGAACAGGTCGCGCTGCGGCGGGATCAACGGCTGGACTCCTGGCGAGGCATTCATGGCGAAAGCTCTTGCCCCGCGCCGGGGAGGGCGTCAACGTGCACTGCAACATTACCCGCCCCGATGCCCGCGAATCCCCGGAGACAGACTTGGCCGATACCCCGACGCAAGACACGACCCTTACAAGCAATTCCAAACCTGTTCTTCGTCCCGCCGATCCGCGCTTTTCCTGCGGGCCGGTGAAGAAATATCCGGGCTGGTCCTGGGATGCGATTGCCGACGCGCCTTTGTCGCGCACCCACCGGGCCGGCGCGCCGGTGGCGCGGATCAAGGAGGCGATCGAGCGCACCCACGCTCTGCTGGATCTGCCCGAGGGCTACAAGGTGGCACTCCTGCCGGGCTCGGATACCGGCGCGATGGAAGCGGCGATGTGGTCGCTCCTGGGGCAGCGCGGCACCGATGTCTTTTCCTGGGATGTGTTCGGCAATCGCTGGACGCTGGATGCCCGCGACGAGCTGAAGCTGAAGGATCTGCGCGTCTTCCAGACGCCGGCCGGCGAGCTGCCCGACATCAGCCAGTATGATCGCGAGCGCGACGCTATTTTCACGCTCAACGGCACGGCGGCGGGCGTCTGGATCCCGGATTTCGAGTGGATTGATGCCGATCGCGAGGGCCTGACCCTGTGTGACGCCACCTCGGCGGCTTTTGCGGTCGAGATCGACTGGTCGAAGATCGATGTGCTGACCTTCTCCTGGCAGAAGTGCATGGGTGGCGAGGCCCAGCACGGCATGCTGGTGATGAGCCCGCGCGCCATCGAGCGGCTCGACGCCTGGCGTCCGGACTGGCCGATCCCGGGCCTCTTGCAGCTGCACGCCAAGGGCAAGGCCAACCTCGCCGTTTATGAAGGCTCGACCCTGAATACCCCGTCGCTGATGGCGGTCGAGGACTATCTCGCCGCCCTGAAATGGGCTTCGCGCATCGGCGGCCTGCCGGCGCTCATCCGCCGCCGGGAGGAGAATTTCGCGGCGCTGGACGCCTGGGTGCGTGATGCCGACTGGGTCGATTACCTGTGCGCCAACCCGGCCCATCGTTCGCCGGTCTCGGTGACGCTGAAATATACCGACCCGCAGGTCATCGCCGCCGGCGTGGACGCGCAATGGGAGCTGACCCGGAAGATCTCCTCCCTGTTGGAGCGGGAGAATGCGGCGCTGGATATCTCCATGCACCGCGCTTCGGTGCCGGGTCTCCGCATCTGGTGCGGGCCGACGGTGGAGCGTGATGATTTGGCCGCACTCGGCCCCTGGCTCGACTGGGCCTACCGCGAAGCGCTGGACGCGGGCTGAGACACGCTTTATCCCGTTTGCAACTGACACAGACCGGTCGCGCTGGCGGCCTCAAGGGGACATCATGAAGACCATTTTGACCACCGCCGCCGCCTTCGCCCTGATCACCGCAGCCGGCCTCGCCGATGATCGCGGCATGGAATTCCGTCTCGGCGTGACCGCACACGATCTCGCTGATCATGTCGAAGACGGGCCGAACATCACGGCCGACCTGCTCTTCGGTTCCCCGGATTTCCTCGATGTGATCTGGTCGCCGCGTCCCTATCTCTACGGCTCGTTCAACACCAATGGCCTGACCAATTTCGGCGGGACCGGCCTGGCGTGGGATTTCGAACTCGCCGAGAATCTGAACTTCGAATTCCGCACCGGCCTGACCTATAATGACGGTGTCGAGGACATTGATCCCAATTCGGACCCGGGCGACCCGACGCGCATCCGCCTGGCGACCACGCGGTCGCTGATGGGTAATGAAATCCTGTTCCACAATGCGATCGGTCTCGACTACGACCTGAATGAGCGCTGGTCGGTCGGCGCCTATTACGAGCACATCTCGCACGGCCAGATCCTGGCCTCCGGCCGCAACCAGGCGCTGGACAATGCCGGCATCCGCCTCGGGTATCGCTTCGGGAATTAGAATGATTCAGCGCCTCGCAGGTTTTCTTGTCCTCGGTGTGATCGTCGCTTTCGTGCTCCTCGTCAGCGGCGTCGGCGGGTATTTCGCCTCTTTCACCCGTTTCGGATGGCCCGACGATACCGTGCTCGCCATGGCGCTGTCCGAACACAGCCGCAACCACCAGGCCACCGAGGGGCTTTACCCCTTCCTGGCCCGTGAAACCGTGTATGCGGCGACCGCCGAGCGGTGCGAGGGCAATGTCGCCGAGGCCGGGCGAACGCGAGTGAGCCTGCAATACCTGCAGACGGAAGACGGCCAATTCTACTACGCCTTCGACACCATTGAACGCTTCAATGCCTGGGCGGCGCGACGGTCCCGGTCAGAGCCGTGCTATCTCCCGTTCACAGGGGCCGAGCTCGCGGCCTGGATCGGCAGCGGGCGTGCGGGCAATCACTTGATCATCAATCATCGCACCAATGGCCGTGTTGAACTCGACAGCCGCGACCTCGCCGCTGTGGCGGCGCTGGGCGAGTAGCGGTCGACACGGGTCCGAGCTGTTACCGGACCGGACGCCGGGCGACGCGCAAGGCGAGGGGTGATCGATATGAGTTGGCGCTATCGCGCTTCCAAACGCCCGCTTTTGCGGGCCCTGGCCGCTGTGGTCCTTGTGATCGTTCTCGTCCTTGGTGGCGTCGTGATCTGGCTGGACCAGCAATTCGAGGAGCCGGGCGTGCCCCGGGTCGCGTCGATTGCCGGCGAGCTCGGTGCATCCTCGGTCCTCGCCGTACTTGCCCATCCCGATGACGAGATTTCCGTGACCGGCCTGCTGTTGCGGGCCTCGTCCCGGGACGGCGCCACGGTCCGCTCGATTACCGCGACACGCGGGGAGAACGGGACGCCGCTGCCACAGGTGAGCCGGATCGAAGATCTGGGCACGGTGCGCGAGGCCGAACTGCTCAAGAACGGCTATGCGATCGGCCTGACCGCCCAGGACGTCTGGGACTATCGCGATGGCGGCCTCGCCGACGCGGACTTTGACGTCTATGTCGAGCGCCTGATGGCGCGCATGCGCGAGTGGCAGCCCGAGCTCGTCGTGACCTTCTGGCCGGAGAGCGGGTTTTCCTATCACCCCGATCACCGCACCGCCGGCCGCGCCGCCACAGAAGCGGTTCGCCGCCTGCGGGCCGAAAACCCCGACACCGCGCCGCGCGCGATCGCCTATATCCTCGCCCCGCGCCGGATGATGCAGCGGTTCGGCGGAGAGACCGGCCAGCTTATCGTCGACAGCCAGCCCGCGCCGACCCATGTCATGCCGGCCGAGGGCGTCGCCAAGATCCGCGCCTGGCGTATTCACGCCTCCCAGTCCGACTATGTTCGCCACGCCTACGGCTTTCCCGCCTGGTTCGTGCACAGCCTGTACGACAAGGAGCACTACCACGTGGTGGAGTTCTAGCGCGGCAGCCTACTCGCCCCGCGCGGCGGCAGCTTCGGCGGCGCGCGGGTCGGCTGCCTTCGGTACATAAATCCCGACAAAGATCGTGGTCCAGTTGCCGCTCCCGTCGCCCTGGTCGAATTGCTGGGTGACGGTGCCGTCCGCGTTCGGAGTCCAGGTGCCGCGCAGTGGCGCGCGGGTCGCTGTCTGGACGGTATAGGCCTCGCCGGTCAGCACCATGGCGCCGTTGTCGTCGAGCCCGCCGGTATAGTCGATATACCAGCCATTGCTCATCCAGACCTGGCGCCATTCACCGAGCAGCGGGTCGAAAACATTGAGGCTGTCGCCGGGATTGCCGGTCGCGCTGACCCAGTGTTCGGTGACCAGGCAGCCGCCATTGACCCGTTCGATCACATTGTGGCCGAGATAGGGGCCGGGCGTCTCGCCATTGGCCGGGCCATAGACATTCCATGTCCCGACCCAGAAATCGAAGGCATCCCAGGGCGCGCCGACACAGGCATCGGGCGGCGGAGTCTGGGCCTGGGCGAGGGTGGTGCTCGCGCCGAGCAGGCCAAAGGCGGTTGCGGCGAGAACAGATCTTGCAGAAAGCATGGAGCTACCCCGTTTTTCGTGCTCCCCAGCACCTATCCGTGCACGAGATTACTCAATCCACGGGTATCCTGCAAACGGGTCTGGCCCAAATAACGGCTTCGTGACAAATAATCGGCCCGCGGACAGGGCTCGCGCGCGTAGCGGGACCGCAAGCGAGGAGGCTTTCATGGCCAATGTAACCGTTGTGGGTGCCCAGTGGGGCGATGAGGGCAAGGGCAAGCTGGTCGACTGGCTGTCGCACCGCGCCGATGTGGTGGCCCGTTTTCAAGGCGGTCACAATGCCGGCCACACGCTGGTCGTCGGCGAGAATGTCTACAAGCTCTCGCTTCTGCCCTCCGGTGTGGTGCGCGGCAAGCTGTCGGTCATCGGCAATGGCGTGGTTGTTGATCCCTGGGCCTTCGTGGCCGAGGTGGATCGCATCGCCCAGCAGGGTGTGGTGATCACGCCGGAGGTGGTGAAGATCTCCGAGACGGCAGCCCTCATCCTGCCGATCCACCGCGAACTCGACGCGCTGCGCGAGAACCGTGATGACGGCGAAGCCATCGGCACCACCCGCCGCGGCATCGGTCCGGCCTATGAGGACAAGGTCGGTCGTCGCGCCATCCGCGTCATCGACCTGGCTGATCCGGCCGCCCTGAAGGCCCGCGTCGCCGATATCCTGCACCATCACAATGCGCTGCGTCGCGGCCTCGGCCATGAGGAATACAGCGCCGAGACGCTGGTCGCCGAGCTGACCGAGATCGCGCCGAAAATCCTGCCCTATGCGGCACCGGTCTGGCGAGTCCTCAAGGACGCCATCAAGTCGGACCAGAAAATCCTGTTTGAAGGGGCGCAAGGCGCCCTGCTGGACGTTGACCACGGCACCTATCCCTTCGTGACCTCGTCGAACACCGTCTCCGGCCAGGCCTCGGCCGGCACCGGCGTCGGTCCGCGCGATGTCGGCTATGTGCTGGGCATTGCCAAGGCCTACATGACCCGCGTTGGCTCCGGTCCCTTCCCGACCGAGCTGTTTGATGCCGATGGCCAGGCGCTCGGCGAGCGCGGCCATGAATTCGGTGTGGTCACCGGACGCAAGCGTCGCTGTGGCTGGTTCGATGCCGTCATCACCCGCCAGACCCTGCAGGTCGGCGGCGTGCATGGTGTCGCCCTGACCAAGCTCGACGTGCTCGACGGGTTCAAGACGATCAAGGTCTGCGTGGCCTATGAGCTCGATGGCGAACGCCTCGACCACCTGCCCGCCGGCAAGGAAGCCCAGGCAAAGGTGACCCCGGTCTATGAAGAGCTGCAGGGCTGGCAGGGCTCGACCGCCGGCGCCCGCTCCTGGGCCGATCTGCCGGCCGAGGCGGTCAAATATGTCCGCCGTCTGGAAGAGCTGATCGAATGCCCGATCGCCCTGGTCTCGACCTCGCCGGAACGCGAGGACGTGATCCTGATGCAGGATCCGTTCAGAAGTTAGCCTGGAGTGTTCAAGCTAGGACAGCCACTTCGCCTTAACGCCGTCGTCACCGTCAAGCAATGTTCTGTTTACAACGCCGTCCTCATCCAGGTGAAGCATTAAGCCTGCGCAGATTCGCGTTTTGGGATTGGCAAACCGATATCCCTTTGAGTCAGGCGTCCTTCGGAGTATCGGGTTCTCGCCTTGGGCGAGAGTGCTGAGTGTACCAGAAACATTAACCGCGACATCTTGGGTGTCGCTGAATTCATTTTTCACTATTTGTTCAATATCTAAATAGTTGAATTCATGTTTTGAGCACCTCGATATCGCGTATAAAACTTGGTTTCGCCGTTGTCGGCGGCTATTTCTCTTATTCATTCGAGCCGAGATTCGTGCGTACTCTGAATGCAAGGACCCTCTTAACCAACTCCTGACTCCAGTATTTATGCTTTCTATATCAATGGTTTTGTTGCGCTCGTGCGCCTCGATCGCAATTTCCAAACAAAGGGCTTGAACGTGTTGAGGGATAAGGTCTGAGTTTCTCACTAGAAATCTAACAAAATCTTCTTTGTTTACATTAATTTTGTATTTAAGAAGTTCAAAAAATCCGCGCTCAATTATTGATTTGCACTGATCGCCGGTAAGTCTTCCTACTTCGGGCAGCTCAAATATTCTATTTGAAATTGTTTGAGAGAAGTTCTGTTTCGAAAAATAGGAGACAATGTCGTCTGGAACGCCTACGATTGCAATTCTAACATTATAATAGTCGTATTGAGAGTTGTCTCGGGCAATAATTGCGCTCGCGATGTCTTCCATCTTTTTGGGTGAATTTATCGCGTGCTCGAAGTTGTCGAAAATTATAAATGCTTGCTTCTTTCCGGAATTGGACCTAACCGCAGCAAATAAAGTTTCCAAGGGATCTTGTTCGAAATTTTCTTTAATAGTTGTCTGTCTCTGACTTCCCTTAACCACTATCGCATCAGCTGTGGCGAGGCGTTCGTCAGAGACAGATGTTTTTTTCAGAACGCCGAGTGATCGCACCAGACTTAGGTAGGCGGGGCGCAACCCTTCGGCTTCAGTGGCTTTCGAGCAATCGATGACGAAGTAGGAGATGCGCTTCTCTGCGAAGATTTTCTTGTAGAGCCAAGACTTGCCGCTGCCACTTTCGCCGTGCATGAAAAAATTTGAATCGCGCAACAACGCCTGTCTGACGGACTTCTCTTGCGAGGGCCGCTCGACGTACATCTTCGGGTTTATGTCAGCGCTTCTCGGTGTGAAGACTTCGGCAGGCAGTGGCATGTTGCGATCCAAATTTCAGCGCAAGACTACGATCTAGATCTAAAGTCGTAGGCTTTTCAAACCAAAAGTTGAGTAGCGGGTAGCTTTTCGTTGCATTGGCGTGATTTGATCACTCTGGTGCCGAGCTGTTTCTGAGTTGTTCTCAACCTGCCTGTAGCGTGTTTGCTAGTGTGTCAGGTGTCTTCTCGTGGTTTACGGATCGGACGCTTCCTAGCGATTCTCGTGGGCTGGGCATTCGTAGTGTGCCGCTATGGATCTGCTCGGTACAGTTACAGATCAGGGAAGGGCTGATCGGCAGGTTTATGCAACGGGAATTGCAGTGGATGTGTTATTCGATCGACCACTTAACTGCGCCCGCAGCGCGAGGGCGGGCTTTTCGACCGTGACCCGCAGACCCCAACCGGCAAGAACCGCCAGCGGCAGCATGATCAGGGCCAGCACGGTGGTGTTCAGACCCGGCATCAGGGCAAAGGCCATCATGCCGATCGGCCAGTGCAGGATGTAGATGCCATAGGAGACGTCCTCGACATTGCGGACCCGCTCCCCGATCCGGCCGGGAATGCGGGCATAGCCGATCAGGAGATAGCTGGCGGCCAGCGCGATATCGACCATCATCCAGCCCATCGGGGTGTTATGGGTTGCCAGGGCCGCCAGGATCGCCAGACCGGCCAGGGCCGGCGTCAGGCGCAGGTAGTTGCGGCCGGCATGGAAGGCGGCGCCGACCATGAAGGCGGGGGCAAAGCGGGCGAGGGTGCCGATCGTTTCCTCGCCGATACCGCGATAGCCGAAGGTCTCGACGGCCATGCCGAAGGCGAGGGTGAGGGCGGTCCAGACGAGGACTTGAGCATTCTTGCGATAAAGGCCGACCATCATCAGCACGCCGACGCCGAGATAGGCCATCAGCTCATAGCGGATGGTCCAGAGCGGCCCGTTCACATTCTCGCCCATCGGTGAGCCAGCGAAGACGCCAGGCAGGCCGGCCATCGGATCAGCCTGGCTGATCAGCTTGAGCGGGAAGAGCCAGGTCTGAGAGCTGACCCAGTACTCGGTCATGGGCAAGGTGGTGAAGAGCGGACCGACGACCAGCCACAGCACCAGCACTGTGGCGATGAGGCCCGGGAAAATCCGGAATAAACGCGCTCCGGTATAGCGGCCGATGTCCCGCGATTTCATGGCGCTGGCGGTAATCATGTAGCCGGACAGGATGAAAAATCCGTCCAGCGCACACTGGACGATGAAGTCGACCGTCGTCGCCCAGACGCCGACATAGGGCAGGCCGAGCGGGATCATCAGGGCGTGGCCGTACAGGACGAATAATGCGAACAGGATCCGCATTGCGGTGAAGTTGTTGGACTTCTCTTCGAGATCGCCATGTCCGTCTTGAAACAGGGATTTCATCGTCTTCGCGCCTTTCCACTGCCCCGACTCCTGCAAGTTTCGCGCTAGAGACGGGATTCGCAGCGCCCCTCTGGTATTAGGGTTAATATATTGAAATTGTTGAAATATTGGGGCGCAAAATTGGGTCGAAGTTAAAAGCGGGCTGCCAGTTTCCTGCCAGATGTGGATCTGGGAGGGGCAAATGGCCCGAAATCGGACAAATATTGCGTGGATGGTGGCCCTTGGCTGGGCGGTCGGGGCCGCGGTCATTGGTCTCGGCGATGCGGAGGCCCAGTCAGCGGACTGCCAGCGTTATGGCCAGCACCGGGACAGCTATCTCAGGGGTGTCAGCGCCGGCATGGAACAGCAACTCGATGCCATGGCCGTGCAGCGACAAGTGCCGGTACAGGCGGCCGCCTTCTATTGGGGCGGTGCCCTGATGCAGGCCGGTGACACGCGCACCCTGGCTCAGCTGACCCTGGCCACCGCAGCCTGGCCCGGTCAGGCGGAACGGGCCGAGCGAGCGATGACGCGTATCTCCGACGAGCGGGGTGGCGATCTCGCAGCCTTGCTGGCCGGCTTGATGCTGTCGGACGGGCAGGGGATTGATGATCCCTATCGCGCGCGCGTCTATCTCACCGATGCCAGTCGCCGCGGCAATTCGGACGCGACGGCTTTTCTCGGTCTGTATGACGCCTGCCATTCGCGCCGGGTGGCATTGAACTAGCCATTTGATCAGCCGGAACTGACATCTTAACAGCTCTTCATCATCCAATCATGCCGTGGCGGGCATCCCTGTCCTATCAAGGGAATAGAGGGCATGATGAGACGTCAGACCGTTTTGGCAAAAAGCGCAGGGATGGAGGCGCGCCTGACCTGGTATAATCCGGGAGAGACGATGCCGGTTCATGGGCATCGTGCCCACCAACTCTCCTGGTTGCTGTCGGGCGAAATGTGCGAAACGAGCCGCGGCACCGCCCGCGAGCTTGTGCGCATCAGCCGCGGCATCAAGCCGGCCGGTTTGCCCCATGCCAATCTGTACGGACCGGCCGGTGCGCTGGTCCTGGCCCTCAATATCGAACCGGACGCGCCTTTGTGCACAGACCTGACCCTGCCCGGCGACTGGGACTGGTCGGCCCCGAGTGCGGAAATCTCGCTTGAAATCCAACGCATCCTCGTGGCCCTGCACGATGGAGCGATCAGTGCAGACCTCGCCCTGTCGGACCTGGCCGGACGGGCGCTGGAGGGCGAAGGCGAGACGACAGGTCGCCCGGCAGCCTCTGCCGATCGCTGGCTCAACCGGGTGCGCGAGCAATTGCGCGATGACCCGGACGAGCCGGACATGCAGCAATTGGCCGCGCAGGCGGGCATTCACCGGGTCCATCTCTCGCGCCGCTTTACCCGCCAATACGGCCTGCCGCCGAGCCTCTATCGCCTTCGCTGCAAGCTGGGACGGGCCATATCCGGCCTCATGCAGGGGGAAAGTGCTGCCGAGGCGGCGCAGGCAGGCGGCTTTGCCGACCAGGCCCATTTCACCCGCGCCGCCCGGCGTCAGACCGGGATGACGCCCAGCCATTTGCGCGCCCTGTTGGCGGCCTGACCGGATGCGGGGCCGGTTACATGCGTTCAAGACGTGCGGGCAGCGCGTCCGCTAGACTCCTCAACTGACTGGCCGAAGCCATGGCCGCCTGATGGAGAGACACAAGCATGCTGCGTAAACTGAGCCTGGCGAGCGTCGCCGCGATGAGCCTGACCACCATAGCGCCGGCGGAGACGCCGGAGGGCGCGGTGGAGAGCCTCGAAGCCTTTCTCGCGGAATTCCCGGATCTGGGACCGGGTTATGCCGTCGTCGTGGTGACCGCGGACGAGGTGTTGATGCGTCATGTCCAGGGCGAGCGGCGGGCGTCGAGCGGCGCGCCGATGACGACCGACACGCCGATCTATATCGCCTCCCAGACCAAGGCCTATATGGGCCTTCTGGCCGCGCGCCTGGACGCCGAGGGCATCCTGCCGCTGGACAGCACAATTGCCGACTACTGGCCGGATCTGGAATTGCCGGGAGAGTTGAGCGCGTCGGACTGGACGCTGCGCGATCTCATTACGCATCAGGTGCCAATCGACAATTCTGTCATCCCCACCGTCGAGGCCTATGCGGCGAGAATCGACCCGGCCGATTATCCGCGCATGATCGAAGCGCATTCGCAGGTCCGCGAGCCCGGCTTCGACTACAGCAATCTCGGTTTCAACATCTACGGCGCCATCCTGGAAACAGCGACGGGGCGGACCTGGCAGGACTGGCTCGATCAATCCATTATCGATCCGCTGGACATGACGCACACATCTGCGCGCACATCCGACTTCTCGCTGGACGATTTGTCCTGGTCGCATTTCTGGATGGGTGAGCAGGAAGGCTGGTACGAAATCCGCCCGAAGACGGACCCGATGATGCAATCGGCGGGTGGACTGGTGACCTCGGCTGATGACATGGCGCTCTGGCTGCAGCTGCAATTGCGCGGTGAAGGTCCCGACGGGTCCGGCATTACCGCGGACATGGTGCGCGAAGCCCAGACCGGCTATGTCGAGACGCACCAGCAGGACCGGCGCAACGCCGCTGAGCTGCCCTGTTCGCACTACGCGCTGGGCTGGAATATCTGCGACTTCGAGGGGCATGACTTCTACGTCCATGGCGGCGGTTATACCGGCATGCGCACGCAAATGGCCTTCTCGCCCGACCTCGGTGTTGGTGTCGCGGCCTTCTCGAATTCCGACAATATGACCGGCTGGCTGACAAGCCGAACGATCAACATGTATTTCCAGTTCCTCACCGAGCACGAGACGGCGGCGCGCATGCGCCAGATCCGTGTCGAGCAATACCCGCAGCGGGTCGGGCGTTATCTCGGATACCGCCAGGAACAGCAGGCCGAGATGCGCGCGGATGAAAGCTGGGGCGGCTGGACCTGGGCGCCGGATGCGGAGGAATTGACCGCCTATGCCGGAACCTGGTCGACGGGCGAGCCCTATCTTGACGTGGATATCAGGGTGGAAGGCGCCGGCCTCGTCGTTCAATGGGGCGACAGGCAGTACGGATTGACGCCGGCGCGGCCCGATCTCTTTGCCGGCCAGGCGGATCCCTATGACGAGCTGCAGGCCTTCAGCTTCGAGCGCGATGATGCCGGTGAGCTTGTCCGGGTCAGCTGGGGCGAGGACGTCTATACGCGTCAATAGGGCAAATTATGGTGGCGCGGCGGGCCGGTGACGATGGGTCACATGGCCGGTCGCGCCTCAATCTGCGATGCTGGCGCTTTGAACAGGGAGGATTTGCCCGTGTTTGATACAGCGTCCATGAGTGATTTCTGGCTGCGTGTTTTCGGCCTCTATTTCCTGATTGCCGGGATCGGCGTCTTCGTCCAGGCCGACCGCATGGCCGGCATGGTGATGGAGATGCGCGAGAGTTTCCTGCTCCGCTTCTTCGGTGGCGTCCTGGCCTTTGCCTCCGGTGTCCTGGTTCTGGCAACGCTGGGCGCCGCGCCCGGCGGCGAGGCAATGCTGGTCCGCGTGATCGGCTGGATTGCCCTGATCAAGGGTGTCTTCCTGATCATCGCTCCGCCCGCCCTGATGGGCGTCTATGAGGCCTTTGTCGCCCGCTCCGCGATGATGCGGATCTGGGCGGTCATGATCGCCCTTCTCGGGGTTGGCGGGCTGTATCTGGGGCTGACCGGCTGACAGGAAATGGCGCACGGCCCCGCTTGCCAAATCAGTGCGTGACGTCCACGCTGCGCGGCAACAGTTCCAAGGGGTGTCCCGCTGATGGTGCGGCGGGGCTGAGATCTCACCCTTAGGACCGGATCCGGGTCATGCCGGCGTCGGGATGGAGCAGGCCTTCGCGCCACAGGCTTGCCTGTGCGGGCGGCCTTTTTGATCCATGACCGCTGTCGTCTGGCCGCCTGCAAGCGAGACGATATTGCCATGATGAAACGCCTTTCCTCCGCCCTCCTCCTCGCCACATGCATCTCTGCCGCGCCCGCCCTGGCGCACCCGTCCGAGGACGACCCGGCGACCGCGCATTTCCTCGCCAATGAAGCGATCCTGGTCACGGCGGGTGAGACCCGTATCCTGTTTGATCCGCTGTTCAGCGTCTCCTATGGCTATCCGCTGGTCGCGCCGGATGTGCGCGCCGCGATCATGGCCGGGACACCGCCCTTTGACGGGGTGGACGTCGTCTTTGTCAGCCATGTCCATGGCGATCATTTCGACGCGCCGGCGGTCAATGCCTATCTCGCCGCCCATCCCGATGTGATCCTGGTCGGCCCCTGGCAGGCAAGGCTCGACATGCAGGCCGCCGAGGGCTGGGACACGGCCTTCGAGGCGCGCATCCACGCCTTGCCCTTCAACGCCAGCCCGCAGCATCTCGTGCTGGAGGTCGACGGTGTCGCCGATGCCATCCGCGTCGAGACGGTGCACATCCCCCATGCCGGCGGACCGGGGCGGGCGGGCATCCAGAACATGGCCCACCGGGTCACGCTCAATGGCGAGGCGACCGTCATGCATCTCGGTGACGCGACGCCCGAACCGGCGATCTACGACACTCACAGCGACCATTTTGCCGCCCGCACCAGCCAGCATGCCTTCCCGCCCTACTGGGTGCTGGGCGAATGGGGCGGCGAGACCACGCGCGCCCGCCTCAATGCCGAGGCGGTGACCGGCATCCACATCCCCATCAACCAGCCCGACTGGCTAGAGGAAAGCGGTGAGGACTACTTCACCGAGGCGGGTGAAACCCGGCCCATTCCCGATCACAGCCACGACTGATCCCAGCTACGACCGACCCCGAGGACGATTGCCATGAACAAGCCCACAAACCAGTCCGAGTTTGAAACGCCGACAGTCACCACCGGGCCGCTGCCGGGGTCGCGGCGCATCTATACCTCGCCCAAGTCGGCGCCGGCGCTGAAAGTGCCGCATCGCGAGATCGACCTGCACCCGACCGCCAACGAGCCGCCGGTGCGGGTCTATGACACCTCCGGCCCCTATTCCGACCCGGCGGCGCGCATCAATGTCGAGACCGGCCTGCCGCGCCATCGCCTGGCCTGGTACAGGGATCGCCAGCTGACCGAGTATGAGGGCCGCCCGCTCTCGCCGCTCGATAATGGCGGTGCCACGGGCAAGTATCTCGCCCGGCAATTCCCGACCACGCACAAGCCCTTCAAGGGCACGGACGGCCAGCCGGTCACCCAGTATGAATTCGCCCGCGCCGGCATCATCACGCCGGAAATGGTCTATGTCGCCGAGCGCGAGAATCTCGGTCGCAAACAGGCCGTCGAGGGGGCGGCTGAACGCCTCGCCGATGGTGAGAGCTTTGGCGCCTCGATCCCCGAGCATGTCACGCCCGAATTCGTACGCGACGAGATCGCTCGCGGCCGCGCCATCATCCCGGCCAATATCAACCACCCCGAACTCGAGCCGATGATCATCGGCCGTAATTTCCTGACCAAGATCAACGCCAATATCGGCAATTCGGCCGTCGCGTCCTCGGTCGAGGAAGAGGTCGACAAGATGGTCTGGGCGATCCGCTGGGGCGGCGACACGGTGATGGACCTTTCCACCGGCAAGAATATCCACAACACCCGCGAATGGATCCTGCGCAATTCGCCGGTCCCGATCGGCACCGTGCCGATCTACCAGGCGCTGGAGAAGGTCAATGGCATTGCCGAGGACCTGACCTGGGAGGTTTTCCGCGACACGCTGATCGAGCAGGCCGAGCAGGGCGTCGACTATTTCACCATCCATGCCGGCGTACGCCTGGCCTATGTGCCGCTGACCGCCGACCGGGTCACCGGCATCGTCTCGCGCGGCGGCTCGATCATGGCGAAATGGTGCCTGGCCCACCACACCGAGAGCTTCCTCTACACCCATTTCGAGGAGATCTGCGACATCATGCGCGCCTATGATGTCTCCTTCTCCCTGGGCGACGGCCTGCGCCCCGGCTCCATCGCCGACGCCAATGACCGCGCCCAGTTTG
>NZ_JADFAJ010000004.1 GCF_015665295.1 Maricaulis sp.
CTCGCGAATAGGGCGTAGTTCTGGCATTCCTGTGGGCGTTCATCCGGGCTCTCCTCGATGGCTGATCGTTTCGCAACAACCAGTCTCAAGGCTTCAGCCCGGGTGAACAACCTTATGAGAACTCACAGCTAGGCCGCCTTCGCCGCCGCAGGCTGCGGCCGGGTGAACAGCAGATCCCCCTCGCTCGACCCGTCGGCCTCGAAGCGGTAGCCGCCGAGATCGAATTTCACCAGGTCGGCGGGGTCGGTCACCCGGTTCTCGATCACCCAGCGGGCCATCATGCCGCGGGCCTTCTTGGCGAAGACCATCAGGGCGCGCAGCTGGCCGTCCTTTTCTTCCTTGAAGGTGGCGGTGATGACGCGGCCCTTGATGGCTTTCTTGTCCACGGCCTTGAAATACTCGTTCGAGGCCAGGTTGAGGATGACCGGCTCGGCGGCATCGGCCTGCAGGCTGTTGAGTTCCTTGGCGATGCGGTCACCCCAGAAGTCATACAGGCTCTCGCCGCGCCGCGTGTGCAGCTTGCGGCCCATCTCGAGGCGATAGGGATGGATGCCGTCGAGCGGTTTCAGCGCGCCATACAGGCCCGACAGGATACGCAGATGGTCCTGGGCCCAGTCGAGATCGGCGGCCGAGAGCGTGTGCGCCTCGAGCCCGCGATAGACCTCGCCATTGAAGGCGAAGGCGGCCTGTTTCTCACCGGGCTGATCGGCGTCAAACGCCTGGAAACGCTCGCGATTGAGGCGGGCGAGATCATCATTGATCTTCATCATCGCCTTGATCTTGGGGGCGGTGAGCTGGCGCGTCGTCTTCGACAGGATCCGCGTCTCGTCGATCAGGTCCGGCGTGGTCGCCGGCAGGTCGCGATCGACCGGATCGAAATTCATGTTCTTGGCGGGCGAGAGCAGAATCAGCATGGGCAATCTCCTTGCCTCCTCAAACTAGGGTCCGCTCGGGCGCAGGGAAACCCTATGAAGCCTGCGCGAGCCATGAGTTTTCTCAATGGTTCGTCTCGATTGCGCCTATGATCGGGGCGCGCCCGATATTTCATTAATGGTCAGGAAACAGACCGCGCGACAAACTTCCCGCGCTATCAGGGAGCCAGACATGTCCTCAGTGCACGCTCACCAGCCCGACGCTTTAGTGGCTGAATTCTTCGACATGTCGCTGGATCTTCTGGGCATCGCCAGTCTCGACGGTCGCTTGCTGACAATCAACAAGCGCTGGGAGCAAGTGCTGGGTTATCCCTTGGAAGAGCTGCAAGGGGCCGAATTCCTGCAATATGTGCACCCTGACGATGTCACGCCCACCCTGTCCGAAATGAGCGTGTTGTCAGAGGGAAAGTCCGTCAACGGATTTGTCAACCGCTACCGGGCGAAGGATGGCGGATACCGGAATCTGGAGTGGCAGGCCCGCACGGATGAGGGCGGAAAGATTTACTTCGTGGCGCGTGATGTGACGGATCGCGTGCGCATGGAGGAAACATTGACCCGAAACAACCGCCTTCTGACGGAGGTTGGCCGCTTGTCCGGGGTCGGTCATTGGGAAGTCGATGTCGTCGGCCAGAAAATCTACTGGGACCCCGTGACCCGTCAGATCCATGAAGTCGACGATGATTATGTGCCCAATCTCGAAGACGGGATAAATTTCTACGCCCTGGAAGCGCGGGCTGAAGTGGAGCGCTGTGTCAATGAAGGTATCAAGGCCGGCAGACCCTGGGACTTCACCTTGCCACTCATTACCGCGAAGGGGCGCCGTATCTGGGTCCGCGCTGTTGGCCACGCTGTGTATGACAAGGACGAGGTCGTTCAACTGCAGGGCGGTTTCCAGGACGTCACCGATGAGCGGGCGCTGCGGGAAAGCTTGCGCGAAAAGAGTGACGCCGCTCTGGCTGCAAGCAAAGCCAAGTCAGAATTCCTGACCAATATGAGCCATGAGATCCGCACGCCTTTGCACGGTATTCTTGGCACCGCTCAATTGCTCGAGAAGTTCGAGCTATCGGATGCGCAGAAGACTTATGTCGGCATCATTCAGAACTCCGGACACGCCCTGCTCAATTTGGTGGAAGATGTGTTGGACCTGGCGCGGATCGAGACCGGAAAACTCGTGATCGATTCGCGGCCGTTTGCGATCACCAGTGCCGTTCGTGTCGCAGCCGACAGTGTGTCCTACCAGGCGCGGAGCAAGGGGTTAGATTTTCAAGTTGAACTCGATCCGGACTTGCCCGCGCGCGCGCAAGGTGATCCCAAACGGATCGGGCAGATCGTCACAAATTTTCTGAGCAATGCGGTCAAGTTTACACCGTCCGGCCAGGTTGTGCTGCGGGCCATCCGCGGCACGGGCGACACGTTGCGGCTCGAAGTCTCCGATACCGGTCCGGGTCTGTCTCAGGACGAGCAGGCGCGTATTTTCGAACGCTTCCAGCAGGCCCAAAGTACACGCGATCAACACGCCCAGGGCGCCGGCTTGGGGCTGAGCATCTCCAGGGAAATCGCCAGGGCAGCGGGTGGCGAGATCGGCGTCGAGAGCGAGGTCGGACATGGTTCGACCTTCTGGGTCGAGCTTCCGGTGACTTTCCTGTCAGACGTTGAAGTCAGCGAAAGCCCGTCAGAGGGCGATGGCGACGTTGTGGAGCGACATTATCGGATCCTGGTCGTTGATGATATCGCGACCAACCGACTCGTGGCGTCTGCTGCGCTTCGCAATGCCGGATGCACAACGCGCGAAGCCGCCGATGGGCAGGAAGCGATCACGGCACTGGAAGCCGAGCCGTTTGATGCCGTGCTGATGGACATTCAGATGCCGGGACTCAGTGGCGATGAGGCAATCCGGCGCATTCGGGCCAGTGATAGCGAGTTTTCAAGCATGCCGATTTTCGCCATGACCGCCGATGCAACCCATGGCGCGGCGGAACGCTATTCCCGCATTGGCGCTACTGGCTATCTGACCAAGCCACTCGATTTCTCGGATGTTCTGCACGCCCTTGACGGCGTACTTCGACCCCGCGTGGCGGTCTAACCCAGCAAGACCCGCGGATTCATGATGCCCCTTGGGTCAAGCGCCTGCTTGATCGAGCGCATCACCGCCACATCGACCGGCTTGCGGCTGGCCAGTTCGGCGCGTTTGAGGATGCCGATGCCATGCTCGGCCGAGATCGAGCCGCCGAACGTGTCGACGAGATCGTAGACAAGGCGTGAGAGCGGCGCGGCCTGGGTGATGAAATCATCATCAGCGCCGGGTTCGCGGGCGGCGACGTTGAAATGGACATTGCCGTCCCCGACATGGCCGAAGGCGACGACCAGCGCACCGGGGAATGCGGTTTCCACGGCTTCGGTCGCCTGGCGCATGAAGGCGGGCATTTTCGAGACCGGGATGGCGATGTCGTGCTTGACCGCCTTGCCATGCGCCCGCTCGGCCTCGGCAATGGTCTCGCGCAGGCGCCAGAAATCATGGATCTGGCTGTCATTCTCGGCGATGGCGGCATCGGCAATGAGACCGGCCTCAAAGCCCTGGCCCAGCGCGTCTTCCAGGGTTTCGCGGGCGCCGTCGGCGCGGCCGAAACTCAATTCACACACAACATACCAGGCGTGTTCGCCGGTCAGCGGATCGCGGGTCCCGGGCACATGTTCCAGCACCATCTCCAGCGCCATGCGGGGCATGAGTTCAAACGCCGTCACGGCACCGCCGGAGACCTGTTTGGCGAGGCCAAGGAATTTCACCGCATCGTCCGCACTGGCCAGGCCGCAGAAGGCGACTTCCATGCGGGCCGGGCGCGGGAAGAGTTTCAGGGTCGCGGCAGTGATGACACCCAGCGTGCCCTCGGCGCCGATCAGCAATTGCTTGAGATCATAGCCGGTATTGTCTTTCCTGAGGCCGGTCAGGCCGGACCAGATCGTACCGTCGGGCAGGACGGCTTCGAGGCCCAGAACCAGCTCGCGGGTCATGCCATACCGCAGCACATGCACACCGCCGGCATTGGTCGAGATCAGCCCGCCGATCATCGCCGAGCCCTGCGAGCCCAGCGAGAGCGGAAACAGGCGGCCATTGTCGGCGGCGAGGTTTTGCAGGTTTTCCAGCACGCAGCCGGCCTCGACCGTCATCGAGTCATTGTCGACATCAATCTCCCGGATCGCGGTCATGCGCTTGAGCGTCAGCAGGACTTCGCCCATGGGCGTCGCCGCGCCGCACAGCGAGGTATTGCCGCCCTGGGGCGTGATCGCGACACCGGCCTCGTAACACAGGCGGACACAGGCCGAGACTTCCTCGGTACTGGCCGGCTTGAGCAGGATCGGCGTGGCACCCTGGTAGCGACCGCGCCAGTCCGCAACATGGGGGGCCAGCTCATGCGCGTCCTGCGACCAGCCCTTCGGTCCGAGCACCTGCTTGAGCTGGGCAAGCAGGCTGGCCGGCAGGGGTGGGATATTCAGGGTGGTGGCAGGCGTGTCGGTCACAGTCATGGCAGGGTCCGGTGCGAATCGTCGGGTCAGAACAGGTCGTCCTTCGGCGCGGCCGCGCGCTGCAGTCGATCATTGATGGCCTCACCCAATCCTTCATTGGGGATGGGTGCAACTGCAATCCGTGTCGCGCCGCGCGCATCGAGCGCGCGCAGGGCCGCGAACAGGCCGGTTGCCGCTTCGGCGAGATCGCTGCTGGTGGAAAGATTGAGATCGCCCTCGACCGGACCGAAGCCGAGGAGGAGTTCGCCGGCCTCGGCCGCCATGGCGTTGAGGCGCATCATCGCATTCGGGGCGTAGTGGCTCTTCATCATGCCAGGCGCCAGCAGGGTCTCGCTGGACCCGGCTTCGGCAAGACGGCCGGTGATCGCCTCGATCTGGCGTCGGGCAAGCCCGCCGGGTCGCAGCAGGGTGGGAGCCCCGCCAAGAAGCGCAATCACGGTCGATTCAAGACCGACCGGGCAGGCGCCGCCATCAAGGATGAGATCGATCCGGTCGCCCAGCCCGTCGGCCACATGAGCCGCCGTGGTCGGGCTGATGGCGCCGGACGGGTTGGCACTGGGTGCGACCAGGGCGCCGTCAAAGGCGCGGATCAGCGCCTGGGCTGCCGTGTGGCGCGGCGCGCGCAGGGCGATCGAGTCGAGCCCGGCATTGGCGATGTCGGCAATCGGCGCATCCGGCCGCTTGGGCAGGACAAGGGTCAGGGGGCCCGGCCAGAAGGTCTCGGCCAGCTGGTCGGCCAGATCCGGCCAGCCGGCCAGGCGCCAGGCCATGTTCGGTCCGGCGACATGGGCGATCAGCGGGTTGAAGCGCGGCCGGCCCTTGGCGGCGTAGAGCCGGGCCACCGCGTCGGCATTGCCGGCGTCGGCAGCCAGTCCGTAGACAGTCTCCGTCGGCATGGCCACAAGACCGCCGGCCTTCAGGATGGCAGCGGCTTCTTCGATCACGGCGGGATCATTCGCCGGTTTGATCGGGGCATATCGGGCGGGGGCGCTCATGGCGATGAGCTAGCCCCCAAGCCCCCTGTCATGCAAGCGCCAGCCGCAAGTTATTCTGCGGCATCGGCCTCGATGTGCAGGACCATCGCAACCTCGGCCGCTGCCGATCCCCAGCTGGAACCGCCGACACCGAAATCGGTGCGGGCGATGACAAACCGGCTGTCGGCGATGGCCCGGCCTTCGCTGATGGCGAGCGAGAAGGGCATGACCAGTGGCTGATCCACACCGCGAATGGTCATCGTCCCGTGTGCCTCATAGCCGTCACCGGTGGCGCGGATATCGTCCGAGATAAAACTCGCCGCCTCGAAACCAGTCGGGTTGAGGCCGGAGTTTGACAGCATGCTCTCATCCATCTGCCGATTGCCGGTCGAACCGCTGGCGGTGGTGACGCTGGCCGCGATCCGGGCATTGTCCAGATCATCAGGATCAAGCGTGATCTCGGCCGTCCAGCTGTCAAAGGCGCCGGTAACCGCGCCGCCGGATACGGTTGTCTCGAAGGCGACCGAGGAGGCGTCATGGTCGACCGACCAGTCCTGGGCAAGCGCGGCGGGCGCCGTCAGGGCCAGACCGGTCAGGGCGAGTACGCAGTTACGCAACATCAGACTTATCCTTTCAGGAAGGGGATCATGCGGCCGATCAATCCATCCTTGTTGATGAACTGGTGCTTGAGGGCGGCGGCGACATGCAGGCCGAGCAGGCCCAGAATGGCCCAGCCGCCGGCGCCGTGTACGCTGCCGGAAATGTCCTGGAAGCCTTCGGTCTGCGGCACGGGCAGCTTGGGCAGGACGAGATCGGGATTGTTGAAGAGGAGGGTGGGCGGCTCGGCGGACGAGGCGGCGATCAGCCCGCCCAGCGGCATGCCGATCATGATCGCGTAGAAGGCCCAGTGGGTGGCGGTCGCGGCCATTCGCTCCCAGGACGCCATGCCGTCGGGCAGGGCGGGAACCGGATGGGTCAACCGCCAGGCGAGGCGGGCGAGCGACAGGACCAGGATCAACAGGCCGGTCGTCTTGTGCATGTTGTAGGCGAACTGGACTTCGCCAATCGTCACATCACCGCCGGCAAAGAGCGTCTCTTTCAGCTCTTCCATATTCCAGGCGTAGAAGACCATGCCGACCAGAAGCACGGCGAGGATCCAGTGCAGGGTGATGGCAACGCCTGTATAGGTTTTCGATTCCGACATCTCAGTCTCCCTCCCTCAGGAATTCGGCCTCGATCAGGATACGCACAGTCGGCCCGACAATGCTGTGTGGCAAATTGCCGACATTGAAGGTGTCCCGGTCGAGGGATCCGGCGGCACTGAAGCCGATGGCCGGGCGGCCCTCGATCAGGCTCGTCAGCCCGCCATTGAAGGTGACATCCAGCGTCACCGGCGCTGTAACGCCGTTGAGCGTCAGGTCCCCGGTCACCCGGCCGGTCGTCTCGCCCGTGATCTCGATTGCCGAACTGTTGAAGACAATCTGCGGATGGCGGCCGGCGTGAAACCAGTCGGCAGCCAGCGCGGCGTCGAATGCGGGGTCGCCGGTCGAGATCGAGGCCGGATCAAGGATCGCGGTCAGCTGCGCCGCTTCGGGGCGGGCCGGGTCGAAATCGAGCCGGGCATCCAGCGTGTCGAAGCGGCCGGTATACCAGCTCAGCCCCATGTGCCGGACCTGCCAGGTGAGGCTGGCATGGGCGGGATCGAGCGCCCACTCGCCGGCCGGCAGGCGCTGCGGGTCGGTGGTCGGTGTCAGGCAAGCGCCCAGCGCGAGGCAGGCGGAAACGACAAGAAAGGCTGGCTTCACTCTCATGCCCCTACATATGCGGCGAACGGCCGTCGCGATAAAGCCACACCTTGGGGCGGGATCGACAAAACACTGTTTCCGGATTCGCTTCGGGGCGCGTTGCAGCTATGTTGCGGCTCAAGAACGAACAAGCCAGCAAATCCCCCAGGAGACCGTCCATGTCCTATCGCGCGCCCCTTGATGAAATGCGTTTCACGCTGGAAGAAGTGGCTGCGGTCGAGGGGCTGAAGGCGACCGGGGCCTTTCCCGATTTTTCCGCCGATCTGACTGTCGCCATCCTGGACGAGGCCGCCAAGCTGGCCGAGGGCGTGCTGGCGCCGCTCAACCGGGTTGGCGATGCCGAGCACTGCAAGCTGGCCAATGACAAGGTCACCACGCCGACCGGTTTCCCCCAGGCCTATGCGCAATTCGTCGAGGGTGGCTGGCAGGGTCTGCAATTCGAGGCCGAACATGGCGGCATGGGTCTGCCGCGGGCGCTTGGCGTCACCGTGCTGGAAATGATCCAGGGCGCCAATCTCGCCTTCGGGCTTGGCCCGATGCTGACCTATGGCGCGATCGAGGCGCTGATCGCGCACGGCACGGATGCGCAGAAGGCGATGTATCTGCCCAAGCTGATCACCGGTGAATGGTCGGGCACGATGAATCTGACCGAGCCCTCGGCCGGCTCCGATGTCGGCGCGCTGCGCACCAAGGCCGAGCCCAATGCGGACGGCAGCTGGGCGATCTCCGGCCAGAAAATCTACATCACCTGGGGCGATCATGACTGCGCCGGGAATATCATCCATCTCGTGCTGGCGCGCACGCCGGGTTCGCCGGACGGTACCAAGGGCATCTCGCTCTTCATCGTGCCCAAGATCCTGGCCGACGGTACGCCCAATTCGCTCAAGCCGATCGGGCTGGAGCACAAGCTCGGCATCCATGGCTCGCCGACCTGCACGATGGACTATGCCGGCGCGACCGGCTGGCTGATCGGCGAGGAGAATGCCGGGATGCGCTGCATGTTCACAATGATGAACTCGGCCCGTCTCAATGTCGGGGTGCAGGGGGTCGGCATTGCCGAACGCGCCTACCAGCAAGCCCTGGCCTATGCGAGCGACCGCAAGCAGGGCCGCGCCATTGATGCTGAAGGCCCGGCACCGCACGCCATCATCCATCATCCCGACATCAAGCGCACCCTGGCCCTGATGAAGGCCAAGATCGCGGCCGCCCGCGCCATTTGCGTGTCCTGTGCCGTGGCCGCCGACATGGCCCATTATGGCGATGATGCCGACGAGAAGGCTGCCGCCAAACGGCGTGAGGAACTTCTCACCCCGATCGCCAAGGCCTGGTCGACCGATATCGGGGTCGAGGTCGCCTCGGCCAATATCCAGGTCCATGGCGGCATGGGTTATGTCGAGGAGACCGGTGCCGCCCAGCATTTGCGCGATGCCCGCATCACGCCGATCTATGAAGGCACCAATGCGATCCAGGCGATCGATCTGGTCGGCCGCAAGCTGTCCATGGCCGATGGCGCGGCGTTCGACGAGCTCTATGCCGATATCGACCAGACCATTGAGAGCTGCCTGACCTCCTCGCATCCCGACCTGCCGCCGCTCGGCGAGCGCCTGCGCGACAGTCTGGAAGCCCTGCAGGAGGCGGCTGACTGGCTGACCGAGGCCGACATGAAGGACCGTCTGGCCGGCGCCACGCCCTTCCTGACCCTCGCCGGCGAGACCATTGGCGGCTGGCTGCTCTGCGTCGGTGCCGTCGCGGCCCGCCGTCGCCAGAAGGAAAATGTCGGCGACCCGGCCTTTGCTGCCCAGCGCATCGCCCTGGCCAATTTCTACGCCGAAGCCGTGATGACCCTGGCGCCGTCGCGTGTCGATGACGTCACCATGGGTGCCGACATGATCGACGAGGTCGGATTCGGACTTTGAGGGCCGGGCGCAGATTTGGGGACAGGTACAATTAACGCGTGGCGTTAATTGTACCTGTCCCCATTCGTCTCACGCTCTCCGACTTATCCCCGCCGCGCACCCCCTTCCTTCTCCCTGGGGAGAAGGTGCCCCGGAGGGGCGGATGAGGGGAGATTGCACTGCGGTTACAGGGATTTACCCCTCACCCGGCCTTCGGCCACCCTCTCCCGAGGGAGAGGGAAAGTGCGGTGATCGAGAAAACTTATCCGCCCCCCTTCCCACCAGCGCATACTCCTTCCCGTCCCGCGTCACTCGAGGCCCGGATTGGTGATCCGGGGGCGTTGGGAGGACGGAGCTCGTCCGGTTGCCTGGAAACACCGCCAGACCAACCCGGCGTGGCCATCGGTGGGACGGCAGCACAAAGCTCGACTGCCTTCTCCCACCGGTTTCGAGACGAGGCCGGTAACGGCTTCGATTAAATCTCCGTGTGCGGGGTGCCCGAGGTGCCCATCCACACAAGACAATAGCCAAACCGGCATCGGCCGGGACCCCGCACCCCTCATACCGCCAGGCGAGTTCGTCGTGGCGATATCGGTGCTTGGTTCACACCCACATCGCGTCGGCATCGCGGTGGCCACGCCCGTCGAGCAGGCGGACCAGGCCGACCACGCTGCGCACCAGCATCCACAGCCAGATCAGGGCGAGGCCGATGGCGCCGAAGGGCGAGAGGATGACGGTCATGATCATGAAGGTACACACCACAATGCCCAGAACCGCCGTCCAGAAGGACTTGATCTGGAAAGTGTAGTGTGATCGCAGCCAGTGCGGCGCGGCCGCGCGCCGGGAATAGGCGATGATGACCGCCAGGATGCTGGAAATGCCGATTATGTTGCCAATCAGGAACAGCACATAGTTCAGCGCCGCGAACAGCTTGTCGTCGCGGTCAGCCGCCTGGCTTTTTCCCGGTTCGATGATCGTGTCAGACATGTCGCATTCTCCTTGCTTGGCATCATGCCAGCGCCGGGCGCCCGGTCCAAGCGGGACGGTCGGGCGCCCTGTCCCCTGCGTCTTCGCGGCCACGAGGTCAGCTTAAAATGCTGTCAATGGCAGGCGGGCTTCTTGGTTGTGGGCGAAATTCGACGTATCGGTAGAGCCAT
Source organism: Maricaulis sp. (assembly GCF_015665295.1). Classification (GTDB taxonomy): domain Bacteria; phylum Pseudomonadota; class Alphaproteobacteria; order Caulobacterales; family Maricaulaceae; genus Maricaulis. The sequence continues at coordinate 10,286 of NZ_JADFAJ010000004.1, forward strand.
ACCGGTCCGTCCAGGGCCATTCAGCCAGCGTTAGGCAGCCCGTGTTAGGCAGAATTCTGGATATTGCGATACCGGTTCTCGTGCTTGGAGGGTTGGCCGCCTATCTCGGACTGATGGCCGCCGGCCTGCTGGCGAACTGGCATTTGCCCTATCCCGCGAGCTATCTCTGGCTGGCGGCGACCGGGTGTCCGGCACTGGGCGTGGCAATGATGTATTGGCGGGCCCGTTCGGACCGGCCTGTGCTGCAAGGGGATGAAAGATGAGCCTTATAGTCACCATGGGCGACTCGGTACCGGGACGCGAGATTGATCGGGTTGTCGGCATTGCCCGCGGAAATGTCGTTCGCGCGCGCTTTTTCGGGCGCGACTTCATCGCCGGCCTGCGCAACCTGGTTGGCGGCGAAGTGCCCGAATATACCAGCCTCCTCTCCGAATCACGCGAGCAGGCGCTCGACCGCATGGCCAGACATGCCGAGGAACTCGGCGCGGATGCCATCATCACCGTCCGGCTGACCACATCATCCGTGATGGAGGGCGCCGCCGAAATCCTGGCCTACGGAACCGCGGTCAAATTGAAATGAGCCCTTTGATAAAGCGTCTTGCGGGCCGTGCGGCCGATGAAATCCTGGAAACCGTGCGTTTTGTCGCCGGTGTCGCAGCCGTGTGGCTGGGTCTGGTGACCTTCGGCTTCGCCGCCTTCCATATTCCTTCAGAGAGCATGCAGCCCTCGCTCGAGGTCGGCGACCGCGTCCTGGTGTCCAAATGGGCCTATGGCTATTCCGTCCACTCGCTGCCGCTGGGGCTGGGCTATGTCCTGCCCGACAGCTGGAATGGCCGCCTTGCCTGGTCGCAACCGCGCCGCGGCGATGTCGTGGTCTTCCGCGACGAGAACCAGTCACCGGCGCGCAATCTGATCAAGCGCGTGGTCGGCGTCGCCGGCGATGTGATCGAGGTTCGCGAGGGCCGTCTCTACATCAATGGCGAGGCCGCGCCGCGCCTGCTGGAAGATATCCGCACCTATCGGGAGGACCGCACGGGCATTGCCGTCACGGTCAGCCACTACAATGAAATCCTGCCCGGCGATCGCGAGCATGAGATCTACGAGCGCGCCGACAATGATAATCTGGACAATTTCGGTCCGGTCACCGTGCGTCCGGGCACTGTTTTCGTGATGGGCGATAATCGCGACGCCTCGCGTGACAGCCGCGCCTCGGGCGGTCCGGGCTTCGTGCCGCTGGAAAATGTCGTCGGCCGGGCCGAGACCGTGCTGTTCACGCTGGAGCGCTGCCGCCAGGAACAGGGCCTCTACTGCCCGCGCGGCCGGGTCTGGAGCGGACTCTAGGCCTTGCCGGCGCCTGATTTTGCCGCGCCCCGGGCTGGTGGTGCGGCAAGTCGCGCTCTAGTCTCCCTGCCAGTCAATGGATCGGGGAGAGAGCGCCATGAGCCTCAAGGGTAAGACGATTTTCATCACCGGCGCATCGCGCGGCATTGGCCTTGCGATCGGTGAACGCTGTGCCCGCGATGGCGCCAATATCGTCATCGCCGCCAAGTCCGACACGGTCGATCCGCGTCTCGAAGGCACGATCCACACCGCAGCGGCGTCGATCGAGGCCGCCGGCGGACAGGCGCTGGCGGTCAAATGCGATATCCGTGACGAGGTCCAGGTCGAGGCGGCGGTGGCCGCGGCGGTCGAGCGTTTCGGCGGCATCGATGCCGTGATCAACAATGCCTCCGCCATCTATCCGCGCGGCACGGCGGACGTACCGATGAAACGCTATGACCTGATGCACCAGGTCAATGGTCGCGGTACTTTCCTGACCACGCAGAAATGCCTGCCCTATCTGATGAACGCGGAAAATCCGCACATCATCGCGCTGGCGCCGCCGCTCGACATGCGCGGCCTGTGGTTCGGGCCGCACGTCGCCTACACCTCGGCGAAATACCAGATGAGTCTGTGCATCCTGGGCTGGGGCGAGGAGTTCAAGGGCAAGATCGGCGCCAATGCGATCTGGCCCCGCACCGCCGTGGCGACCGCCGCGATCTCCAATGTGCTGGCCAATGACGAGGCGATGAAGAATTGCCGCAAGCCGGAAATCCTCGCGGATACGGCCTACAAGGTCCTCAACAAGCCGGCCGCCGACTTCACCGGCAATTTCATCATTGATGACAGCTTCCTCTGGGAGGAGGGCGAGCGCGATCTCGACCAGTATTCCTATGATCCCTCGCTTGAACTCCTGCCGGATTTCTTCGTCCCGGAAGAGCCCGCCGCACCGCCCGGCGTGAAGATCATGGATGTCTCGCTGGGGCATTAGGGTCGCCAAATTCAGGGTGTGATGGTCGTCACACCCTGAATAAGTCCTTGTCAGTCCTCACAACTTTACCGTTGGATGAATCCGATTCACCGCTAGGCTTGAACCGGTCTCGAACAGGCGAGGAGGGGCGGGATGATGCGCACGCGATCAGGAAGTGGCTGGATTAGTGTCGTGGTCATTGCGGGGATTGCCGTGGGGTTTGCGCTGGCCTGGATACGCGCCGGCTCTCCCTATAATTTCTGACCTGTCAGGCGGGGCGCAAGAATCGTCTCACGGCTCGCAAAATCCCGCTTGCGCTTTTTCAGAATTCGCCAATATGGAATCTGGAGCGTCGCACTCTGCGGCCGGCCCCGATACGGGGCTGCCGCTGGTCCATCGCCAGCCGTCGACGCGGCCGGCCGGAGTGACCCATCCATGCTACTCGTGGACACCTATCTCGCCCCCAGCCCGCTGGAAGGGCTGGGCGTCTTTGCGTCCGAATTCATTCCCGCCGGCACCCTGATCTGGGTGCTCGACCCGGCGGTCGACCTGATCCTTACGGAATCGCAGCTGACCGAACGACCGCCCGTCTATCGCCAGTACATGCAGCGCTATGCCTATTTCGATCGTGGCCTGAACGGCTATCTGCTCGATGGCGATCATGCCCGCTTCCTCAATCATAGCGATGAGCCCAATCTCGATTTCCGGGCCGACGGCAATGGCGAGGCGCGGAGAGATATTCATTCCGGCGAGGAAATCCTCTGTGACTACAGCCAGTTCATGGAAGATGTCGTGCTGCTGCCGACCGTGTTGCGCCATAATGGCGCGGCGCCGAGCGCCTGATTTCGCAATGTCTGCCGGTATGATCGGGACTGGAAAGCGCGCCGCGAAACGCCCACACTGCCGGACATGAAAACCACGATCTTCGACAATCCCGCCAGCCGCCTCCACGCGGTTCCGCCCGGTCATCCCGAACATGTCGGCCGCTATGAGGCGGCGCGAAATGCGCTACTTGCCCTGCCGGGCTGTGACTGGGTCGAGGCGGGACCGGCCGGCATGCCGGACCTCGCCCGCTTTCACACGGCTGCCCATGTCGACCGTGTCCTGAGTGCCTGTGCCCAAGCCGATGACGGCGAATGGGTCGCGCTGGATCCCGATACGCTGGTCTGTTCACACTCTGCCGCGGCGGCGCTCGGCGCAGTCGGCGGCGCCGTGGCGGCAGTTGACCGGGTCATCGACGATAATGGCGGCGCGGCCTTCGTGCTGGCCCGCCCGCCCGGACACCATGCCGAGCCGGACCGGGCGATGGGGTTCTGCCTGTTCAACGCGATCGCGGTAGCCGCTGTGCATGCGCTGGAGGTGCATGACCTTGCCACAGTCGCCATTGTCGATATCGATGTGCATCACGGCAACGGGACGCAGCGCCTGGCCGAGCGCAATCCGCATGTCTTCTTTGCCTCGCTGCATCAAACACCGCTCTATCCGGGTACCGGTGGCGAGGGTGAGACCGGGCTCGGCGGCAATGTCCTCAACTGCCCGATGCCCGATGGCGTGACCGGATCGCAATGGCGGGCGCGGTTTGAAAGCGAGGTGATACCCGCCCTCAAGCGCGCGCGCCCGGAACTGGTGTTCGTCTCGGCCGGATTTGATGGGCATGCGGATGATCCGGTCGGTGGTTGGGGCTTGCGCAGCAACGATTTTGCCTGGGCCGCGCGGCAACTGGCTGGCATTGCCCGCGATTTTAGCGGCTCGCGGCTTGTTTCCGTGCTGGAGGGTGGCTACGACTGTCCGGCCTTGGGGCGGTCGGCGGCGGCATTTGTCGGCGCGCTGTCCGAAGCGTGAACCAGGATTTCTGCCAGGCTGCGACGGGGCGCGCCGGCCGAGGCGCTTGCCCCCGCGCTGACCGTGGACTTTCATGACCGAGATCAAACCCGCCACGCCTTCGCGGCCCGGCTATATCACCATTGCCCGCCACGGCCGACCGCTCGCAAACCGCGAGGCGATGCTGGACTGGCGCGGCTATGAGGACTGGTGGGACAAGGAGTACCAGCCTGCGCCGCTGGTCGAGGGCCAGGTCGCGCCTGCGCCCTTGAAGCAACAGGCTTTCGACGCCCGGACGATATTTGCCTCCAGCCTGCGCCGTGCCGTCGAGACCGCCCAGGCCGTGGCGCCCGACCGCGAGCTGGTTATCGATCCTGACTTCGTCGAGGCTGAACTCCCTCCACCACCCTGGCCGGGAAAATTCATGGCCAAGACCTGGGGCGTGTTTGCCCGCTGCACCTGGTGGCTGGGACAGTCTCGCGGCCGGGAAAGCCGCGTCGAGGCCGATATTCGCGCCGCCCGCGCTGTCGAGCGCCTGGTCCGTGCGGCCGAAACCGGCCCGGTCGTGTGCTGCGCCCATGGCTGGTTCAACCGCATGATGCGGCCCCATCTCAAGGCGGCCGGCTGGGTTTGTGTCCGCGATGGCGGCGACAGTTACTGGTCCTGGCGCCGCTATGAATACCGCGGCGAGTGATGGACTGATTGCGGCGCCGCGACGGGCTTCCTATGGTGGCTCCAATTCCCGGCCGGAATGAATTCGGCCGTATCGAAAACGGAGAGTGCTGATGGCAGCCGAGCCGCATGCCGACATTGCGACGCTGAGCTTCGAAAAGGCGCTGGCCGAGCTGGAGGGCATTGTCCGCCAGCTGGAGTCGGGCGAGGTCGAACTCGAACGCTCGATCGAGATCTATGAGCGTGGCGCGGCGCTGCGGGCGCATTGCGACAGCAAGCTCAAGAGCGCCGAGCTGAAGGTCGAGAAGATCGTGCGCGGCGAGGATGGTCAACCGGCGACCGAACCGGCCGGGCTCGACTAGCATGACAGGCGAGGGCCAGGGCACGGCGTCGATCGAGGATTTCCTCAGGCTTGATATCCGTATCGGTACCGTGGTGCAGGCCGAGCCCTTTCCCGAAGCGCGCAAGCCGGCGATCCGGCTCTGGATCGATTTCGGTGAAGAGCTCGGGACGAAGAAATCCTCGGCCCAGATCACTGCACACTACACGCCGGACGCGCTCATCGGCAGACAGGTGCTCGCGGTGGTGAATTTTCCACCGCGCCAGATCGGTCCCATGCGCTCGGAAGTGCTGACTCTCGGCGTTTCTGATGGCACAGGTGAGATCGTGCTGATGGCGCCGGACCAGTGCGTGCCCAATGGTTCGCGACTGCACTAGCGGGCACGGTAACAATCGAAACGGGGCAGGCGCCTTGGGGAGCCCGGTCGGGCAGGTCAGGACAGGCAGGTCGATGGAGACTTTCGAACAGCGACTCAACGAGCATGCCGACCGGGTCACGGTCGCGCTCGATGCCCTGTTGCCGCGCGCTGAGGGGCCGGAGGCCCATCTCAATTCGGCCATGCGCTATGCCGCGCTGGGCCCGGGCAAGCGGTTGCGTCCCTTTTTGACCATAGAGGCCGGACGTCTCGTCCACGCCGAGGAACGCGGCATTCTGCGCGCGGCCTGTGCGCTGGAATGCATCCACGCCTATTCGCTGATCCATGACGATCTGCCCTGCATGGATGATGACGACATGCGGCGCGGCCGCCCGACCGTCCACAAGGCCTATGACGAGGCGACGGCGGTGCTCGCCGGTGATGGTCTGCAATCGGTCGCTTATGAAATCCTCGCCCATCCCGACACCCATCAGCGTGGCGGTGTCCGCGCCCGCCTTGTGGAGCGCCTGTCACGCGCCTCCGGCCCCTATGGCATGGTCGGCGGGCAGATGATCGATATCCGCGCCGAGACCGAACAGTTCGACATTTCCGTTGTCACCCGCATGCACCGCATGAAGACCGGGGCGCTGATCTCCTATGCCGTGGAGAGCGCGACCATCCTGAAAGATGTCGACGAAGCTGTACGCCGGGCGCTGGAGGGGTTTGCCCATGATCTCGGCTTGGCTTATCAGATAACGGACGACCTTCTGGATGCCACAGGCGATGCAGGCGAGGCGGGCAAGGCAGTCGGCAAGGATGCCGGTCAAGGAAAAGCCACCTTCGTCACCATTCTGGGAGTTGAGGGCGCACGTGACCGTTCGCGGCACTTGGCCGCACAGGCCAAGGACCACCTTGAACCTTTCGGCGCACGCGCAGATGTATTGAGAGAGGCCGTCGACTTCATCCTCGCGCGGCGCTCGTGAAAGGCCGCATGCCCATGTCCGCGAAAGTCCCGCCGAAAACCCCGATCCTCGACACAATCAGCGCGCCGGCAGACCTCAAGAACCTGCCGATCGACCGGCTCAAGGCGCTGGCCGATGAGCTGCGCGCCGAGACGATCGATGCGGTGTCGGTGACCGGCGGCCATCTCGGCGCCGGGCTGGGCGTGGTCGAGCTGACCACGGCCCTGCACCATGTCTTCGACACGCCGACCGACACGCTGATCTGGGATGTCGGCCACCAGTGCTATCCGCACAAGATCCTGACCGGTCGCCGTGACCGCATCCGCACCCTGCGCCAGGCCGGTGGCCTGTCCGGTTTCACCAAGCGGTCGGAAAGCGAATACGATCCGTTCGGCGCGGCCCATGCCTCGACCTCGATCTCGGCGGCGCTCGGTTTTGCCGTCGCCCGCGATCTCAAGGATGAGGATCGCAATGTCATCGCCGTGATCGGCGACGGCTCGATGTCGGCCGGCATGGCCTATGAGGCGATGAACAATGCCGGCCATATCGGCGGCCGCCTGATCGTCATTCTCAATGACAATGACATGTCCATCGCCCCGCCGGTCGGTGCGATGAGCCATTATTTCGCCCGCCTCGTCTCCTCGCAGGGCTATCGCTCGATCCGCAAGCTCGGCAAGGGCGTTGCCAAGGCGCTGCGCGTCGAGGAAGCGGCGCGCCGGGCCGAGGAATACATGCGCGGCATGGCCATGGGCGGCACATTGTTCGAGGAAATGGGCTTTCGCTATGTCGGTCCGATTGACGGCCATGATCTCGACCAGCTGGTCCCGGTCCTGCGCAATGTGCGCGACGGCGACAATGGCCCTGTCCTGATCCATGTCGTGACCCAGAAGGGCAAGGGTTATGCCCCGGCCGAGGCCTCGGACGACAAGTATCACGGCGTCGCCAAGTTCAATGTCATCACCGGCGAACAGCAAAAATCAAAAGCCGACGCGCCGTCCTATACCAAGGTCTTCGCCGGGCAGCTGATCCGTGAAGCCGAAGCCGACAGCCGCGTCGTTGGCGTCACCGCTGCCATGCCGGGCGGTACCGGTCTCGACCTGTTCGGGGAACGCTTTCCGGACCGCATGTTCGATGTCGGCATTGCCGAACAGCACGCGGTCACCTTTGCCGCCGGCCTCGCCGCTGACGGGATGAAGCCCTTCGCCGCGATCTACTCGACCTTCCTGCAGCGCGGCTATGACCAGGTCGTCCACGATGTGGCGATCCAGAAACTGCCCGTGCGCTTTGCCATCGACCGGGCCGGCCTCGTGGGTGCCGACGGCGCCACCCATGCCGGCAGTTTCGATATCGGCTATCTCGGTGCCCTGCCGGGAATGGTTGTGATGGCCGCTGCCGACGAGCTCGAGCTGTCGCGCATGGTCAGGACCGCCGCCCTGATCGACGATGCCCCGTCCGCCTTCCGCTATCCGCGCGGCAATGGCACCGGGATCGAGATGCCCGACGTGATCGAGGCGCTTGAGATCGGCAAGGGCCGTATCGTCCGCGAAGGCTCGCGCATCGCCATCCTCTCGCTCGGCACACGCCTGGAGGAAAGCCTCAAGGCCGCCGACGCGCTGGCCGCCCAGGGCTTTGCGACCACGGTCGCCGATGCCCGCTTCGCCAAACCGCTCGATGAAGACCTCATCCTGCGCCTGGCGCGCGAGCATGAAGTCCTGGTCACGGTGGAAGAGGGCGCAGTGGGGGGCTTTGGCGCCTTCGTCCTGCACCTGCTGGCCGAAAAGGGCGCCCTCGATCGCGGCCTGCGCGTGCGCACCATGACCCTGCCGGATGTCTTCCAGGACCAGGAAGCCCCTTTCGACATGTACGAAACCGCCGGCCTCAACGCCCGCCACATCGCCGCCAAGGCGCTGGAAGCCATGGGCAAGGACGAGGCCGCCGCGGAACGTGTCGCGGCGGCACTGATCGCGGGTTAGTGGCGGTTGTCTCCTTTTCTTCCCCACGACGTGGGCAAGTGGGCCGAGGCGAAGCCTCGGGTCGATGGGGCCGAGCGCAGCGAGGATGGGTCCATGCCGCCTGCGGCGTCACCCCTCCGTCTCGCCGCTGCGCGACGATCCACCTCCCCATGGGATGGGGAGGAAAGACGTTATGTTGGCGAGGGGAAGATACAGGGCGCTTAGCCGGTTTCCTGTGTCCTGCGCAGACCTGTCCTTCTCCCCTTGGGAGAAGGTGGCCCGAAGGGCCGGATGAGGGGGGACGCGCCGACTTTCACCGGGATGTCCCCCTCACCCTGGCCCTCTCCCGAGGGAGAGGGAAAGCGCTCTATTCTTCCGGAATCCGTGCCACCAGCGCCCGCACCGCGGCGGCATGGCCGGCGACCGGATCGTCGGCCGGGAACACGTCCAGCCGGATCTCCGGTTCCAGGCCGCGCGCCTCGTAAATCTCGCCATTACCGTCGGCAAAGATCTCGTTGGCGAGTTCCAGATACCAGCCATTGGGCAGGGGCTTGGCGAGCGGGGTGGAGAAGGCGCCGCGTGTGGTGGTGCCAACCTGCGTCACATGGGGGCGTTGGCGCAGCATCATCGTGGTGATCTCGCCGGCGGAGACCGTGACATCACTGGTCAGGACATGGGTCGGACCGGTATAGCGCGGGCCGTCATGCGGCTCGATCCGGTAGGCAATCAGGGGCGGCCCGTCCGGATCCGTGCGGACGCTGTAGCCGTCAAAGCCCGCGTCGGTGAAACGGCTGGCAATGGCGCGGGTCACGGCGTCATAGCCGCCGCGATTATTGGACAGGTCGAGGATGACCGCATCGAGATCGGCAAACTCGGTCAGGGCCTCGTCCAGCATTGCGTCGAGCGCAGCCAGTTCCGCCGCGGCCCATTCCGGCGTGCCGGGTGTTTCGGTGTCGATGAAACCGCCCATGGTGAAGATCTGGATATAGCCGATGCGCTGGTCGATCGTGCCGACAATGACCCGGTCATTGCCGATATGGCGGGCGCCGGGGTCGAGCAGATCCGTCATCGTCTGGTCGATCAGACCGATCAGCCAGGGCATTTCGCCCATCCCGTCGGCGATCATGGGCAGGGTCTCGCCGAGACCGAACTGGGCGCGGTGACGCGCGCCATCGAAGTCCGCGATGAGCTTGGTATGGCTGTCGCCCAGCGGTTCGATCAGGTCCGAGAGGACCGCGAACAGGGCCGCATCATCCATGGCATCACTGACACGCGGCCGGGCGGCTGCGACCTCGGCCTCCCAATCGACGCCGCGTCGTTCGAAGGCGGCATAGTGGCGGGCGAATATCCCGGTGAAGGTCTCGAACACGGCGGTCGGCGAGGTGAGGTCCTCTGTTCCACATTCGTCCGGCAGGGCGGGCTGGCGCGCAAAGACGGCATGGCCGTCACCGGGCAGGTATTCGAAGCGGGCGCTCTGGTCGTTCATCGCCGTGAAATAGCGATACTCGACCTGGCTCATCAGGGTCGGGCCGTCCTGCGTCGTGCGATAACAGCCGGCCGGCGTGTCCTGCCAGCGGGTGATGCCATCGCCATCGATCTCGAGAATCCAGCCGCTCTCCTCCGACAGCCAGACGCCGCGCGCGGCGGCCAGGGTCTCACCTGCATTCAGGACGACCTGCCGCTCGGGCAGCGGGTCCGGTGAGGCGCAGGCAGCCAGGCACAAGGCGGTGGCCAGAAGGGCCGGAAGACGTGACATGGGATTGGGAACTCTAAAAAATGACCGTGGTCATTTTTTAGGGGCTCGTGGTCGGGCTGGCAAGGCGGCAAAGCTGCCGGACGGTGGCGAGGCGGGCATTGAGCAGGTCGCGGGCCTCGCCGGCGCGGTTGGAGACCATGACTTCACGCCAGGTCCCGGTCGCCAGGGCGAGCACAAGATCGGCGAGTTCCGCCGGTGCGATATCGCTGCGCCAGACCTTGGCGCGGATCGCCGCCTCGATCTCTTCGACGAGGCAGTCCTGCAGGGCCAGATCGACGGTGCGGTCGGCGGCCTGGATGGAAGCGGTCCGGGGCGCTTCGGCATTCTTGGCGCGCCACAGCTCGGGCGCTTCGGCCGCCTGTGCGCCGCCGCCATGGATTCGCTCCACAAGTCGCTCTGTGGGCGACAGGCCGGGCGCGAGCGGCGCCTTGAGACAGGCCATCATCGTGGTCTCATACCACTGCGCCAGGATGTCCGCCTTGGTGGGGAAATGATTGAAGAAAGTCCCCTTGGCGATCTTCAGCTCGCGCGTGATCATGGCGACACTGACGGCCTCATAGCCGTCGCGCTCGAACAGCTTGAGGGCGGCGTCATAAATCGCCTGGCGCAGGGCCTGTTTCTTGCGGTCACGCAATCCGGTCATAACACCAGTATGGGTGGTTTCATGACCGCGGTCACTTTGCGGTTTCAGTTGGGGTGGGGCGGGGAGCGCGCACCATCTCATCCTTCTCCCCGGGGAGAAGGTGGCCCGAAGGGCCGGATGAGGGGGGATCCGCCGACTTTCACCGGGATATCCCCCTCACCCTGACCCTCTCCCAAGGGAGAGGGAACACAGCCGCCAGCCCCGATGCAAACCGGCATGGCTCCCGCGCCGCGCCTCGCGCTATCCTTGCAACCAGGACCCAAACCCAACCGGACCCCGCCCATGCGCGCAGACCTCTATCTTGTCGAACACGGTCATTTCGACACCCGCGCGAGGGCCCAGGCGGCGATTGCCGCCGGGAAGGTGTCGGCCAACGGCGTCAAGGTCACCAAGCCGTCGCAGAAAATTGCCGAGGGGGCCGAGATTGTCGCCGAGGCGGCGCATCCCTGGGTGTCCCGGGCGGCGCTCAAACTGGTCGCGGGGCTGGATGCTTTCGCAGTGGATCCGGCGGACCGGGTCTGTCTTGATGTCGGATCCTCGACCGGCGGGTTTACCGAGGTCCTGCTGTCGCGCGGGGCGCGGCATGTCTATGCGGTGGATGTCGGGCGGGACCAGCTCCACCCCTCGCTTCAGGCTGACCGCAGGGTCACGTCCTTGGAGTCGACCGATGCCAGGTCATTGGCGGCGGAGATGTTTTCCGAGCCGCCTTCGCTGCTGGTCTGCGATGCCAGCTTCATATCCCTGCTCAAGGTCATCGTGCGGCCGCTGGAACTGAGCGCGGCGCGCAGCGATCTGATCGCGCTGATCAAACCCCAGTTCGAGGTCGGCAAGGCCTTGATCGGCAAGGGCGGTCTGGTGAAAAGCGAAAGGGCGCGTGACGACGCGGTTGCGGCCGTGCGGGCAGGCCTCGAGGGGCTGGAGGGCGTCTCGGTACGCGCGGTCATGGACAGTCCGATCGAAGGGGGTGACGGCAACAGGGAATACCTTATGGCCGCCACCCGCACACTTCAAACCTGAATCGCCGCAATCGCGGCCTCAAGGCGCGTATTACTGGCCGTATGTGTCGGCTGGGCGCCAGATGCCATCCGTGCCCTGGCACATATAGACCTGGTCGGTGACGGTCTGGCCATAGGCGTCCATGCGGCGGGTCTGCGACCAGTGGCAGGCACCGGTGGCCGAGTTCGTGTCATAGGATGACGCGTTGTAGACGCGGGCCGGCTCGCGGCGCTCGGCGCCGCCGAGTAGTTCACCGGACGAGCCATAACCATATGTGTCGGCATAGCCGTCATCATAATAGGCGTCATCGCCGTATCCGGCCTGGTACGGATCGTTTTGATAATAGGGGTCATTGCCATAGCCGGTGTCCTCATATCGGGCACCCGGCTTGTCGCCGTAATAGGGCTGGTTGACGCGGCCGCGATTGCCACAGTCCTCGCCACCGGCCACGCCGGCGCCGATCAGGGCGCCAACGCCGGCGCCGGCGATCGTGCCGACTTCCTCGGCGTTGCCGCGATCACGGTGCTGATAGCGCGAGCCGCGATGTCCGCGGCCCCAGCTGCCATGTCCGCCACGTCCGCCGCGGCCCCAATGGCTGTCGCGCGAGTGGCGGTTGTTATTGCTGTCATCAGCCAGTTCATTGCCGATCACGGCGCCGAGAATGCCGCCGATGATGGCGCCGGCGACCTGGCGGCCCTGGCGTTCGGATTCGCAGTCCTGATAGGCCTGGGCCTGGGCCATGGACGGCAGGGCGACACTCAGGGCCGTTGCGGCGAGAAGTGTTGGGGTCAGCAGTTTCATCTCTACCTCCAGTTCAGGATCGGCCCGGATTCGGCCTTTGCGCGTCGGGTCCGGCGCAAGGGCGCCGGTATTGATCCCATGTTTAACGACCGGGCGATGAGCCGGGGATGAACGGTTCCATGAACATCACGCAAGAAAAAGGCCGGTCCGCGATGGACCGGCCCTTTCCCTCTGGAAATCCCACGCACACGGGATTTCGTGTCTGGTACCGGCCTACTGGTAGGCGGCAACCTGCCAGTCGCCATAGGGATCGCGGCACATCCGGACCCGGTCGTAATTATAGGTGCCGTCGGGCATGTAGACCTCGGCATCACCCCAGCGGCATTCGACGCCGGCATTGTAATAGGTCTCACGGATGACGATCGCACCGCGGACACCGGAATAGGGATTGCCCCAGTAATAGGGCTGGCCGTATTCGAAGGCATAATTCATCGCATAGTGATACTGGGCGCGATCGCATTCATCGAGCCGGCCCAGGCTGTTGCCCAGTACGGCACCGAAACCGGCCCCGATCAGGATGCCTGCTCCGACATTGTCGTCACCGGCCGCAGCGCCACCGATGATCGCGCCGAGCAAGGCGCCGATCACAGCGCCATCGCCATTGCCGTTATAGCGGCAGATGCCGTCGTAATAGGCGAATTGGCGGCTTGTATAGCCATAATCATAATAGCGCGTGTGGTAGCGCCAGCGGCTCGACGGTCCCCAGCGCCCGTAATGGTTCGCGTTCGACCATCCATGGTTCATGTGCCGTACCCAGCGCCGGTGCGAGCTGTGGCGGTTCTGGTCGCGGTAGAAATTGTGACGCCGCTGCGCATACTCCCAGCGACGGGGATTGTGTCCGGCAAAAGGACGTGACGGATGGCCGGGACGATGGGCTCCGGGCCGGTTTGGACCAGGCCGGTATGCATCGGGGTGACGGCCTCGGTCCGGCCGTGAACCCGGGCGGTGGCCACCCGGTCCACGGGCATCGGGACGCCGGCGATCACGGTCAAACCTGTCTCCGCCCGGACGGCCGGGTCGCGTATCGGGACGTCGCCCTGGATTGCCAACATCGGGACGCCGCCCGGGGCCGCGCGCGTCGGGACGCCCGCCACCGGGTCCACGCGTATCGGGACGCCGCCCGGGGCCGCGCGCGTCGGGACGCCCGCCACCGGGTCCACCTGTATCGGGGCGCCGACCGGGACCGCGCGCGTCGGGACGGTTACCGCCGGGCGCCCGGGTGTCGGGACGCCCGCCACCGGGCCGCGCGTCAGGACTGGGGCGCGCGGGAGATGTCGGACGGGATGCGGGGCCTGCGTCACGGCGCGGTCGATCACCTCTGGACCCCTGACGTTCACGGTCTGGCTGGGCGGCGTCGCGGCGCTGGCGCTCGAATTGGCGGGCGCCCCGACCGGAGCCATTCCCACGTTCACTGCGGACTTCATCACCGCCGTCGCGGCGTTGTGCTTCAGCCGGGGCCGCAGCGAAGAGGGCCGGGACCAGGATGAGTGACGCGAGCGAGGCGCCAAGCCATTTGCGCTTGAGCTGCTGCATGCGGGTTTCCTCCAAGGGGTCTCGCCGGGCAATTCCGGCCAATATGCCCCAACGGTAGGATTTCGCGCATGAGCCGAACATGAACGCGGGGTTCACCTTCATGATCAGACCACTGACTGAACGGGCAGGCCGCGATGCGGCTACCAGGCGGCCTGGCCGGCATGGCGGAGTTTCTGGTCCGCGAGAACCAGGGCAGCCATGGCTTCTCCCACCGGCACGGCGCGGATCCCGACGCAAGGGTCGTGGCGACCGCGGGTCTCGATCACCGTTTCCTCGAAGTCACGGTCCAGCGTGCGCCGTTCGACCATGATCGAGGAGGTCGGCTTGACGGCAAAGCGGATCACCACATCCTGCCCGGTCGAGATGCCGCCGAGGACGCCGCCATTATGATTGGACAGGAAAACCGGCCCGTCCTCGCCCATGCGCATCTCGTCGGCCGCGTCCTCGCCGCGCATGGCGGCCGAGGCAAAACCGGCGCCGATCTCGACACCCTTGACCGCATTGATGGTCATCATCGCGGCGGCCAGTTCACTGTCGAGCTTGGCATAGACGGGGGCGCCCCAGCCGGCGGGGACGCCGGAGACCACGACTTCAACGATGGCGCCGGTCGAGGAGCCGGCCCGGCGCAGCGCGTCCATGTCGGCTTCCCACAGGGCGGCGGTTGTCGCATCGGGGCAGAAGAAGGGGTTGTTGGCGACCTCGTCCCAGTCCCAGCGCGACCGGTCGATGGCGCGCTCGCCCACTTGCACCAGAGCGGCCCGGATCGAGATCGCGTCGCCGATCACCTTGCGGGCAATGCCGCCGGCCGCGACGCGCATCGCGGTTTCGCGGGCCGAGGAGCGGCCGCCGCCGCGATAATCACGGATGCCGTATTTCATGTCATAGGTGTAATCGGCATGGCCCGGGCGCCACTTGTCGCGGATGGCGCCATAATCCTTCGAGCGCTGGTCGACATTCTCGATCATCAGCGCGATCGGCGTGCCGGTGGTCACCGGCCCGTCGGTGCGGTCATCCTCGAACGTGCCGGACAGGATGCGGACCTGGTCGGGTTCCTGGCGCGGGGTGACATGGCGGGAGGTGCCGGGACGGCGCAGGTCGAGGAAGGGCTGCAGGTCCGCCTCGCTCAGCGGAATGCCGGCCGGACAGCCATCGACGACGGCGCCGATCGAAGGCCCATGACTTTCGCCCCAGGTGGTGACCCGGAAAAGATGTCCGAACGTGTTGTGAGACATGATGTATCCGCCTGCTGTCGGGGCAGATTAGACACAGGTTTCGGCTACGTCACGCAGCCGACTGCGCTTTGCGGATCCAGCGCGCCAGGCGGGCATTGACCGAGGGGCGCGAGAATTCATGCATGAAGGCGTCGAGATCCGCGGCATCGGGGAAATCGGGTCGTTGTTCGACCGGCGCCTCACCGGCGGCGGCGACGCGAATGAGGATGCGCACCCGCTCTTCGCCGACGGCGGGCAGATCGGTGCCGTCGCGTGTTCCGGCGGGAATGCGTACCAGGACCGGCGTGTCGCCGTGTCGCAAGGTGCGGGTCAGCCCCCGGACGGCTTGTTCGGCCGTGATCTCGACTTCGAGGCAGACCGGCGCCTGGGTCCGGATGAACTCCATCGCCGCGACAATGCGGGCGAGTTCGGACAGGGTCGCTTGTGTTGGCGGTGTGACGTCGGGGTGCAGCGTCTTGACCCGCGCCCGGAAGGATGCGCGCGCGGCATCCATGCCGTCGGCCGGGGCGACGCCCAGCACGGCAAACGCAGCATCCATACTCTCAACACGCGATGTCATGCTGCTGTTTTAACGCAAGAAGATTCCCGAAAGGTTGACGCGGGGGAGGGGGCCGTTGCCGGGCGGGAAGGCTGGACAGCCGCGATTTCGAGATAGCCTGCTATTTCTGAAAAATCGGAAGCTGTGTCTGTCCCTTTCGATTGCGCCGGAAGGTCTCAGGTCATTTGTCAGATCGGCATCTTGCTCGTAGCCTTGCCCTTGGGTTCATGAGGTATTTCGGGAAATATGGTCAATCTCTTCATTTCCAACACAGATAACCGATGGTTCGATTTTCTGTATCGGAGCTCTCCACATTCCGAAGTGAACTTCTGGCAGCCAAGCGCTACAAATTTTCGAGCAATTACCCCCGGCGAATTCTTTGTTTTTCGATTGAAATCACCGCGAAATGTTATTGGGGGATTCGGTGTCCTATCGACGGCAACCATTTTGCCAATCCAGATTGCTTGGGACGCGTTCGGGCAGGCAAACGGCGTTGCAAGCCTGACCGACTTTGTAGCGTTCATTCAAAACTATCGAAAAGATGAACGCGTCGGCCCGCAAAGCTTGATCGGATGCAGGGTTCTAACGCAACCGGTGTTCCTCGACCAACGGAACTGGTCAGAGCTTCCTTCATCTTGGTCGAAGAACATTGTTGGCGGCAAGACGTTCTCGACAGGGGAGCCAGAGGGCGCAGCCCTCTGGAACAAACTGGATCAGCTTTTGTCTTCTCATCAGGTTGCAAGCGGTATGGCTGAGGCAGCCGAACGTTTCGGCGGCCCCCATCTGGTCTTGCCGCGTCTGGGACAGGGATCGTTCCGGATCTCTGTCATAGAAGCCTACAAGCACCAGTGTGCGTTGACCGATGGCCGAGTTTTACCTGCTCTGGAGGCGGCGCATATCAAGCCCTATGCCGAAGGGGGGCAGCACACCCGATCGAACGGTATTCTATTGAGGCGAGATATTCACAGTGTGTTCGATGCCGGTTACGCGATGATTGATGACGACTTCCGCTTTGTGGTCAGCGACAGGGTTCGAACGGTTTTCAACAACGGAAACGAATACCGCCGCCTTAATGGGCAGAGGCTGCGTTTGCCCGACAATCCCACTGATTTTCCAGACAAGGGTTTCCTGCGATGGCACGCAGAAAACCGTTTTGAGGCGAGCTGACATCACTTCAGGCTTCCCAAAAAGCGGGACCGGCACAATTAATCTCTCTCTGTACCCCTGCGCGCCCGGCGCAAACCCCACCCTAAACCGCTTGCCGAGAGGTCGCCGTATCCAGTTCTTCAGGTCAAGGGCCGCAACGCGGCCGCTTCGCGGTTTCACCCTTGAGCTGAAGAACTGGATACGGCCTGCTGGCTGACAAGCGATCTATGGAGGGGTGGGCGCGGGGCGCCACTGTTCCAGCGGCCAATCGGGAACCAGTGCGCGTGCTTGACGTTGCCAGGAACTGCCCCGGCACTGCTCCGTCCGCGGGCGGTTGGCGCACCGGGACAGCTTGACGTGCCGGGTCAGGAGCTTACCTAGGCGCAGACGCCTGTGGAGTGCCGCCCATGTCCGACGACAAACTCATCCCGCCCAGCCCCGATGCCGAGGCCTATGCCAAGTCTGCGGACGCCAATGCGGTGGAAATCTTCGATCGCGAGGATCCCTTTGCGCTGTTTGCCGAATGGCTGACCGATGCGAAGAAGAAAGAGCCCAATGATGCCAATGCGATGGCGCTGGCGACGGCGGATGCGTCCGGCCTGCCGGATGTGCGCATGGTGCTTTTGAAGGATGTCGATGCCGACGGTTTCGTCTTCTACACCAATCTGGAAAGCGGCAAGGGCGGCCAGCTGGCCGAGAATCCGCAGGCGGCGCTGTGCTTTCACTGGAAGTCGCTGCGTCGTCAGGTGCGGGTGAGGGGGGCGGTCGAGCCGGTCAGCGCCGAGGAGGCGGACGCCTATTTCGCCTCGCGGGCCCGCGACAGCCGGATCGGGGCCTGGGCCTCGAAACAGTCGCGCCCGCTGGAAAGCCGCTTTGCGCTGGAGAAGGCCGTGGCCCGCGAGGCGGCCCGCTTTGGCCTGGGCGAAGTGCCCCGCCCGTCGCACTGGTCGGGCTTTCGCATCCGTCCGCTGAGCCTCGAGTTCTGGCGCGACCGGCCCTTCCGCCTGCATGATAGAATGTTTTTTGACAGGCCCGATTTGGGGTCGACTTGGACGGTCCGCCGGTTGTATCCCTGAGCCGAACGCCTGAGGGGGCCGAAAAGTGGAACGTCTGACTGACATGCTGCGCCTGGTCATCCAGCCGCTGGGCTGGATCACGGCACCACTCGCCATCCTGACACCGCTGTGGTTCCTGGTCGCTGCGCTCGGGACCAAGCTGGGCTTTTGGGGCTGGGCGTTCGGGCTGAACTGGATGACGCTCGATATCGGCCCGAAACTCATCCTGGCCTGTGCCATCGCCGGCGGCATGATGGCGATCCTGGTCATCACCCATCGCCTGCTCGCGCATCGCTGGTTCGGCGTGATCAGCGTGCCGATCCTCGCACTTCTCGTAGCCATCGGCGGTTATGGCGGGCGTGTCGTGTTTGACGGGCTGGCCGACAGTCGGCCGCTTGTGCTCGATGTGACGACGGATTTCGAGGACCCGCCCCATTTCACGCCGGCCTATGCCGCGCGCCGCGGCAATGCCCAGCGCCCGCTCGACTTCGATCCGTCTGGCGCTGCGATGCAACAGTCCTATTATCCCGAGATCACCAGCCTCATCGTCGAGCGCGACGCCCGCACGGTCTTCCGCGAGGCCCTTGTGGTGGCCCGTGACGAGGGCTGGCGGATCGGCACGGCGTCCGATGCGGCCGGCATGTTCGAGGCCGGGGCCGAGAGCCTGATGTTCGGATTCCGCGACGATATCGCGGTCCGGGTGACAGAGCTTGAGGACGGGCGTGCCCGTGTCGATATCCGCTCCCTGGCCCGTCAGCCGGTCCATGATCTGGGCCGCAATGCCAAGCGCGTCGAGCGCTTCCTGGCCGCGATGCGCGGTGAGGCCGTGGAATAAAGGCGACAGGCAGAATTAACACGCGGCGTTAATTCTACCTGTCCGCATTTTGCGCAAGCTCAGGCCGGTTCCGCGAGCCTGAATGTCGCCGTCAGATCGACCTGGTCAACGGTTTCGCTGGCGACTTTGCCCAGCTCCACCAGATGGATGACATGGGCGAGGACGGAATGGGCGGCGGCCGGGTGGAGGCGTTTGTCGACATCGGCATACATCACAGCGACCATGTCACGGATATTGTCGTGCCCCTCGGCGAGGCAGGCGAGGATCTGGTCCTCGCGGGCCAGCCGGTGATCAATATAGGCCTGGATGAAGGGGCGGGGATCGTTGATCGACGGGCCATGGGTCGGCCAAAGCCTGGCGAATTCGCGGTCGCGCACCCGTGCCAGCTGGTGCAGGTAGTCGCCCATATGCCCGTCCGGCGGGCTGATGACGCTGGTCGACCACGCCATGACATGATCGCCCGAGAACAGCGTGTTTTCCTCGATCAGCGCATAGCAGACATGGTTTGAGGTATGACCGGGCGTATGCATCGCCTCGATGGTCCAGCCCTTGCCGTGGAACATGTCCGCGTCGGCGACCTGGATGTCCGGCTGGAAGCCGACATCATCGCCCGCTTCCATGCGCACTTCGCCGCCGGCCGGCTCGGTCTGCTGTGGGCCGAAACCGTAGACTTTTGCGCCATGGCGCTTGGCCAGGGGATGAGCCAGCGGCGAATGGTCGAGATGGTGATGGGTGACGAAGACGTGGCTGACGGTCTCGCCCTCGAGCGCCGCGTCCAGGGCCTCGATATGGGCCGGGTCAACCGGGCCGGGATCGATCACGGCAACCGAGCCATGGCCGATAATGTAGACGCCCGTGCCGGTATAGGTGAAGGGGCCGGGATTGGGAGCGACGACGCGCCGGATGAGGGGGGAGAGCGTGTCGCAACGCCCGTACTCGAAGTCGAAATCTCTTGCGAATGGTATTGAACTCATGATGCCTGCTTGACCGGTTCCGGTTTCGGGTGGCCGAGGAATTCCAGGAATGCCGCGGCCAGCCGTCGGGTGACTATGATCTTGTCATCCAACTGCATTGCGACCGGAGGACCCATATCAGTTTTGTTCACATCCACGACATAAAGCCTGCCGTCTTCGCGATCGCGAAGCACGTCAAGCCCGCCCCAGTCCAGCCCCATGGCCCGGGTGAAGGCCGCGAGCTGGGCTTTTTCCTCCGCGGAGAAGACATCGTCGGTCTCGGCGCACTCGATTTCGTCGTTCGAGTTCGAGAAGCGCGTGGCGATCTGGCGGCGCTTGCGGATGACCAGCGGGATGTGGCCGTCCATCGTCGCGCAGCGCAGGTCCTCGACCATATTGCCGGGGACGGTGTTGTTGATCACGCGCTGATAGACCCGGCCCGGCCTGGCACTGTCGATCGGGCCCTGGATGACACGGCCATCATGGGCGCCGTTGAGTTCGGACTTCTCCACCATCGGCCCGCTCCACGTCGTGGGGTCAACCGAGAGCGAATAGCCGAATGCCTGTTCGAACACGGCGGCGACATGGCTCTTTTCGATGCTTTGGCAGTCCCGGTTGATGACGCGGGCATCCGGCGGTACATTGCAGGGCTGGCAAGTTGTGGAATCATCGAACACAAATACCGCATCCGCCTCGCCGGGATGGCGCGCGATGCGGGCACCGGCGGCGTGCAGCACCGACCAGATCAGATACCAGGGACGCGGCCGGTCAGGCGCGAACCAGATTTTCGGACCCCGGCGGAATGCCGACTTGATCCGCCAGCCCTCGACGACGAAGTAGAAAGGGAACCAGGACAGGACTTCGCCAATCAGTCCCAGCTTGAGCGGAAGCCGGGCGCCCGTCTTCTTCACGGTCACAATGCCGTCCTGGAACTCGAAATCTCGCCACCACAGCGCACTGTGCATGGATTGGCCTTTCTCGGTCGTCGACGCGCTGCATCCTAGGCATTCGCCGGACACTTGCAATTCACTCCGGGTCACGGACGGCGCGGTTTTTGCGTGATCGGTGTGTGTCGTCATGATCACGGGAGGGGAATGTGAACGCCGGTCGATTTCTAGGCAAGCGCATCTTGCGGCTGGGCTGGCTTATCCTGGCGCTGATACTGGTCCAGTTTTTTGTCAGTGAGGCGACACCCATGCCCACGCTGTCCCGGACAGCCCCTCTACCCCCGCCAGCCGTGCAGGATGCTGCATTACAGCAACAGACGCTTCATTGACATCACGCGTGGCGCATTGAAACTGCGCGCAACTTGGACTGAGCCGAAGATTTCATGCTTGGATTTGTACTGAGGCGCTTCAGCGTCGCCATCCCGACCATATTGGTGATCATCACGGTCGCCTTTTTCATGATGCGTGTCGCTCCGGGCGGACCGTTCGATCTCGAACGTCCGATGCCGGAAGAGACACGTCAGGTCATCATGGCCAGCTATGGTCTCGATAAGCCACTGATATTCCAGTATTTCGACTATATGGGAAATCTCTTTCAGGGCGATCTCGGACCGTCGCTGAAACTGCGCGACAAGAATGTTGCCGAGATCATCGCGGAAGGTTTCCCCGTGTCTGCCACGATCGGCCTGTTCTCGATGTTGCTGGCCATCGCGCTCGGCACGCTGCTCGGCTCGATCGCGGCGCTCCGGCAGAACACCGGTACGGATTTCTCGGTCATGACCTTCGCAATGGTGGGCATATCGATCCCGCCCTTTGTGATGGGTCCCATTCTGGCGCTGGTCTTCGGTCTCTATCTGGGACTCGTGCCGACCGGCGGGCTTGACCCGCGCTACGGCATGACACCCGACCGCCTCATCCTGCCGGTGATCACGCTGGCCCTGCCGCAGATCGCCATCATTGCCCGCCTGATGCGCGCCTCGATGATCGAGGTGGTGCGTTCCAACTATATCCGGACAGCCCGCGCCAAGGGCCTGTCGGCGCCGGCAGTGATCATCCGCCACGCGCTGCGCTCTGCCATCCTGCCTCTGGTCTCCTATCTCGGACCGGCTTCGGCGGCGGTGATCTCCGGTTCGCTGGTCATCGAGCGCGTTTTCCAGCTGCCGGGTATCGGCAAGCACTTCGTCGATGCCGCCCTGCAGCGCGACTACACGGTGGTGATGGGTGTGGTCATCGTCTATGCGACCCTGATCATCCTGCTCAACCTGCTCGCGGACCTGCTCTATGGCGTTCTCAATCCGAAGGTGAAGTACGAGTCATGACGACGCTTTACACTCCCAAGGAAAAGGCCGAGCTGATCGAGAAGGCCGCTGTCCAGGGCCGGTCGCTCTGGGACGATGCGCGGGTTCGCCTGATGCGCAACAAGGCGGCCGTCACCTCGATGATCGTGCTCGCCATCCTGGTCTTCCTGGCCACGGTCGGCCAGCTGCTCTGGGTGCATGACTACGACACCATTTATCGCGACCGCGTCTGGATCGCGCCGACGCTGGATCACTGGCACATTCTCGGCACTGACGCCCAGGGGCGCGACATGGTCGCGCGGATCCTGGTCGGTCTCGGTGTTTCGCTGATGGTCGGCATCGTGGCGACCTTCGTGTCGCTGCTGATCGGTGTGACCTGGGGCGCCACCGCCGGGTTTATCGGCGGCAGGGTCGACCAGGTGATGATGCGTTTCGTCGACATCCTGTATTCGCTGCCCTTCATCTTCTTCGTCATCATCCTGATGGTGACTTTCGGGCGGAACATCATCCTCATCTTCGTGGCCATCGGTGCCGTTGAATGGCTGACCATGGCCCGCATCGTGCGCGGCCAGACGATCGCCCTCAAGGGCATGGAATTCGTTGAGGCGGCCCATGCCGCCGGCGTGTCGCGGCCCAAGATCATCCAGCGCCACATCATCCCCAACGTGCTGGGCCCGGTGGTGGTCTATGTCACGCTGATGATCCCGGTCGTGATCCTGGCCGAGAGCTTCCTCAGCTTCCTCGGCCTCGGCGTCCAGGAACCGCTGACCTCGCTCGGCCGCCTGATCTCGGCCGGTGCCCAGGACATGGAACCGGCGCCCTGGACCCTGATCGGCCCGGCGGTGACAATGATGGTGACCCTGTTCTGCCTCAACTTCATCGGCGACGGTCTGCGCGACGCGATCGATCCGAAGGACCGCTAGCCCCCGCGCGCGCCGCATGCACCGACGGGCAGGGCGCGCAGGACGAACAAAAAAGGCCGCCGGATCATCCCGGCGGCCTTTTCTCATGGAAGCCGGCTGTCGCTATTCTTCGCGGCGGACCCGGATCGCGCGGCCTTCGCCATTGATGCGCAGCAGGTAGCTGTCGAGCGCCGCACGGCGGATCTCCGCAACATGGCCGTCGCCGCGCGGGAGACGAACCCGTCCGGAATCGGCCTGGCGCCAGACCTGGCCATTGGCCATCTCGAAGATCACCGTATTGTAGCCGACCGTGCGCATGCGTTCGATCTCCATGGAGACGCGGAAGACGTCGCCGTCATCAGCCCGTTCCAGGATGGCAACGCCACCGGGTTCTTCGCTCGGCGCCACCGAGGCCGATGCCGGAGCAGGCTCGGCGCTCGCGACCCGGGCCGGAGGCGCCTGTACCGGGGCCTGTACCGGGGTCTGTATCGGGGCCTGCAGAGGAGCCGGGGTCGGCCGGACGGCCGGTTCGTCCGGCGTTGACGGCGCGCGGGCCGGCGCAGCGGCCGGTGCAGCGGCCGGGGCCGGTGCCGGGGCTGCGGCGTCGCCCGGAATCGGGGCCAGGGCGTCATGTTGCGATCCGGCGCCGCCAAATGCGGCGAGCGAGGGCAGGCGCAGGCGGGGCAGGCTCGGCATGGCGAAGCCAAAACTGTCGCCCTCGACCGCCTCGACATCCTCACGGCTCACCGTCAGCAAATCGCCGGTGCTGCGCGCGGTCGCAAGCTCGGTTGCGGCGCTGTCGAAACAGGCCAGTCGGGCGGAGATGTCGGCAATACCGCGGCAGGCCAGGATATTATCGACGGCGTCGCCGTCCTGGCCGAGTGCCGTGGCTGGCAGGGCCGTGCTGATCATTAGCGCGGCGATCAGGCCGCAGGATGCGTTACGCATGTAAACCTCGATTGCTTATTCGACGCGGACGGCCCGGAAACGGCGACCGCCATTGTCCAGGCGCATGAAATGCGAGCCCAGCGCACCGTCCGAGATGGTCACCGTATAGTCGGTGTCGGCCCGGCTGCGAGTGAGTTGCACATAGGTGCTGTCGGTTTGTCGCCAGACCTGGCCGTTGGCAAGCCGGATGATTTTTTCACCGCTGCGATTTTCGGAAATTTCCAGGACGCGCAGGCCCTCGATCCGGGAGATCTGGCCGCGGTCATTGCGGACGATCACGCGATCGGGAGAGGCCGCCGCGGACTCGATTTCCGCAAGCTCGGTATCGTCTTCGCTGCCGCGCAAAGACAATCCGGGAAGACGCAGCGTTGGAATGCTCAGCCCGTAAGTGGCTTCCTCGGCCGCCTCGATCTGCTCGCGTTCAACCGCGACAACCTCACCCCGCTGGGTCTCGCCGCGCAAGGCATCGACCGCCGCATCCAGACAAACCAGTCGGGCGCTGTCATCCGCGATGTCGCGGCAGGTGAAAAGCGGGTCCAGCGGCGAATCGCTCGCCTGTCCGAGCGCCGGGGCGGTGATCAGGGTGGCAGGCAGAAGAATCAGTAATCGCGCGTTCATGGTGACTCGTGTAAATCTATTTGCTTGTTCGACTATGCGCGACCGCTCGGCCAGTGTCGACCGGCCGGTGATGTTCAGATAGAACATCGCCAACTGACTCGTCGTGCTGCTTCGGAGGGGAGACCGAAACCGTGATCCGCACAAAAATTTTCAAGACTGTCCTCATCACCACCTCAGCGCTGGCCCTGGCCAGCTGTGGCGGCAATGATGCCGCCGATTCCACATCGGTGGTGCTGCACCGGGGAAACAATGCGGAGCCGCTTTCGCTTGATCCGCACAAGGCCTCCGGCACCTGGGAAAACAACATCATTGGCGACATGTTCCTCGGCCTGTTCACGGATGATCCGGACGGCGCGCCGATCCCGGGCATGGCCGAAAGCTGGGAAGTCTCCGAGGATGGCCTGACCTGGACCTTCACCCTGCGGGAAGCGGTCTGGTCGGACGGCGAACGGGTGACGGCTGGTGATTTCGTCTTTGCCTGGCAGCGCATCGCGACACCCACCACCGGTGCACAATATGTCTCTCTGCTGTACCCGATCGCCGGTATCGAGGAAGCCTCGACCGGGGCCGCGGAACCGTCGACCATCGGCGTGCGCGCGATTGATGACCGCACCCTGGAAGTCCAGCTGGTCAATCCGGCGCCCTACCTGCCGGGTCTCCTGACCCACTACACCACCTTCCCGCTCCCGCAGCACGTGGTCGAGGTCTATGGCGATGAATGGGTTCGCCCGGGCAATATGGTGTCGAACGGCGCCTATACGCTCGAGGACTGGCGGACCAATAATTATGTCCATCTGGTCCGCAACGAGAATTTCTACGACGACGCCAATGTCTGTATCGACGACGTGTATTTCTACCCGACCGTCGACAATTCGGCGGCCGGTCGCCGGGTCCGCAATGGCGAGCTTGACCTGAACATGGAATTCCCCGGCCAGCAGATGGAATTCCTGCGCCGTGAAATCCCGGACTATGTCCGCGTGAATCCCTTCATGGGCACGATCTACTTCTCGATCAACACGACCATCGAACAGTTCGACGATGCCAATGTCCGCAATGCGCTGGGCATGGCGATCGATCGCGACTTCATCGCCAACGAGATCCTGAGGGCCGGCCAGCAGCCCGCCTATTCGATGATCCCGCCGGGCGTTGCCAATTATCCGGGCGGTGTCGAGGCCGAGTGGGCCGACATCCCGGTCGAACAGCGCCGCGGGATGGCGCGTGAGCTACTCGAGGCCGCCGGCTATGGTCCCGACAATCCGTTCGAATTCGAGTACACCTATCGTGCGACAGGCGATAATCCGCGCATCGCGCCGGTGGTGCAGAATGACTGGTCGGCGATTGCCGACTGGGTCCAGCCCGAGCTGATCGTCAACGACACGCAGATCCATTACGACAATCTGCGCGCGTCCGATTTCCAGGTCGCAGACGGCGGCTGGATCGCCGACTACAACGATCCCTACAATTTCCTCTTCCTTGGCGAGTATCGGTCGGTGCCGATGAATTATGCCCGCTACAACAATCCGGAATTCGACAGCCTGGTGACCGAGGCCAATCGCGAGCTCGACCTGGAACTGCGTGGCCGCATGATGGCCGAGGCCGAGCAGATGATGATCGACGACATGCCGATCATCCCGATTGTCTTCTACGTCAACAAGAACCTTGTGAACCCGCGTATCACCGGTTGGGAAGACAATCTCACCAACATCCACCGCTCGCGCTTTTTGTGCTTTGCGGACCTGGAAGAGACGGCCGCGACCGACGAGTAGCCGTCGCAGCGCTTGTCAGAGGAGGCCCTGCCGACCTAGCTTGTGCGCGCACAATGCCAGGGGCAGGGCTTTTTCATGACCGGAAGTGATCCCATCAGTGACGCCGTGGTCGCAGGTAGCGCCGCCGGCGAGCTTGGCGACTCGATCCAGGCTTCCAAGCGCAAGAAACGCGCGAGATACTCCGTGTTCGAGGCGCCGACCCCCGCCGGACATTGCTCGAACTGCTCGACCGAGCTGTCCGGCCCGGTCTGTCACAGTTGTGGCCAGACCGCCGACACCTATCACCGGCCGATCTGGGAGTTGCTGACCGACATCCTCGATGGCCTGTTCGGTCTCGAGGGGCGCCTGTGGCGCACCCTTCCGCCGCTGATGTTCCAGCCCGGCAAGATCACCCAGAATTATCTCAGCGGCGTGCGCGCCCGCTATGTCATGCCCTTCCGTCTCTATCTGACGGCGAGTGTGCTGTTTTTCCTGTTTGTTTTCGCCCTTGATGGAATTGGCGGTGGCGGCGATGGCGCGGATCTCGATGCCGCGCGGGAGATCGCGAACGCCGCCGTGGCGGATGGCGAGGCCATCCAGACAAATCTGGCGGAGCTGGACACCCGGCTGGCCGAAGCTGGTATGAGCGCCGAGGAACGTGAGCGGATTGCCCGCCTTGCCGAAACCGGGATCGCCCAGGCGGACGCTGTGCCGGATCTGCCGCCGGAAGTGCAGGAAATGCAAGCGCGGG
Organism: Maricaulis sp.; assembly: GCF_015665295.1. Taxonomy (GTDB): domain Bacteria; phylum Pseudomonadota; class Alphaproteobacteria; order Caulobacterales; family Maricaulaceae; genus Maricaulis. Next base: position 37,375 of record NZ_JADFAJ010000004.1, read on the forward strand.
CCAGTCGCGATGACATCAAGCGACAATTCCGTCAGGCCCTGTTGCCGGAACTCTATCCGTCTGACGCGGCAGACGCGGTCGAGACGCCGGATGGTCCGATCGAGGTTGGCGAGGGCATGACGGTCGACCCCAACGGGCTCGAGGAATTGCCGCTGGAGGCCCGGCAGGCGCTGGTCGAGCGCTTTGATCGCATCATTGACAGCAGGGGCGCGACGCTGGTCGCGTCCATGCAACGCTGGGCGCCGACGATGATGTTCTTCATGCTGCCGCTCTATGCGTTGATGCTGGCGGGCATGCATTTCTACAAGAGGGGCTATTTCTTCTACGATCACCTTGTGGTGTCGCTGCACTTCCACGCCTTCATGCTGTTCCTGATCACGGGGCTTTCGATCGCCGCCTATGTGATCCATGGCGGCATTGTCACCCTGGTCGGACTGATCTGGTCGAACTGGTATCTTTACCGCCTGCACCGGACCGTCTATGCGCACGGGCGTTTTACTTCGCTGCTGCGCGTGGTGATCCTCGATTTTGCCTACGCCATCCTGCTGAGCGTCGGCCTGCTGGGCTTGCTGATCGTGGGCGTGCTGACGTCCTAGCGATCAGCGATCAGCGATCTCGAGATTGGGGACAGGTACAATTAACGCCGCGCGTTAATTGTACCTGTCCCCTTTACTACGCGGCTTACTGCGGCAGGGCTGCATCCGAGCGCATCTGCACGCCGGTCCGTGTCGCGGCCTCGCGGGCTTCCAGGGCGGCGCGGACTTCCGGCAGTTCCATCAGCGCGTTGAGACGGGCGGCGGACTGGGCCGTGTCGGCTGACACGCCGAACATTTCCTGGAAGGCCTCGAGGGCTGAACGCTCGGCCGGGAAGCGGCGCAGGCGGATCGCCTGGTCGGGATCAATGCCGGCGAATTCGCGTGCTGCGCCGATGGCATCGCGCAGGCCGCCAATCTCGTCGACGAGGCCCAGATCAAGCGCCTGTGCGCCGGTCCAGACGCGCCCGCGGGCGATCTCCAGGACGCGTTCCAGAGGCAGGTCGCGGCCATCGGCCACGCGCTGGGTGAAGTCGTCATAGATATCCGACATCTGGTCGCGATAGGCCGCACGCTGCGTCTCGCTCCACGCCTCGGACGCGGAAAAGGCGGTGGCGTATTCGCCGCCGACCGACACCGTCTCGGCATTCAACCCGACGAGGTCGAACGTCCCGTCAAGCACGATCTTGCCGCCGAGAACGCCGATCGATCCGGTCAGGGTGGTCTCGTGGGCCAGCACATAATCAGCCGGTGCGGCGAGGTAGTAGCCGCCGGATGCGGCCAGCGAGGCCATGGAAACCACGACGGGCTTGCCGGCTTCACGGGCCCGGGTGACGGCATGCCAGACCTGATCCGATGCGATGGCCGACCCGCCCGGCGAATCGACCCGGATCACGATGGCGCGCACCGACGGATCGTCGGCCGCGTCGAGAATGGCTTCCGACATGAAGTCGCCGCCAATCATGTTCTCGCCACCGAACGGGCTGGCTGACGGCGAGCCGGTGACGATGGCGCCCTGGCCTTCGATCAGGGCGATGATCGGGCCATTGCTCCAGGCGGGGGTTGCCAGGCTGTTGTACTGGCTGATGTCGACAAAGCGGCCGCCGGTACCGACGCGGGTGAGCGTGGCCTCGCGCGCTTCAATGACATGGCCGAGCTGATCGACCAGGCCCAGCGCCTCGGCTTCTTCGGCCGTGTGCGGTGCGGTTTCAAAAATGTCGCGCAGGGCGGTCTCGGTGAGGCCGCGATCTGCTGCGATATGGCTGACCGCCGTGTCGTAGATCGAGCCCATATAGGACAGGGTCGCCTCACGGTGCGCCTCGGTGAAACCGGACTGGGTGTAGGTGTTGGCGGCGTTCTTGTACTCGTGGAACTGCTCGAACTGGGGAACCGCGTCGAAATGCTCGAACAGCCCGCCCAGGAAAGTCACTTCCGAGGCGATGCCGGCCGGGGTGAAATTGGCCGTATCCTGCAGCCAGATCTGGTCCGATCCGGAGACCGCGAAATAGCCTGTGACCGTGGTGCCCTCGAAGCCCTGGGCATGGGTGATGACAAATTTGCCGGCGGCGCGGAAATCGGCGATGGCGCCACGAATCTCTTCCGCAGCACCCGGCGACATCCCGAATTCATTGGCGCGGATGAAGAGCCCGGCGACCCGGTCGTCGGATTCAGCCTGTTCCAGCGTCCTCACCACATCAACCACCGACAGCGGCTCGGCAAAGCCGAAGGGCGTGCGTGACGGACTGTCCAGACGTCCCTCGCGCAGGTCGAGCTCCAGGACCATGGCGGTTTGGGGCAGGGCCGTCTCGGTCCGCGCGCCCTCGACCAAGGTGCCGATGACGGCACCGATAAGGAAGACGCCGAGCACGACGGTCAGCAGGGATCCGACGACAACGCCGACGATTGACCCGAAGAATGTAATCCAGAACTGTTTCATAAGAGCCCTTTCGCCCCGCGCTTTCATGATCTCGCCCAGGCACTGCAAGAAGCAGTCCTGTTCGCAGTATTATGTAGGTGCTGGATGCAATTGGGTCGAGGGATGCCGCAGCCTGCGATCCCGCACAGCGGAAACGGCGTGCGCCGCCAGTGTTCGCGGGCGGTTTGCCCGAACGGGGCGAGAGGTATGAAACGAGGCGGGAAATGAATGGTCGGAGTAGCAAGATTCGAACTTGCGACCCCCGCCTCCCGAAGACGGTGCTCTACCAGGCTGAGCTATACTCCGAACCGAGGCGCGGCTTATAGCCAACTCTTCTGCCCCGTGCAACGCGGCAAAGACAGCGGTTGCGGGGCGCGTGCAGTCAGCCGTCTGAAGCCTCGGCAAACGCCGGTGCCAACAGGCCGGTCAGGGCGGGTGGCTGCAAATTCTGTCATTTGAACTGCCATCAACCGCACTGCGCCGTTGCATCCCTCCGGAGGGTTCTGTAATTACCGCCAACCGTCGTTACTGGCGGTCACGGTTGGGGCGTCGCCAAGTGGTAAGGCACCGGTTTTTGGTATCGGCATTCCCAGGTTCGAATCCTGGCGCCCCAGCCAACTCATCCGTAACCACTTGTCCTGAATCACGAATTCGGGACACTGCAAGTTCAGGACCTGCCTATGCAGGGGGCCTGTCACGCGGGTCTGCAGGTGGATGGATTGACCACTCAAATCTCGACATCCCACAGCCAGGAAGCGCTGTGGCTTGACGGTGAGGGCGCGGTCGATCCGGCCCGGCACAACCTGCTTTGGTGTGTGCGGCTGGACGGGCCCGTCGACCTCGCGGCGCTGGAAGCAGCCCTGACCCGCATCATCGAGCGGCATGAGGCCTTGCGGACCGTTTTCCGGTTTGCCGAGACCGGCCTGACCGGGCTCCGCCTGGAAGCGGATCCGGTGCATCTCGACGTCATTGACCTGACCTGTCTTGACAGTGCGGGCCGGGCCGCGCGCCTCGATGATTTCGGGCTCATGCCCTATGTCCTCGGGACCGGCCCCCTCTACCGCTTCGCGCTGTTCACCGCCGACGGCGAATCCGGCCGACTGGCCTGCGGCTTTCACCACCTGGTCATGGATGGCGGGTCCTGGATCCGCTTCTACAACGAGCTGGCGCTGGAGCTGGCCGGTGAGGCCGTTGCCGCTGCGCCATGCAGCTATGCCGATTGGGCTGCAGCGGAGCGGCAACGTCTGGCGGCCCCCGAGGCTGGCGCAAGCGCGCGGGACCACTGGCATGCGGTGACCGGCGGGCGTACGGCTGCCTGGCCGCTGCCCTGGCAGTCTGCGCCCCGGCCTGCCGCCGATGCGGGGCCGCGCGGCCGGGTATCCTCGGCCGCCCTGCCGGCAACGCTTCATGACACGCTGCAGGATCTGTCAGCGCGCGTCGGCGTGTCACCCTTCCGGATACTGGCCGCAGCGCTGGCGGCCTGGATCGCGGCCCTGTCGGAACGCCGACGCCTCGCCCTCTCGACCGTCTTCACCGGCCGCGATCACGCGACTGCCGACATGATCGGCTATTTCGTCCAGCTCGGCCTCATCATGGTCGAGCCAGGCCCTGATGACAGCCTGGTCAGCCTGGTGCGGCAGGTCGATGCCAGCATCCGCGCGGCGCGGCAGCATGAAACCTATCCGGCAGCGCTGGCCCTGCGCACGCTGCGTCGCGATCATGATCCGGCCCGGATGCCGTTCTCGCCGGTTTCGGTCGTGCGCATGCCCGACGGGCCGCCGCGCTGCGCCGGGGCGCTGACCCTGTCGCAACACCGTGTCTTCCTTCCGGTCGCCGACCGGGCGGTCTCGGTCTATGTCGAGCCGGGCCAGGCCGGGACGCGGCTGAGCTGGGTTGTGCGCCGGGATTTGGTCGATGCAGCCGGCCTGGCGCGCATGGTCACCGGCTTCACGGATTTTCTGACCGCCGCATTGGCCGAACCCGACCGTCAGCTGGACGCGCTGGCGCGCGTGTCGCCGGCCGCCGCGGTCGAGGTCGAGCGATTGGGGCGCGGGCCTGACGAGCCGCGCCTGCCGGGGCAACGCCTGCATCAGCCCCTTCTTGACCAGGTGGTCCGCACCCCTGATCGGATTGCGCTCGTCGAGGGCGAGCGCAGCTGGCGCTACCAGGAACTGGCTGCGCGGGCTGCGCGCCTGGCCGGTGAGCTGGTTGCGGCCGGCACGAAGCCGGGCGAGGCGATCGGACTGGTCATGCCGGTCAGCGCCGAACTGGTGATTGCCGAGCTGGCCTGCATGATGGCTGGCCTGGTTTTCACGCCGCTCGACCCGGACTGGCCGGTCGCCCGGATCCGGGCCGTGCTCGACCAGCTTGATGCGCCGGTCGCACTGAAGCGCTCCGCCGATGATGTCGCTGACGAGCTGACCGGCATTGACTGGCTTGCAGTTGATGCCGGCCAGGATCTGGCGGATGTGGCCGCCACCCCCTTCCGGCCTGGTCGACTGGATGCCTTGCCCGACCCGGCGCCGCTCTATTGTTTCTTCACCTCCGGCTCGACGGGGCGCCCCAAAGGGGCGGTGAACTCCCATGCCGGCGTGCTGAACCGGCTGCAGGCGATGAGCGAAATGTTCGGCGTGCCGTCCGGCGATGTCGTGTTGGCGGGTGCCGCGGGCACGACCGACACCTCTGTCTGGCTGTTCTTCTGGCCGTTGCTGCACGGCGGACGCACGGTTCTGGCATCGCGCGAGACCATGGCCGTGCCGGAGCAGATTACCGCATTGTGTCGCCGCGCCGGCGTGACGGTGACCGACATGGTGCCCGCCATGTTGCATGACTGGGTGGCGCATCTGTCTGCCCTGCCGCGCAATGGCAGCCCGTTGCCACGTCTGCGCCTGTTGTCGGTGGGTGGCGAGACGATGCGCGCCGCCGATGTGAAAGCCGTGCATACCCTGCTGCCGCATGTCGGCGTCTATAACACTTACGGCCCGACCGAAGCGTCGATCGGCACCGTGTTCCACCGGGTCGAGCGGGGCGCCACCGACCCGGTACCCATCGGCCGTCCCCTGGCCAATGTCCGCGTTGCCATTGTCGATGCGGCGGGACGGGCGGCGCCGGTCGGGATCCCCGGCGAGCTGTGCCTGGCCGGGACCTGTCTCGGACTTGGTTATCTGGGCAATGCCGAGGCGAGCCGGCGTGTTTTTGTCGATCTCAGCCCGTTCGGCGGCACGCCGCGTCGTTATTACCGAACGGGCGACCGGGCCTGGCTCGACGAGACCGGGGTCTTTCATTTCCTCGGGCGCATCGACCATCAGGTCCAGATCAATGGCAACCGGGTCGAGCCCGGCGAGGTCGAGGCCGCCCTGCACCGGCTTGCCGGGATATCCCAGGCGGCGGTCATTCCGGAACGGGCCGATGCGGACGCTGCGGCCACCGGACTTGTCGCCTATGTCGAGGCGCAGACACCCGGTGCGGCGCCGGACCTGGCTCAGATCAGGCGTGCCCTGTTGTCAGTCCTGCCGCGCCACATGCTGCCGACCCGCCTGGTCGTGCTTGAGCATCTGCCGCTGACCGGGACCGGCAAGCCGGACCGGGTGGCGCTCAAGGCGGCCGATCGCGGCGCTGTCATGCAGGCACGGCGTGCCCGCGCGCCCGAAACCCCGCTGGAGACCGACATCGCGCGAGTCTGGTCGGACACGCTCGGACTGGCGGAAATCGGCACGGAGGACGACTTCTTCACCGATCTGGGCGGGGATTCGCTGCGTGGACTGCAGGCCATGCTGGGGCTGGAGAGCCTGATCGGGCTGCCGGCCGGATTGCGCACGCTCTATGAGGCCCCGACCGTGCGACAGCTGGCGGCCCGCTTTGGCGAGGCGCCCGGCCTGGGCGCGCGCAACCGGCTGACCGCAGTCACAGACCGCCTGCAGCGCTCGCTGGCCGGCTGGCCGGGCCGCCCGGTGCGTCCGGGCGGGTTGCTGCGGACGCTCGGACCGGAAGACACGCCGGCCCACATGTTCTGGTGCTGCCAGACAGGGCGCGAGATGGAGCAGCTGGCGGCGGCGCTGGGCGCCGGGACCGGTTTCACGGCCATGCGGTCGGGGCATCTGGTGATGGATTACGAGCCGGACCTGGTGACGGCCCTGGCAGAACGCTATGCCGACGAGGTGGAGGCCTTGCGCCCGGACGGGGCGATCCTTGTCGGTGGCAATTGCCAGGGCGCCCGCATTGCCATCGCCGTGGCGGGCGTGCTGACGGGCCGTGGTCGCAAGGTTTCACGCGCCATCCTGCTCGACCAGACCGAATTTGAGACCGTGCCGTGTCCGGTCACGCTGGTTCTGGGGGCCGTCAGTCATGTCGGCAGCGGCCGGCAGGACCAGGCGCTGCAGGCCCGCCTCGCGGCGCAATGCCCGTCCGGTCTGACAATGGCCGTGCTTCCCGGCGCGCACGGCGAGTATTTCCGGACCGGGAATGTCGAAGTGCTCGCCGATATCATCCGGCAGGCATTGTAAGACCGTCATCACCGAAATGTGAGTATGAGTTTTCTTGTCCGGGTCAGCGCAGACAACGTGTCTGGCAAGGCAACCGGATGGTGCTTACCGTACTATCTTTGGGCGAACTGCCGCGCGCGGATGATCCTGTCAGGCGAATCCTGCCTTATTCTGCGCAGTTCAGGCCGCATTGCAGCCACAAAGATGTATTGATCGTAGTGTAACGCTGGTGTTAGCGTTCAACGGATTTTCAAGCGGCGCGCCTGCGCCGACGAGATGGCGGGGAAACCGTCACGGACCGGGTGGCCTGCAGTTGCGGTAACCACTCATGCAGACTTGGGACGCTAAGTCGCTGTATCGGCGGTTTGGCTAGGCCGCTTGAACCAAGGGTAGGGGCCAGGCCAGCAGGTTATGCTGGCTCAGCATCGAAGTTTTATTGGGGCGGGGAGTCTTCCGGGACGAACCCGCATTGACCATTGTGAGGCGAGAAATGGTGAACTTGAAGAATTTGGTTCGCGCGTCGCTTATGGCGACTGTGGCGGCGGGCGCCTTTGGGGGGGCCGCCGTAGCGCAGCTGAACCAAACGCTCGAAGTCGCGCGTGGTGATACGCAGAACGGGGCTCAGACCCAGGCGCGTATCGAACAGCTGGATGACCAGCGGACTGACATCGAACTGGAATATCGTGCGCTGCTCGAGCAGATCGAGTCGCAGCGTCTGTTCGTCGAGCAGCAGCAGGTCTTCCTCCGCTCGCAGGAGAATGAGATCGCCTCGCTCGAGCAGCAGATCGGCCGCGTCGACAATATCGAGCGTGACCTGGCTCCGATGATGCGCGAAATGGTCGTGCTTCTTGAAGAATTCGTGGCCCTCGACCTGCCGTTCCGCCTTGAGGGCGAAGCCGGTCGTCTGGCTCGTATCGAGCGCCTGTACGAATACATTGATGATCCGAACATCTCGCCGGCCGAGCGCTATCGCCTGATCCTGAACGCTTATGACATCGAAGCCTCTTACGGCCGCGGTGTGAACACCTATGACGAGGAAGTCCTTGAAGACGGTGTGCCGGTTCAGGTGAAAGTCCTGCAGATCGGTCGCGTCGCGATGATCCGCCGTTACCCCGACAACAGCCTGACGATGCTGCACAACGGCTCGTCTGACTGGGAAGCCCTTCCGGGCAGCTATCTTGCCAACGTGACCCGCGCCATCCGCATCGCCGATGAAGTGACGACCCCGTCGATCTTCCTCGCGCCGCTGCCTGGCCCGACGGTCGCCCAGTAACGGCTTGGAACGGAGAGTTAAGTTATGAAGACCACCATGAAGATGCTCGCCGCCGCCGTTTCGCTTGGCGTGGCTCTTACCGCCGGTGCTGTGGCCCAGACCCAGCCGGCCGGTTCCCTCAATGAACTCCTCAACCGCGTGCGTTCCGACGTCCGTGAAGCGAGCGCCGAAAACGCCGCCCGCCTGCGCGAGTTCCAGTCCTCAACCAACACCCAGCAGGCCCAGCTCAATACGGCCCGGGGTGAACTGTCTGCCCTCGAGCGTCAGGCGACCCAGCTGTCGGCTGACTTTGAAGCCAACCAGGTGCGTATTGACGAGCTCGATGCCGAGCTTCGCCAGCGCCAGGGTGCCTTCGGTGAGCTGTTTGGCGCTGCGCGCCAGTCGGCCGGCGAATTCGCTGCCATCCTGAACCAGTCGGTGATTTCGGCCCAGTTCCCGGGTCGCGCCGATGCGCTGGAAACCCTGTCCGAAAGCCGGACCCTGCCGACCCGTGCGGAACTCGACTTCATTCCGCGTCGTGTCATCGAAGAGATGATCCAGCAGCAGCAGGTCGTCACCTTCAATGGTCGTGTGACCGGTCTCGGCGACGGTGCCGCGGTTCCGATCACCCGCGTTGGTCCGTTCCTGGCTTTCACCAGCTACAACAACAACCAGCGTTTCGCCCTCTGGGGTGAGAGCGAGAACACCGGCGCCTACTCGCTGACCGACATGCCGGCCCAGCCGCCGGCGAACTTCCTCGGTGCGGCGTCGACCCTGTTCAACGCCGATCCGAACGAGATCGTCGAAGGTGTCGTCGATCCGTCGCGCGGCGCCCTGCTGAACATCTACAAGGACGTTCCGGACCTCAATGAGCGTATCGCTCAGTCGGGCAATGTCGGCCTGGTCATCATCGGCCTGCTGGTCATCTCTGCCCTGTTCGGTATCTTCCGCATGATCACCCTGCTGATGACGCAGGCAGCTGTCTCGGGCCAGAAGCGCAAGTCTTCCGGTTCCAAGGGTAACCCGCTGGGCCGTGTCATGCTGGCTTATGAAGGTGCCAAGGACAAAGACGTCGAGACGATGGAACTCAAGCTCGACGAAGCCATCCTGCAGGAAACGCCGAAGCTCGAATTCGGTCTCAACTTCCTCAAGCTGGCTGCCGGTATCGCACCGCTGCTGGGTCTTCTGGGTACCGTCACCGGTATGATCAAGACCTTCACCCAGATCACCCTGTTCGGTACGGGTGACCCGAAAATCATGGCCGGTGGTATCTCCGAAGCCCTGATGACCACGGTTCTGGGTCTCATCGCGGCGATCCCGCTTCTGTTCATCCACAGCTTCGCGCAAAGCTTCGCGCGCGGCGTTCAGCAGGTGCTCGAAGAGCAGGCGGCTGGCATGATCGCCCGTCACGCTGAAGAACGCGCACAAGGCTAACCGGAGGAAGCGTTATGGATTTCCAGGCCGTACAAACCGGCCTTCAGGAGTTCCTCGAGCGCGGGGGCCCCGTCCTGGTTGTCATCATGGCAACTACATTTGTGATGTGGGCCTTTATCCTCGAGCGCTTCGCCTATTTCTACATGGCCCATGAGGGCTTTGCGAAATCGGCGAAGAGGGAGTGGAATGCGCGGGCAGACCGGAATAGCTGGTATGCCCACGCCATCCGCGACCAACTCATCTCGGAGGTCAAATCGCGTTGCGATCAGAATGTCGAGCTGGTGAAAACCCTCGTCGCTGTCGCTCCGCTCTTCGGACTGTTGGGAACAGTGACCGGCATGGTCTCGGTTTTCGACGTCATGTCGATTTCGGGTTCCTCGGACGCCCAGGCCATGTCGGCCGGTGTCTCGCGGGCCACGATCCCGACCATGGCTGGCATGGTGGCGTCCCTTTCGGGTCTCATCTTCGCCAACCAGATCGAAATCCTCGCCAAGCGTCGCGTGTCGAAGCTTGCTGATGAGCTCGAGATCGGTGAGGGGGCTGTGGAATGAGGCGTCGTCAAAAACACAAGGACGATCAGGCCGAAGTGAACATGACGCCGATGCTCGACATCGTGTTCATCCTGCTCATCTTCTTCATCGTCACCGCCACCTTCCTCTCGGAAGAAGGCATCGACATGCGTCCGCCTGCGGACAATCCGGACGATCCGCCGCCTGACGCGGCACCGCCGATCGTGATCCAGGTTGATGGCGATAACGAGATCTTCGTCAACCAGGTCCGGACCGACGTTGATCGCGTCCTGTCGGCCGTCAACCGCTTCCGGGCGGAGGAGCCGAGTTCCGCGGTGCTTCTTGAAGTCTATGACGAAGCCGATCATGGCATCATCGTTCAGATCTGGGATGAAATGGGCGTCAATGGCGTTCCGGTTTCGATCCAGCGTCAGACCGACGGATAGGGGAGGTTTACATGTCTAGACGTGCAAGCCGCGTGAGTACCGATGAGGAAGAGGTCGAACTGAACATGACGCCCATGCTGGACGTCGTCTTCATCCTCCTGATCTTCTTCATCGTCACCTCCGTCTTCATCAAGGAGCCCGGTGTGGACACTGTCCGCCCGGACGCCCTGACCGAAGAGGATGAGAACCCTTCCATGCTCGTTGCCGTGACCGCGGATAACGAGATCTGGGTCAATCGTCGGGTCTATGAAATGAACGAGCTTCGGGGGGTCATCGAGCAGTTGCTGCAAGAGAACCCCAAGGGTCGTGCCATGATCCAGGGTGATGAAAGTGCGAATATCGGTCTGATCCTCGACGTCCAGGAGCTCCTTTCGGAGATGGAAGTCGAAGTGAAGATTTCGACATTCCAGTAGCGGGAGGAGAGAAAATGGGAAGTTTCATACGTCTCGTTATCGGTGTCCCGCTTGCGGCCATCATCACGGTGTTCCTGTTTTATGTGATGCAGGACCTGATCAAGACCGAAGAGGTCCAGCAGGACGAGGCGGCTGACGATCTGGTCTTCTCGATCAATGATGAAGTGGCCGAGGTGGAAGCCCGTCGCCGCGACACCACGATCGAGGATGTCCAGCAAGTCGATCCGCCACCCCCGCCGCCGCAGATCGAGCGGCAGCGTGCGGAACAGCCGTCGGAAGGTCTCGCCACCGTCATGGGTGCGATTCCGGACTTCGAGGCACCGCAGCTCAACTCGGACAGCGTCAACTTCTCGGTCTCTGACCGGGATGCCCAGCCGCTGGTCCGGATCGAGCCGCAATACCCGCTTCGTGCCGCCGAGCGCGGCATTGAGGGGAGTTGCTGGGTTCGCTTTGATGTGACGCCGGACGGTACGCCGACCAATGTCGACATCTACCGCTGTGACAGCTCCTTCTTCGAGAGCGCGTCGCGTCGGGCTGTCGAGCGTTGGCGGTACAATCCGAAAGTCGAAAACGGTATTCCGGTCGCCCGTCGTGGCGTGGAAACCCGCTTTGACTTCCGCTTGGCCGACTAGTGTTCGGGCGCGGCGGGCCTGACCGGTCCGCTGCGTCCCCGCTGGCCGCCCGGGATGAACCAAGGACCGGTGCGGTCCGCATCCCGCGAGATTTTGGAAAGCCGACCCGGGGAGTTGGGGTTGGTATGAAGGAGCCATCGATGATCCGTTTCAACGGTTTCGATACATCAGGCCTGTTGCGCTCTGTCGCGACGCTTGCTCTCGCCGTTTCGCTGGCCGGAGTCATGATTTCCGATGCCGATGCGCAGCGTCGACGGAACAATAACGACGAAGACGCCGAGCAGAACCAGGCTGAACGGGTCTTCTCGGCGGCCATTGGCCAGATCGTTCTGGAAGCCCAGGAATTCCAGTCGAATGACCAGTTCCAGGAGTCGATTACGGCCCTCAACCGGGCCCTCGGCAACTCCGGGATCAACCCGTACGAGCGCATGATCTCGCTGCAGATGCGAGGCCGGGGCTATTACGAGCTGGAGCAGGTTTCGCGGGCCATCCAGGACTGGGAAGCGGCGATCGCCACCGGCGCCATGCTGCCCCAGGAAGTCTCTGACCTGCGCATCAATATCGGCCAGCTGTACATTTCCGAGGGTGACTACACCCGCGGTATCCAGGCGCTGGAAGCAGCCGTTGCCCAGCTGGGCGTCGATGCCCTCAACCCGCGCGTCATGCGCATGCTGGCCCAGGCCTATGCCCAGGCCGAGCGTTATCGTGACGGTGTTGTCTGGGCCGAGCGTTTCTGGAACGCCCAGCCGGCGGGCGAACGGGTTCGTGGTGACTATTCGCTGATGCTGTTTTTCTACCAGCAGCTCGAGCGCATCCCGGACCAGTTCCGTATCATCGAGGAGATGGTCCAGCGCTGGCCGACCGAGAAGAGCAATTGGCGGTCCTACGCCTCTCTGCTGGCCCAGACGGGTCGCGAGCAGGATGCGTTTGAAGCCAACAAGATCATGTACATCAACGGCATGCTCACCGAGAGCCGTGAAGTCGTGGCCCTGGCCCAGTACTATTCCTTCTATGAATACCCCTATCGTGGCGCTGTGGTTCTCGAGCGCGAGCTCAATGCCGGCGTCGTCGAGCGGACCCGCAACAATCTCAGCCTTCTTGCCAATATGTGGCGTCAGGCGCGTGAGTGGGAGCGGGCCATCCCGGTTCTGCGCCAGCTGGCTCAGCTGACCGGTGACGGTGACGATTATCTCAAGCTGGCCGAGGCCCTCTGGCAGCGTCGTGAACTCGACGAGGCTGAAGACGCCTTCACCGAAGCGCTCAACCGCGGCGGCCTTGACCGTCCGGGTGATGCGTGGACGCTGCTGGGCAATGTGCGGGCCGAGCTTGGCCGCGAGGAATCGGCCCTGGCCGCCTTCCGCGAGGGCGCGCGCTACCCGTATTCGCGCCGCACGGCCAATGGCTGGGCCACCTTCATCACCAACCGCCAGCGTGCCGCGCGGGAACGTGTCGAGATCCGTGAACGCGTCCGCCAGGACGAGTGCCGCTTCTCGATCAGCGATCTTCTCGAAACGGCCACCCTGCTGGGTGATATCGACGAGGATGGCCGCATCGTGGTCGATGTGCCGGAGCGCTGTACCGACCTGTACAATGTCCATGGCGAGCGTCTTGACGCCGTTGCGACAGCCCAGGAAAACGGCACGGGTGGCGACGCCGGCTAGACCGGATTGCCACTGAGAATGACCAACGCCCCGGCTGCCTGCAGCCGGGGCGTTTTCATGTTCGCATCAGGCTGTCCCGATCCCGGCCTGTCCCGATCCCGGCCTGTCCCGATCCCGGCCTGTCCCGATCCCGGCCTGATCGCCCCAGGCGGGCGCCTCGCCCAAAAGACAACCCCAAATCGCCGCATTCCCGCCATCTTGGGCGGCAAGACTTTCATTACATGACGGTAATGCCGGGCTGGGGAGTTCGCGTCATGGCTTGGGGAGAAGGACATGGACACACCGGTTTGTCCGGCGCGCAATGCCGGCTGGCCCCGCCTTGCGGTGGCGGCCTTGGCAATATCACTCATGGTTTTCGGCCACCCATTCGCTGCCGCGTTCGCCGATGACCGGCCCGGCGGCACCCTGTCGCCGCCGGTGGCAGCCCGATTGCTGGAATTGATCGAGCTGGAGGGCCTGGAGGCCTGGGACGAGGCGGAGGCCGGCTATGCCGCAATGATCGAGGGCTGGTCGCTGAGCCCCTATGAGCGGGCCATCCTGCTGCGCCAGCGCGGCCGTGCCCGCTATGAACTCGACAGCATGGACGGCGCCATCAGCGACTGGCGCACCGTGATTGCGCTGGCAAATCTTCCCGATGACGATTTGAACGCGCTGCGGATCAATACCGGACAGCTTCTGATGGTCGATGGCCAGTATCGCGCCGGCATCAATCTGACCGAGGCGGCGATCGGACATGGCGTTGCGGTGAACGCCGACCTCGCGATGCGACTGGCCCAGGCCTATGCCCAGGACGATGATCATCAGGGCGGCCTGGCCTATGCCCGCGATGCGTTCACGCTTGCCGAGGCAGACGGTGCGGAGGGGCGGCAACACATTTCCGTCCTGCTCTATTACTACCAGCAGCTCGAACGCCTGCCCGACCAGATGGCGCTGATGGAGCTGATGGTGGCGCGCTGGCCCGATGAGAAGGCCAACTGGACCAGCTATGCCGCATTGCTGGCACAAAATGGCCGGGAGGCTGATGCCTTCGAGGTCAATCGCATCATGTATCTGAACGGCATGCTCACCTCGAGCGAGGAGCTGGTACGGCTGGCGCAATACTATTCCTATTACGACTACCCTTATGGCGGCGCGGTCATGCTCGAGCGCGAGCTCAATGCCGGGCGGGTTGAAGCGTCTGTGAGCAATTTGCAGCTGCTGGCCAATCTCTGGCGGCATGCCCGTGAGTGGGAGCGCGCCCTGCCGGTTCTGGAACGCGTCGCCACCACGTCGGGCCATGGCCGTGACTACGAGGCCTATGGCGAGGCACTGTACCGGGCCGCGCAGTTCAGCGAGGCCGAGGCGGTATTCCTGCAGGCCATCAATCGCGGCGGCCTGTCTCGGCCCGGGGATACCTGGACCTATGTCGGCAATGCCCGCATGGAACTCGGCCGGCTGAACGCCGCCGAACAGGCCTTCCTGCGGGCGCTTGACTGGGATTACTCACGTGCCGGGGCGCAGGGCTGGCTCGATTTCATCGCGTCCAAGCGCGCTGTCCTGCGCGCGGCTCGCGAGCTGGAAATCCTGACCACGATCGAGTCCTGCGAAATCGACATCGAACGGCTTCGTCGCCAGGTCGTGGTGTCCGAGGACGAGTATGACAGCGAGGGCCGGCGCGTACTGGCACTGCCAGCCCCGTGCGAGCCCTGGTTTGACAGCTATGGCCATCGCCTGCCGGATCCGGAGCGGACTTGAGGCCGGCCCGGACAAGACCCCGCAATCGCCCCATTTGACCGTGATTGCGCCCCGCTTTTGCCCCGCCGCGTGGCGAGGCTGATCCTGCGGCCGGGCCTCGTGTTGTGAGGACGGGCCGCACCGGCCAACCCGGCGCCGGTTCACGGCGCCGGGCACTTGGCCGGCTTGCTAGGGGCATACCTCTGTGAGGCCATGCAGAACACGCCCGTGGGGAGGCCTGTTCAATGACAGCCATGATCCAAAATCTTCGCACACCAATCGTGTTGCCGGTTGCGGCCGCCATCACCGTTGGTCTTTTTCTCCTGATGCGCGACCTGATCGCCGTTCCGATGGTGGAGCGGGTTCAGGAGGTCGAGACGCCGCGCTTTTCGATCAATGAGGTGCCGGAAGACGACCTGCCGGACGTTCGTGTCCAAATCGTCGATATTCCGGCAGTGGAACCACCGCCACCGCTGGAGCGCCTGCCGGTTGACCGGGCCGTGCCGACTGACCCCGGTGCCGGGATCTCCCACGCGCTGCCTCCGGTCGAGCCGCCGGTCCTGAACAATCGGGATGGCCTGACACGTGTGGACGGGAACCCGGTCCCCATCGTGCGCATCGAACCGGTCTATCCGGCGCGGGAAGCCGAACGCGGCAATTCGGGCAGTTGCACGGTGATCTTCGACATCACGCCTGATGGCTCGACGACCAATATCCGGGCGCTGTCCTGCGACAGCGGTGCGTTTGAACGGGCGACCGTCACCGCCGTCAGTCGCTGGCGCTACAACCCGCAGGTCGAGAATGGCCAGCCCGTCCTGTTCCAGGGCGCCACGACACGGCTGGACTACCGTCTCGACGGCTAGGAAAAGAAAAAGGCCCGGATCATCGATCCGGGCCTTGCTCGTTTGCGCTGCAAGCCGCGCTATTCAGCGGCGATCGCTTCGACTTCCTCGTCGGCCAGGCCGACCGCCATCAGGGCGAAGGCCCAGTTGAGGGCGGTTTCGCGCAGGCTGTCGAAGCGGCCGGAGGCGCCGCCATGGCCGGCCCCCATATTCATCTTCAACAGGGTCAGACCGTCATCGGTCCGGCGCTCGCGCAGGCGCGCGACGTATTTGGTCGGCTCCCAATAGGTGACGCGCGGATCGGTCAGGCCGCCCGTGGCCAGGACATGGGGATAGGCCATTTCCTGGATCTGGTCGTAGGGCGAGTATTCGATCATCGTCTGGTAGTCTGCCGCGTTCTCGATCGGATTGCCCCATTCCGGCCATTCCGGCGGGGTCAGCGGCAGTTCCGGATCCGACATGGTGTTGATCACGTCGACGAAGGGAACAGCCGCGATGGCACCGGCAAACAGGTCGGGCTGGAGATTGATCGCAGCGCCGACAAGCAGGCCACCGGCCGAGCCGCCATAGGCGACGATCTGGCCGCGCGACGTGTATCCGAGTTCCGCCAACGCCTCGCCGGACGATACAAAGTCGCGGAAGGTGTTGATCTTGTTTTCCAGCTTGCCGTCCAGATACCACTGATAGCCATTCGCCATGCCGCCGCGGATATGGGCGGTGGCATAGACCATGCCGCGATCGACCAGCGAGAGCGGGGTGACGCGGAAGGCGGCCGGAATGGTGATGCCGTAGGAGCCATAGCCGTAGAGCAGCAGCGGCGCCGTGCCATCGATCGGCGTGTCACGGTGATAGAGGATGGTGACCGGGATCTGAGCCCCGTCATGCGCCTCGGCCATGATGCGGCGCACGACATAGTCTTCCGGATCATGCCCGGACGGCACTTCCTGGCGCTTCAGCAGGGTGCGGTCGCGCGTGCGCAGATTGTAGTCATAGGTCTCCTCCGGCGTGGACGGGCTCTCATAGGAGAAGCGCAGCACGTCGGTGGCGAACTCGTATCCCGCCGAGGCGCCGAGTGAATAGGCCTCCTCGTCGAAGTCGATATTGTATTCCTCGCCGGTCGCGTATTCATGCACGACGATGCGCGGCAGGGCATTCTCCCGCTCGACGCGGACCTGCCAATCGGCAAAACCGATGACTCCATTGATCAGCGTGCCGGGGCGATGGGGGATGAAATCCTCCCAGTTTTCCCGGCCCGGATTGTCGAGCGGCGCCGACATGATCTTGAAGTCGACCGCGCCATCCAGATTGGTCCGGAAGTAGTAACGGTCCGAAGCCTCGGTCAGGTAGTACTCCACGTCATCCTCGCGTGCCGCGATCAGGACCGGTTCGGCGGCCGGGTCATTGGCGTCGATCAGGCGCAGCTCGTTCGAGGTGTGGCCGCCGGCATTGATCACGATGTGATTGTGGTTGTCGCTCAGGCCGACCGAGACGAAGTAGCCGTCATCCGGCTCTTCATAGATCAGCTCTGACGGCCCGCCATTGGCCGACTGGCGATAGACGCGCTTGGAGCGGCCATTATCGTCGCGCCAGACCCAGTAAAGGGTGGCGCTGTCATTGGCCCAGGTGAAATCGCCCGAACTTTCATCGGTCAGGGTCGCGACGATGGCGCCGGTGGCGACGTCCTTGACGCGGATCTCGTAATACTCCGAACCGCGCACATCGACGCCGAAGGCGACATAGCGGTGGTCCGGCGAATGCTCCATGTCGGAGAAGTCGAGATAGTCGAAATCGGCCGCTTCCGCGTCACCATCGACCAGCACTTCTTCCTCGCCCATCGGCTCGCCGGTTTCCGGATCGACCGGACGGCGGGCGAAGACCGGATACTGGCCGCCTTCGCGATAACGCGTGTAGTAGGCATAGTCGCCATCTCGCTCGGGCACCGAGCTGTCATCTTCCTTGATGCGGCCGCGGATCTCCTGGAAAATCCGCTCCTGCAGGGCTTCGGTCGGCGCCATGACAGCGTCGAGATAGGCATTCTCCGCCTCGAGGAGCTCGCGGACATCTGTGTCCAGCACCTCCGGCTCGCGCATGACCTGCTGCCAGTTCTCGTCCTTGATCCACTGGTATTCGTCGACGCGTGTGAAACCGACCTGTTCAATGGTGACCGGTCGCTGTTCGGCGCGTGGTGGCTCGAGGCCCTGGGCACGGGTGATCAGGGCGCCGTGCGTGGTCACGGTGGTGGTCGCGGTGGCGGCCGGATTGTCGGACGTCATGTCAGTCTCCTGGCTGCAGGCGACGAGTGCGAGACCGGCAAGTCCCACGCCCATTCGCCTGGCAAGCGGCAAATAACGCATGTGTTTCCCCTCAAGTGTTTGGCCTACGTCTCGCCGTCACCGGGCTTGAAGTCCAGCACGCCGCCATTGGTACAATAGCGTTGGCCGGTTGGCTGCGGTCCGTCCGCAAAGACGTGGCCGAGATGGGCGCCGCAATTGGCGCAATGGATTTCGGTGCGCGGCAGGCGCAGCTTGTAATCGGTCTTGGTCTCGACATTGTCGCCGCCGAGCGGTTCCCAGAAGGAGGGCCAGCCCGAACCGCTGTCATACTTGGCGCTCGACGCAAAAAGCGGGATGTCGCAGACCTTGCAGTGATAGGCGCCGGCCCGCTTCTCCGTGTTGAACGGGTGGGTGAAGGCGCGCTCGGTCCCTTCCTCGAAGGCGATCGCATAGGTGTGCGGATCAAGCCTGGCCTTCAGGGCTGCGATTTCGGTCTCACTCAGTTTCGGCATTCGGGTGCTCCGCGGCAGCTGTATCGTCCGGGCCGGCCAGCGCATGGGTCTGGCCCCGTCTGACAGACAATATGGGTGTTGTCAGGCAGATGACCACCAGCACGATGCCCAGTCCGAACATCGGGATCAGCGCCGAGACATTGGGTCCGAGCTGGCCGACCACGATGCCCATCAGCACGGCGCCGGCCGGCATGCCGCCAAACAGGCCCAGCTGATAGACCGACATGACACGCGCCAGCTTGTCCGGCGGCGCCTGTTCCTGCACCACCGAGCGCGACAGTGAAATCGCGACGCCGGCGCCCAGCCCCCAGCCGAAAACCAGCAGGTAGAGCGACCAGAAGGGCAGGTGGAAATAGAAGGCGCCCGTGGCCATGACGGTCACGGCCTGGGCCAGGATGAGAGCGCGGCCGGGCTTTTCGATCTGGCCGAATTTCACCAGCGCCACATTGGCCACCAGGGCTCCCACCCAGAAGGCGACCATCAGGCTGGCGATTTCCGGGAATCCGCCGCCATAGCTCTCGCGGATGATCAGCGGAATCAGGACGAGGAAGGCGCCGCCGACCACGAGAATGCCGAGCGCGATCATGATCAGCGTCATCGGCATCAGCACGGGCGAGGTGAAGACCGCCTTCACCCCGTCGGCAAGGTCGGCCATCGGATGGGCGGTCGACTTGTTGCGCTTGGAGCCGAGGCGCGGCAGGAAGGCGGCCGAGACGCCGCCGATGCACAGGCCAGCCGCCTGCAGCAGGAAGAGGGTGCCGGGCCCGGTATAGGCGGCGAAATAGCCGACCGCCATGCCCGCGATCTGGGCGCCGAACTGGACCGCCGAGGCCATCACCACGGCACGCTGCAGCTCGATCCCGCCATGGCGCGTGCGCGCCGAGATGCGCACCACCGGATTGATGGCGCTGTCGCGGGCCGGCATGACGAAACCGCCAGCGACCCCGATCAGCAAGGCAAAGCACACCATCACCCAATAGGTCAGATGGTCGGTTAGCAGCATCAGGCCCAGCGCGCCTGCCGACAGGCCGGCGAAGATGTAGAAATAGAAGACGATGCCGCGTCGGTCCTTGCGCTCGGCGAGGACACCGGCGAAGGGCAGGAGCAGCATCATCGGGGCGGTCAGGGCCGCCTGGGCCAGACCGAGCCGCTCCGGGCTTTCTTCCAGGGTGAAGGTGATGACGCCGGGAAACAGCGTCGTTTGCAGGCCGAAGCCGAAGAACCAGCCGGCCACCAGGACCAGGTAGGCGCCGAAGGGCGGCATGCGCAATTTGCGATTGCCGGCGAGGGGACGAAAGACGGGCAAGGGCGGGTGGGTCTTCTGCGGGCTGGAGGATGCGGTCGTTGAAAACCGGCGTAATTTGTATTGCGCCTTGTCTAGCAACATGTTGCCCTGTTGCAAATCATGCCTGTCGAGAAAGGACCCCCATGATGAAATTCGCCAAACCCGGTCTTTGCCTGCTTCTGGCTGCCTTCATGCTGTTCATGGGGTCGCAGAAGTTCGGCGATGCCAATCCTGTCTTCGCCTTCATCGCGGACCGCTCCGGCCTGGCCTTCTTCGAGCCACAGCTTCGGATGCTGACCGGGGCGCTGGAGGTTCTGGCGGCCCTGTTGCTGGTCGTGGGCGTCTTCACCAGGCGGCTGGAGGGCTTTGGCAGCCTGCTCTCGCTCGCCGTGATCGGCGGGGCGATCATCTTCCATCTCTCACCCTGGCTGGGGATCAATGCGCCGGTCGCGCTCGCTGAGGATGGCAGTTACATCCATTCGCCGATGCTGTTCGGCATGGCGGTGGTGTTCGGAGCCCTGGCGGCGGTCCTGACCTGGCTGGACAGGGACAGGCTGCCGATCATCGGCAAGGGCTGATCGTTCGGGCCTGGCCCTACCTTTCATTAACGCGCAGGCGTCATCCTGTCGGTCAGACCGGATCTGACAGGCCCCACAATGGCGAATGCCGAACCCTTTGAGCTCAACGAGCCCGTTGCGTCGCGCACGCGGTCCATCCTGGCAAAGCGGCTGGCCGATATTGTCGGCCTGCCGTCCAGCCGGATCACGCCGCGCGAGCGCTGGATCGTGGGGGACCTCCTGTATGATGTGATCCGGGCCAGCGATATCGACCTGCGCATGCGGTGCGCCAAGCGCCTGTCAGGGCTCAGCGATGCACCGCACCGGCTCTTGCGCACGCTGGCCTGCGATGAGTACGAGGTCGCCGAACCGATCCTGGAAGACTGTCTCGCCCTGTCCGATTTCGACATGATGGAGATCGCCCGGGTCGGCAAGCTGCAGCATCGCCTGGCCCTGGCCAAGCGCGAGAACCTGTCGGCAACCGTGTCGGCCGCCCTGGCCGCCGGTGGCGAGACGCCGGTGATCGAGCGCCTCCTGCGCAACAAGACATCGACCCTGGCCATGCCGACGGTCGATCACCTGGTCGGCATGGCGGCCGAGGAATCCAATCTCGCCCACCTCCTGATCAAGCGCGAGGAATTGCGTCCGACCCAGGCCTTCCGCCTGTTCTGGACCTGCGAGCATGTTGACCGCTACCAGATCCTGGAGCGTTTTGCCGTCGATCGCACGATCCTTATCGACGCCTCGGAGGACATCTTCCCGATGGCGGCGGACGAGGGCTGGTCCGACCCGATGGTCACCCGCATCCTGCGCTATATTGATCGTCGCCAGCGCAATCGCGACGCCGCCGAGCTGAGTCCCTACGGCTCGCTGGAAGGCACGATGGAAGCGATGGCGATGGACGGTGCGATGCCTGATATCATCTCCGAGATATCCACCCTCGCCAATGTCGACCGCCGGCTTGTCCTGCAGATGGTCGACGACATGGCCGGTGAGCCGGCCGCCATCCTGTGCAAGGCGACGGGTCTGAAATGGCCGTATTTCGAGCATTTCTGGCGCGGACTCGGTCGCTCCATCACCAGCGAACCCGTCGTCCAGGCCCGCAAGGTCTATGACAGCCTTTCGGTGGAAAAGGCCCAGACCGTGCTGCGCTACTGGAACCTGTCGATGGAAGACAAGGGCGAGAA
This sequence comes from Maricaulis sp., assembly GCF_015665295.1. Classification (GTDB taxonomy): domain Bacteria; phylum Pseudomonadota; class Alphaproteobacteria; order Caulobacterales; family Maricaulaceae; genus Maricaulis. The sequence goes on from NZ_JADFAJ010000004.1 coordinate 59,020, forward strand.
ATAGCGGGCTTGGGTCCTTCCCCTTGATGGGGCCCCTTGATGGAGACGGCAGTCCGGCTCGCCCATCAGGGGCAAGGTCCGGCAAATCCTACCGCCCCCGCGCCAGCTCCCATACCTGTCCGGCGCTGAACCGGCCCGCCCCGTCGAGAATCGCCATCGCGTCGCGGTCGCCATAAAGGGCGCGCGGCAGACGGTTCGCGGTACCCAGGGGCAGCGGGATCAGCGGCAGTGTGCAATTGGCCCGGACAGCCGCCTCGGTCACCGCCCTGATCGTGCCATTGCCGCCGGCAATGGCGATTGCGTCGGGCTTGCGGGCGATAATCGCTGACACGGCCTGCGCGGTATCGCCATCCAGCTGCTCGATCGCGTGAATGCTGCCATGGGCGGACAGGGCATCCAGAAGGGCCTCGTCCTCGCGGGCCAAGCGTCCGCTGCGTGGATTGGCTAGCATGGCAATACGCATCTTCCGTCCACGTTTGGCCGAACGACGCAAAGCATGGGGATTGTCAGTCACCGCGTCCACCTTGCCGAGCGGACCGGGTCCGCTAATTCGAAGGCCGGACCCATTTGAGAAGGAGCGTTGTCCATGAAATGCCCGGTTGACGGTGAAACCCTGGTAATGGCGGATCGCAGTGGCGTTGAGATCGATTATTGCCCGTCCTGTCGCGGTGTCTGGCTGGACCGGGGTGAACTCGACAAGATCATCGAACGGTCTGTGCCTGCCGCAACTGTTGCGCCGCGCGGCGAGGACCTTCATCGCGACACGTCCCGCTCCGATGGCTATCGCCGGGACGGGCGGCATCACCACAAGAAGCGCGAGAGCTTCCTGTCGGAACTGTTCGACTTCTGATCCCTGTCCGGCCGGTGGGTTGAGGCCCGGGCCGCCACAAACGGTCCGTCTGCATCTTCCTCGCCGCTTCGTCTGGTCAAGCTTCGCCTGAGGGGCTAATTACCGGGTAAGCAGCGTTATCGCGCGGGGAGTTTCCATGTTCTATGGCATCAGCCTGACCGCCATTCTGGTGGCGCTTTGGCTCACCTTGTCCGGCCCGTTCACCCTGTCAGGTGACTATCCCATCGTGATGGGTCTGGGCGTCATCAGCATTGTCGCGACGGTGGCTTTGACCTATCGCATGCGCATCGTCGACCGCGAGACCGTCCCGGTCGGCCCGGCGCTGGCCTTGTTCACCTATTGGGGCTGGCTGGGCGGCGAGATCGTCAAGGCCAACCTCGCCGTCCTGCGACTGGTCATGAAGCCGGAAATCGAGGTTGAGCCGCGCCTGGTCCGGGTGCCGGCTGATCAGCGGTCCGGCCTGGGACTGTGCGTGTTTGCCAACTCGATCACCCTGACGCCGGGCACCGTGACGGTGGATGTCGAGGATGACGGTTTCCTGGTGCACGCGCTGGACAATTCCTTCACCGATCCGGCCGGTTTCGCCGAAATGGGCGCGCGCTCCGATATTGCCTCCGATGGCAAGAAGGCGAGCCCGACAGGCCGAGGAGACAGCTGATGACATTCCTCACTTTCCTGGTCGCCATCGGCATGGCCGTGGCGATGGCGATCATGCTGGCGCGCCTGTTTGCCGGACCGACCCTGTATGACCGCGTGCTGGCCGCCAATTCCTTCGGCACCAAGACTGTGCTCTTCCTGCTCGTCTTTTCGGCCCTGGTCGGACGTCAGGACGCGATCGACATTGCCCTGCTCTATGCGTTGATCAATTTCGTCGCGACCATCGCGATCCTGAAATTCTTCCGCTACCGCTCGCTGGAAATCGCGCTCGCCCAGATGTCGCTGCGTCGTGCGCTGGACGGGGAGTACGAGAAATGAGTGCCGCCGAGATTTTCCAGCATGCCCGTGATGCGATTTCGATCGGCGCCATGGCTGTCGGCCTGGTCTTCGTGATTGCCGGTGCGATCGGCGTCATGCGCCTGCCGGATTTCTATACCCGCATGCATGCCGCCGGTGTGACCGATACGCTGGGCGCCGAGCTGATCATTGTCGGCCTGATCGCGCAGGCCGGTGACTGGCAGACCGCGGTCAAGCTGGCGCTGGTGGGCCTCTTGCTCTTCCTGACCAGTCCGACCGCGACCCACGCCATTGCCAATGCCGCGCACCGCGCCGGGCAGAAGCCGGACCTGTCGCACTTCAAACCGAAACATCCGGCCGATGCCGGCTCGTCGGAGGGGCAAAAATGAACCATGCCGATCTGACCCAGTATCTGGACTATCTGCTGATCGCGATGCTGCTCGCGGTCGGTTTTGCCATCGTTCGACTGCGCAACCTGTTCGCCGTGGTCATGCTGACCGGGGTCTATTCCCTGCTGTGCGCCGCCTGGTTCGTTTCGCTCGATGCGGTCGACGTGGCCTTCACCGAGGCCGCCGTCGGGGCCGGTATCTCCACCGTGCTGATGCTGGGCGCGATGCTGCTCACCGCCCGCGAGAGCGAGCCGGCCGGCGCCGGGCGCCACTGGGCCGCCTTTGCCGTGGTGGCCGCCGCCGGGGCGGCGCTCTTCTTTGCCATTCCGGACATGCCGGTCTATGGCGACCCGGAGAGCCCCGCCAATGCCTATGTCGGTCGCGACTATCTCGAACAGGTGCCGCACGATATCTCGATCCCGAATGTGGTCACCGCCGTCCTGTCCAGCTATCGCGGCTTCGACACCTTGGGTGAGGTCGTGGTCGTCTTCTCGGCCGCGCTCGGCGTGATGTTGCTGCTGGGCTTCGGGACCGGCGCGCGGCGTCGTGAAGAGGAGGAGGACTGATCATGTCTCCGCACCTGATTCTCCGGGTTGTCGCCAAGCTCCTGATCCCGCTCATCGTGGTCTTCGGCTTCTATGTGCAATTCCATGGCGAGTACGGACCGGGCGGCGGCTTCCAGGCCGGTGTCATCATCGCTGTCGCCGTGATCCTCTATGCGCTGATTTTCGGCATTGATGCCGCCCGGCGCACCGTGCCGCCGGTCGCTGTGCGCTTCGGCGCGGCACTGGGCGTTCTGATCTTCGCAGGCGTCGGCATCGCCACCTTGTTCATGAATGGCGCCGGCGAGCCGCTCAATTATCTCGATTATGACGCCCTGCACCCGGACCAGGGTCACCATACCGGCCAGCACTACGGCATCATCCTGATCGAGATCGGCGTGTTGACGACGGTCTCGTCGGTGATGCTGGCCATCTTCTATGCCTTTGCCGGTCGCGTGCCGGATATTCCGGACGAGGAGTGGTAGCGATGCTGGAAATCCTCGCAGAACGTTTCAACTACATCCCGATCATCATCCTGATGATGATCGGCCTGTATGTCGTCATCGCGACCGGCAATCTGGTCAAGCGACTGGTCGGCCTGTCGATCTTCCAGACCTCGGTCTTCCTGCTCTACATCACCATCGGCAAGGTGTTCGGCGGCGCGCCGCCCATCCTTGAGAATTACAAGGCCGATGATGGCTATGGCCATGGCGGTGACGGTGCGGGTTATGGCGCATCCGAGGCCGGGCATGCGGCCGATGCCGTTGCCGATCATGCCGCCGATCATGCCGATACGGCAGTCGATGCGGCTCATCAGACCGCCGAGATGCTCTACTCCAATCCCTTGCCGCACGTGCTTATCCTGACCGCCATCGTGGTCGGGGTCGCGACACTGGCGGTCGGGCTGGCCCTGGTCGTCCGTATCCGCGAGTCCTACGGGACGATCGAGGATGACGCCCTGAATGCCGCCGATTACTCGCTTGAATCCGGGAGCGCCGAATAATGCAGTTTCTGGCTGACTTCCTGCCGGCCGGCGTCGCCATGCACGCCCCGGCCCTGATTGTTGTCATTCCGCTGATCGCGGCGGCGCTGGCGGCCCTGATGCCGAATGGGCGGGTCGCCTGGATCGTGGCACTGCTCACCTCTGCGGCCGTGGCCCTCCTGTCGCTGAACCTGCTCGGGCAGGTGATCAGCGAGGGCGTCGTCTCCTATCACATGGGTGGCTGGGCGCCGCCGCTGGGCATCGAGTATCGCGTCGACATGCTCAATGTCGCCTTGCTCCTCCTGGTCGGCTTTGTTGGTCTGTTGTGCGTGATCTACGCCCTGCCGAGTGTCGGCGACGAGATTGCCGAGAACAAGCAGGCGCTCTTCTATTCCGCCTTCCTGGTCTGCTTTGCCGGCCTCTTGGGCGTGACCATCACGGGCGATGCCTTCAACGTTTTCGTCTTCCTCGAGATTTCCTCGATCTCGACCTATGTCCTCATCGCGATGGGCGCGGGCAAGGACCGGCGGGCGCTGACGGCCAGCTATAATTATCTCATCCTCGGCACGATCGGCGCGACCTTCTTCGTGATCGGCGTCGGCTTCCTCTACATGGCGACCGGCACGCTCAACATGGCCGACATGGCGGCCATCCTCGAGGCCAATGGCCATAACCGGGTGACCCAGGCGGCCTTCGCCTTCATCGTGGTCGGCCTGGGCCTGAAGGCGGCGATGTTCCCGCTGCATGTCTGGCTGCCCAATGCCTACGCCTTCGCGCCGAATTTCGTCACCGCCTTCCTCGCCTCGACGGCGACCAAGGTGGCGTTTTACGCGTTGATCCGCTTCCTCTTCTCGGTCTTCCACCCGGATGTCAGCTTTGTCGAAATGTCCTTCGTCTGGCTGTTCGCGGTGGTCGGGACGATCGCCATGGTGGTGGCCTCCCTGCAGGCGGTCTTCCAGACCGATGCGCGGCGCCTGCTGGCCTATTCCTCGGTCGCCCAGGTCGGTTACATGATGCTGGGGCTGGGCATGGGTACGGCGTCCGGCCTGTCCGCCGGCCTGCTGCACCTGATGAACCATGCCCTGATGAAGGGCGCGCTCTTCATGGCGCTGGGCGCGTTTGCGCTGAATTTCGGCGTGCGCCGGGTCAAGGATCTCGCCGGTATGGGCAAGACCATGCCGGCCTCGGCCATGGCCTTCACCATTGCCGGCCTGTCGCTTGTCGGCGTGCCGCTGACCGTCGGCTTCACCTCGAAATGGTATCTCGTCACCGCAGCGCTCGAGCGCGGCTGGTGGTGGGCGGTGGCGGCCCTGATGCTGTCCTCGCTTCTGGCACTCGCCTATGTCGCCCGGCTCCTGTCGGCGATCTGGATGGACAGCCCGCCGAGCCATCATGGCGAGCTGATGCAGCGCCGCCTGGCGCCGTGGATGGTGCTGGTGCCGATGTCGATCCTGGCACTCGCCAATATCTATTTCTTCTTCCACGCCGACCCGCTGGTCTGGCTGGCCCGCGCGGCCGCGGATGCCGTGATGGGGGGGCATTGATCTGATGTGGACGCCTGAACTCTCCCTCGCGCTTGCCCTTGCCATCCCGGCGATCGGCGGCGTCTTCGTCGCGCTGCTGGGCTCGCGCCCCAATCTGCGTGAAGCGGCAACCCTGATCGCGGCGGTGCTGCTGGCCTTCAATGTCGCCTATCTGGTGGAGGTGGCCCAGGGCCATCCGACCCTGAACCTGGCGACGCTGGCGCCCGGCCTGCACCTGGTCTTCAAGCTGGAGCCGCTCGGCGCCATTTTTGCTGCGGTCGCCTCGGGTCTGTGGATCGTCAACTCGCTGTATTCGATCGGCTATATGCGCGGCAACAACGAGAAGAACCAGACCCGTTTCTATGTCTGTTTCTGTATCGCGATTGCTGCCGCCATGGGCGTGGCGCTGTCCGGCAACCTGCTGACCATGTTCCTCTTCTACGAGGTGCTGACCCTGTCGACCTATCCGCTGGTCACGCACAAGGGTGATGCCAAGGCCAAGCGCGGCGGGGCGATCTATCTCTCCATCCTGCTCGGCACTTCGATCGGCCTTCTGCTGCCGGCCGTCATCGCCACGCATTTCCTGGCTGGCTCGACCGATTTTATCGCCGGCGGCCTGCTTGCGGTGAACGAGGTCACGCCGGCAATTGCCAGTATCCTGCTGGTGCTGTTCGCCTTCGGTATCGGCAAGGCGGCGCTCATGCCCGTCCATCCCTGGCTGCCCAATGCCATGGTCGCGCCGACCCCGGTTTCGGCCCTGCTGCACGCTGTGGCCGTCGTGAAGGCCGGCGTTTTCGCCATGCTGAAGGTCGGTACCTATATCTTCGGACCGGCGCTGATCGCTGTCACCCCGGCCGCCGACGCGCTGGCCTGGATCGCCGGTATCTCCATTGTGCTGGCCTCCGTGGTCGCCATGACCAAGGACAATCTGAAAGCCCGGCTCGCCTTTTCGACCGTGTCGCAGCTGTCCTATGTCACGCTTGGCGTGATGCTCGGCTCGCCGCTGGCCATGCTGGGCGGGGCGCTGCAGATCGTCATGCATGCCTGGGGCAAGATCACGCTCTTCATGAGTGCCGGTGCTATCTATACCGCCACCGGCAAGACCGAGATCTCGCAGATGGACGGGCTGGGCCGCTACATGCCCTGGCTGTTCATTGCCTACACGGTGGGGGCGCTGTCGATCATCGGCCTGCCGCCGCTGGGCGGGGCCTGGCCGAAACTCTTCCTGCTGCAGGGCGCCTGGGACAGCGGCCATGGCTTGTTGATGGTGGCGCTGATTGCCTCGTCGATTCTCAATGTCGCCTATCTCCTGCCGCTCTCGGCGCGTGGATTCTTCTCGCCGCCTGAAGAGGCGCAGCTCAAGAAACAACCCCCGATCATGGTCATCCTGCCGCCGGTCATCACCGCGGCCGGCGTGGTCGTGCTCTTCTTCCTGATCGGACCGTTGCGCGACTATCTCGCGCCGGTCTTCCTGTCGTCGACCCTTGCTGCGGAGGCCGCACTGTGAGCGATCAACACGGCAAACATGATGAATTGATCCATCCTGTCGCACGCCCCTTCCTGTGGCTCGACTCGGCCTGGCTGAAGGCCTCGATGATCTGGATATTCCTGGCGGCGACGCTCGGATTCGTCGCGGTCGACTTTTTCCATCATCGCCATGAATACGTCCATCTGGCTGAATTTTACGGCTTTTATGCCATCTGGGGCTTTGGCGCCTTCGTGCTGGCCGTCATGGTTGGCTGGTTCGTGATCCGCGGCCTGCTCGGCCGCCAGGAGGATTACTGGGACGGCGATGAGACGGACGAGGAGGGTCAGTCATGATCGAGGCCTTCTACGACATTTCGCCGGCCTGGCCGGTCATCATTGCCGGTCTTCTCGCCGCGGCCTTCCCGCTTCACACCGTGCGCAAGGGGCTCGCCCTGCTGGCCCCCGTGCTGGCGCTGGGCCTGTGGTTCAACGCGCCGTCGGGCGATCATCTGGGCGGTATCATCGAACTGGGTGGTTTCACCCTCGAGACCTTCCGCTTTGACGGCCTGTCACGGATCTGGGGCCTGATCTTCATCATCGCCGCCTTCATCAACGGGCTGTACGGCCTGCACGAGAAGGACCGCATCGCGGATGCCGCCGGCCTGATCTATGCCGGTGCCGGTCTCGGTGCCGTTTTTGCCGGCGACCTGCTGTCGCTCTTCGTGTTCTGGGAGCTGACCGCGATTTCCTCGGTCTTCCTGATCTGGGGTGCCCGCAACAATGCCGCCTACAAGGCCGGCCTGCGCTATCTGGCGATCCATGTCCTGTCGGGCGTGCTGCTGCTCACCGGCGCGGTGATCCGGGCCAGCGAGACCGGCAGCTGGGCCTTCGACGAGACCCTCTCGATCGAGACCCTGGGCGGTTTCCTGATCTTCATCGCCTTTGGCATCAAATGCGCCTTTCCCTTCCTGCACAACTGGCTGCAGGACGCCTATCCCAAGGCGACGATTACCGGCGCGGTCGTGCTGTCGGCCTTCACCACCAAGCTGGCGGTTTACGCTCTGGCGCGGGGTTATGCCGGCACGGACGTCCTGATCTGGATCGGTGCCATCATGACGGCCTTCCCGGTCTTCTTCGCCGTGGTCGAGAATGACCTGCGCAAGGTGCTGTCCTACTCGCTCAACAACCAGCTCGGTTTCATGGTTGTGGGCATCGGTGTCGGTACCGAGCTGGCCATCAACGGCGCGGCGGCGCACGCCTTCGTCCACATCATCTACAAGGCGCTCTTGTTCATGAGCATGGGCGCGGTGCTGTTGCGCGTCGGGACGGTCAAGGCGTCCGAGCTGGGTGGTCTCTTCAAGTCGATGCCTGCGACCACGGTCTTCTGCCTCATCGGGGCCGCCTCGATCTCGGCCTTCCCGCTCTTCTCCGGCTTCGTTGCCAAGGCCCTGACCCTGGCCGCCGTGGCCCAGGACGGCCACTGGATCGTCTGGCTGGTTCTCGTCTTCGCCTCGGCCGGTGTGCTCGAGCATTCGGGCATCAAGATTCCCTACTTTGCCTTCTTCAGCCATGACCGTGGCCATCGCGTCCGCGAGGCGCCGGTCAACATGCTGATGGCGATGGGGATCGCGGCGCTGATCTGCGTCTATCTCGGGGTCAATTATGGTGTGCTCTACGAGCTCGTGCCCTTCCCGGAGGCGGCGCTGTACTACCAGCCCTACACGTTTGACCATATCGTCGGGCAGATGCAGCTCCTGCTCGGTGCCATGTTCGCCTTTGCCTTCCTGGTGCGGATGAAATGGTATCCGGATGAAAAGCGCGGCGTGAATATCGACACCGACTGGCTCTATCGTCGCTTCCTGGCCGACGGGATCAGCTGGGGCCATGCCATGTTCGGTCGTCTCTGGGCCTTCATCGGCAATCTGATCGGCGGTTTCCGGAGCCGGACGGGTGGAAAACTCTTCGAGGTTTTCAGTCCTATCGGTGCCCTGAGCCGGGATATCCCCAGTGGGCTGCTTGCGATCTGGACCAGCGCATTGCTGGCGATCGTCTTGCTGATCGCTTACCTCGCGCCTTAAGTCTCAAGGGCTTGCATGCATGAAGAGAGCGCAACCCGCACCGGTTGCGCTCTCTTTCTTTACACCAAAAATAGGAATATTATCCCCACCTGGGTGTAGCCATCTTAGCATCACGTCGGTCGCGGCCATCGGGGCGCCGCGTCAGAACGGGAGTGCACGGATGAGCCGTATCATGTGCAAGCTGGAAGAAGACGTCGCCCGGGCCCGGCTGGCCCAGAGCGCCGTCGCCTATGCTTTCGGAATCTCGCAGCGCGAGCTGGAAGCACCGACGCGACGATCACGCGAGACCGCGCTGGCCCGCCAGGCCGCCATGTATCTCGCCCACGTCGCTTTCGAACTGCCGCTGAGCCGGGTGGCGCTCGCCTTCGGGCGGGACCGCTCGACGGCGGCGCATGCCTGTCACCGCATCGAGGACCGGCGCGATGACCGGGCTTTCGACGATTATATGGATGCACTGGAAGCGGCCCTGCGCACGGCGCCGCGTCTGAGCGGGCTGCAGCGCCTGGCCGGGCTGGAGCGATTTGGCGCGGTGGAGCGCCTGTCATGAGCGCGCCGCGCTGGATGCGGGCGCTTGCGAGGCCGGGCGCGCGCCTGGCTTCGCCGGGTGAGGTCGAGGCCCGCGCCGTGGTCCTGCCGCAGGGCGATCGCCGGCGCCGCCCGACCGCGCGCATCTCGGCGACCCGTTTTGCCGAGGCCGTGGCCTGCGGCTGGCTGGCCAGACGCGAGGATGGTCTCATCCTGTCGGCCGATGGCCAGGCCGCCCTGCGCGCCGGTACGCGCGGTGAGGATCCGGACCCGGCAGAGCGTCATCGCGAGATGGAAGACCGGCCGGTGTTCGACCGGGCAGGGCGGCTCTCAACCGCCCGCGCCAATCGCCGCGAAGGCCCGCTCGGGCCCTGGCTTGACGGTCTGGAGCCGCACCAGCGCCAGGCCGGCGAACGTTTCATTGCCGATTATCACACCTCCACCCTGATGAGCCCGGTCACCCGCAACTGGTCGCCAACAGCGCCGCGTCGGGCCGAGGGCCAGCGCAAGGGGCCGGAAGATGCTGCCGTCGCTGCCATCGCCGCCAAGGAACGGGTCATGGACGCGCTGGACGCCCTCGGCCCGACCTTCGCCCGGGTGATCGAGGCGGCTCTGGTTCACGAAGACAGCGCCGCGGCGCTGGAACGACGTTTCGGTTGGGCGGCGCGGTCGGGGCGGACGGTGCTGGGTCTGGCGTTGACGCGGCTGGCGGAGATTTATCGGCTGGTCTGAGGGCTGTCCCGCTCGGTCTCAATCACCCAATTTCCGCTTTCCAGCAGGCGAGCGAGCGGATCGACGGCCATGCTTCGGCCAACCACGACCGATGCGATGAGGGCGATCACGATGGCCAGGCCGGCCACACGTGGATGCCGGGCTGGCAGGTTGCGCCAATCCGCGCGATCGGCCTGTCCGGTCGTCAAGGCGGTGATCTCGGCCGGGATGATCATGAGCCGGTAGCCCCGATTGCGTTCGGTCTGGATCAGCCAGGGGGCGGCGGCGTCGTCGTCGAAGAGGGCCCGCAGTTTTGAGATGGCATTGTGCAGGGCCTGGTCGGACAGGGCCCCGACACCCCAGGCTTCGGCAACCAGCGCATCCCGGCTGACATAGTCCGGCGCCGCCGAGGCCAGGGCGGCCAGCAAGCGCGCCTGGCGCGGAGGCAGCTGGATCGTCCGGGTGGTCGTCCGCGCCGTTCGGCCGGCGAGATCGACCGACCAATGGCCCAGTTTCAGCGACGGTGAAGAGACTTGGTGAGACATGGTGAGTGGACAGTGTTGCGGTATCGAAGCACCCGAAGGGCGCAGATTATTTGGAGTTTCCCATGCTGACCATCCCCGCTGCCATCCTGACGGGCCTGGCTCTGGCCTTGCCCGTGGAGCCCCCTGCCGACGTGCGGCTCGATGCTCGCGAACAGCGCGCCGTTCTCGAGGCCATCGTGGATGCGCTTGACGCCAGATATTTCCAGCCGGGTGCGGAAGAGCCGTATCTGGCTCGCCTCGAGGAATTGGCCCGCGCGGCCGGTCCTGAGGTCGAGGCCGATGCCTTTGCCCTGACCGTGCACCGTGCCCTTCAGGCCGTGCAGCGCGACGGCCACCTGGGTGTCTATGGACCGGAGCGGGCGCGTCGATTGCTGGGCAGTGAGCACCACACGGGTGAGCCGGACCATGCGGCTGATGGTATTGAGTCCGATCATGGAGACGCGGACGGTCAGGGCGCCGCCTGGTTCGAGCATCACAGCCTTCCCGGAGCCGTCGACCTGTTCACCCTGCCGGAGTTTCCCGGCAATGCGGACGCCGCCGAACAGCTGATTGCGGCCCTCGCCACCGTACCGGCCGACAGCGCGCTCATTTTCGACCTGCGTGGAAACATGGGCGGTGAGGCGGCGCTCTTTCGCCACCTGTCCGGTTGCCTGTTTGACAGTCGCCAACCGCTCTTCGCCGTCCGCTGGCGCGAGGGGGAGACATTTCGCCTCGCTGTCAGTGAGACGGTTCCGGACGCGCGTTGCGTCCACTTGGCCGATACGCCGATGGCTGTCCTTGTGGACGGTCGGACCGGCTCCGTTGGCGAGCTGATGCCGTTCATCCTTCAGGCGCGAAGCCGGGCCGTCATTGTCGGAACGCCAACCTATGGTGCCAGCCATGCCGCAGAGCTGGAGGCCCTGCCTCACGGTTTCGCCCTCATGGTGCCGGTCGGCGCCACCCACGATCCGCTTACCGGTGCTGACTGGGAGGGATCGGGGGTCTCCCCGGATATCCTGACCGACCCGGACGCAGCGGTCACAACGGCGCTGAATGTGTTGTCGGCAATGCGATTATAGCGGCAGGCCCGGTCTCGGTTGCCGGTGGTCTACCGGTTGATTGGGGGAGGATTTCACAGAAACATTCTTCCCGGGCGAAAACCTGGGACCGACGAAACGATCCGGCAAGCGATGAGTCCCCCGTAGGTCCCGGATCGCGCCGAGGCGCGTCCGGGAAGAATGGAGGGTGGAGTTTAAGGGTTTATCGTGGCGCACCCAACAATACTTTCTTCCCCACGTCGTGGGGAAGTGGGCCGAGGCGGAGCCTCGGGTCGAAGGGGTCCGAGCGCAGCGAGGGCTACCGCCTGCGGCGGCCCCTCCGTCTTGCCGCTATGCGGCAATCCACCTCCCCACGCGTGGGGAGGGAAAATCATTGAGACCCTACAGCGCCTCGGCTTGCCCGCGGATCCGGCCGATCATCGAGGCCAGGCCGTTCGAGCGTTGCGGGGAGAGGTGTTCGGACAGGCCGATGCGGGCGAGCACGTCGCGGGCGTCGACGGAGAGGATTTCCTCGCCCGTGCGGCCGGAATAGAGGCGGACCAGGAGGGCGGCGAGGCCGCGCACGATATGGGCGTCGCTGTCGGCGCGGAAGCTGAGGGTGTTGCCGTCACGCTCGGTGACCAGCCAGACCTGGCTCACACAGCCCTTGACCTTGTTGGCGTCGGAGCGCTCGTCCTCGGGCATGTCGGGCAGCGCCTTGCCCATGTCGATGAGATAGCGATAGCGCTGCTCCCAGTCGTCCAGCAGGTCGAACTCGTCCACGAGATCGTCGATTTCGGTTTGGATATCTTGTGCCGTCATGTCAGCGCCGAGGTAGTGCGGGCGAGGCGGCCTGGCAACCCGCCTCAGCGGTTTGCGCTCGGTTCAGAACACAGACCGGATCAGGATTTGGCGCGGGCCGGTGCAGCAGCGGGGCTGGCGGCGGTCTGGCGTTCCTGACGCTCCTCGATGGCGTCACCAATTCGGCTCATCGCCATTTCGCCCAGGAAGCTTCCAAGGCGGGCGGCTTCCGAGCCGGCTTCACAGATGACTTCGTTTTCGGCGCACCACTCCGACACTTTCGACGAGGCGTCGATGCGGGTCTCGGCTGTATTGAAAGGCAGGTCCATGGCTTCGCCCGCAAAATCCTGCGGTACGAAGAAACTCACGACTGCCAGCCAAAACGCGGCACGCAGCAGAAACATCATGTTCGACCTCACTTATGACCGAAACCGGGTGTGCCGATCTCAATGCATGATAGAGGCTAGGAAAAATTCTCAGCAATAGCTAGCAATTGCGGGGTTTACCGAAAATGGTGTGCGAATTCGGAGCGAAGATTTTGTGTAAAATTGTCGGCAAATTCGATCTTGTCTCTGATCGGCACACGTTTCGTTAACTTTTACCCGAATTCGACAAAGCCAACCGGTCAAATTTGACTCAATTCGCGCTGCTTCCCAGACAGCGGCTGACGTCCATCAGGGCATGTTCCGCGATACAGAAGCTGTCCTCATACATGAAATGACCTGCGGCGACGCATTGCTGCAGGTCGAGGCGGACCCAGGTCAGGCAGCGTTCGACCACCGGGTCGGACAACAGGGCCTCGACAACCTGATCGGTGCGGGCGGGGTCATCATTGTTCAGCGACTGCAGGGCGGCAACCGACAGGATGCGGCCGATCCGGTCGCGATCCGGGTCCGGGATGGCCTCGCCCACCGTCAGGGTCAGTTGCGGCGCGACCGAGGTGCGGTCGGACAGGGGGGCTGCATCGAGATGGTCAAACAGGGCCGAGGCCGGCAAGCCCTCGCCCAACCCGTTGGACAGCGTCATCAGGACCTCATCGGTCATGTCGATCGGCGCGCTGCCCATGATCGACAGCTCGGCCAGGCGGTTCGTGCGGTCCCCATGGCTGCGATTGGCCCAGCGCTCGCTCTGCAGGTCGTAGGCCGCCGCTCGATAGCGTTCGGAGACTTCGCGGATCTCGGCATTGTCTGCGGCAATCGCCTCGACCACGGAGGTCTGGGCGTCTTCCGACGCGGCAAAGCTGGTCGCATAGGTCGGGTCGTACATCAGCCCGGTCATGGCGGCTTCCGGACCATAATAGTCGGCCAGCTCACGAACCTCGTCGAGATATTCGGGATGGCGCGCGGCAATGATCGCGGCGTAGGCGATCCAGGCGCGGACGAGGCGTTCCTCGCCGTAGAAGGCGGTCAGCCGGTTCATGGCATCGTCGAGATCCTCGCCCGAGGCAATCGGGGCCGAGTGGAGATCGGAGATGACACCATGATAGGCGGCGTATTCACCGGCCGAGCGTTCGACCAGGGTCGGATGGCGTTCCTCGGGCTGGTCGAGCTGGAGCACCGGACCGGGCGCGGTCGCCGCAGCCTCAGCGGCAGCCGGAGCGGCTTCCTGCAGTGACACACTCATGCTCAGCGCGCTGATAGCGAGGAGAGACGTCAACATTCCACAATGCTCCTTTGGACCCGCTGCATATTGCCTCGCCTTCGACCCGCATCCAAGGGGGCGGCCGCGATGAATTATCACAAGGCTTAGCGGTTCGGAGCGATAACGGAACAAAGTTTAAGATTCAGTATTTGTTAACGCCGAAGGCCAAGATTCCGTTCATCAATGCGAGCGCACCACACCGATTCGAAATGAAGCCGAAAACGCCTGTCATAACAGCCTGGTTCGCACGCCAAGGCGGGACGCTCGTCAACCTGATCTGGCTTGGCACGCTGGCGGCTGCCTTGCCGCGGCTCTGGCCGATCCTTGACGGCTCTGCCGTCGAGAAAACGCTTCTGGTCGCCGGTATCGCCGCGCCGGCACTGCTCTCCTTCCTCCTGATCCCGCGCATGGACCGCGCCTTTGAACGTTTCCTGCTGGCCCTGGTTTGGACCGGGTTTGCCGTTGGCGTGACCCTGACCGGCGGTGGCATCACCGGGCTGGGCGTGCTGGCCTTCCTGCTCGCGCCTGCCATGGCGGCAGCCTGCGGCGAGCGTGACGGTGTGGTGAAGGCGGCAGCCCAGTCGGGTCTGGCAGCCCTCGTCGTGTCCGGACTGCAGCTGGCCGGTTTCATTGCGCCTGCACCGATGTCGGTCGAGCTTCACCTGCCTTTCGTGCTGGGCTGTGTCCTGACCCTGTCGACCGGCTTCGCCTTTGGTGCCCTGCGCGCCGTTCACGATGCCGACAAGGCGCGCGCCGAGGCCGAGCGCGGCCGTGTCCGCGCCAAGGCCTTCGATGCCTCGCCCGTGCCGCTGGTCGCCTGCGATGCGGACGGGCATATCCTTGCGGCCTCGAAGGGCCTGCGCGATCTGTCGCCCGGCCTGCCTCGTGACCTCAAGGGCCTGCCGCTCGCCGATCTCGGTTTTGACGAGGATGACCGCGCGCATCTCGCCGCATCCGGCCGCCGGGCCGCGCTGCGCGATGTCGAAAGCCAGCTGGTCATTCGCGGCGCCCGCGGTCACAGCGAAGATGTCCTGGTGCGCACCCGTCCGATCCATGGCGGCTCGGTGATCGCCCTGGCCAAGGACAGCGGTCCGGCGCTCGAGGCCGCCCTCGGTGAAGCCCGGCGCCAGCGCGAGGCCGCCGAAGAGGACGCCCGTGCGAAGTCGCAATTCCTCGCCTCGGTCAGCCACGAGCTGCGCACGCCGCTCAATGCGATCATCGGCTTCTCCGATGTCATGAAAGCGCGACTGTTCGGGCCGATGCCGGCGCGCTATGCCGAATATGCCGACCTGATCCATGAAAGCGGCCAGCACCTGATGGAGCTGATCGGCGACGTGCTCGACATGTCCAAGATCGAGGCCGACCGCTATGAGCTGGTCCGCGATACGTTTGATATCGGCGAAGTCGTCAATCTGTCAGCCAAGATGATGCGCCTGCAGGCCGAAGAGGCCGGCATCAATCTCAAGATCAAGCGCCATGACGGGCCGGTCCTGGTCAATGGCGATCGCAAGGCGCTGCGCCAGATCCTGCTGAACCTCCTGTCCAATGCCGTGAAGTTCACGCCCAGGGGCGGCGCGATCGTGGTCATGGCGCGCCCGGCCGGCGGCCAGCTTGTGCTGGCGGTCGGCGATAGCGGTGTCGGGATTGATCCGGAAGACGCCGGTCGTCTCGGCCAGCCCTATCAGCAGGCCGCCAATGCGCGCGACATCGAAAAGCGCGGCACCGGCCTCGGCCTGTCCCTGGTCCGCGCCCTGTCCGAGCTGCATGGCGGCTCGATGAATATCGCCAGCCGCAAGGGCGAGGGCACCACGGTGACCATCTCCCTGCCCATCCTCGCCGAGGACAAGGCCGAGATCGAAGCCCTGCCGGGTCTCGATGTCCGCCAGCAGATCCAGCGCGCCCAGGAAGCCAGCCACGACATGACGACCGCGAAGGCGGACGTGGCCTGAGTTCACGACCATGAAGGCCGGTCTTGTGAGGTGAAAGTGCGCCGCAGGCGCCGCTCCAGGAAATCCATAACGCTGTCATCCCGGACGCAGGCCCGGCCTTGAGCCGGGCGGAGATCCGGGACCCATTGTCGCGAATGCCGGCAGAACCGGGCGTATGGGTCCCGGGTCTGCGACCTGCCTTCGCAGGTCATCCGCCCGGGATGACAAAGGAAAGCGGTGCAGCCCTTTCCTCCCCACGCAGTGGGGAAAAGGAGGCTGGCCTCAGCCCTTCGGCTTGCGCTTCAGCGTGGCGCCCTTCTCGAACGGCTTGGCGCCATCCTTCTTGAAACCGGGTTTCTTGCCGGCCGGTTTGTCATAGCCGCCGGCCTTTTTCTTGAAGCCGCCCGGCGCGGGCTTGCGCTTGCGCGCCCAGCTGCTGTCCTCGCCCTTGTCGGGGCGGGCGTTGGGATTGGTCAGATCACCGGCGGGACGCGCCGGGCGGGCAGGCCGATCATCGCCGGACGGGGCCGGCTTGTCAGCGCGCGGACGCCGCGGCTTGTCGTCCTTCTTCCAATCGGACTTGTCGGCCCGGGGTTTTTTCTCCCAGGGCTTGTCGTCGCCACCGACCGGCGTGTCGGCGCGGTCGAAATCCGGCTTCGGCTTGCCCTTGAAGGGACGCTCACCCTCGGCCGTCTTGCCATAGGGTTTTTTCTCGTACGGCTTCTTGTCGCCCCAGGGTTTCTTGTCGCCAAAGGGTTTCTTGTCGCCGAAGGGTTTCTTGTCGCCGAAGGCCTTTTTCTCGTACGGCTTCTTCTCGTACGGTTTTTTCTCATAGCGTGGCTTGTCGCTGGCCGCCTCGTCACGCTCGCGCTGGTCGTGCGGCTTGCGATCCTCATAGGAACGCGGCGGCGCGTCATCGCGATTGCGGCTGACCGGATAGCCGTCGCTGTCGGTTTCGCGATGGCGGGACTTCTCGCGGTGACGCATTTTCGGCGTGCGGGCATCGGTCGGACCGTCATTCGGGCCGGCGCGCTGCATCTCCGAGCCATCATCCGGCGTCACGCGGATATTGTTCTCGCCGCCCCCGTTTTCGGCCAGGGCCTTGGCGAAGCGGTCGGCATGCTCGGCGTCGATCTCGAAACGGGTCTCGCTCTCGCCGATCTGGATCGAGCCGATCTCGCGCTTGGTCACATGACCGAGGCGGCAGATCAGCGGCAGCAGCCAGCGCGGCTCGGCCTTGGCCTTGCGGCCGGCGGACAGGCGGAACCAGACGCTCGACTTGAAATTCTCGCGCGGCTTGCGCTCGGGACGATCGCTCTGGGCTTCCGGACCGGACAACAGGTCCTCGGCCGAGGGCAGGGTCGCCATGCGGGCGCGCAGGAAGGCGGCGGCCAGCTGTTCGGCGGTGAATTTCTCAAGCAGGGCGTCGGTGTCGACCTTCATCGCCTCGTCGACCGCTTCGGTCAGGATCGGGTCGGCCATCAGGCGCTCGCGGTCGCGGGCGCGGACATCATCCGAGCTCGGCGCATCGGCCCATTCGGCCTGCAGCTTGGCATCGCGCAAGAGGCGCTGGGCCCGGCCACGCCGCGTGTGCGGGACGATGATCGCGCAGACACCCTTGGCGCCGGCCCGGCCGGTGCGGCCCGAACGGTGCAGCAGCACGTCGGAATTGGTCGGCAGGTCGGCATGGATCACCAGTTCCAGGCCCGGCAGGTCGATCCCGCGCGCGGCGACATCGGTCGCCACGCAGACGCGGGCGCGGCCGTCACGAAGGGCCTGCAGGGCGTGGGTCCGCTCTTTCTGGGTCAGCTCGCCGGACAGGGCGACAGCGGCAAAGCCGCGATTGCCGAAACGGGCCGACAGGCGGTTTACCGCTTCGCGCGTGGCGCAGAAGATGATGGCGCGCTCGGCGTCATAGTAGCGCAGCACATTGATGATCGCGTTTTCCCGATCGGACGGGGCGACCGACAGGGCGCGGTATTCGATATCGGCATGCTGGCCACGCTCGGAGACGGTCGAGATGCGCAGCGCATCCTTCTGGAAGCGGCGGGCGATATCGGCGATGGCGCGCGGCACGGTGGCCGAGAAAAGAAGGGTGCGGCGGCTCGCAGGCGCGGCGTCGAGAATGTATTCGAGGTCTTCGCGAAAGCCGAAATCGAGCATTTCGTCGGCTTCGTCGAGCACCACGGCCTTGAGCTGGGACATGTCCAGCGCGCCGCGCTCGATATGGTCGCGCAGGCGGCCCGGCGTGCCGACCACGATGTGGCAGCCGCGCTCCAGCGCCCGGCGCTCGGTGCGCGGATCCATGCCGCCGACGCAGGATGCGATACGGCCACCGGCCTCGCCATAGAGCCAGGCCAGCTCGCGCTCGACCTGCAGGGCCAGTTCGCGCGTCGGCGCGACGACCAGCGCCATCGGCAGGTCGGGCATGTTGAAATTGGTGTCATCGCCCAGAAGCGTCGGGGCGATGGCCATGCCGAAGGCGGCGGTCTTGCCCGAACCGGTCTGGGCCGAGACCAGCAGGTCGCGCCCGTCAGCCTCTTCCGCGATCACGGAGGACTGGACTTCGGTGAGGGCAGAATAGCCCTTTTTCTCAAGCGCAGCGGCAAGCGCCGGCGCAATGCGGGGATTCAAGGTCATATAAAGCTGTTTCCAGTGCCAAAATGCCGGCCAAACCCATCAATGGCCGGGTTCCATTGTCGTCCCGGAAAGGACGCCAAAGGGGCGGCTGGCCGGAATAGCGAGGCGTGTAGCACAGCTTCGACCCAAATGGCCAATCGCGCGGCAGCAGGACGGTTATGCAGATGTGGGGGTGAGCTTGGTGGGGACAGGTATCTTTAACGCGGGTGGCTGTCGGTGGCCGTGTCTATCGATGTGACGCGTTGAATATACCTGTCCCCAGTCGAGCCGCCGGATGCCCGCTTCGCGGGCACAGGTGGATGACGGTGGTTGTGGAGTTGAGGGCTTTCTTCCCCACCTGTGGGGAAGTGGGCCTCCGGAGCCTTGGCGAAGGAGGGTCGATGGGGTCCGAGCGAAGCGAGGATGGGCTTGGCGAGGGGTCGCCCATGCCGCCTTCGGCGTCACCCCTCCGTCTTGTCGCCTTGCGCCAAGACACCTCCCCACGATGTGGGGAGGAAAGGTGGAGGGCTTTGCGGCAGGCTGGCAGAGGTCCTCGCCCTTGATGGGGAAGGAGCTTCGAGCCAGGTCCTACCTTTTATCCGCCTGCAGGATCAGCTTTCTGTAGTCATTCAGATTGCCGTCATAGCGGTTGGCGCGACCGTCCTTGACCAGCCAGAGCTGGTCGGCCGTGCCTTCGGCGAGATAGACATCGTGGGTGATCAGCACGACGGCGCCATTATAGTCGTTGAGGGCGTAGATCAGGGCTTCGCGGCTGTCGATATCAAGGTGCGAGGTCGGCTCGTCGAGGATCAGGATGTGCGGCTTTTCCAGCGACATCAGGCCCAGCAGGAGGCGGACCTTCTCGCCGCCCGAGAGCCTCTCGATATTGGTCTCGACCTTCTCGTGGGAAAAGCCCATGGCCGCCGAAACGGCCCGGCAGCGCGACGGGGTGGTGCCTTCCGGCAGGGCGTCGCGGACATGGTCGAGCACGGTTTCGCCGGGGCGCAGCTCGTCCATCTGGTCCTGCGAGAAATAGCCGATGCGCAGCGAGCGGGCGGCGGTGCGCTCGCCCGACATGAGCGGCAGGCGCCGGGCGATGGATTTGACCAGGGTGGTCTTGCCCTGCCCGTTGGCACCGATGATGGCGATGCGGTCATCCGGATCGAGGCGCAGATCGACCTTGTCGAGAATCCTTGCATCCTCGCCATAGCCGACCGTCGCATCGCGCAATTGCAGAAGCGGCGCGGCCAGCTTGTCGGTCGAGGTGGGGAAGGAAAAGGGCGTGGTGCGCTCGGCCAGCGGGATGGTGATTTCCTGCATTTTCTGCAGCTGTTTCACGCGTGACTGGGCCTGGCTGGCCTTGGAGGCCTTGGCGCCGAACCGGTCGACGAAGGATTGCAGGTGGGCGCGGTCGGCTTCCTGCTTGGCGCGCTGGCTTTCCAAAAGCGCGGTCTTCGCGGCGCGCAGTTTCAGCCAGGCGTCATAGCCGCCCGGCGAGATCGAGAGCTGTTTGTGTTCCAGCGCCAGCGTATGGGTGACGCAGCGGTTCAGCATTTCCCGGTCGTGCGAGACGATCAGCACCGTGTGGGGATAATTCTTGAGATAGGTCTCCAGCCAGGCGGCGCCTTCGAGATCAAGATAGTTGGTCGGCTCGTCGAGCAGGAGAAGATCAGGCTGGGAGAACAGCACGCCGGCAATGGCGGCGCGCATGCGCCAGCCGCCGGAGAACTCGCTCGTCGGACGCGACAGGTCGGCGTCGGTAAAGCCCAGACCCATCAGGACTTCCGCCGCCCGGCTTTCCGCCGACCAGGCATCGATATCGGCCAGGCGGACATAGATTTCGGCGATCCGGTCGGGATCGGTCGCGGTTTCCGATTCCTGCATCAGTGAATGACGTTCGGCATCGGTCTCCAGCACGACTTCCAGGATCGTCGTCTCGGACGGCTGGACTTCCTGGGCGACCCAGCCCATGCGGGCGCCGCGCTGCAGGCGGATCGAAGTGTCCGACGAGGTGGGGTGTTCGATCTCTTCGCGGATCAGCCGCAACAGGGTCGACTTGCCGGTCCCGTTGCGTCCCACCAGGCCGACTTTCCAGCCACCGGAAATCTGCGTCGAGGCGTTCTCGAACAGCGACCGTTC
>NZ_JADFAJ010000040.1 GCF_015665295.1 Maricaulis sp.
CTCGATGCCGCCAGCCTGGAGGATGCCCAGGCTTTCTTCGACCAGTTCTATGCCCCCAACAATGCGGTCATCGTGGTCGCCGGCGCCATCGATCGCGACGAGACCCTCGCAACAATCGAGCAGTATTTCTCCGGCATTCCGGCCGGCAACGCCCTGCCCGAGATCGACACGTCCGAACCGCGCCAGGAAGAAGAGAAATTTGCCGTTCGCGAAGACCCGCTGGCCAATCAGCCCGCCCTCGCCGTCGGCTATCACATGCCCGAGCGCGGCACGCCGGAATATTACGCCATGATCCTGATCGATCAGTTGCTGGTGCAGGGGGATGACAGCCGGCTCAACCAGTCGCTGGTCAATGAGGAGGGTTTCGCCTCGGGCGTGTTTGGCGGCATCAACCTTCTGGGCAATGCCTTCAATTACGACGGTCCGATGCTGTGGACGGTCGGCATGATCCACGACAGCGAGTTCACCGTCTCCGACGTCATGACCTCGCTGGACGCGACCATTGAAGGCGTCCGCACGGATCTGGTCAGCGAGACAGATGTCGAGCGCGCCCGCACCAAGCTCCTGTCTGAGTTTTACGGAACCGTCGACACGGCGACCCGCTTCGGCCTTGTCGACCTGCTCGCCTCCTTCGCGATGTTTGATGACGATCCGAGCCGGATCAACCGCATCACGGACGGGTTCGAACAGGTCACGCCGGAGCTGATCCGCGCCACCGCGCAGGAATATCTGCGCCCGACCAATCGCACCGTGCTGGAAGTCCGCCTCGCGGACGAAGACGGCTCTGAGTGACCAGGACCCCGGAAGGAATGAGACAGATGACCATTCGACTTTTCCAGGCGGCCCTGTCGGCTGCCAGCCTCGCCCTCCTGCCCGGCCTCGCCACGGCCCAGCAACCCAGCGAGCAACCGCCCATCGGCGAGCCCGTGCCCTTCGAACTGCCGCAGACACAGGGCTTCACGCTCGATAACGGGCTGGAGGTGACCTTCATCCCCTTCGGCCTCGCACCGACGGTGACCCTCTCCCTGCAGGTCCGCGCCGCCAATCTCGATGATGGTGAACAGACCTTTCTCGCCGACCTCACCGGCGCGATGATGGAAGCCGGCGCCGGTGGCCGTTCGGCCGAGGCGATTTCCACCGAGATCGCCGCCATGGGCGGCGCGCTCGATGTCGGTGTCGGTCGCCACACCACCAATATCGGCACCGGCGTGCTCAGCCAGTACGGTCCCGACGCCGTCGCCCTCCTGGCCGATCTCGCCTTGCGTCCGAATTTCGACGCGGACGAGTTCGAGCGGGTCCGCGCCAACCTGGTGCGCGATGTCGATGTCCAGCGGGCCCAGCCCGGCGCCATCGCCACGGAAGCCTATGCCCGCATCCTGTTCGGCCCCGATCATCCTTACGGCAATACCCTGCCGACCGAGGAACAGCTGCGCGGCTATGAGCTGAGCGATGTCGAGGCCTTCTATGCGGCCAATTACGGTGCCGGTCGGGCGCGTCTCTATGTCGCCGGCCATTTCGATGCGGCGGTCATGGAAGCCGCGATCCGCGACTCCTTCGGCGCGTGGCCAACCGGCAACGCCGATACGGCGACCGGCGCACCGGCCAGCGGTGGTCCGATCGTCCGGCTGATTGACCGGCCCGGCGCGCCGCAGACGACCATTCGTCTCGGCTTCCCGGCGATGGCGATCGGCGCGGAAGATGCGCCGGCGATGACGGTGATGAATGCCCTGCTGGGCGGATCCTTCACCTCCCGGCTGACCCGCAATCTGCGCGAGGACAAGGGCTATACCTATTCGCCCGGCTCCGGCGTGACCTGGACGATGGATGGCGGCTACTGGACCTTCAACGCCGATGTCACCGCTGCCGACACGGCCGCCGCCCTGCGTGAAACCTTCAACGAGATCACGCGCCTGCAAAACGAGACGCCGCCAGCCGACGAAGCCAACGGCATGCGAAACTGGCTGGCCGGCATCTTCATCCTGCAGAACGCCTCGACCGGCGGGCTGATCAACCAGCTCGGCCAGCGCGACCTCTATAGCCTGCCGGATGATTATCTCGACCGGTATGTGCCGAGCATCCTGGCGGTCAGCGATGAGGATATTTCAGCCATGGCCCGCGATTACCTGCCGCTGGACCAGATGGTCCTGGTGCTGGTCGGCGACCTGTCGGTCATCGGCGACGATGTCCGCGCTTTGCCGGAAGTCGCGGCTGCGGAGATCCGGGAATAGGTGGAGCCAATGGGGGACATGTATGATTAACGCGCGGCGATAATCATACATGTCCCCCTTTTGCGTGAAAGAGACTGCCGATGAATGATCGCGTCATCGCACCGCTGGCCGCGTTCGCGCTTCTGGCGTCGCCAACCCTGGCCGAGACCGGAAACGGCATGCCGGAATGCCGGATCGCCGACGTGGCTGGCGAACTGTCGGCGGACCCGTCCGACGTGCTCGAGAGCGGCTTTACCCGGCAGGATATCCGGACCCTGACAACCAGAATGTGCTCGGGCCTGGTTCTATGGGAATCGGGCGGGCGCGAAGATATTGGCGAAGCAATCGAGATGTTTATCCTCGATTTCAATGGCTGGGATCGGGACACCCCGCATTTTCAGTCGCGCGTGGCAGGGTTCTGGAATGCTCATGTCGAGCACTTCATCTGCCGCAACCACGGGCATGCCTTCATGGACCAGCACTTCTTGATGCGAACCGTGGAAATGCAATACTATCAGTATGTTCTCACGGCCTACATGCTGCAGGATGAAAGCCTCTATCCGTTCGATATGAACATTGTGCAGATCGATCAGCACGGCCGCGCGGAAACGCTGCTCGATCACCTGGACGCGATCATTGCCGATCCGGGTCAGCATCCGGACTACAACATGCCCGAGCTCAGGGGGCTGCGAGAAATGCTCGTGAGCTTTTACGATGCCCGCTCCGCGTCCGAGGTCTGTCCCTGACACACGCGCCTGACGGCCAGACCTAGTCAATCGCCTGCGCAAACATGATCCGGTGACCGTCCGGCGTGGCGACGCCGAATTCGCGCATGCCCCAGGGCTGGTCGGTGAGACGGTGGATGATGTCGACCCCGGGCCCCCTGATTTCGTCATGGAAAGCGCGCACATCCTCCAGCTCGACATAAGCGAAAAACTGGTGATCGCCGAGCTGCGCCGGCGGGATGGCATCCACGCAATGCCCGATCCGGAGATAGCAATTATCGCGGCGCAGGAAGGCCCAGCCCTCGGCTCGCAGCCAGTGCTCGAAGCCCAGCTTCTCGACCCACCAGCGCGCCGTCGAGTCGAGATCATTGACGGCCAGTACATAGGTTGATCGTGTCACACGTGTCGTCATGGCTTGCTCCTGCGTTCCGCTCCGCCTAACCGGAGACCTCCATCCTTATGACAGGCTCCGCCATGACCGGCATCCCCCGGCTCGACGATCCGCACGGCTTCATCCGCAGCCACACCGCCCTGATGGCCCCGCCGCTGGTGCCCGAGGTCTCGCTGCACCTCGCAGTCGAGACCGTGGCGATCTGGGAGCAGACCGAGGAGGCGCTCGGCGAGATGGGCCTGCCGCCACCTTTCTGGGCCTTCGCCTGGGCAGGCGGTCAGGCGCTCGCCCGCTATTGCCTCGACAATCCCGGCATCGTCGCCGGCAAGCGGGTGCTGGACTTTGCCGCCGGCGGGGCCGTGTCCGGCATTGCCGCGATGAAGGCGGGGGCGGCCTCGGTCGAGGCCTGCGAGCTCGATGCCTTCGCCATTGCCGCGATCGAGAGCAATGCAGCGGCCAATAACGTGACGCTGACACCCCGGCTCGGCGACCTGGTCGGCACGGATGAGGGCTGGGATGTGGTGCTGGCCGGCGATGTCTTCTACGAAGCCGAGCCGGCACGCGTGATCGGCGGCTGGCTGGAACAGCTTAATGCCCGCGGCGCCACCGTGCTGATCGGCGATCCGGGTCGCTCCTTCCTGCCGCAGGACCGGCTGGAGAAAATGGCCGAATACGCCGTAGCCGTGACCCGGGACCTGGAAGACCGCGAAATACGCCAGGCCAAGGTCTGGAAATACCGCTGACGCTCCCCTCGGACGCAGAATCAACCCAGTCTCGTCTGCATGGCCCGCGCTCGCGCCGTAGACCGGCGATTATTCCTGCTGCTGGAGATTGCCGCCCGGAAGCTCAACCGGGATGCCGACGCACGCCTGAAATCCGTTGCCGGTGTGACCTCGGCCCAGGCGGCCGTCCTCTTCCTGCTGGCCCGACGCGGCGAGCGGCGCATGGGCGATATCGGCGAGACCCTGTCACTCAATCCGCCGGCCGTCACCGGGCTGATCAACCGGATGGAGGGGCTGGGCCTGGTCACCAAGACCGCTTCGACGACAGACAAGCGGTCCTCGGTCGTCTCCCTGACCGAGAAGGGGCGCGCCCTGGGCGACACCGCCGATCCTATCCTGCGCGATTTCAATACCGAGCTGGAAAGCCGCCTCGGCGAGGATGACAGCGACATGCTGCATCGCGTCCTGACCCGGCTGGCCGTCAATATCTGAGCATGTTTTGCGTATGACCGCCATGCGGCACAAGTGACGTTTACGTAAACTGATTCACGGTGTTCAAGCCCCCCGCTTTTGCTCTAGGCTCGCCGCAGCCAACAAGCCTGAACAGGCAAAACATCACAAGGGAGGCTCGCGTGAGCGAACTGGTTCTGGTCGAAACTGCGGATCGCATCCGCACCATCCGATTCAATCGTCCGGCGAAGAAAAACGCCCTCACCCAGGACATGTACTCCGCCGCCGCCGAGGCGCTGGAGACGGCCGACACCGATGCGTCGGTACGGGTCTGCATCCTTACCGGGGCCGAAGGCGTGTTCACCGCCGGCAATGACATTGTCGACTTCACCCAGCGCCCGCCGGAGTTTGGCGAACATGACACCCCGCCGGTGCGCCGCTTCATGCTGGCCCTGCTCAATGCGCAGAAACCGGTGATTGCGGCCGTCGATGGTCTGGCAATCGGAATCGGCGTCACCCTGCTCTTGCATTGCGACCTTGTCGTGGCCTCGACCCGCGCCGTCTTCAAGACGCCCTTCGTCGATCTCGCCCTGGCGCCGGAATTTGCCTCCTCCCAGCTCATGCCGCGCATCTTCGGTCATGCCGTGGCCGCCGAACTCCTGTTGCTCGGCGACACCTGGGACGCGACACGCGCCCGCGAGACCGGCCTGGTCAACCGCGTCACCGAGCCGGCAAGAATGGAAGAGACGGCCCGCTTCATGGCCGCCATCCTGGCCGCCAAGGCGCCGACCTCGCTGAAAGCCTCCAAGGCCCTGATGCGCCAGCCGGCCGAGAGCATCGAGGCGCGCATGGACCGCGAGAACACGATCTTCGCCTCACAGCTTCAATCGCCGGAATTTGCTGAAGCGGCGGCGGCCTTCCTGGAACGCCGCGCGCCGGATTTCGACAAGCTGGGCTGAGCCGGTCAGACGGCAACAGGGACAAAGGGGACACAACATGAAGAAACGCTATTTCGCCGGCGGCGCGATCGCCGCCCTGCTCGCTGCCGGGGTCATCGCGCTCAACCTGTCACCGATCGGCCGGATCTATCTGCCCTCGGGCACCGGGATCGTGGCCAAGCAGATGTGTTCCCTGACCTGGGTCTCCGGTCTTGAGTCCGACCAGGCCTATGATCTCTACCTCGCCCCGCTGCTCGGCGATGCCGGCAGCCTGATAGGCTATGAGATGGACGCGGAAAATCGCGAGGTCACCTCGTCCGTGCTCGGCCTGTTCTGGCATCAGCGCGCCGTCTGGCGCGACGGGCTGGGCTGTACGCTGGTGCATGGCGGCCACGGCTTCGATGCCGAGCTCACCGTCCCTGTGGAGCAGGACTTCGTCCCGCTGGAACTCGACACCGCCCATCGCGACCAATGGTTCGACACCGAGGCGCTGGATGCGGCCCTTGCCGACGCCTTCGACGAGATCGAGGCCGATAGCCGCCACACGCTGGGCGTCGCCGTCCTGCACCAGGGCCGCCTCGTCGCCGAGCGCTATGCCGACGGCGCCAGCCGCGACACACGTTTCCATGGCTGGTCGATGACCAAGAGCGCCATGACCACGCTGGCCGGCGCCCTGGTCGAGGAAGGCCGTCTGGACATCGATGCCGAAGGCGCGGTCCCGGCGCTGGCGGAGATTGATGATATCCGCCTGTCGGAGATCACCATCTCGCACCTCTTGCGCATGGCCGGCGGGCTGGCCATCGCCGAGGACAATACCGGCACCGACCCCAACTCGGAAATGCTGTTCACCCAGTCCGACATGCCGCTTTATGCGGCCACCCGCGAGCGCCTGCATGCGCCGGGCGAGCACTGGCAATACATGAGCGGCAATACCATCCTGGCGACCGACACCATGCAACGCCTTCTCGGCGACACATTGCCGGACCAGGTCGCCGGCCTGCGCGCCCGCATCTACGAGCCGCTGGGCATTTATTCCGCGATCATGGAACCGGGCGAGAACGGCGTCTTCCAGGGCTCGTCCTACATGTATGCCACGGCCCATGACTGGGCCCGCCTCGCCCTGCTGTACATGAATGACGGCATGGTGGACGCAGAACGCATCCTGCCGGAAGACTGGTACGACATCGTCGCCGAGCCGACCCCGGGCTCGAATGGCGAATACGGAATGGGCTTCTGGCTGCCCGATGAACGCTCCAGCCTGCCGACGGACACCATCATGATGAGCGGTTTCCAGGGCCAGTGGGGCTATGTCATGCCGGAACAGGAGCTGGTCATCGTCCGCTTCGGCGCCACGACCGGCGTGAACTCCCGCTCGGGAGGACTGGCCCTGGCCGTGCTCGACGCGCTGCAACCGCCGGCCATGGATCCGGCCATGGACACCGACAGCGACGTGGATGGCGCACCCGAAGGCGCGCCGACGCCTGATGAGTGAGGGTTTTCAGTGATAGCCTAGGCGGCGACGCAGAGCGGCGGCGTCTCGGCAATCACGCCCAGCATCAGGATCCGGTGGACATACTGGCTGACCGCGAACGGGCCGGCGCGTTTCTCGCTGATGGCGCTGGCCAGGAGATGATTGACGTGCCCGTCCGGCGTCCTGGCCACGGCCCAGGTGTCGAACTGACGGCGCAATACCGGCACGAACTCCAGCACCTGAAGGTCAAAAATCCGTGCATCGGCCTCAGCGCGGCGGTGAAAGGCGCACAGATCGTCGCTATTGCCCTCGATGATCTCGAGCAGAAAACCGGATTCAACAACCAGCCTGCCCGTCAGGACGTCATCAACGCTGGTCTGGAGGCAGCACGCCAGCAATGATCCAAGCTCGCCGCTCAAGGCTGCCGACCCGGTTTCCACCGTGGTGCGGGCCGCGAGGACCATTCTATGCAGCATGCCTGAATCCAGTTCCGTTGAGCAGACGGCGCGATTTAGCGAGAGTTTTTGAACATCTTTTCAATAATTTGACCGGGCTTTGACTCAAACTCTCCTCAAATTTTCACGGTTTGAGGCAAGCCACTGACCCTGCGACGGAAAGCGGGCTGGACTTTCGGCGGTGAAGTTGCAGTTTCGGATGCACAACAACGCAGGACTGCCCGCATGGCCTACAAGTCGCTCCGCGAATTTCTCGACCAGCTGGAAGCCGAGGGTGATCTGGTCCGGGTCACCACGCCGGTTTCGACCGAGCTGGAAATGACCGAGATCCACAAGCGCACCCTGCATGCGGGCGGGCCGGCCATCCTGTTTGAAAACGTTATCAATGAGCGCGGCGAGAAGAGCGAGATGCCGTGCCTGGTGAACCTGTTCGGCACCGTCAAACGGGTCGCCCAGGCGGTGACGCTGGGCGGCGAGGCCCGCACCACCGGCGCCGAACTGCGCGAGGTCGGCGAACTGCTCGCCTTCCTGCGCCAGCCCGAGCCGCCGCGCGGCGTGAAGGAAGCGGTCGAGCTTTTACCGCTGGCCAAAACCGTGATGTCGATGCGGCCGAAGACCGTAAAGAAGGCGCCCTGCCAGGAGGTTGTCCTGACCGGCGAGGATATCGATCTCGACCGTCTGCCGATCCAGACCTGCTGGCCCGGCGAACCGGCGCCGCTGATCACCTGGCCCCTGGTCGTCACCAAGGGCCCCTCGGACGACAAGCAGGATGATTTCAATCTCGGCATCTACCGCATGCAGAAGCTGGGCAAGGACCGCACCCTGATGCGCTGGCTCAAGCATCGCGGCGGCGCCCAGCACTATCAGCGCTGGAAGGATACAAAGCCCGACCCGCTGCCCGCTGCCGTCGTGCTCGGCGCCGATCCCGGCACCATTCTCGCCGCCGTCACGCCCATCCCCGACACGCTGTCGGAATACCAGTTCGCGGGCATTCTGCGCGGCAAGAAGGCCGAGCTGGTGGACTGCAAGACGGTCCCGCTCAAGGTTCCGGCCGAAGCGGAGATCATCCTGGAGGGCCATGTCCTGCTCGACGAATACGGCCCGGAAGGCCCCTATGGCGACCACACCGGTTATTACAATTCCGTCGAGCATTTTCCGGTCTTCCAGATCAGCGCCATCACCATGCGCAAGGATCCGATCTATCTGACCACCTATACCGGTCGGCCGCCGGACGAGCCGGCGGTGCTGGGCGAGGCGCTCAACGAGGTCTTCATCCCGCTATTGCAGCAGCAATTCCCGGAAATCCTCGATTTCTGGCTGCCGCCGGAAGGCTGTTCCTACCGCATCGCCGTGATCTCCATGAAGAAGGCCTATGCCGGCCATGCCAAGCGCGTGATGATGGGCGCCTGGTCCTTCCTGCGGCAATTCATGTACACGAAATGGATCATCGTCGTGGACGGTGACATCGATGCGCGCGACTGGAAGGATGTGATGTGGGCCGTCTCGACCCGCATGGACCCGGCCCGCGACATCGTCACCGTCGAGAACACCCCGATCGACTATCTCGACTTCGCCTCCCCGGTCTCCGGCCTCGGCTCCAAGATCGGGCTGGATGCGACCAACAAGATGGGCCACGAGACCAACCGCGAATGGGGCGAAAAGCTCGACATGGACGACAAGACGAAAGCGCGTGTCGATGCGATCTGGGGCGAGTTGGGGATTGAGCTGGGCTGACGGCAGGTTGCAACAGCTTTGTCATCCCGGGCGAATGGCCTGCGAAGGCAGGCCGCAGACCCGGGACCCAAACGCCCGGTGCTGCCAGCTTCTGCGTCAATGGGTCCCGGATCTCCGCCCGGCTCGAGGCCGGGCCTGCGTCCGGGATGACACTCGAACAAGATATGCGCCACGCCCCATCCTCGCTTCGCTCGGTTCACTTCCCCACGATGTGGGGAAGAAAAGTGCAAGCCTGTCCCCATCCAACGTCCCAAAAGCCATCATCCACCCTCATTTTTCCCGGAGGCGCGCAGCGCCATCCGGGACCGACGGGCGACTCATCGCTAGCCGGAGATGGGAGCAGGTCCCGGCTCTCCACCCCGCTTTCGCGGGGCTCCGGCCGGGAAAAATGGGATCTTTTCCTCCCCACATCGTGGGGAGGTGGCTTGGCGCACAGCGACAAGACGGAGGGGCCGCCGCAGGCGGAGTGGCACGCTCCCCCTCGCTACGCTCGGCCCCATCGACCCAATGCTGTGCATTGGCCCACTTCCCCACAATGTGGGGAAGAAAAGTGGGGTCGCGCCAGCCCTTCAGGTCTGGCCGGTCTTGATGCGCACATCGGCCGGTGGCGCCTTGTACCTCTCGAACGCATCCAGCAGGGTCGTCACGCGATCCGAGACGACGAGCGCGCCACGGTGTTCCGGCGACAGGAAGCCCTGGCCGGTCATCCTGTCGAGGAAAGCGACGAGGTCGTCATAATAGCCGTTGACGTTCAACAGGCCGACCGGATGGCGATGCTGGCCGAGCTGGGCCCAGGTCCAGATCTCGAACATTTCCTCCATCGTGCCGATGCCGCCGGGCATGGCGATGAAGCCCTCGGACAGTCGCACCATCTTGGCCTTGCGGGCATGCATGGACTTGACGACGTGCAGGGTCGTCAGCTCCATGTGGGCGATCTCTTTCAGGGCGAGGAATTCCGGGATCACCCCGATCACCCGGCCGCCGGCGGCCAGGGTGGCGTCGGCGATCCGCCCCATCAGCCCGACCCGTCCGCCGCCATAGACCAGCTCGATTCCGCGCAGGGCCATGACCTGGCCGAGTCGGTCGGCGGCGGCCAGAAAGGCCGGATCCTGTCCGGCATTGGAGCCGCAATAGACGCAAATCGATTTCATGGCGGGCCCAAAAGACTTGGAAACGGACGGACCATCCCTATCCTGCCGGGGAGTCGCCAGGAGACCAGGATGAAAAAGGTCGCAGCCGTGATAATCGCGCTATTGCTGATCGGCAAGGCACAGGCCCAGATCACGGAGCCCGTCGCCTTGCCCTCACAAGTGTGCCGCGGCTATTTTTTCGTGCCGGTGACGCTGGAAGTCCGCGAGGGCGAGAGCCCCGCCGACCGGACATTATGGTTCCTCTACGACACCGGCGCCTCGACCAGCTATGTCGATCCGGACAGTCTGGAACGGGTCGCCGGACGCCGGATCAACAGCGGCGTCCGCGCGAGTTTCGGCGAGGTTTCGGTCGGGGATTTGCAACTGACCGGTCTGCGGGCCCGGGTTCGCGATCTCGATCACCTGTCGATCGCGCTTGGCCGGGAGATCGACGGCATCCTGGAATTCGACGCCTTCGAGGACGTGCTTCTCACCCTCGACTATGCCGTCGGCGAAATGCGGGTGGTCTCCGGTGCGCTGCCGCAACCCGACAATGTCACCATATTCGACGCCAATGGTCCCGATACCCGCCCCTGGCTCCGGATCGGTTTTCCGGGCGGGGAATGGCGGCGCCTGCTGATCGACAGCGGTGCCGCTCTGAGCGGTGTCATCCTGCGCAATATCGAGCGCTATGACACGCTCGCCCCGCCGCGTGCAACCGGCGCCGCGGTCCGCTTTTCGGAAGTCGAGCGGCGCTCGGCGGCGCGGCTGCGCGGCAATCTGATGATCGGCGATCATGCGCTGGAACAGCCGGTGATCCAGTCGACACCGGAGACCGAGCTGATCGGCGGCGAGGTGATGCGGCATTTCAGCTGGACCTTCGACCAGCGTCACGAGCGGGTGCAAGTGCTGCGCAATGATCCCGCTGTGCCGATCACCTTCGAGCCGATGGTCACCCATGGCCTCGTCCTGGTACCCGAGGATGACGGCATGCGGGTGGCCGCCGTGATCGCCAATTCGCCGGCCTTTGATGCCGGCGTCGAGATCGGCGACTTTGTCACCCATTTCAATGGCAGTGAAATGCGCACACGCAGCTGCGAACTCGGCGGCGAGCCACCGGCCACGCTCGATCTCAGCCTCATCCGCGATGGCGCGCCGCTGGAACTGACACTGAGGCTCTACCCGCTGGTCGACTGAGCCTGACGGACATGATCGGCCATGATCCGGATCGCCGCGATGATACGCGCCGGGTCGGCATCAAGAGCGCGCTCGCCAATGACGAGCTCGAGGGCAGGAACCGGATCATGGTCGAAGTGCCAGAAATGGTTGCCCAGCCAGACCCCGCTCGCCTCCGCCGCAGCGTCACGCGCCGCCCCGGCAGTCGCAACATCACAATCAAGGCGCAGATGCATCATGTTGACCTGCGGCGGGTTCGGCGTGATGGCCAGCCCGTCGCGCTGTCCGACGCCGGCCGCAATCTCGCGGGCCCGGTCAACAAAACCCGGCATCTTGCCAAGGCGCATGTCCAGGACCCGCAGGGCATCGGGCACCATCGGCCAGGGCGAAACCAGTCGACCGCCCATCCGGGCCAGCCACAGGCGCGCGGCGTCGATGAAGTCGGTCTCGCCCGCCAGGATCGCGCCGCCGGACGCGCCAAGATCCTTGTAGAAAGAGACATAGACCGAGGCGAAACCGTCACAGATTTCCGGCCAGCCCTGTCCCGGCCAGGCGCTCGGGAGGGCCCAGATCCGCGCCCCGTCCATGTGGAGCGGCAAGCCTCGCGACGCCGCGCGGGCCTTGATCGCGACCAGTTCGTCCCAGGACGGCAGGGCACCGCCATTATGGCGCTGCGGCAGTTCGATGAAGGCACAACCGGCCGACTCGGGCAGGTCGTCTGCCTTGAGGGGCCGTGACCAGGCACCGATCTCCAGCGGGCGCAGCCCGTGCAGATGGATATGGCCATCCTCCTCGTGCAGGGCGAGATGCGAGGTCGGGTGCAGGGCCAGCCGATTGTCCCCGGCA
This sequence comes from Maricaulis sp., assembly GCF_015665295.1. Lineage (GTDB taxonomy): Bacteria > Pseudomonadota > Alphaproteobacteria > Caulobacterales > Maricaulaceae > Maricaulis. The sequence continues at coordinate 12,246 of NZ_JADFAJ010000040.1, forward strand.
TCCGTACAATGCAGCCGCGCCGCAATCCCCTGCGCCATCGTACCGGTCGGGAACCAGGCGGCCGCCGGCTTGCCAAGCAGCTCGGCCATGCGCGCCTCAAGCCGCGAAACACTGCCACCGGTCAGATAGGCTTCCGCGCCGAAGCCTTCTTGCCGCATGAAATCCGCGACCGCCTCAAGCCGGTCGGCCGGAGCGATTTCATGATGGAAGGGAAAGCCGAGATCGAGATCACAGCGCGCTTTCAGCGCCGCATTCATTCCGCCGCGCCGGCCAGGAGCCCGTCCAGACTGTCAGCCGACCAGCCAACGATGACCGTCGATCCCGCCTCAACAACCGGACGCTTGATCAGGGTGGGATGGGCGATCAGGACACCGGCGGGGTCTCCGGCTGCGATCTCGCGGTCTTCCTCGGACATGTTGCGCCAGGTGGTTGAGCGCGTATTCACCAGCGCCTTGGCACCGACGGCATCGAGCCAGTCGGGGACTTTGACAACCAGATCCACATCCTCGCGGATATCAACAAAGGCATGACCCAGGCCGGCCGCGTTGAGCGCCTCGACCGCCTTCTTGCAGCTGTCGCAATTCTTGAGGCCGTAAACCGTCAATCCCGTCACATCCAACTCCCCAGCTTTACGACGCGCCCTGATTACTCGGCGGCTTCCGCGCTGTCACGTTCCGCCTGCAATTCGGCTGCTCTCGCCTCGACCATTTCAACAATGTGATCGACCATTTCCTCATTGGAGACATTGTGGTCGGGACGGCCGGAGACATACATCTTGCCACGCCCGGCACCACCGCCGGTGAAGCCGAGATCGGTCATTAGCGCCTCGCCCGGCCCGTTGACCACGCAGCCAATGATCGACAGCGAGATCGGCTCGGCGATATGGGCCAGCCGGGCCTCCAGTGTCTCGACCGTGCGGATCACGTCAAAGCCCTGACGGGCGCAGGACGGGCAGGCAATGATGTTGACGCCGCGTGTGCGCAGGCCGAGCGATTTGAGGATGTCGAAGCCGACCTTGACCTCTTCCTCCGGCTCGGCCGACAGGGAGACGCGGATCGTGTCCCCGATCCCGGCCCACAGCATCGAGCCGATCCCGATCGAGGACTTCACCGTGCCGATCCGCGTGCCACCCGCCTCGGTAACCCCCAGATGCAACGGCGCATCGGTCGCCTCGGACAGGGCCTGATAGGCAGCCACGGTGAGAAAGGGGTCGGAAGCCTTCACGGAAATCTTGTAATCGCGGAAATCGAGATCATCGAGAATACGGGCATGGTCCAGCGCGCTCTCGACCATCGCCTCGGGACAGGGCTCACCATATTTCTCCAGCAGGTGGCGTTCCAGCGAGCCGGCATTGACGCCGATCCGGATCGCGCAGCCATGGTCCCGGGCCGCCTGGACGACATCCTTCACCCTGTCCATCGAGCCGATATTGCCGGGATTGATGCGCAGGCAGGCAGCGCCCGCCTCGGCAGCCTCGATGCCGCGCTTGTAGTGGAAATGGATGTCGGCGATCAGCGGCACCTTGGCCGCCTTCGCGATGGTCTTGAAGGCCGCGGTGGAGTCCTCGTCCGGGCAGGACACGCGAACGAGGTCGACCCCCGATTCTTCGCAGCGCCGGATCTGATCGATCGTGGCACCGGCATCAGAGGTCGGCGTATTGGTCATGGTCTGGACGCTGATCGGCGCATCGCCGCCAACCTCAAGCGGACCGACCTTGATCGTCCGGCTCTTGCGGCGTTCGATCATCCGCCAGGGGCGGACGCTGCGCGGATCGGTGCTGGCTTGCGACATCGTCACTCTCCCGTCACGGCTTCGCGAAACGTCCGGAAGCCGGGATACGGGGTGGATATAGCGAGTCTGTGGCGGCTGTGCGACCGGGTCAGCGTCAAATTACTGCGGCTGAATGTCCGAGCTGCCGGTTTCGGCCATGACCGGCAGGTTCTCGACCGGCATGCCGGCATCACCGAGCAGCCCCACGGGCTCACCGTCGCGCTCGATCTCGATCGCACCGGCATTGGCGGCGGAGACCGTCAGCCCCGGTTCGAGGGCGCGATAGACTTCACCCGCAGCCAGTTCCCGCGAGAACAGGATGCGGCCCGAGGCATCACGCACTTCGAGCCAGGTCGGCATGACGGCGCGCATCACGACCTGGCCGGAAACCGAGGCAGCTTCGCCAAGCGGCAGACCTGACCAGATATCGTCGACATTGACCGCCACACGCCCGGTTTCGAAATCGGCACGCGCCCATTCCGGCGCCGCATCCGGCGGCGACGGCATGTTGGTGAGCGCACCACCGCCGGCAAATTCTTCAGAATACCACCAGGCTGCACCCGCAACGGCGGCCAGGATCAGCAAGGCCCCGAAGGCGCCACGCGGAAGCTTGATCGGCTCGCGGGTCTTGGCTGCGGCTGTCGGCTGGGCCCGCCCGGTCTCGGTATCCACTTCACGCTTGAACTGGTCGACCATGCCACCGGCATCGAGGTGCAGGAAACTGGCATAGGTGCGCAGATAGCCGATCGCATAGGCCCGGGCCGGAAGGCCGCGCGGATCCATGGTTTCAAGGGCTTCCAGGTAATCGGCGCGAACACGGGTGCGTTCGGCAGCCTGGCTCAGCGTCAGGTGGAGCTTCTGGCGGGCATCCCGCAAACGTTCGCCGGCAGACAAGTGGACATATCCGACGCCATCATCGGAATAGACCGCGTCAACGGGAACAAAGTCCGCACTGGGCGTCTGACTCACCATCACCATACCGCCGCTCATCCTTGCCGGAGCGATCGTCACTCACAACGCGTCTGAAAAGGAACAATCCTTAACGCGGCGTTATAAGATCAAATCCCACGTCCAAATTCAATGGCCTCGCGAGGCAGCCCGGCCTTTTCTCCCGCCTCGAGGAGGAGGGGGCGCAGGCTGTCCACGGGATTATGTCGGTGGTTCGCAAGCCAGGTGCCAAGTTTTCCGACATCGAGGCCAGAGACGAGTTTCTTGATCGGTCCAATATTGCCCGAAGCCATGGAAAGACTTTGATAACCAAGCCCGATAAGGACTGCAGCCTCCAGCGGCTTGGCGGCAATCTCGCCACAAACCGACACCGGCGTGTCGTGCGCGGCACACAGGTCACGGACATGTTTGAGCAGATCCAGGGCGGCCGGAGCGAGGACATCGTACCGTTCCGAGACACGCGTATTCTGTCGATCCGCAGCGTAAAAATATTGCATCAGATCGTTTGCACCGACCGAAACGAAGTCGACGTCGCTGATCGCGTACTGCAGCGCCCACGCCATGCCGGGTGTTTCCAGCATGATGCCGCAGCGGACTTCCGACGGCAGTTCATGACCGGCATGGCTGGCGTGCCGCAGCTCCTTGTCGAGCATTTCGCGAGCGGCCCGCGCCTCCCACGGTGCGGCGATCATCGGGAACATGACGTTCAGCGGCCGGCCCGCCGCCGCCAGGATCAAGGCACGCAGCTGGTAGCGCAGCAGGCCGGGCCGATCGAGGCCCATGCGGATGGCGCGCCAGCCCAGCGCCGGATTGGGCTCGACAGTCGATGGCGCAAAGGGCGCCACCTTGTCGCCCCCCAGATCAAGCGTGCGGAAAATCACCGGCTTGTCACCGGAGGCGTCGAGTACCGACTTGTAGACCGCTGCCTGGGCCGACAGGCGCGGCAGGGTCTCGGCGACCATGAACTGGAATTCGGTCCGGAACAGGCCGACACCGTCGGCACCGGTCTCTTCCAGCGCCGTCAACTCGATCAACAGGCCGGCATTCATGTGAAGGCCGATCCGCTTGCCGTCGGAGCTCACCGAGGGGCCGCGCAATTCGGCATAGGCCAGGCGGCGTTCCGACAGGGCCGCGACGCGAACCTTGTAGGTTTCCACCACGTCCGGCTGCGGGCGGATGTGCAGGATGCCGAACTCACCATCGAGGATGACCGGGTCACCATTCTCGGCCCGGTCGAGCGCGCCTTCCAGGCGTCCGACCAGCGGAATGCCGAGCGCCTTGGCGACGATGGCCGCATGCGAGGAGGCCGAGCCTTCCTCAAGCGCGATCCCCTTGAGCTTGGCGCGGTCGAAATCGAGCAGTTCGGCCGGTCCGATATTGCGGGCAATGATGATGGCATTGTCCGGCAGTTCGAGTGCCGAACCAGCCCCGTCGAGATGGCGCAGCAGGCGGTTGGCGAGGTCTTCCAGATCATGCAGGCGTTCGCGGAACAGCGGATCGGACGCCTTCATCAGCCGCGCCCGGTTCTCGTTCCGCACCCGTTCGACCGCCGCTTCGGCCGTCAGGCCGCGCCGCACCGCCTCGAGCAGGCGCGCGAGCCAGCCGCGATCATGGGCGAACATGCGATAGGCCTGCAGCACGTCACGGGTCGGTCCGCCGAACGGGATCCGGCCGCCCTCCAGCATCTCGTCGATCGAGCTGCGCAGGGACTGGATGGCCGCATCAAGCCGGACTTCCTCGCTGGCCGGATCATCGGCGATCAGGCGTGTTGATTCGACGTGCGGTTCGAACAGGACCGCCACGCCATTGGCAACGCCGCCGGAATAGGCACCGCCCTGAAAGCGCTCCGGGCGCGACTGGCGAACATCGAGGCCGGCCATTTCCTCCGAGTCGAGGATGTCGCCGGAGGCAACGATCTCGGCCAGCACCATGGCGACGGTCTGCAGCGTCTCGATCTCGTCGCCGGCAACCTGTCGCTCGACCGAGGTCTGGGCCGTCAGCACCCCGACCATGCGGCCGCCGCGCAGGATCGGCACGCCGACAAAGGTGTCAAACGGCTCCTCACCGGTTTCCGGCTTGTAGGAGAAGGCGGGATGGGCCCGCGCATTGGATGTTGCCAGCGGTCGCGCCCGGCGCGCGACCAGACCGACCAGGCCTTCGCCCGGCAGCAGGCGCACCGAGTGCACGGCCTCGCGCTTCAGCCCATAGGTGGCACACAGTTCCAGCGCATTGGACTGGCGCGCCAGATAGATCGAACAGACATCCCAGCCGGCCTCCTCCGCGATCAACGAGGTCAGGTGATCAAGACGCGCCTGTGCATTCTCCTGCACCGCCATGAGTTGACGCATGCGCTTGAGAAGATTGCGCGGATCCCGGGCCGGTTTTGTCGTCATGTCTTCCATGCCTACACCTGATCCAAACCATAGGCCCCATGCAAGGCCCGCACTGCGCGTTCGACCGCATCATTCTCGATCAGCGCCGAGATCTTGATCTCGGAGGTCGCGAGAACCTTCACCGCGATATCGTGATCCCCCAGCACCGCGAACAGCGAGCGGGCGACATCGGCACGCTGGCGCAAGCCGGCACCCACGACTGAGACTTTCGCCAAACCGGTCTCGGTCGCGATGCGTACGCCGGTCATGGCATCTTCCAGCGCCGCCTGCGCGCGATCCAGATCACGGTGGGCGACGGAAAATTCCAGCGTCACCATGCCGGGCTGGCGGGCATGGGCCTGGACGATCATGTCGACCCCGACCTCGGCCTCGGCCAGGCAGGCAAAACAGCGGGCGGCCATGTCGGACCGGTTCGACGCCCCGTGCAGGGCGATGCGGGCCTGGTCGCGTGCATAGGCAACGCCGGACACCAGTCGCCGTTCCGCGATATCGCTTTCGGCGACCACATCCGTGCCCTGGCTGGTCCCTGTATCAAGAAAGGAGGAGAGCACTCGCATCGGTACCGACCGCGCCTTGGCGAATTCCACCGAGCGGGCCTGCAGGACCTTGGCGCCCTGGGCGGCCAGTTCAAGCATCTCGTCATGGCTGATCGCATCCAGCCGGCGGGCGGCCGGTTCGAGGCGCGGGTCGGTCGTGTAAACCCCATCGACATCGGTGTAGATATCGCAGCGAGCCTTCAGCGCTGCGGCCAGTGCCGCGGCCGAAAGGTCGGTTCCGCCGCGCCCCAGCGTACGCACGTCACCGCTCTCGGTAATGCCCTGGAAGCCGGCCACGACCGGAATGATGCCGGCCGCAATGGCGGCTTCAAGCACGCTGGCGTCCATGCCGACGATGCGCGAGGCGCCGGGCGGTCCGTCCGTGATCACCGGCAATTGCCAGCCGAGGAAGGATTGTGCCAGCAATCCGCGCTCGCGCAGGGCCAGCGCCATCAGCGCTGCGGAGACTTGTTCTCCCGCCGCCAGCGCGACATCGGTTTCGCGATCACCGAGGCCGGACCCGAAAGCGTCGGCAAGGCCGAGAATGCGGTCGGTTTCACCGGCCATGGCCGAGACGACAACGGTCATGACCTCGCCGCGCGCAGCCGCATCGGCGACCCGTCCGGCGGCGTGCCGGATGCGCTCGATCGAGCCGACCGAGGTGCCACCGAATTTCGCCACGACTCGTGTCATGCTGCCTGTCCCTTGCGCTTCCCCTGCGAGCCTGTCGCGAGCATAACGTCGCACCGGTCTCGATTAGGCGCACCGTTGGGGCCATATTAGGGCTGAAGCGGGGCGCCGCGCTGGCGGTTAGGTAAGCGCGAAGCGGCCCGCACGCAACGCCTGAACGCAATCAGACGCGGTTTCGCCCGCGAGGAGAAAAGCATGAGCAGCGCCGCCGCTCCCGACACGCTGAACCGTCCCTCGATCGACCCGGAAGAGGTTGAGAAATTTTCGCGCATCGCCGCGGAATGGTGGGATCCGGACAGCAAGTTCAAACCGCTGCACAAGTTCAATCCGGTCCGGCTCGGTTTCATCCGTGACACGATCTGCGAGCATTTCGGCCTCACCGGAGACAAGCCGCTCACCGGCCTGCGCATCCTTGATATCGGCTGCGGGGGCGGCCTGGTCTGCGAACCCATGGCCCGCCTGGGCGCGGCTGTCACCGGCGTTGATGCCGCCGAGGCCAATGTGAAGACCGCCAGCGTGCATGCCGCCGAACAGGGTCTCGATATCGACTATCGCCACGGCGTGGCCGAGCAATTGATCGAGAATGGCGAAGCGCCCTTCGATGTCGTGCTGAATCTGGAAGTCATGGAACATGTCGCCAATCCGCACACCTTCCTCGTGGATTGCGCGCGCCTGGTGAAGCCTGGCGGTCTGATGATCTGCGCCACCATCAACCGGACCTCAAAGGCTTTCGCCCTGGCCATTGTCGGTGCGGAATGGGTGATGGGCTGGCTGCCGCGCGGCACGCACCGCTTCCACAAACTGGTCAAACCGGACCAGATCCGCGCCGCCCTCAAGGAAGGCGGCATGAGCCTGCGCGCCCCGGTCGGGGTCAGCTACAACCCGATCACCGACCAGTTCTCGCTCGGCGAGGACACGGCGGTGAACTACATGATGGTGGCGGAAAAGCCGGCCTAGGAAACGCCGGGCGACTTGCCTGACCCCACCCTGCAATCTAAGATGGCTTCACGTGGAAGCCACAGGGGGAGGCGCACGTGCGGGACGTCGAAACAGCCGGGCCATTTCCATTCCCTGAAATGCGCCTTTCGCCGGACTTTCGAGCTTTGCACACCGAAGCTCACAGGCGCTATCCCGATCAGATACAGCCTCCGTTTCTGACATGGCACATTGTCACGACCCTGACAGACAAGCTGGCTTCAGACCGGTCGTCGCAAGAACCTTTGTCAAACACACGACAAGAAGCCTTCACATCGTCCAGCTTGCGCCGGCAGCGCGAAATCGATCAGGTCAATGCCTTTGTCACGTCGGTGACCGGCGACAGCCAAAGGGTGGTGAAGCTCGCTTCGCCGTCTGATGACGGCGTGAAACTGCCCTTCATTACCAGGGATGTGATCACGTCGGAGGGAACCCGGATCAGTCCTTCCCTCGTCTTCCGGTGCGAGTATCACTACGAATTCGTCACCTATTGCTTCTTTCTGCCAATCCGGCACCCTTTGGAGGCAATTCGCGACGCTGAAGAGCGGGCCCCTGAGGCCAATCAGGCCGCCGCGATTTCAGGAAGGTCCTTCAATGTCACCGACGAGCAAGTCGACGCGCTGGCTGCGGAGGTCTTCAAGAAGACCGTTCTGACAGACGCGGAAACAGGCGACATTCTCGCCGCGCGTGAGCGAACCGCGCTGGAATGGGATCGTCTCTATGACGAAGCCTGGAGCCTGGCGTTCCGAAACGCCCCCGGGCAGCTTCTCCCGCCGGTCCCGGGAAAGATACTGGGCAATTTCCGCGGCATCGTGCTGCCAAGAATCTGGCTTGCCAATGCGTATGGCGGTCGGGAAGCCGAAATCCACCAATTCGAATGGAAGGGGCATCAGGACCGCTTCATCCCCACCGACATTCTCGACGAGCCCCGCATCTCCGGGGATGATTCCCCCCAACATCATATTGACGAGAAGAACAGGCCGAACTCACCGCGTCGCTGGAACAGGGTCAGCGCAGGTCGCTGCCTGAGGGATAATTATGGCCTCCGGCATGCGCTCCACTGGCCGGGAGGCAAGGTCGATCCGCCCGATTCCAATGACCCCTTGGCCCGGCGCCGAACCGTCGCCAACCTCGTGCTGAATGGACGTGCACTCTATGCCTCTGCCCTCGCGCCACCATTGCCCGTTGCAGAGATGAAGGCGCGGATATCCGATCTCCGGACCCTGAATCGGTCAGCGAGCCGGTTTTGTATTTTCTACTGCGAGGAACACGCAGGGCGGGCACAAGACGGGATTTCGGCGCGGCTTGATCGACTGATGCTCAGACTGCACAACCTGGCCAATAACAGGCTGATGGCATTGCGCGGCCTCGACCGGGTTCCCTATGTAAAGCAAAGCCTGGACTGGATAGACCGACGTCTATCCACGCTTGAAGCCGAAGCCAGTACGGCAACGCCGCTCGACATCAACGATATCAAGGCACTCTATCGCGAGTTGACCGATGCGACGTCCTCCGACGAAATCCCGGGCGGCGTCTACCTCCGCGCCGCGCAATCAAGTCACTACGCCTCAACCTTCAAGCGAATGATCCCCTCGCTGCATATCCATCGGATCGAGGGTTGGGAGCCGTACGACATGTTCGCATCGCGCAAGCTCTACAACATGTTCGACAATATTACCGGCTTGGGAGAGCGCGCCGAGGGACTGAAGCGTCGGCTCGACCGTATCGTGGAAATTGCGCAACTCGAGGCAAGTCTTGAACTCGCCAAGCAGAATACGAACCTGGCCAGAACATCCCTCCAGTGGACCTGGCTGATCGGCATCATGACATTGGTGACGACGCTGGCAGCGACGCCCGAACTGATCCGGCTGGGGCGAAGCCTTTTCTCCGGCGGGTGACCCGTCAGTTCGCCTTTTTCGGTGGCGTGGGCGCCAGGGCGTCCGGCAGCGCGGCAACCGGAACACCGTCTTCGCTCAGGGCCCTGGCGTCAGTGAGGCTGGCTTCGCCGTAGATCAGCCGCGCCGGCTTTTCGCCGTCATGCATGGCCCGGGCCTCGCTGGCAAAGTCCTCGCCGACATAGTCGTAATTCTTGCGGATATGCGCCGTCACCTTGGCGGCCATCTCGGCCATGCGGGATCCGGCTCTGGCTTCGCGCTTTCGAGACGTTGCCACAGCCGGGGCGGCCAGCGCCTTGCGGATGGTGATCGAGCCGCAATGCGGACATTCGACAAGGCCGCGGGCGCTCTGATCGTCATACCCGGCTGAATCCGAAAACCAGGCCTCGAATTCGTGATCGTCTTCACACAGGAGAGCGTAGCGGATCATGGCCGGCCTGTCAGAGCGGACCGCTCAGGGAGCGGTCATGCTGCAGGGCGGGAATGCGCTGGCGGGCCTCGGCAACCTTGCGCAGGTCGAGCCGGGCGCGCAGCAGGCCCGGATTGTCATGATCGAGTTCGGCGACGGTCTCGCCCCAGGGCCCGATGATGATGGAATGGCCCCAGGTCTTGCGGCCATCAGCGTGCTGACCGCCCTGCGCGGGAGCAAGCACATAGCTGCCGGTCTCGATGGCACGGGCCCTCAGCAACACGTCCCAATGGGCCCGGCCGGTCGGCCGGGTGAAGGCGGCCGGAACGGTCAGGATCTCGGCACCGGCCTGGGCCAGGCGGCGATAGAGATAGGCGAAGCGGACATCATAGCAGATCGACAGGCCAAGCCGGGCGCCGTCAATGTCATGCACCACAAGCCGGTCCCCGGCTTCATAATTGTCACTCTCGCGATAGGTCTCGCCCTGGCCGAGCCCGACATTGAACATGTGGGCCTTGTCGTAGGTCGCAGCGATCCCGCCTGTCGGTGCGAAGAGGAAGCTGCGATTGGCTGCCCGGCGCTCGGCAATGCGCACCGCCAGCGAGCCGATCAAAAGCCAGATGCCGAGCTCCTTTGCCAGCGCCGCGAAAGCGGGAATGGCCGGGTCATCCTCGGCCGTCCGCATGACGGCAAAGGCGGCATCGGCATCCTTTTGCACCAGATGGGTGGTCTCAGGCGTCGCGATGAAAGTCGCACCGTCCGCTGCGGCCGCGCGGACCAGCGCGCTGGCTGTGGCCAGGTTTTCCACCGGGTCGATGCCCGAACGCATCTGGATGAGGGCGACCTCCATGCCGCATCAGGCCTTGAGCAGGGCGTCGAGCTTGTTGCCGCGCTCGAGCGCCATCAGGTCGTCACAGCCGCCGACATGCATGTCGCCGATAAAGATTTGCGGGAAAGTGCGACCGCCATTCGAACGCTGGATCATTTCCGCGCGCTTGGCCTGGTCGAAACCGGCATCGATCTCGTCGAACCTGACGCCCTTTTGCCTCAACAGCGAAACCGCGCGGGCGCAGTAGCCGCACATCGGTCGGGTATAGATGGTTATGTCTGCCATGAATTCACTCCGGATGATCCGACTTAGATAGTTGGATCGGTTTCGCGTACAACTCGGCACAATGCCACAACCCGCACCGAGGCGGCACCGGCCCGTTTCAGCTGGCGTGCACAGGCGGTCACCGTCGCGCCGGTCGTCATCACATCATCAATCAGGACGAGGTGCCGGCCGGCCGTCCGCGACGGCCCGGTCACGGCAAAGGCGGCCGCCATGTTGCGGCGGCGCATGCGGGCGGTCCGCCCCGCCTGGCTGGGTGTCGGGCGGTGCCTGACCAGAAGGTCGGTCCAGACGGGCAGGCCGGTCAGCGGCGCCAGCGCCCGGCACAGCAGGGCCGACTGGTTGTAGCGCCGGGCGATCAGCCGGCGCCAGTGCAACGGCACCGGGACCAGCGCATCGGCCCCGTCGAGGCAATCAGAACCGGCCCGCGCCATCCAGCGCGCGAACTGGCCGATCATGTCGCGCCGGCTGCCATGCTTGAAGCCGACAACCAGCGGGCTGGCCACGCCGTCATAAGCCAGGGGGGCACGGGCCCGGTCATAGCGCGGCGGATTGGCGATGCATCCGGCACACAGCGTGAGCGAGGCGCCGACCCCGCCGGGATAGGGAAAGGGCCAGCCGCACTGGTCGCACCAAGGCGCCTCCAGAAAGGTCAGACGCTGCCAGGCCTGCGCCGACAGGTGCCCGGAGCGGTCCACAGCCTGGCCGGTCAGCGGACAGACCGGTGGCCAGATGATGTCGGCAAGCCCCCGCCCCAACCTGTGCAACCCTGTCTCGACCAATCTGGCTCTCCGATCCGCTTTTCCTGCGCTTCCTGCGCTTCCTGCGCTTCCTGCGTTTCCTGCGTTTCCTGCGTTTCCTGCGCCTGGCCCCTTTTCGCGGCGGCGAGCAGGGGGCATATCCGCAGCATGACTCCTGCTGCCCCGCCTGCCCTGTTCGACCGCGCCGCGCTGCGCCGGCGCCGCGACCGCGCGGCAGGCAGGATGACAGACTACAACTTTCTCGCGCAACGGGCATTTGACGACATGGCCGACCGGGTCGCCAGCGTCACCCGCAATTTCGATCGGACAGCCATTCTTGGCGGCGGCCCGGATCTGCTGTCCGGCGCCGCGGCCGGGCTGCTTTCTGACAAGACCGGCTGGATCATCCGCTCAGACCTGTCACCGCGCGTCGCGACCCGGCTGGAGACGCCGGCCCTAGCCCTCGACGAGGAAGCCCTGCCGCTGGCGGCCGAATGTCTCGATCTTGTGCTGGCGCCCTGGGGGTTGCACTGGACCAATGACCTGCCGGGCGCCCTGGTCCAGATCAATCACGCGCTCAAGCCCGACGGGTTTTTCGCCTGCGCCCTGCCCGGCGGTGCCACGCTGACCGAATTGCGCCAGAGCCTGATGGCGGCCGAGAGCGAGTTGATGGGCGGTGTCACGGCGCGGGTTTCGCCGCTGGCCGGGACCTTCGACATGGCGGCCCTCCTGCAGCGGGCCGGCTTTGCCATGCCGGTCGCCGATGTCGACCGGATCACCGTGCGCTACGACAACATCTTCGCCCTGATGGCCGATCTGCGCGGCATGGGCGAGACCTCGGTCCTGGCCGACCGGCCCCGCACCGCCGCGCCGCGTACCCTGTTTGTCCGCGCCGGCCAGATCTATGCCGAACGCTTTTCCGACCCGGACGGCCGCATCCGCGCCACCTTCGAAATCATCCACGCCGCCGGCTGGGCCCCGCATCCCGACCAGCCCAAGCCGAAACGGCCGGGCTCCGCCACGCACCGGCTCGCGGATGCGCTCGGGGTTCGGGAAACATCACTGGGTGAGAAGGCCGGACGCTAGCATGGGGCCGCCTAGAACGGCGCCTGCGCACTCGCAAACATGTCCATGACCGCCGGGCCGATGATCGCCAGGGCGCCAATCCCGGCGATCGAGATGATGACCGCGATGATCGAGTATTCGATCGCGGTGGCGCCGCGCTGGTCGCGGGCAAAGCGTGTCAGGAGCTTCATCACAGTCTGGGTCACAGGCGATCCCTCAGCTCGGCGGCCAGGGAGATGTCGGCGGCGGACATCTGGTAGTCGCGCAGGCGTTCCTTGCGGACCCAGGCCAGTTCCTGGCCTTCATTGGGGTGCGGGAAACCGTCCCAGGTGCGGCACAAAAAGAGCGGCATGACGATGTGGAAGGCGTCATAGGGGTGCGAGACGAAGGCAAAGGGGTGCAGGCACCGTTCACACGGCTCCACACTGAGCTCTTCCCGCAATTCGCGAACCACAGCCTGCTCCGGCGTCTCTCCCGGCTCGATCTTGCCGCCCGGGAATTCCCAAAGCCCCGCCATGGCCTTGCCCTCGGGCCGCCTGGCGATGAGGATGCGACCATCGGCATCCAGCAGCGCGCACGCGGCAACATAGAGCACCGGTTTGGGGCTACGAGCGGTCATGATCCCACATCTCCCTTAAGGACCTGTGCAGAAAGGCGGTTAATTCCGGCCTATCCGGGTTCGTCTAAATCGAGATTGTCTTCGGCCTCGTCAGGATCGGCTGATCCCTGTTCCTCATCGCCAGCCTCGCCCGCCGGGGCAAGCAGGCGTGACAGGTCTGCCCGCTCGATCTCGGCCTCGGTGCGCAATCCCTCGATCAGTGCTTCCAGCTGGTCGAAGGTGTAAAAACGGATGATGTTGGGTCGCAGCGCCTCCAGCGAGGGCGGCGGCTGACGGCGGCGGTCGACCACGGTCAGGATGTGCCAGCCGAACTCGGACCGGAAAGGCTCGGACACGCCGCCCTCGGGCGTCGCGAACGCCACCGCCCCGAAGGCCGGCAGAATGCCCTCACGGCTGAAATAGCCCAGATCGCCGCCTTCCAGACGGGTTGCCTGGTCCTCGCTCATGGCGACGGCGAGCTCGGCAAAGTCCCGGCCCTCATCGAGCAGGGCCTTGATCGCAAGGGCTTCTTCACGGGTCTGGACCAGGATGTGACGGGCCCGCACTTCCTCGCCGAGCGGGATGAGCCGGATCTGCTCTTCATAGATGCGCTGGATGGTCTCGTCGGTCACCGCATCGGCCAGTGCCGTCTCGACCAGGACATTGCCGAGAATGCGTTCCTCGGCGAGGGCCAGGCGGCGACGGGCTTCCTCGGACTGGTGAAGGTCGCGACGCCTTGCCTCCAGAGCCAGCAATCGCTGGTCGATCAGCTCCTCGAGCACGCGGTCGAAATCCTCGGACCCGACCGCCGGCGGAGTGCCGCCCGAATCGCCGTCCTGCGCCAACGCCTCGCGCTCGACATCGGAGCGCCGGATCATCGTACCATCGACTCGCGCCATGACCGGATCGGCCTCGTCCAGCGCAAGGACAGGACCACGGCTGTCGAAATCCTCCACCGTGCGCCGCGGCTCAGGACCGCAGGCTGCGCAAGTTGCAGTCAGCACGAAAATGCAAAAGAGCCTGAAAACAGACACCTATAGCGCCTCACCTGTAGACGGCGCAGGATGGACGAGCCGCGCGCCTTGATTGACAGTTACACCCCTCATCCTTAAGTCACCCTGACGTTTCAAAGCAATGCTGTCGTCCCCGGCGAACGGAACGAAACCTGGGCGCCGGACGCCAGCTGCCCAGTAGTTCGCAAAGCCTGATCCAGATGCTCTCCATTGCCCGCAAGCTCTTCGGAACCGAAAATGATCGCAAAGTCCGCCGTCTGCGGCCCGCGGTCGAGAAAATCAACGCAATGGAGCCGGAGTTCGAAGCGCTCTCCGACGACGCGCTGAAGGCCAAGACGGTCGAATTCCGCGAGCGGCTCGACAAGGGCGAAAAACTCGATGCCCTGCTGCCGGAAGCCTATGCCGCCGTCCGAGAAGCCGCCAAGCGCGCGCTGGGACTGCGGCCCTATGACGTCCAGCTGATGGGCGGCATGGTGCTGCACGAGGGCTCGATCGCGGAAATGAAAACCGGTGAGGGCAAGACCCTCGTCGCGACCCTGCCCTGTTATCTCAATGCGCTGCCCGGCAAGGGCGTGCATGTGGTCACGGTCAATGACTATCTGGCGACCCGCGACAGCGAGTGGATGGGGCGGGTCTTCGCGCAGCTGGGCATGACAACCGGCGTGATCGCCCACGGCATGACCGATCCGGAACGCCGCGCCGCCTATGCCTGCGACATCACCTACGCGACCAATAACGAACTCGGTTTCGATTATCTGCGCGACAATATGAAATACTCGACCGACGAGATGGTGCAGCGCGGCCACGGCTTCGCCATCGTCGACGAGGTCGACTCGATCCTGATCGATGAGGCAAGAACCCCGCTGATCATCTCCGGCCGGACCGAGGACCGCACTGAATTCTACAAGACGATCAACGAGCTGATCCCGCTTTTGGGCGAGGAATGCTACGAGATCGACGAGAAGGCCCGTACCATCCTTCTGACCGAGGAAGGCAACGAGGAAATCGAGCGGCTGCTGAATGAACGAGAACTCCTCGCGGAGGGAGATCTCTATGATGTCGAGAACATCCAGGCCGTCCACCACGTCAACCAGGCCCTCAAGGCGCACAAGATTTTCGTGCGCGACAAGGACTACATCATCAAGGACAACGCGGTTGTCCTGATCGACGAATTCACCGGCCGCATGATGCCCGGACGCCGCCTGTCCGATGGCCTGCACCAGGCGATCGAGGCCAAGGAAGGCACCGAGATCCAGCCGGAAAACCAGACCCTGGCTTCCGTCACCTTCCAGAATTATTTCCGCCTCTACGACAAGCTGGCCGGCATGACCGGCACCGCGCTCACCGAGGCCGACGAATTCTTCGACATCTACAAGCTTGGCGTGGTCGAGATCCCGACCAACAAGCCAATCGCCCGGATCGATGAGGAAGACGAGGTCTACCGGACGCTGGAAGAGAAGTATGCGGCCATTGTCGACGAGATCGTCGACTGTCAGGAACGGGGCCAGCCGGTCCTGGTCGGCACGGCCTCGATCGAGAAGTCCGAAGTGATCGACCGGCTGATGAGCGACAAGGCCGTGTTCAAGACAATGCTCGGCCATCTCTACCCGAAGGATGAAGCGGCCAAGGCCGAGTTCGAAAAATCGGCCCGCCCGGTCGAGCGTACCCTGCCGGACATGCTCAAGCTGATCCCGATTGAGCACCAGGTGCTCAATGCGCGTTATCATGAGCAGGAAGCCTTCATCGTCGCCCAGGCGGGCGTGCCGGGCGCTGTGACGATCGCCACCAACATGGCAGGTCGCGGCACCGACATTCAGCTTGGCGGCAATGCCGACATGCGTCTGGACGCCTGGAAGGCCGAACAGGAAGCCGCCGGCAAGACACCGACCCAGACCGAGATCGACCGCGAGAAGGACGCCATCAAGGCCGATATCGCCGAGAAGAAGCGCAAGGCGCTCGACGCCGGCGGGCTCTATGTCCTCGCCACCGAACGCCATGAAAGCCGCCGTATCGACAACCAGCTGCGCGGCCGGACCGGTCGCCAGGGCGATCCGGGCCGCTCGAAATTCTTCATCTCCGTGCAGGACGACCTCTTGCGCATTTTCGCGCCGGAACGTCTCGACACCATCATGCGCACGCTGGGCATGAAGGAAGGCGAAGCCATCCAGCACCCGTGGATGTCCAAGGCGCTGGAAACCTCCCAGCGCAAGGTCGAGCAGCGCAATTTCGACATCCGCAAGAACGTCCTCAAATACGATGACGTGATGAACGACCAGCGCAAGGCGGTGTTCGAGCAGCGCATCGACTTCATGGTGTCCGACGATGTCGCCGACGTCATCAAGGACATGCGCCAGTCAACCGCCGAAGACCTGGTTACCGCCCATATCCCGCCGAAAGCCTATGCTGACCAGTGGGATATCGAAGGCCTGAAGGCTGAGCTTCAGACCACGTTCGGCCTCAACCTGCCGGTTGAGGACTGGGCGGAGGAAGAGGGCATTGCCGACGAGGAAATCCTCGAACGCGTAAGCGAAGCGGCCGACCGCGCCTATGCCGAGAAGGCCGCCAATGCCGGGCCGGACCTGATGCGGCGCATCGAAAAATCCATCCTGCTGCAGGCCATCGACATCAATTGGCGCGAGCACCTGCAAAATCTCGATGCCATGCGCTCCATGATCGGCCTGCGCTCCTACGCCCAGCGCAATCCGCTGAACGAATTCAAGACGGAAGCCTTCAACCTGTTCGAGCGCATGATGGACAATCTGCGCGGTGAGGTGACCAGGCAGCTGATGCTGATCCGCTTCGAACGGGCTCCGGCACCGCCGCGCGAGCCGGAAGGCCTGACCGCAACCCATATCGATCCGCGCACCGGTCGCAACGAGATGGGCGATCCGGGCGCCGGTCCGGTCGCACCACGTGTTTCGCCGACCCAGCGCCGGGTCTCGACGCCGGTCGATGCGAACAAGCCGGAAACCTGGGGACGGGTCGCCCGCAACGCACCCTGCCCGTGCGGCTCAGGCAAGAAATACAAGCAGTGCCACGGTGCCATCGACACCGGCGCTTCGGCCTGACCGGGACGAACGGTGAGCGAGGTTCGCCTTCGCCCGGCCCGTGCCGGAGAGGAAGACGCGCTCTCCGACCTGTGCCTGAAATCCAAGGCGCACTGGGGCTATGACGAGGCCTTCATGGCCGAGGTCGCGCCCTATCTGCGGGTGACGAGCGAGGCGATCGCGGCCGGTCACACCACTGTCGCTGAACTGGATGACGGCACGATGCTGGGCGTCTGCCAGATCGATCCGGGCGGCCATCACGGCACGCTCGACCTCCTCTTCATCACCCCCGCCGCGATCGGCAAGGGCGTCGGCCGCGACCTGTTCGAGGACGCCAGGGCCAAGCTGAAGGCCCGCGGCGAGACGGTGATGACCATCCTCTCCGACCCCTATGCCGAAGCCGCCTATATCCACATGGGCGCCCGCCGCGTCGCCATGCGCCCCAGCGAGGTCTTCAAGGACCGAAAGCTGCCCTGGCTTGAAGTGGCGCTTTAGGGGGATCTTTCCTCCCCGTTCCATGGGGCGGTGTCGTAACCCGTCCTCGCTCCGCTTGGCCCCCTTCGACCCGAGGCATCGCCTCGGCCCACTTCCCCCGCAAGCGGGGGCAGAAAGCACGGCCAGACGGAGTGGGTGACGAAACGCAGGCGCGTTTTCCTCCCCATTCCATGGGGAGGTGGATCGCCGCGAAGCGGTGAGACGGAGGGGTGACGCCGCAGGCGGCATGGATCACTCCGCGCCAACCCTATCCTCGCTACGCTCGGACCCCATCGACCCGATGCTGCGCCTCGGCTCACTTCCCCACGATGTAGGGAAGAAAGCCTACGCCCCCGGCAGGGTCCGGCCGATGGCGAGGAAGCGTTCGCGGCGTTGCTGGCGCAGGGCCTTGGCGTCCATCTGCTCGAGCTGGCCGAGATGCTTTTCGATCGCATTGCCGACCGAGGTCATGGTCTGCGCCGCGTGACGGTGCGCGCCGCCAATCGGTTCGGGGATGACCTGATCGACGATCTTCATCGCCAGCAGATCCGGCGCGGTCACTTTCATGGCGACGGCGGCGTCCTTGGCCCGCGCTGAATCCTTCCACAGGATCGAGGCGCAGCCTTCCGGCGAGATCACTGAATAGATCGAATGCTCCAGCATCATCACGACATTGGCGCTGGCCAGGGCCACGGCGCCGCCGGACCCGCCTTCACCGGTAATGGTGGAGATCAGCGGCGTGCCCAGGGTCAGGCAGCGCTCGGTCGAGCGGGCAATCGCCTCGGACTGGCCGCGCTCTTCCGCGCCAAGACCGGGATAAGCCCCCGCCGTATCGACAAAAGTGAGGACCGGCAGGCCGAATTTCTCGGCCAGGTCCATCAGGCGGATCGCCTTGCGATAGCCTTCCGGACGCGCCATGCCGAAATTGTGCTTGATGCGGGTCTCGGTGTCGTGGCCCTTTTCATGGCCGATCACGACCACGGAGCGACCGCGGAAACGGCCTAGGCCACCGACAATCGCGGCATCCTCGGAGAAACGGCGATCACCGCACATCTCCTCGAAATCCTCGATCAGCGCCTTGCGATAGTCGCGGAAATGCGGCCGTTCGGGATGACGGGCGACCAGCGTCTTGCGCCATGGGTCAAGCTTGGAATAGAGCGCGGCAAGCTGCTCGCTCGCCTTCTGGCGCAGGCGCGCAGTCTCTTCTGCCGTATCCGGAGAGTCTTCACCCGCTAGGGATTCGAGCTCTTCGATCTTGGCTTCCAATTCGGCCAGCGGCCGCTCGAAATCGAGATAGGTACGTGTGGGGTCGGACATGCCCTGCCAACGCCTGTGAACACAAAGTGGAGGGCAACCTAACCACCCGGTCCCGGCGCTACAAGCCTGAAAAGCCGCGCTTACGCATACGTCAATCAGACGCCTCATCATCGGCGCGGCGGGCCAGGGGGTGGGCCGACTGGACGAGAGATTTCAGTCTCTCGTCAAGCACATGGGTATAGATCTGCGTGGTCGAGACATCGGCGTGCCCCAGCAGCATCTGGACACTGCGCAAATCCGCGCCGCGGGCCAGAAGATGCGTGGCAAAGGCGTGGCGCAGCACGTGCGGCGACACCCTGGCCGGATCCATGCCGGCGGCCAGCGTCAGATCGCCGAGGATCTGGGCGAAGCGCTCGCGGGTCAGATGTCCGCCCTTGGCCGTGCGTGACGGGAAGAGGAAGCGCGACGCCTTGCCAGTCTTGGTCTTGTCCGGTGGCAGATGCGCCTCGCGCACCGCCTTGTAGGCGGCGACGGCCTCGAGGGCGGCATCGGTCAGCGGCACAAGGCGCTCGCGTCCACCCTTGCCCGTGACCTGGATACAGCGTTCGGCGCGCACGAAGGCCCCCAGCGGCAGCGAGACGAGTTCGGTCACGCGCAATCCGCCGGCATAGAGCAATTCCATCAGGGCCCGCGTACGCACCCCGCTGACACCGGGCAGGCCGGCGGCGGCATCGAACAGGGCATCGACATCCGCCTCAGAGAGAATCCTGGGCAGGGCCCGTCCCTGCTTGGGTGCGCGCAGCGGGGTCGCCGGATTGTCGTCGCGCACCCCGTCCGACAGGAGGAAACGGTAAAAGCGCCTGATTGCCGACAGACGCCGTGCCGCCGTCGACGCCGCCAGCCCGTCGGCCGCAAAGCCGGCCAGCACGCCTTCCAGGTCCGGGGTTGCGGCACTGTCGAGACGGCGCCCGGCCGCCCCGAGGCGGGCCGCAACATCGGTCAGGTCACGGCGATAGGCATCCAGCGTATTTATGGAGGCGCCGCGTTCGGCAGCCATCATGTCGAGAAACAGCGCAATCAGGGCGCCATTGCCATTGCGACCACCGGGATCGGCTGGGCTCACCGCGCCCTCGCGACGATACGCTCCAGGACCAGTGCCAGCGCCTGGCGCCGCAAGCCGGCGGCATCAAGCGCCGCGATCGCCCGGCTGAAGGCTACGGGTTCGGTGGCGGTCGCGGGGCGGTTGAGCAGGCTGATCGCCAGCATGGCCATCTCGGCCCTGGCACCGGCCCGCACAGCCATTTCCATGGCTGGCAATTCCGGACCGATGGCTGCGGCATCCAGCCCGAGAACAACCAGTCGGCTCTCACCGGACAGATGCCCGCGCAATTCAGCGAGCGCCAGTTGCACACCCAGGGCGCTGTCGCCCTGGCTTTCGAGCCAGGCCGCCAGCACGGCTTCAAAATTGCCACCCGACAGGGCATCGCGGGCGACCGCCAGCGACAGGTCCAGCGCGACCATGCGATGCGGCGCTGGCGGCACCCATTCCGGCATCGCGGCATCAACCGGCGTGCCGTCGGCATAGACCAGCCGCCCGTCAGCCGTCTCCAGAATCGCCTGACCGGCCAGCGCTGCCGGATTCGGCCGGCGCGGCGGGCCATCGACCAGCGCATCGCGCCAGCGGGCTGCGGCCCGCAAGTCGCCGACGATCATGGCGGCCAAGGCAATTTCATAGCCGTGAGCGAGGGTCGTCTCCGTCACCGGCAGGGTCTCGACCTCGCTGCCGTGATGGCGGGCAACATGGATGAAGCGGGACGCATCGCTGGCGTCGGCCAGCATGTGACCGAGGGCAAGAGCGGCAATCTCGCGGTCACGGCCTTGTCCGAGAATTTCCTCCAGCGCATGGTGCCGGTCGCGACCGGAAAGCTCCAGGGCTGCCTCAAGGGAAGCCGCCGGATCGGTGATCGGCACCGGCTCGAAAACCGGCGTATGGCCGAGCGAGCGCAGCCAGGCCGGTGCCGTTTCAGCAATGGCCGGCGTGTCGGCTTCCGGATCGACCAGGTAACGCGCCATGGCAAAATCAAGACCGCTGTCCGGCGGCGCCACGTCTTCCGCGACCGTGCCCAGCGTCATTGAGAACAGGCGGGCGTCGAAATCATCATCCCCGGAACGGGCACGGGCGAGTTCGGCGGTGAGTTCAGCAGCAGCGCCCTGCCCGTCGAGCGCAAGACAGAAAGCCCGGCGGCGCAGCCAGTCCGGCGCGTCCCGGTTCTCGATCAGCGCATTGGCGGTCTGGCAGGCGCGCTCACTCTCGCCGACCGCGAATCCCAGCTCGGCATGCCAGCGGGCCAGTCCCGGGCGCCGGTTGATGTTGGGGGTGCGCTCGAGCAGGTCAAACGCGTCATGGGCGCCGCCGGCTGCCAGCAGGCGGTCGACCCGCAGCTCTGCAAGACGGGCATCGCCGCGACCACCGGCCGGCGGCTGCCCACCTGTCAGCAGGATCAAGCGGGCGGTTTCGGCAAGGGCCTCGCTCGCATAGCCCGGACCGTCGGAGGCAGGCAGCCGTGTCAGGACGGCTGCCGCCATGTCACGGCCGGAACCCGCCCAAAGGCCATCGCCAAGCCCACGCGCGGTCAGCGACACCTCAAGCGGATCAAGTGCATCCAGGCGTTCAACCTCGATCGGGTCCTGGGCAGCGGCCGTGCCGCAAAGAAGCGCTGCCAGCAGGCTAGCGCGGGAAATCGTCATCCAGCTCGACACGTACATTCTCCCGGGTCGGTTCCAGGCCATTGGCGATCAGGACCAGCGTGCCGAACCCGATCGCGACGAGACCGGCGATCACCATCACACCCACCAGAAAACCACGCATGAACCGACTCCTCAGACCCCTCGAAGACCCGCCATCGCACTGCAGGTCAAACCGGTGACGAGCCTAACCCTGATTGCGGCGATTTCCAGACCGTTTATACCGCTGACATGTCGTGCGTTCACAAACCGCAGAAATCGCTCGTCCTGATCGGCCTGATGGGTGTCGGCAAGACCACGGTCGGCCGCCGCCTCGCGCATGCCCTGAAGCTGGACTTCCGCGATGCCGACGAGGAGGTCGAGAAGGCTGCCGGTCGCAGCGTCTCGGAAATCTTCGCTGACTTCGGCGAAGCCGCCTTTCGCGACGGCGAGCGCAAGGTCATTGCCCGCCTGCTCGAAGAACCGCCCATGGTCCTCGCGCTCGGTGGCGGGGCCTTTGTGGATGACGAAACCCGCGCCAATGTGAAGGCGAATGCCATCTCGATCTGGCTGCAGGCGGACGTCGAGACGCTGGTCAGGCGGGTCACCCGCCGCGACACCCGTCCCCTGCTGCGCGGTGACGATCCGGAAACCGTGCTGAACGCCTTGCTCACCAGACGCCAGGCCGCGTATGCAGAGGCTGACATCCATGTTGATGCGTCGGGCGGTTCGCACCAGATCACGCTCGACGGGATTTTGCGGGCGCTCGACGCCCGGGAGGCCGAGGCGTGAGTGAAATAATGCGGGTCAATGTGGGCCTGGGTGAGCGCAGCTATGACGTGCTGGTGGGGGCCGGCGCGCTGACGGCTGCCGCCCCGGAACTGGTCCGGCATTTCCCGCGCGGCCGGGCCATCCTGATTACCGACCGGCATGTCGCCGGGCTGCACCTGGAACGGGTCAGCGAAACGCTGGCCGCACACGGGCTGGAAGTCGAGCCGGTCATTGTCGAGCCCGGTGAGACATCCAAGAGCTGGGCTGGCCTGGCCCGTGTGGTCGATGCATTGCTCGACCATAATATCGAGCGTGCCGAGGCGGTCATTGCGCTGGGCGGCGGTGTAATCGGTGATCTCACGGGCTTTGCGGCCGCCATCACCAAGCGGGGCATCGACTTCATCCAGATCCCGACCACCTTGCTCGCCCAGGTCGACAGTTCGGTCGGCGGCAAGACCGGGATCAACACCACGCACGGCAAGAACTTCGCGGGCGCCTTCCACCAGCCGCGGCTGGTGATCGCCGACCGCGACCTGCTCGCCACCCTGCCGCTGCGCGAACGCCGGGCCGGATATGCCGAGATCGTCAAGGCTGCCTTGATCGGCGACGCCGCCTTGTTCGAGCAGCTGGAGGCTGCCGGTGCGGACGGGCTTGATGGGGCCGGGCTCGATGCGGCCGTCGCGGCTGCCATTGCCTTCAAGGCCCGCATCGTCGCCGAGGACGAGCGCGAGGGCGGGGTGCGCGCCCTGCTCAATCTTGGCCACACGTTCGGCCACGCCTTCGAGGCTGACGCGCCCAAGGATGTGATCCGCCATGGCGAGGCGGTGGCCGCCGGTATCGCGCTGGCCTTTGCGTATTCCGCTCATCGCGGCGTTTGCAGCGCGGGCGACGCCGCGCGGGTGGAGGCCCATCTGCGCGCCGTCGGCCTGCCGGCCAGCGCCGCAGAACTGGCCCATACGGATTGGCAGGCAAGCAGCCTGGTGTCACGCATGCGTGACGACAAGAAAAACATGGATGGCCGGATCACCCTGATCCTGGCTCGCGGCATCGGCGCCGCCTACATTGACCGGGCGGCCGATGAAGCCGACCTTCTTTCCTTTATGGAGACCCAGCTCTCATGAGCCTCGACTGGACCCTTATCGGCCCCGCGCTGACTATTTTCGGCCTGCTCCTCCTGTCTGCCTTCTTCTCCGGTTCGGAGACTTCGCTGACGGCCACGTCGCGGGCACGCATGCTGCAGTTGGAGCGCGAGAAGAACCCCGCCGCGGCGCGCGTCAATATCCTGATTTCCGACGGTGAAAGCCTGCTTGGCGCCATCCTGCTCGGCAATAATCTGGTCAACATCCTGGCCTCGATGATCGCCGGCCAGCTGTTCGAAACCCTGCTCGGTGGCAACAGTGTCGTCTGGGCGACCCTGGTCATGACGATCCTGGTCCTCGTCTTCGCCGAGGTCATGCCAAAGACCTACGCCCTGTCGAACCCGGAACGCTTCGCCCTCGCCGTCTCGCGCCCCATCCTGATCGTGGTCCGCGTCTTTGCACCGGTCGTCGGGGCAGTGCAGTTCGTGGTGCGCAATGTGCTGCGGATCTTCGGCGCCAATGTCGACGGGCCGGTCCTGTCCGCCCATGACGAGCTGCGCGGCGCGATCGCCCTGCACCACGAGGAAGGCGGGGTGGTCAAGGATGACCGCGACATGCTGGGCGGCGTGCTCGACCTGCGCGACCTGACGGTCGACGACATCATGGTGCACCGCAAATCCATCTTGATGATTGATGCCGACAAGCCGTCCGAGGAGATCGTCACCGAGGCCCTGCATTCACCGCACACCCGTCTTCCGATCTACAAGGGCGACAGCGAGAATATCGTCGGCATCCTGCATGTCCGCGACATCGCCCGCGCCCTGCACGAGGCCGACGGCAATGCCTCGGTCATTGATATCGACACGCTGCGCCGCGAACCCTGGTTCGTGCCGGAAACCACCGAGGTCCTCGACCAGCTCAACGCCTTCCGCGAGAAGCGCGAGCATTTCGCCCTGGTGGTCGACGAGTATGGCGCCCTGATGGGGCTGGTGACGCTGGAAGACATCCTTGAAGAGATTGTCGGCGCCATCGAGGACGAGCATGACGTGACCGTCGAGGGCATCCAGCCCGATGGCGAGGGCATCTGGGTCGTCGACGGCACCCTGCCGATCCGCGATCTCAATCGTGCTCTCGACTGGGAATTGCCGGACGAGGAAGCCGTCACCATCGCGGGCCTGGTGATCCACGAAGCCCAGACCATCCCGGAACGCGGCCAGGTTTTCGGCTTTCACGGGGCCAGGTTCGAAGTCGTCGAGCGACGCCGCAACCAGATCACCCGGCTGCGGGTTTCGGTCAGCCCTGACGATGTCGAGGCGAATGGCGGCTAGCCCAGCTCTGCAGCTTCATCGTCGATCAGCGCCTCATAGGCGTCGCACGTCCCGCGCGGTGTGTCGGCCTCGATGACCGCAGCGTCCTGGTCCGCGCGCGCCTCTTCAAGCAAATCGCCCAAAGCGTCGGCGAAGACGCTCGACAGGTCCATTACATCGGCCAGGTCGGTAAAGGCATCGGGACCGTCGAGGATGGTCGTCACCCCGCCGCCCGAGGCGAGATGATTCTGCGACGCCCAGCGGATGGCAGCGACCTGGCGCCCCGTATCGTCAAGGATTTCCGCCTCGACGCCCAGCGCCCCGATTCCCAGCGGCACGCGCGGATTGAGCGGGCCCGGCACCGCCACGCCGATCAGGCGTGACATGCCGGTTGTTGCAACATTATTGCGTCGGATGCCGCTGATCGCGGCGCTGACCTCGCCATCAACCGTCATGTCGATATCGCCGGCCGTCGCCAGCACCGGACGAACATCAAACCCGGCCCGCGCCAGGCGCTGGCACAGGTCCCGCGACAAACGACGGCGGACATCATCGAGGCGGGCCGGCGGAATATCCGGATCGATATCAGCCCCGGGCGCAAGCCGGACCGGCGGCAGATAAAGGCGCTCCATGGCAGCAAGAGCCGGGCCGTCAGCATATTCCTCGACTGCCAGCAGGCGCCGCTCCCCTGCCGTCAACTGCGCGCCGGTCGACAGCGAGGACGGTGCATCGAAACGGGTCGAGCAGGCCGACAGGCCGAGCACGGCAACAAGCGGCAGGGCGAGACTGGCGAATTTGGGCAACATGGGCAGGTCCTTCGCGCCGCGACCGGCCGCCCGTCGCGGCCCGGCATCGCTCCTGTCTTATTCGCTCGCGCCGCGCGCCCGGATCACCAGGGCGTGCACCGGGCCCGCCAATTCCTCAGCCAGGAGATCATTGACCAGGCGGTGACGCGCAACACGGCCGAGCCCGTCAAACCGGCTGGCCGTGATGTCAACGGTGAAATGGCTTTGACCGCCGGGCCGCGCACCGGCATGACCGGCATGCAGATGACTGTCATCGGTCACCGAAAGGGCGATCGGCGTCAGGGCTTTTTGCAGCTTGCTCTCGATCCGTGCGGCGACGTCGCCCATATTCTCACCTCTTTGTTCACCGGCTTCATTGCCGCTTTACATACGCATGACCATAATCGGGGATCATGTCTGAAGCCTACAATTACAAGCCGCGGTTCCGGGATATCCGCATCAAGCCGCCCAAGGACAAGCCGGCGCCGGAGGAGCGTGTCTGCGAATGGCCGGGCTGCCGCAAGCATGGCGACAGCCGTGCGCCGAAATCCAATGACCGGCTGAACGACTTCTACTGGTTCTGCCAGAGCCATGCCTCGGAATACAACAAGTCGTGGAATTTCTTCGAGGGAATGAGCGAAACAGCCGCCCAGTCCTTCCGCGAGAGCGCCTCCTATGGCCACCGGCCGACCTGGAACTGGCGCAACACACATTCGGCCTCTGCCAAGGCAGCCAAGGCGAGTCGTGATTTTGCCGACGGGTTCAACGACCCCTATGGCATGTTCGGCGACCGCAAGGATCCCCACAAGGAAGCGCCGCGCGAGAAATCCATGGGCCGGCTGCAGACCAAGGCGCTGGAAACCATGTCGCTCGATCCGGACGTCGATCCGGCCACCGTGCGCAAGCGCTACGCGGAGCTGGTCAAACAATTCCACCCTGACGCCAATGGTGGCGACCGCTCGAGCGAGGAACAGCTGGGTCGCGTGATCGCCTCCTACCAGATCCTCAAAAGCGCCGGCATGGCCTGATACACGCGGGCTAACACTTTTTTTGCCTTTCCGAACCGAGTCTGCGATCGGGCAAGCAATTCCGGGGCGTTTCATGTCTGACAGTTTGGGGGCATCCCTGCCGGTGCGGGTCGCAGCGATCGGTCTTTCAGTGTTCCCGCTTCTCTACATGATGCTGTGGTCGGCGATGATCATCGGCAGTTTTTCCGGCCTGTGGCTTCCGCGCCTTGGCGACCTCGATATCGGCACCGCCATCCTGCGCTCGGACGGGCTCGAAATTGGCGGCTTTTCCGCGATGGCGGTCTGCTGGCTGGCCGGCTTTGTCGGGCTGGTCCTGAACCGACGCGCGGCCTTGTATGCCCTGATCGCCGGCAGCCTGATCCACATCCTTGTCTGGCTGAAGATCACGGACGGGCAGTATTATGCCGGCCAGTTCGGGCTGATTGTCATCCTGCTGGAAATGCTCGCGATCACCCTCGCCCACTTCGTGACCCGCGGTCGCCGACTGATCTGAATCGCTTGCAGTCACCGTCCTTGACTTGAAGCCGCGGCAGGCGTGCGATACCTCGATAGCATCCGATTATACGCACCGCAGCAAATGACGCGTGCGTCCAGCCATAAAGACCGGTTCGATGAGCGATAGTTTCCCCCTCTCCGCGCCTGATGCCAAAGCCGACTGCCAGAAGCTGTTCGGCTTCGATCCGGGCTTTGACGTCGCCATGTTCTCGACGCCGGACGAGCACACACCCATCCTCGATCCGGATTATGTCTTCGACCCGGCCACCACGCGCGCCATCCTGTCGGGCTTTGCCTTCAACCGCCGCGTCATGATCCAAGGCTATCACGGCACCGGCAAGTCGACCCATATCGAACAGGTCGCGGCGCGCCTCAACTGGCCGATGGTGCGGGTCAATCTGGACAGCCATGTCAGCCGTATCGACATGGTCGGCAAGGACGCGATCGTGCTGAAGGATGGCAAGCAGATCACCGAATTCCAGGAAGGCATCCTGCCCTGGGCCCTGCAGCGCCCGGTCGCCCTCCTGTTTGATGAATATGATGCCGGCCGCCCGGACGTGATGTTCGTGATCCAGCGCGTGCTGGAAGCCTCGGGCTCGCTGACCCTGCTGGACCAGACCAAGGTGATCCGGCCGCACCCCTATTTCCGCCTGTTTGCGACCACCAATACGATCGGCCTGGGCGATACGACCGGCCTCTATCACGGCACCCAGCAGATCAACCAGGGCCAGATGGACCGCTGGTCGATCGTCGCCACGCTGAACTATCTGCCGCGCGAAACCGAAAACGCCATCGTGCTGGCCAAGATGAAAAAGCTCGCCGCCACCGAAGAGGGCCGCAAGCAGGTCGCCGACATGGTCAAGGTGGCCGACCTCACCCGCGAAGCCTTCATCAATGGCGACATCTCCACCGTGATGAGCCCGCGCACCGTGCTGACCTGGGCCGAGAACCAGGAAATCTTCGGCGATCTCGGCATGGCCTTCCGCCTCACCTTCCTGAACAAGTGCGACGAACTGGAACGCCCGGTCATCGCCGAGATGTACCAGCGCGTGTTCGGCGTGGACCTGCCGGAAGCCCCGGTGAAGAGCGTGAGCGCGGCTTAGCCCACGCTCTCATCCACCTCGGCGGCGATGATGTGCAGTCCGTCCTCTCCGCGGGTGACCGTGACGATGAGGGCGGCGCCGGGTTGGAAGAGGTCGATATTGACCGCCTCATCAACGGTGAAGGGCATGACCATGGCGCCCATGCCCAGTTCCGGCATGGCTTCGTGGCGCAGGAGGGTGGTGCGGGCGTCGTTGTCAACCGTGCGCACATCCGCCGGGACCACCGATTGCGCCGTCGTCTCGGCCTCATGCATGGCGTGTCCACCGTGATGATCCTGGCCGTGGTGCTCGCTTGCGCTCGTGGCAAGCAAGAGGCTGGTGGCGAGAAGCGTGATCATGGGTGAGGTCCTTGATGGGAGTTGGTGGAGGCCGGCGCATCGATCGTGTCCGGATCAATGCCGTCGCGGGCCAGTTCGTCGGCACGGGCCGGGCGGGCCTCGCCCTCCGGATTGTCATACCAGCCCGGATCGCCATCGCCGTGAAGACGGTCGCGGACCTTCAGGATGGTGAACATGCCGCCCATGGTGATGTAGTCACGCGGGCCGCGGGCGCCGACCATGGGCAGGGAATTGTCCGGCACCGGCATATGGCCCATTTCGATGTGCTGGCCCATCTCGCCCATCCCGTCCTGTCCCATCGTCATGTAGGTGGGCAGGAGAGCGCCGACGGCGCGGTCGATGCGGCGGGCATTGACGCCGGTGAGATTGGGGATGCCATGGCCCATCTGGTTCATGACGTGATGGGTCATGTGGCAATGCATGGCCCAGTCGCCCGGATTATCGGCGATGAATTCGACCGTGCGCGTGGAGCCGGTGGGCACCAGCACGGTGGTATCGGGATGGCGCGCCGAAACCGGGATCACGCCGCCATCGGTTTCCGTGATGGTGAAGGCATAGCCGTGCAGATGGATCGGGTGATGATCCATGGCCGAGAGATTGCCGAAGCGGATGCGGACCCGCTCGCCCCGCTCGGCGATGAGCGGCGATGTGCCGGGATAGCAGCGCGCATTCATGGTCAGGATGTTGAAATCACCCATGGCATTGGGATCGGGCCGCTCGGCACCGGGATGCAGCACCCATTCCGACAGCATGATCGCATAGTCCCGGTCCGGGCGCGGCCCGGCCGGTTGGCGCGGATGGACCACGATCATGCCCATCATGCCCAGCGCCATCTGGGTCATCTCGTCATGATGCGAGTGATACATGAAGGTGCCGTGCTGGCGGAAGGTCCACTCATAGACGAAGGTCTCGCCGGGATAGATGGCGCGCTGGCTCAGACCGCCAACCCCGTCCATGCCCGAGGGCAGGATGACACCATGCCAGTGCACGGTTGTCGGTGCCGGCAGTCGATTGGTGACATAGACCCGCACCCGGTCACCCTCGACCGCCTCGATGGTCGGGCCGTGCGTGCGGCCATTATAGCCCCAGGTCTTCGCCTCGAGGCCCGGCGCAAAACTGTGTTCGACCTCTTCGGGGATGAGATGGAAGACCTTCACCCCGTCGACAATCCGGTAAGGCAGGGTCGCGCCGTCCGGCGTGATCACCGGCGTGTAGTCGCGGCCCGGCCGGCCCGGCGAATAGGTCCGGTCATGCGGAACCGAGGCGCTGTGCGCGCGCGGTGGCACCGGCTGGGCCGAGGCCGACCCGGTGGCCAGTCCGGTGGCCGCCAGACCGGCAGATCCGGCCAGCAGGGCATCGCGTCTGGAGATTCCCATCAATGGCCTCCCTCGCCCCGGGTCGGGGCTGTTTCACCGGCAGTGCTGACCGTCACCATAGCCGGAGAGCCGCCGGCACGGATCTGCTCGAGCGCAATCCGGGCCCGGTGCCAGTCCGCCAGGGCATCAACATAGGCCTGGCCGGTCCGGCTGCGCATCTGCACGGTCGCCATCAGGTCAAAGACGGAGACCTGCATCGCATTATACTGGCGCATCGTCGCGTCCATCAGACGCTCACTGGTCGGCAGGGCATCCTCTTCGATGTGGGAGACGCGGCGCTCGGCCAGGCGCGCCATGGCCTGGACCGCGTCCAGGGCGTTGCGGATTTCATGGGCCAGCGCCGCATGCTGATGGATGGCCTGCTCGGCCCGCAGCTGTGCCGCTGTGCGACGGGCCGCACCGGTGTCGAAAACCGGCAGGGCAAATTCCAGCATCCAGCCGCGCGTCCAGTCGCCATCCTCGCGTTCGAACACCCCGCCCAGTTCGACATGCTCGAGCAGGCTGGCCCAGTTCTCCAGACCGGCCTCCCCGGCCGTCGCCTCGACATTGGCGCGTGCTGCGGCCAGCGGCAGGCTGGCCGTCAGGGCGGCCTCGGTCTCGAGCATCTCCAGGGGCGCCGCGCCCGGTTCCAGCCGGGTCGGGAGCTGGTCGGCTGACACAGCCACACCCAGCTGACGACCCAAAGCGAGCCGGGCCTGCAGGGCCGCGTGTTCGGCTTGCAGATAGTCCAGCTCGGCCTGCTGGGCGAAGACCCGCTCGCGCTCCAGTTCGAGCTCCGGCGCATTCCCGGCGGCGCGGATTTCCTCGGCCACGACCAGGCTAGCTGCAGCGGCATCGCGAATGCGCGCCTGCAGGTCCAGACGCTGCCGGGCTGCCACAGCCTCGACCCAGGCGCGGCGAGTGTCGGCGACGAAATCCAGGGTCGCCAGAAGCGTCTCGGCCCGGCGGGCTTCATAACGGTCCTGTGCGGCGGCTGCCCGCCAGGGAGTCGCGGCAATACCCAGCAGGGACGCGCGCAAATCGACATCCCAGACGCGGCCATGTCCATCCCCCGGCAGGGTCACCACCTCGACAATCGGATTGACCGGGCGGGACTCTCTCACCTGGTCCGCGCGGGCCAGGCCGGCCTCGTTCAGACGGGCCAGAAGGCGGTGATTTTTGGCCAGCGCGAGGGAGACGGCCATGGCCTCGCTGACGGTTTCACCGTCGCGGGGCATGACCGGGTCGGCAACCGGACCGTCCCGTTCGGCGAGACTAGCCATCACGCCAGCCCGCTCGGCCACCGGGTCGACGCTCGCACAGGCCGAGACCAGAAGAAGGCCGGCCAGCACCGGCAAAGCTTTCAAGCGAATTCCTTCCATGCGCTTGCGCTACCATACCCCCCGGGGGTATACAAGTGACATGGTCGACACGCACACACCCCTCACCCCTGCCCGGGAAAAATCCCTGACCCGCCTCAAGCGCATTGAAGGTCAGGTACGCGGCATTGGTCGCATGCTGGAAGACGATCGCTATTGCATCGACGTGCTCACGCAATTGTCAGCGGTGAAGTCGGCCCTGGCGGCGGTCGAGGGCGAGATCCTGCGCGACCATGCCGGCCATTGCGTCGCCCATGCGATTGAGAGCGGCGATGCCGAGGCGCAGAAGGCCAAGATGGACGAGCTGATCGGCCTGCTGGCCAAACACTACCGGCTCTAGGTTTCCAGGATGCGCTCGGCCAGCGCCCGTCCCGAGAGATAGGCGGCCTCGACCCGAGGTCCGAGACACCAGTCGCCAGCCAGCCCGATCCCGGCCTCGCCATCCCACAGGCAGGGCGCCTCAAGCGCCTTGAGGACGCGGGCATAGCGCCAGCGATGGACCTGGCTCAGCCGGATGTCCGGCAGGGCCCCGGCCCAGGATTCGAAGGCGCCCTGCAGCAGGGCAGTCACCGTATCCGATGTCTCTTCCAGATGGGTCTGGCTCCAGCCGGGACCGGCCTGGATGACCCAGTTCTCGCCCCCACCCGAACGCCCCGGCTTGGTCGTGTTGCAGGCGATCCAGGCACAGGGGCCGTCCGAGGCGCGATAAAGACGCGGTGCCTGGTCCAGCGGCTCGGCGAGGCTGAGCATCAACGTCCAGCACGGCGCGTAACGGACCGCGTCGAGACCATCGGCCAGGGGCGTGACACCGGACAGTAGAGCCTTTGCCTGGGGTGCCGGGATCGCGACCGCAAGCTGGTCCGCCTTCAGGTTCTCGCCGCCCTCGCAGGCTATGGCCCAGCCCTCACCCTCGCGCCGAACCTGTTCCACGCGGCAAGATCTGCGGACATCCAGCCCGTCGGCGAGCGGCGCGACCAGCTTGCTCATGCCCGGCGCGCCGACCCACCAGGTGCGCTCGACGCCCAATTGCGCCCAGGGTGCCGCTGACCCTGCCATCGCTGCCCGGTCCAGCCAGGCGGCGAAGCCGGCGTCGCGGGCCGTTACGTACTGGGCACCATGATCGAACGGCCCGTGTTCCGTCCGGCGCGTGGCCAGACGGCCACCAAGGCCGCGGCCCTTGTCGAGCACAATGACCGTCTCGCCGGCATCGGCGAGATGCCGGGCACAGGCCAGGCCAGCCATGCCGGCGCCGATCACGATGGTTGATGTCATGCTGGTCTCTACCGCCGCTCAACCGCCCAATTAGAGCGCTGCACCGATCACGGCAAGCGGCACCGTCCTACTGGAAGAAGCTGAGAATGATGCGGGGGGAGCGATTGGCGATTTCAAGCGCCTGGATACCCAGCTGCTCGCGGACCTGGAGGGCCTGAAGCCTGGCGCTTTCGCGGCCGAGATCGGCATCGACGAGATTGCCGATACCGGCGCTGGTCGCATCCATCTGCTTGACCAGAAGTGTCTTCTGGATGGTCAGCGATTTCAGCCCGACACCGAGGCGGGAGATCGCGGAATTCACATCGGTCATCGAGCTTTCAAAAGCTGTGACATCGGCTGAGGTCGGCTGGGTGACCACGATCGAATTGTCGCCCTGCGGCAGGGTCGCCGCCAGACCGGCATCGAAGATCCCGCCGCCATCGCTCAGATCCTCGGCGGAAATCGTCAGCGTGCTGCCGGGATTGGCACCGATCAGGACGGACAGGTCCTCGCCGCCGCTCTTGAGCAGGTTGAGATCATTGAAACTGGCATTCTCGGCCAGGCGGGTCGCCTGGTTGCCCAGCTCGATGAAGTCGGTCATCAGGCTGCGCCAGCTTTGTTCGTCCAGCGTGGTATCGGTCGCGGCAACGAGTTTGGCGTGCATCTCGACCATGAGATCGGAAATGCCCTCGGACCCGGCCAGGGCGGTTTCGACGACGCCGGTTCCCAGATCAATGGATGTGAGGGCGCTGGCCCGGGACTGATTGTCCGTGCGCATGACCTGGGCCATCGCCCAGACTGTGCCATTATCACTGGCACTGCCTACCTTGAGACCCGTCGCGATCCGGTCGTGCACCTTGGCACTTTCCGATTGCAGCATGCTCATATGCTGCAGCGCTGAGTTCACGGAGGCCATGGAATGAACCGAAAAGGTCATCCTGCCGACACTCGCCACCATCGTTGCGGCCCGGCCGGAATTTTTGCCGATACGGGTCCAAAGACCAGTTTTCCACAATTGGGTTAGCGAGAGGTTGACGCCAAGGCCTGTCACTCACTGGAAATCAATGGTTCCAATGGCTCGATTTCCGTGATCAATCGGCTAGGTTTGCCGCCATGAGCCAGCCGCCTTCCGATCCCGACGCCTTCAAGCGCGCCCTGTCCATCACCACCCGCGCCATTGCCGGCGACCGCGAGCTCGACGTGCGTTTTGGCGGCGAGATTGCCGGCCTGTCGGGTGGACGCATGGTCCTGCCCAATCCGGGCAGCGAACCCTCGCCGGAAGCGGCCGCCGCCGTGCGCGGCCGGGCCGATGCGCTGGCCCTGCGGCTCGCCCATCATGACGAGGCAGCGCATGTCCGCGTGCTGCCGCCTGGCGCGACGGCGCGGGCTATTTTCCATGCGGCCGAGCAGGCCCGTGTCGAAGGCCTCGGCGCCCGCGACATGCGCGGCATGGCCGGCAATCTCGATGCCGCCCTCGCCATGCGCTGCAAGCAGAAGGGCTGGACGCGGGTCGAGGACCGACAGGCCGCGCCGATGGAGGAAGCCCTCGCCCTGCTCGTCCGCGAGCGCATCAGCGGACGTCCGGCGCCAGCGGAAGCGGCGGGCCTGATGGCACTCTGGCGCGACCAGATCGAAAGCGTGGCCAGCCTCTCGCTCGACGCCCTGGCCGAGAATGCAGACGACCAGAAGGCTTTCGCCGACCTGCTGCGCACCGTGATCCAGGATCTCGACCTGTCGGATGAACTCGGCGGTGATCCCGACCCGTCGGAGAATCCCGAGGACGAGGATGAAGGCATCGACCGCGAGGAACGCACCGGCGATGAGTCCGAGGGCGACGACCAGCAGGGCGATCAGCCTGACACGCCCGATGCCGCCGGAACGGCAGGCGATGAGGACGAGATCAACGCCGATACCGATGATGCCGACACCCGTGTCGATGCCATGGATGATGAAGGCGCGGCCCAGACCGCCATGCGCCCGAACTGGCGGCCCGCCAATGACCCCGATGCGAAATCCTACAAGGTCTTCACCCGCGAGTTCGACGAGATCATCCAGGCCTCCGACCTGTGCGACAATGAAGAACTGGAGCGGCTCCGCAAATATCTCGACAACACGTTGAAAGGTCTCGACCAGGTTGTCGGCCGCCTTGCCAACCGGCTGCAGCGCCGCCTTATGGCGCAACAGGAACGGGCCTGGAAATTCGATCTCGAAGAGGGCGTGCTCGACGGTTCCCGCCTCGCCCGGGTCATTGCCGACCCGACCCTGCCGCTGTCCTACAAGCAGGAAAGCGATACCGAGTTCCGCGACACCATCGTCACCCTGGTGCTGGACAATTCCGGCTCGATGCGCGGCCGGCCGATCATGGTCGCAGCCGCCTGTGCCGACATCCTCGCCCGCACGCTGGAACGCTGCGGCGTGAAGACCGAGATCCTCGGCTTCACCACCAAGGCCTGGAAGGGCGGGCGCTCGAAGGAGAAATGGCTAGCCGAGGGCAAGCCGCCGAATCCGGGCCGGCTCAATGATCTGCGCCATATCATCTACAAGGCCGCCGACACGCCCTGGCGCCGCGCCCGGGTCAATCTCGGCCTGATGATGCGCGAGGGCCTGTTGAAGGAAAACATCGATGGCGAGGCCCTGATGTGGGCCTGGAAACGCATGGCCGCCCGCCCGGAACAGCGCCGCATCATGATGGTGATCTCGGACGGCGCCCCGGTCGATGACGGCACGCAGTCAGCCAATTCCGCCGGCTATCTGGAACGCCATCTGCGCGAGACCATCGCCATGATCGAGACCCGCTCGGAAGTCGAGCTCCTCGCCATCGGCATCGGCCACGACGTCACCCGCTGGTATCGCCGCGCCGTGACCATCAACGACGTCGAACAGCTCGGCGGCGCCATGACCGACCAGCTCGCCGCCCTGTTCGAGGAAGATGGCGGCAAGGGTACCGGCTTTTCCAGCGGCCCGCAGGCGATGAACCGCACGGATTTCGCCTCGATCGCCGGACGTGTCTAGGGGGACAGGAATGATCAATCCTCGCGACTGCAAACAGGGTCTGCCCATGCGCTTTTTGAGTCTTCCCCTCCTCCCGCTTGTGTTGGCGGCCTGCTCGCCCGATCTCGACCTGACACCACCCGGCAGCCAGGCCGTGCCACTCTACGACCAATCGCCGGAACGGACGGACCTGGATCGGTTGAGCTATCTTGGCGGGGTCACGCTGACCAACCCGGATGAGCGGTTCGGCGGCTTCTCCGCACTCACCCTGTCGCCCGATGGATCCCGCCTTCTGGCCGTGTCCGACAGCGCCTATTGGATGACCGCCAATATCGGCTGGAACGAGACCGATGGCAGCCTCTCCGTCGGCGCGTTTTCAATATCCCCCATCCTCTCCCGCAGCGGCGATCCGCTGGACGGACGGGCCGCAGACAGCGAGGCCATCGCGGATCTGGGTGGCGGCGTCCATGCCGTCAGTTTCGAACGCGAACACCGGATCAACACCTATGCGCTGGGTGAGGACTGGAGCCGGTTGGACAGCGTCGGCGAAGCCTTTCCGGCGCCGCCGGGCGCCGATGACTTCGTCGATAATGGCGGCATGGAAGGGCTCACTTCCCTGCCTGATGGCGCCCTGCTGGCGGGGATCGAGGGTGGCAGCGATGGCGTCCATCCGCTCTGGCTGCATCGCGACGGAAGCTGGGCCCGGTCCGAGCTGGCCGCCGCACCGGACTATGGCCTGACCGCGCTGGATTATCATGATGGCCATGTCTATGCGCTCGAACGTTTCTGGCAGTCGGGGATCGGCAACCGGATCCGCATCCTGCGTTTTCCGGCCGCGGCACTGGACACGGGCGGGCGCATAGAGCCGGACTTGCTGGGCACGTTGGAGGCCGGAAAGGCGGTCGACAATTTCGAGGGCCTCGCCATCACCGAACGCGGTGACCACACCGTCCTGCTGGTGATGTCCGACGATAATTATAGCCGGTCCCAGCGCACGCTGCTTCTGGCCTTCCAGCTCGACTGAAACCACTCCGCTTCCCCGTCGAGCCGCCTTCCCGCCAGCCGGGCGACGCAAGTGCGTCAGACAGGAATGCCCGGACAACCGGCGGGAAGGCGCGCCCGATGGTCTCCTTTCATGTGTTGAGGTGGTCGACAGGTTTGCCCGCGCCACGACGAGATCGCCTGGCGGTTCGGGCAGTAGAGGGGTGCGAGGTGCCTTGCCGGTGCCTTGCTATGGAATTTGTGTATGTGGCGCCGGGGGCACCTCGCACACGGAGATTTGCTCAGGGCCGTTACCGGCCCCGTCTCGAAACCGGCAGGAACAAACGGTCGAGCTTTGTGCCGCCGTCCTGCCGATGGCCACGCCGGGTCGGGTGGTGGTCAACCCCACCAAACCGGACGAGCTCCGTCCTCCCCACGCCCCCGGATAACCAATCCGGGCCTCAGGTGACGCGGGAACGGGAAGGATTATGGGGCGGGCCGGATGGGGTGCGGATAAGTTTTTGGCGGTCAGGCAATTTCCCTCTCCCTTGGGAGAGGGCCAGGGTGAGGGGTAAATCCCGGTGAGTGCAGGAGGAATCCCCCTCATCCGGCCTCCGGCCACCTTCTCCCAAGGGAGAAGGAAAGGGGTGCGTGGGCGGGGATAAACTCCCGCTTTTCTTCCCGACGACGTGGGAAAGAAAAGATCCCATTTTTCCCGGCCGGAACCCCGCAAAAGCGGGGTGGAGAGCCGGGACCGACGAAACTATCCGGCCAGCGATGAGTTTCCCGTCGGTCCCGGAAGGCGCTGCGC
Source organism: Maricaulis sp. (assembly GCF_015665295.1). Taxonomy (GTDB): domain Bacteria; phylum Pseudomonadota; class Alphaproteobacteria; order Caulobacterales; family Maricaulaceae; genus Maricaulis. Next base: position 49,565 of record NZ_JADFAJ010000040.1, read on the forward strand.
GCCTCCGGGAAAAATGCGTGTGGGTGATAGGATGGACGGCATCCTGCGCCCCCGCTTGCGGGGGAAGGAGCACTCGCCGCTGCACCTATTCGCCGTGATGGAAACTGTCCGGGCTTTCATACACGACCGCGCCATCGACCACGGTCATCCACGGCTCCACGGTGAGAATCTCGGCAACCGGAATGGTCATGATATCGCCCGAGAAGACCGTGAAGTCGGCGCGCATGCCCACCGCGATCGTGCCGAGTTCGTCCTCGCGGAAGGAGGCATAGGCCGGCCAGGCGGTGAAGAATTTCAGCGCATCCTCGCGCGACAGCGCTTCCTCGGGATGCCAGTTCTCACCCTGGAAGCCGGACAGGTCGGCGCGGGCCACGGCAGCGTAGAATTCGATCCGCGGATCGCCCTGTTCGACCGGCGCGTCCGAGCCTCCGGTGATGTGGGCGCCGGCATCGAGCAGGCTTTGCCAGGCATAGGCGCCTTCCAGGCGGTCATCACCCAGGCGGGCCGGCGCGAAGTGCAGATCTCCAATGGCGTGGCTGGGCTGGAAGGAGGCGATCACGCCCAGCTCGGCGAAGCGGGGAATATCGGCCGGATCGATGATCTGGCTGTGCTCGTCACGCCAGCGCGGATCGGCCAGCGCCCACGCCTCCGGAGAGACCTGGTCGCGCGCTTCCTCGACCCAGTCCAGGAAGTAGCGATTGCCGCGATCCCCGATGGCGTGGACATTCATCTGGATGCCGTCGCGCAGGGCCTGGGTGAAGATACCGATGGTCTCATCGGCCTCGGCAATGGCCAGACCGGAGGTTTCCGGCCGGTCGGCATAGGGTTCCAGCAGCGCCGCGCCGCGTGAGCCCAACGCCCCGTCCATATAGAGTTTCACGGCGCGGGTGATGACCCGGCCCTCGGCCACATCGCGCATCCCGCCCGCGGCCAGCGGCGCATAGCCTTCCGGTCCGACCGAGAGATAGGTCCGCAGCGGCAGCTCTCCGGCTTCCGCGAGGCCTTCAATGATCGGCACCATGGTCCAGGGCACGGACATGTCATGGGCTCCGGCCCAGCCGAGGCTGGCCAGACGCCTCGCCCCCTCGGCATAGGTCTCGCGGGCGACCTCTTCAGACGGCGTCTCCAGCAGCGGTGACATGGCGAACATCGCCGTATCGACCAGCAGGCCAGTCGGCTCGCCATCCGCGTCAAACAGGATTTCCCCGCCCGACGGCGCGACACTGTCGCGAGTGATGCCGACGGCCGCAAGGGCGGTGCTGTTGGCGATCAGGGCATGACCGTCGGCGCGGTACAGAATAACGGGATTGTCCGGCGAGACCGCGTCCAGGTCATCCCGGGTCGGGAAACGGGCTTCCGGCCAGTGCGTCTCGATCCAGCCGCGTCCGGCCAGGGTCGCGCCTTCCGGCGTTTCGGCGATCGCCGCTTCGACGCTGGCGACCATGTCGGCGAGCGAGGTGACACTGTCGAGATTGAGCGTGCGTTCGCGCTCACCCACTCCGTAAACATGGACATGACTGTCGGTGAAGCCGGGATACATGGCGCCGCCATTGAGATCGACGAGGCGGGTGTCCTCACCAATCCAGGCCTGGGCCGCTTCCTCGGGACCGGCAAAGGCGATCCGGTTGCCGCGCACGGCAACGGCGCCGACCATGGGCTCGTCATCGCGGGCGGTGTAGATCGCGCCACCCCAGATCACCAGATCGGCCGCGCTCTCGCTCGGTCCTGCCTCATCCGCGGCAGGAGCTGGCGCGATGTCCGCACCGCCGCCGCATCCGGCCAGAGCCAGGACTGCCAGCGAAATCATCCATTTATTGGCGTACATAAGAAAGCCTCCCCGCTTGTCGCGGGGAGGCTATAGTGTGTCAGCAGACACGACAACGCCCGCGGCAGGCCGCGGGCGCTGGACGTCATCAGCTCGTCGGGTGCCTAGGCAGCCAGAGCCTTTTTCAGGTCGCGCTTGATCTTCAGGGCCTTGTCCGAGAGCTTCTCGTCACGGGCCTTGAGGAGGAAGGCGTCGAGACCGCCCACATGGTCCACCGAGCGCAGCGCCTTGGCAGCAATGCGCAGCTTGAAGTTCTGACCCAGCTTCTCGGAAGCGAGCGTCACGTCACACAGGTTCGGCAGAAAACGGCGGCGGGACTTGTTCTGGGCGTGGGAAACATTGTTTCCCGTCAAAACGCCAGTTCCCGTCAGTTCGCAACGACGCGCCATAGTCGCACCTTTCAAATATAAAAATCCGTGCGCACCGGTATTGCGACCAGTGCGAGAGCGGGCGAAATAAAGGAGGCAAGGCGGGCCGTCAAGCTTGCGGCGTTCATCTTGCAGCCGGTTTCGATCAGTTATTGCAGTTGATCGGACAAATGGGTTAGGGCCTTGGGGGCTCGGATCGGGAGAGTATAGCGTGAAAAAGACTTGGATTTTCGGGGCAATGGCTGTCGCAGCCCTGTCCTGTTCCGCCCTCGCATCAGCCGATGACGCCGCCTTGGCGGATTCTGCAGCGGCCAACCAAGGCGTGACGGTCCAGTATGCCGGATCGGTCATGGTCTTCCAGGTCGCCAATATTGTTGTCTCAGGTCAATTCGCCAACGACACCTACCAGGCGTCCGCCCGTTTCACCGCCGCCGGCCTCGCCGCCCTGTTCACGGATGCCGATATCGAGGCCGGTGTCAGCGGCTATCGCGACGGCGGTGCGCTGCGCCCCTGGCACTACAGCCACCTCAATCATGCCAGCTCGAAAAACAGGGTTGTCGCGATCGACTTCCCGGACGGCATTGCGACCCCGGACATCAGCCCGCCCTTCGGCTCTATGGGCGAACCCCCGGCCACCGACGCGGAGCGCGCCGGCGCGGCGGACCCGCTTTCCACCCTGCTGGCGATGGGCCTCGGGGCTGTCGCCCGTGGCGAGAGCCATTGCGCCGGCACGCTGCCGGTCTTTGATGGTCGCGCCCGCTACAATCTGCGCTTCGAGGATGGCGGCTCCGATCGCGTCCGCACCCGGGCCTGGTCCGGCAATGCGCTGGTCTGCCACGCTTATTACGAACCGATCTCCGGTTATGAGGTGGACGAGTTCCCGAGCGAGGACGATGTTTCAAGGCCAATTACCTTTTGGATGGCACCCGTGCATGGCGGCGACATGCATGTACCGGTGCGCATCCGCACCAATGCCGGTTTCGGGGGCGTCACGGTCGTGGCCCGCTCCATCGAGGAAAACTGACCTCTCGCCCTCGGGCCTGCGCGATCAGGATTGCCTAGGTCCGATCAGGTGTGTGAAGGAGTTGCGGCATGGCATCCTACCGCAACGAGCCGGGGCAGATTACCGCCGCCCTGGGCCCGACCAATACCGGCAAGACCCATCTCGCCGTCGAGCGCATGCTGGGCCGTGCCTCCGGCATGATCGGCCTGCCCCTGCGCCTGCTGGCGCGGGAGATCTATGACCGGGTGGTCAAGGCAAAGGGCCTCGGCGCGGCGGCCCTGATTACCGGCGAAGAGAAAATCGTGCCGCCCTCGGCGCGCTATTTCATCTGCACGGTTGAATCCATGCCGGTGGAAAAGCGGGTCGCCTTCGTGGCGGTCGACGAGATCCAGCTCGGGGCAGACCCCGAGCGCGGCCATGTCTTCACCGACCGCCTGCTGCGCGCGCGCGGCACCGAGGAAACCATGCTGCTGGGCGCCGGCACGATGTACAACCGGGTGCGCGAGCTTGTACCCGAGGCCGAAATCACCTTCCGCGAGCGCTTCTCGCAACTCGCTTACAGTGGGCCGGCCAAGCTGACCCGCCTGCCGCGCCGCTCCGCTGTCGTCGCCTTTTCGGCCGAGGCGGTTTACGCGATCGCCGAACTCCTGCGTCGCCGCCGTGGCGGAGCCGCCGTGGTCATGGGCGGTCTGTCGCCGCGCACCCGCAATGCCCAGGTCGAGCTCTACCAGTCCGGCGAGGTCGACTTCCTGGTTGCCACCGATGCCATCGGCATGGGTCTGAACATGGATATCGACCATGTTGCCTTCGCCGAGAGTCGCAAATTCGATGGCCGCAAGCGCCGACGGCTCACCCCGGCCGAGCTGGCGCAGATCGCCGGACGCGCCGGTCGATTCCGCAGCGATGGCACGTTTGGCGAGACCGCCGATTGCCGCGCCTTTGAACCGGATCAGGTCGAGGCCGTCGAGAATCATCGTTTCGCGCCGGTCGAGCGGCTGCGCTGGCGCAATCCCGATCTTGATGAAAGCTCGCTGGAGGCGCTGCAGTTCTCGCTCGGCAAGCCGTCCCGCAATCCGTCGCTGGAACGGGTCGCCGAAGCCTCGGACGAGAAGGCGCTGGGCGTGCTGGCCGGTGATCGCGAGATCCGCGACCGCGCGACATCCCCGGCTGCGGTCGGACGCCTGTGGGATGCCTGCCGCCTGCCCGATTTCCGCAAGGCGACGCTGGACGCCCATGCCCGGCTGATCAAGTCGATCTACATGCATCTGACCGGGCCGGGCAACCGGCTGCCGGATGACTGGATGGCCGGCCAGCTGGAACGCTTCCGCAAGACCTCCGGTGATGTTGACGCCCTGGCCGCCCGCCTTGCCCATGTCCGCACCTGGGCCTATGCGGCGCACCGCGCCGACTGGACCCGCGACCCGGCCCACTGGCGCGGCGTCACCCGCGAAATCGAGGACCGCCTGTCCGACGCGCTGCACGAAAGACTGATGCAGCGCTTCGTCGATCGCCGGACCAGCGCCCTTGTGAAGGGGCTGCGCGATGAAAGAGACTTGCTGGCCGGGGTCGCCAGCAATGGGGAGGTTACGGTAGAAGGCCATTTCGTCGGTCGTCTGGCCGGCCTCACCTTCAAACCCGATGCCGACGGGCGGGACCTGGCGGCGCGGACCCTGAACTCGGCAGCGCTGCGTGCACTGCGTCCTGAAATCAACCGACGGCTGGGAGCCCTGGCGAAAATCACCATGGAAGACCTCACCTTTTCCGATGACGGCAAGATCAGCTGGAACGGCGATGCCGTCGCCCAGCTCATTCCCGGCCCGACGCCCCTCAAGCCCGCCATCAAGCTGATCGGCGGCGATCTTGGCGCGCAGGAGACCCAGTCACGCGCCCGCGCCAGCCTGGAAACCCGGCTTGCCGCCCATATCGAGGCCCAGCTGGCGCCCCTGTTCAAGCTGCGCGAGGCCGGCCAGTCCGATGACATGCCGGGTCTGGCGCGCGGGCTGGCCTGGCGGCTCTACGAGGCCGGGGGGGCCCTGCCACGCCTGACCGTCAGCGATGATGTGCGCAACCTGTCCCAGGTCGAGCGCCGCTCGCTGCGCGCTGCCGGCGTGCGGATCGGCGAGCACATGATCTATGTGCCGGAACTGGTGAAGCCCGCGCCGGCGCGTCTCAATGCATTGCTGCACGCAATCGCGGCCGGACGGACCGATCTCGCCTGGCTGCCGGCGCCGGGCCTGACCTCGGTCGCCAATGACCGCTCGCGCACGCGGGCCGAATACGCCGCCATCGGGTTTCAGCCCTGCGGACCGCGCGCGGTGCGTTTCGACATGCTCGAGCGCCTCGCCGACACGCTGCGTGAAGCCGGCAAGGATGAAGGCCAGGGCTTCCCGCTGACCGCCGACATGACGGCCGTGCTGGGCTGTTCGGTCGAGGATCTGCGCGGCACCCTGACCGAGCTGGGCTATCGCCGCATTCAAAAAGGGCCGGATCCGGACAAGGCAGAAGGCGAGCGCTGGGACCGGCGTCGCCGCAAGCACCCGCCGCGCGGCCCCCGTGTCAATGAGCGTCGCCCGGCAAAGGCTGCCGCCCCGGCGCCCGTCCCGTCCGACAGCCCGTTTGCGGCCCTGGCCGCCCTCACCCTGACCGAAGCACCCAAGCGCAAACCACGGCCCAAGCGCAAGCGGCGCAAGGGCGGCGGCGACAAGGCTGGCGCGGCACCGGTCGAGGCTGCCGCGCAGACGGCGGTCGCCAGTGAGCCGTCTGCCACCCCTGAGAAGGCGGAAAGCCCGACCCAGGCCGACGCCGACACAGCGCGCAAGCCGAAATCCGACAGCCAGGCATGACGGAACAGCGATGAGCGAGATCAGCGACGGCCTGCGGATTGATGTCTGGCTCTGGCATGCCCGCCAGTACAAGACCCGCAGCCTGGCGACGGCAAAGGTCCAGAAGGGTCGCATACGGCTCACCAGTGCCGGTACGACGCGGCGGATCAGCAAGCCGGCCACCCTGGTGCGCGCAGGCGACACATTGACCCTGCCGCTCAATGGACGGATCGTGCAGCTGGAAATCCTGGCCCTGGGCACGCGGCGCGGACCGGCCAGCGAAGCGCGCGAGCTCTATCGCAGGATTGATGACGGCCACCCCCTCGCCGAGGCCCAGACGGAAGCAAGCCATGTTTGAAGCCATCCGCAATTTCTTCGCCTCGGCCGAGGTCGACCTGCGGCCGGAAACCGATCCCCATATCGCGGCCTGCACCCTGCTCGTCGAGGCTGCCCTCGCGGACGGCATCTATGCCGATTGCGAGCAGGACCAGATCCGCGACATCCTGTCCGGCGCCTTCGGCCTGTCGGACGCCCGGGTCGCCCATGTGCTCGAACAGGGCGAGGAACTGGCAGAAAGCGCCATAGACCATCATCGTTTCACCAAGGTGGTGAAGGCCTGCCTGTCGCGCCAGGAACGCATCGCCCTGGTCGAGCAATTATGGCTGGTGGCACTGGCCGATGGCGAGAAATCGCCTTTCGAGGACGCCTTCATCCGCCGCATCGGCCCGCTGCTCGCGGTCGAGGATCGCGACCGCATTTTCGCCCGCACTCGTGCAGAAGCGCGACTGCGCACCCGTTGACAAAAAAGCCTCCGCAGCCCATGTCCCGCCGACGAGCCTGCCCGAGACCCTGTCCAACACCCAAGTTCCGGCCAACATGACCTATATTGTCACCGACGCGTGCGTGCGCTGCAAATATACGGACTGCGTGGAAGTCTGCCCCGTCGACTGCTTCTACGAGGGCGAGAACTTTCTCGTCATCCATCCCGATGAATGCATCGATTGCGGCGTCTGCGAACCGGAATGCCCGGTCGAGGCCATCAAGCCCGACACCGAGGATGATCCGGACGGCAAGTGGTTGGCCGTGAACTCGAAATTCGCCGAGATCTGGCCCAATATCACGCTCCGCAAGGATGCCCCTGCCGACGCCGATGCGATGGCGGAGGAGAGCGGGAAATACGAGAAGTATTTCTCCGAGAAGCCGGGCAGCGGCGACTAGCCGTTCCGGGTTAACCAAACGCTACCGTTTGGAAATCGCCGAATTTTGTGCTATGCTATGGGCATTGATGGGTAGCGCCTATCGCGCCGCCTGCCTTTCTACATGGTGATTTGCGCGCAGTCATATCGATCTCAGAGCCGGGTGGGTGCCGGAATTCCTTTGAGAGCGAGCTGCGAGCTTTTGCGTTTCCATGTCAGCAGGGCCCAACGAGAGAGCATCCATGACGAAAAACGACAAGTCTTTCAAAAAGGGCGACTTTATTGTGTACCCCGCACACGGCGTTGGCCAGGTGACGGGTGTTGAAAAAGACAGCGTGGCCGGCTTCGATTTCGAAGTCTATGTCGTCACCTTCGAGCAGGACAAGATGACGCTGCGCGTCCCGACTGCCAAGACCGAAGCGTCCGGCATGCGGCCCCTCTCCAGCGACAAGATCGTCAAGGACGCGCTCAAGACCCTGAAGGGCAAGGCCAAGGTCAAGCGCACCATGTGGAGCCGCCGGGCCCAGGAATACGAAGCCAAGATCAATTCCGGCGACCTGATCCAGATCGCCGAGGTCGTTCGCGACCTGCACCGCGCCGAAGACCAGCCGGAACAGTCCTACTCCGAACGCCAGCTCTACGAGTCAGCGCTGGACCGCATGGTTCGCGAGCTGGCTGCCGTCGAGGAGATCGAGCACGAGAAGGCCCGCGAAATGCTGTCCGTCTCGCTCGCCAAGAAAGTTGCCGCCTGATCGACCCGGTCAAGCTGCACGACTGATGCGAAACGCCCGGCCATCGGCCGGGCGTTTTCGCTTGGGGTGGGGATTTGCCGGAATTCCCTCATTCCAACCGTCACCCCCAAGTGGCCACAAAGCCGACATACGGGGGGTCGACCACCCGGCTGGCCGCCCTCGTCTCACCATCCTGCTAGACGCGGCACGTGACATGCCCAGGGCCCCTTGTCGGACAGCCAACCGGATTCGGCGGGCTCTCGGCAAACGATGTCGGGAGGGTGAGCGCCCGGGTGCGCAACGCCCATAGATCCGCACTCAATCTCTGCCGGACGCACATCGCGGCCAGCTTGCTCAGGATGACCCCGCCAATCCGTCAACCAAACAGGTCAGCGGGTTCGAGCCCGCGCCGTCCCAGGTAATGCTTGTGCACCGGCCTCGACAGCGTGCCTTCCAGGAGATCAAAGGCACTGCCAAAATCAATCGCGACCCCATTTCGTTTGCGAACCATTTCCCCATAGAATTCTGCCCACGGGCCGGCCCCGATCAAAACGAGGGTGCCGGACAGATCAGGATCCAGCCTGTCTTCCACGGCCTGCAGAAAGTCGGGTGAATCCGGGAGTTCGGAAAGCGGAACCGGATCCGCATTCAACGCCAACAAATCTATGGTCCGTCCCGGATGAAGCGCGCCCAACCGTTTCACGCCCAGTGGACGGTTACTGATGCAGAGCACCCTTTGCGCTGCAGCAATCAGCTCAGGCATATGCCGTGCAACTCCGAAATAGGCATGCGCGGGACCTATCACCTTGCCGTCCAGGGCGCCGGTCCGAGCGTAATCAAACATGGCTGCGATGCTGCGCCAATGACCAGACATCGCTCTCACGGACGCCCTCAGCTTGCCGATGCAGCGTTCCGCCATCTCGGCAGCAGTTGTGGGACAGGGTCGCCAAAGCCCGACAACCCCGACCATGTCGGCCGCCTCGACGGAAGCCACCATCGCATCGCGAAGCAGCGGGAGCCAGGCGTCGCTGACCTGAAACCGGTCTTCGCACATCATGACGGCCTGCTTCAGGACGACCTTGTCCAGGGTGGGCGTTCCCGCCTGGGCCCCGTAGGACAGAAAATTCATTTCACCGTCGCCCATCCGCACGAGCAGATAGGGCGCGCCGGCGCGAAGGGCAGACACGAGCGGAGCGACCACATCCGGCGAGAACGGATCGGCAATGACCTGCAGGCCGAGGGCCCGGTAGCTGGCAGCCAGATATTCAAGGTCCAGCAACTGACTGCGCTCCGCAATCTCGGAGCAGATCACACCGAACTCGGATTCCGGGATTCCATGCCCCAAAACGCCACCCTCCCTGTACGTTCCCGTGAACAACAAGAATGCCGAAAACCATACGGCCGTCGCGCAGGCACCGCATCAAAAAATCAGTCACGCGTCATGGATCCGAGAATTTTCGCGTCTCTATTTTTATAAATGATAAAATCAAGTCAAAATAGATTTTATTTTTGCTGCATAATCCGACACCTCAGTCATTATTGATTCAGTTACTACAATATTGTTTTTGAGAAATACTGCATTATACTGAGATCTCGCTATGTTGTCCCGCATGACCATACGGAAGCCAGCCTGCTCCAGCATTTGCCCAATGGACCCGGCATCTCCCTGCCCCAGCCACACTTCCCGGCTTTCCAGTTCAATGAAGATGGCCTGGGCGCGCGACAGGAATCCTGGCGCACCCTCGAGAATTTCCCGCTGCACCCCCTCGGCGTCGATCCAGGCCGTCGCGCGCCGGTAGTCGGTATCCGCCAAGGCCGCATCGAGCGTGAGCCCGTCAACAGTCACCGTGTCGTACTCAAATGACTCATTGCGGCGCATCAGGAGGCTGGAAATCATGTTGCCGGGCTTGAACTCACCGCCGGCCCATTTGCGTGGAATGAAAAACGGCATCGGCCCGCTTTCAGAGCAGATCGCACAATTCCTGTAATCAATGCCCAACTGGTCCAGTTCCGGCCAATAGGCCTTGTGCACATGCGGATTGGCTTCAAAGGCGATCGCCGTCAGTCCCGGCGAATTGGCCTTGACCCGTTTCGAGTAGCTTGCCTCGTGCGCCCCGACTTCAACGGACAGGTCGGGCGCCAGGGCGGCGACAAGCGTGATGAACGCATCCTCCAGCAAGGTAGCGGTGTGCGCACGATTGCCCTGGCGATTGGGGGAATCCGCTATGAGCGGCGCGGCGACGCTGCTCGCTATCTCAGACTCCAGACGCTCAAGCTCCAGGAAAGACATTATCGTTTTATCCTTGAATATATATCAAATTATTAAATATCGGCGATACATACTGAAAAGCAATACGCCTATGATTTCTATGAATGCTTGAGAAAATGTCGCGATTCCACAAGCTTCGAACCATGTCACATCACGTCGCACTTCAAAAAAACTAACACCGGCCCGGAATACAAACCACCATCATGTCATGGTCTGGCGCGGCCCGCCCTGATCGCACCAAAATCCCGGCCGGATATCCGGGCGCGGGGCCCATGCTGCAATCTGCTTCATCAACATCATCACGCCTTGCCGCCTCATTGATCGCACGCATCACCATGCCCACCGAAAGCGCATCACGTTGTTGCGCCCGGGCTTGGCCTGCGGCGTGGCTGCCATCCCGCTGCCAGGGCAGGTCGCACGCGGTTTTCCGGTGTCCGGTGCGGCGGCATCCCCGCGCCGTTTGGCCCTCCCCGCGTCGGCGCGATTGCCCTGCACGGGCTGAGCCATGCACCGCTTGTCAACGCGCAGGCCATATCCGGTTTTCCAGCTCGCGGGTGAAACGCAGCGGCCGCCTTGCGACCCTTGACCTGGAAAACCGTATGCGGCGACGTGCCGGCAAGTTGACCATGGGGTGGCGGGCGCTGAGAGCGCGGATGACCAGGGCGCACATGGCCTTGTTCCCGCAGGCTTCAGCCCGATCCGGGACGAACGAGACGCGACCGCGGTCTCCTTTCGGCCAAGCCCGGTGATCCGAATTTTCGGTATGGACGTACACCTCCCTGAAGCGAAGGAGGAAGACCATGCCAACCGGCCAGACTGTCAAATCTCGTTCCGTCACCCTGACGCCGGCCCGCGATGCCGGCGAGCAGCGTTTTGTGAAATCCGCCATGGCCCGCCCCCTGCTGGCCCGCGAGGAGGAAGCCGATCTCGCCCGGCGCTGGCGCGATGATCGCGATGAGGCCGCCCTGCATGCGCTGACCGAGGCCCATATGCGGCTGGTCATCGCCGTGGCGGCCAAGTTCAAACGCTACGGCCTGCCTTTCTCCGATCTGATCCAGGAGGGCAATATCGGCCTGATGAAGGCCGCCGACCGTTTCGAGCCGGAGCGCGATGTCCGCTTTTCCACCTATGTCACCTGGTGGATCCGCTCCTGCATCCAGGATTATGTCCTGCGCAACTGGTCGATCGTGCGGACCGGCACGACCTCGGCCCAGAAATCGCTCTTCTTCAATCTTCGGCGCATGCGGGCGCGGATCGGTGATCTGGAAGGCAGTTCGATTTCGCCCGAGAACCGTGAACAGATCGCCAGAGATCTCCGTGTTCGCGAGAGTGATGTCGATACGATGGTCATGCGCCTCGGCGCCTCGGATCGGTCGCTGAACGCGCCTGTCGGGGATGACGAACAGTCGCAATGGCAGGATTTCCTCGTCGATGACAGCCTGGCTCCGGAAGACGAGGTCATGGACCGCACCGACAGCGAACGCCGGTCAGCCTGGCTTGGCCAGGCGATTGGCGATCTCAATCCGCGCGAGCAATTCATCATTCGCGAACGGCGTCTGAGTGAAGACGGGTCGACCCTGGAGACGCTGGGCCAGACGCTGGGCATTTCAAAGGAACGCGTCCGCCAGATTGAAAGCGCAGCGCTGGACAAGCTTCGGAACAATCTGTGTGCGGCAGTCGGTGACCCCTATGAGGCCGGGCTGATCCCGAACGCCTGAACAACGGCAACTCACGGATCTGACAGTGCGAGGCGGGCCGGGACGTCCGCCTCAGCGCGCCATGACAGCCCCGTCATCCTCGTCCAGCAATTCAAGCCGTTCGGGATGGTCGAGCTGGAGAAGCGGGCCGTTTTCCTCGACCAGCCAGCCCCGGACCCGGACGCGCCGGCCCGTCAGCTGGTCCGGCGTCAGACCGGCGGCTTCGAAGGCCGGACTGTCGCCCGCATCAATGCGCACCGTGAAATCACTGCGATAATCGCGCCCGAAATTCAGATATATGCGACCCGACTCCAGGCGAACCGCCTCCAGCACTCTGCCCTCGATGATCTGGACAGACCCGATGTCCTGGGCGCGGGCATCGGGGTGGGTGTCGCGTATCCGGTGAGCCGGATCGGCCCACAATCCGCGCCCGAGCTGACGCGCCTCGCGCTCGGCCGCCAGCAACACGGCCGCATGGGCATGATTGTCGGCATGGGTCATCACGCGCGCCAGGCCCGCCTCGACGAGGCGATATTGCAGCCAGGCATCGCCGGTCTGGTCGTCCTGCAGTTCATCCGGCGGTTCATCCGGCAGGCCTGAGACCGTGGCGGGCGGCGTGGCCACCAGCTGGGCAAGCGCGCGGTCATAGCGGTCCCGGCGCAGTCCGGAATAGACCAGCCGCAACTCCCGACCCGCAAGCCAGTCGGCCAACCGGGTGCGGCTCGCGGCCGGAACAGGCGTGTCGATTTCGGCGAGCCGCACTTCCACGACGCCGTCGGCCGTCGAGACCCGGACCGTCAACGCACCCGACATCCCGTCGAAACGGCCGGTTTCACCTGACTCGCCGACGGGCATGGGTCCGCCGACAAGCAGTGCCGGATTAGGCGAATCGGCGAAGGACGCGGCCGCGGCGGGCATGACGCGCTGCCCGCCAGCGACCGGCGCGACCCGCTCGGCGGTCTCTCCCGCATCCTGGACCGCCGCTGACGGACCGCACCCGACCAAACACAGCATCAACAGGACCAAGCGACGCATGACCACACCTCCTTGCGGAAGAATATACACCTCCTGGTTGCAAGTCGCAAGAAAGCCCGCAAAAAATCTCCGGCAAAATCGCTGCGGCGCTTACCAATCCGTTTACCATCTCGGCCTAAAGCTTTCTTCAGACAATCCAATCAGGGACACCCCTCCTATGAACGCCTACGCCTACAATGATGACGCGGCTGCCCATGCGGGCGCCTCCACCGACGCCCATGCCATCGCTGAAGCCGTTGGCGAATCAGCCGCGCGCGCCTCGCAGGGCGCCGAAGCGGCCCAGGTTGCCCGCGACGCGATGAACCAGGTTGAGGAATCCAGCCAGGTGCTCGAACGCCGCGTCGAGGCCCTGACCGATGCGTCACAGCGCATCAATGCCATCCTCTCGACGATCGAGGCGATCGCCAGCCAGACCAATCTCCTGGCCCTCAATGCGACCATCGAAGCGGCGCGTGCCGGTGAAGCCGGCCGCGGTTTCGCCGTGGTTGCCGGCGAAGTGAAGGCCCTGGCCGGCCAGACTGCCAAGGCCACCGAAGACATCGCCTCGCGCATCGCCGCCCTCGACAATGAGGTCAAGGAAATCCTCGACGGCGTTCGCGGCTCCGGCCAGTCGGTCGCCCGCGGCAAGGTTGCCGTCGACCAGATGACCCAGGCGACCCAGGAAGTGGCGCACCAGCTCAACACGCTGCGCGACCGCGTCCGCTAGGACGGTCGTCAAACCGGCAGGAACAAGGGCAGGCGCCGCAAGGCCCTGCCCTTTTTCGTGTTCCCTGCCCTTTTTCGTGTTCGCGGTCCGCCCTGAGCCTCCGCGACACCGTCGCCGGCGCGCGCGCCAACGCGATGACTGATCATGCATGCAGCCGGCCTGCGCCACCGGTCGGTGCCCTTCAAGGCCCGCCACCATGCCAGCCGACGCGATCGAAACCGGGGCTCGCCGCGCCCGTGCATCACGGGCATCTCACACCGCTGTCGTCAGAGCGAGCGAAGGCGGGGAATGCGCTGGACCGGCGCCGTGAGGAAGGTCTCGAGTTCCGCGATGGGAATAGGCTTCGACAGGTAATAGCCCTGGATCCAGTCAGCGCCGAGCAGTTTGAGCGCGGCGAGGTCCGTATCGACCTCGACGCCCTCTGCGACGACTTCCAGACCCAGATTGTGGGCCAGATCAATCGTAGACTTGATCAGCATGCGACCACGCGCATTTGCGTTCAGATTGGTCACGAACTGCCGGTCGAGCTTCAGCTCGTCACTGGGAATCATCTGCAGGTAAGCCAGTGAGGACTGACCGGTTCCATAATCATCGATCGAGATGCGCGCGCCGGCTTCTCGCCACGCATTGAGATGTTCGATGGCCTTGTCCGGATTGGTCATCACCGCAGTTTCGGTGATCTCGAGCGTGATCGGGCCATGGGCGCCGACAATCATGGCGCGGGCCTTGCGCGCGAAATCGGCATCGCCCACCAGCGCACCCGAAATATTGACCGCGATGCTGATGGCGTTGCCGGCCGCCAGCAACCGCTTCTGGTCTTCAATGCTCTGGCGGAGTGCCCATTCGGTAAAGGGCCGGATATGGCCGGTTTCCTCGGCCTGCGGGATGAAATGATCCGGCGGGATGTAACCGCGCTCGGGATGGAACCACCGGCTGAGCGCTTCGACAGACTCAAACCGGCCGGTGCGCACATTGAGCTTCGGCTGGTAGAAGAGCGCCATCTCGCCCTTCTCGGTAGCCCGCATCATCTCGCTCATCAGAGACAGGTTGGCAGCCGGATTGCCGTAGACGTTCCGGTCGAACTCGGCGTGCGACAGATTGAGACGACGCGCTTGGTCAATCCCCAGGTGAGCCTGCCGGATGGCGGTCTCCGCATCATCGTCCTGCGCGAAGCCACAGATGATGCCCGCGTCGATATTGAGATCGTCGACCTGCACCGGCGTTTCGAAAAGGGCGATCACATCCCGGGCCACGGCATCTGCGTCGCGCCTATCGGCCGATGGCTGCAGCAATCCGAACAGTCCCGGCAGAAGCCGGTATACCGTCACCGGATATTTGCCACCGGCGAGGCGCGCGGCGACGGCGGCCTCGAAGCGGGCATAGATGCGATAGCCGAGCGCGCCCGACAAATGCTTGCGGCGCTTGATCTGGACGGCGATGACCGTCGGCATTGCGCCCCTATCCGCCTTGACCGCCGCCAGATCGCGAAGCATGGCCGCATGGGTAGGCAGCCCCGTGCTGGCGTCCGTGTAAAGAACTTCCGACAGGGCCAGCGCCCTGGCGCGCGCCACCCGGCCTCTCGCGAAAACGATGCCGGCAATGAAGAGGCCGGTCACGCCCATGCCCAGGGCAATCATCAAGTTCCGGGCCTGCCGGGCCCGCGCCAGTTCGAGCGCCTGCTCGAGGCCCTCCGAACGCAATTGCTGGATCTCCAACTCCTGCTCGGTGAAATCGAACTGGGCGCCAACAAGGGCGCTGTTGGCCGATGTCGCGAAGGCCGCGCGCTCGTCCGTCAGGCGCTTGAACGCCTGCAGGTGGGCATAGGCCGAAACCCAGTCGCCATGGGCGGCGTAGATCTCGGCCGCACGTCCGTGCAGCTCCATATAGTTCTGTGATGTCGTTTCGATCTCGACATCGCGGAAGGCGATACCCAGGAATCTGACGGCGCGCTGCGGTTCCCCGCGACCGTAGGCAATCTGCGCGCGGACACCCCAGAAAAAGCGGACCCATTCAAACGTGCCGTCATCCTCGACCAGGCCGAAGGCGGCGTTGATCGAGTTCTCGGCCCCGTCATAATCGGCCTGATCGAGCTGCATGCTGGCAAGATTGTTGAGCACCCGGGCCTCGAGGATGGCGCTGCCCATGGAGGTCGCCAGCGCCCGCGCTTGCCCGAAGGACCGGGCCGCGTCCTCATAGCGCCCAAGCTGGGTCAGCGCGTTGGCCAGATTGTTGTGAGCGGCCAGATCCAGCGACGGGTCCTGGTAGCGATCCAGAGCATTCTGGAAATACTCCACAGCCCGCTCGTATTGCTGGGCGTCGGAATAGATGGACGCCATGGACTGGAGCGCGATCGACTCGCTGCGGCGCTCGCCCAGATCGCGGTAGATCTCATAGGCGCGCTGATAATTCTCCAGCGCATCACCGTGCTCGCCGAGCACTTTCTCGATCCGCCCGAGCGAGGTGTAGATGTCCGCGAGGAGCTTCGTCTCGGCCGGCGCCTCGCCCAGACGGGCGAGCGCGTCCAGCGCGATCGGGTGGGCGTCCTCGGCCCGCCCCATACGGGTCAGCGCTTCAGACTGCAGCCACCAGGCCGTCGCCATCGCCTCATCACGCTCATTTGTCATGAGCCGGCGCGCGAGATCCTCGGCACGCTCCGACAGCGACAGGGCTTCGATCGGGTCCCGCATCATCGCCGCCTGGGACGCACTCACGGCTTCGGAGAAATTCTGAATTGTTTCAGGTTCTTGTGCGCGCACAGCCGCGGGAACCAGAGCCAGATACAAGCTCAGGACAACCGTAAAAACAGCCAGTGGGTTTGCAGGCAAACGCACAAATACTCTCCGGACACGCCCGCGCGGACGTTATTGACGCTTAACAATACCAGCCTTGGCTGAAGGAATACCTAATGGAGCCCGCCTCGAGGCCTGCGTGAGAACGCAAAAGGGCCGCCGGCTTTCGCCGACGGCCCTCTTTCAGCACGCTGCCGAGTGGATCAGAAGCGCATTTCGAAGCGGAGACCGCTGGTCGCGGCCGAGAATTCCGAGACCTGCTCGTCACCGGACAATTGCTGGCGGCTGAAGACGCTCAGACGACGATCCGACGAGCCCAGCTCGGTGGCATAGATGACCTCGGCATAGACCGGACGCCGGCCACCCAGCTCCCAGACACTGCGCTCGACGGCAAGCTCGCCCGTGTCACGATCGGTGACCGCCATGCCGGTATAGCTCAGCGCGCCGCTTTCGACATGCAGCGGCTGAACCATGCTCAGACGGACACCGTCACGGCTTGAGAACAGGGCGCCATAGCGCAGCGAGACCTGGGCCGCCGTGCTGTCGATCCGATCGGCAATATCCAGCAGGCCACCATCAAAGGCAGTGGTCCGCGTCTGGGCCATCGTCACCGAGGCACTCAGACCGATCCGCGAGGACGGCCGGGCGTCGACACCAAAGGTCAGCGCGGTCGTATCCGCACCGCCCTCGAGGGCCAGAAGACTGCCACCCTGGGCACCGAGCAGGCCGGTCGCCTCGTGCAGCTGGGTCAGCGAGCCATTGACCGTGACACGGTCATTCAACGGGTAGCTGAGATCGAGATTGGCGGCGACGGCCTGGTAAGGCGCGACACTGTCAAACAGGGCTCGCTCCTCACCGGTGCCCGGCATCACATAGAGCGCTTGCTCATGGGTGGTGGTGACACCGAAGGCGACCTGGAGATCCCCGGCGAAGTCGAAGGCGCTGGCCGCATAGGCGCCGCCAGAGGCGAAGCCGAGGACCGGGTTCACGCCGCCGCTTTCCGGACGATGGTCCGAGAAAAGGTTGAAACCGGTCTGGCTGGACAGCGCCAGAGCGCCTTCACCGACACCGAATTTCATCGAGCGTCCGCTTTCCGTATCGGTCAGCTCGACACCGGCATGGAAGCCCAGTTCACGGGCATAGCCGAGATTGGACGGATCCAGGGTGGAGGCCGTGGCCGTCACCATCAGGTTTCCGGTCTGTGAGAGGAGCTGCGATGCGCGTCGGATATCCGAGAAATGGGTCCCGTTCAGCGACGCACCGGTCCGCTCATAGATATATTGTTCGGCATAGGCATTGGCGACCGATTCCGAGAGCGAACTCCCGACAATCAGATCATCCACCGCGATCGAGAAATCGCGGAAGCTGTCGCCGATATCCTCGAAGACCGCAACATGGTCCCGGCCCTTGTGGCGCAGCGAGAGGCGACCACCGGTGATGATCAGTTCGCTGGCTTCAATCGGATTGTTATGACGGTCGAGGCCATAGAGATTGGCCGGATTGAGCGGCGACATGGCACCGGCGACATCGAGCATGCCGTGGCCATAGACCGCGTCCACGCCCGGCTCACCGAGATCACGGGCCGACAGCAGCAGGACATCCGCCACTTCGCTGCCATCCAGCCAGTACCACCAGCCCTTGACCAGGGCTGCTGCGCCCGAAACCAGCGGCGCCGCAAACGACGTGCCGGAGACACGGGTCACACCGCCTTCGCCGTCATCAACCAGCAGGAGCTCACCCGGTGCGACCAGGAAACGGTCCATCAGGCGCGAGCCCGGCAGGCAGCTTCCATTGGTCAGCAGGCAGGCTTCGCCCGGCGTATTGGAGAAGGAGGAGATATTGCCCGTCGGATCGACCGATCCGACCAGGATGAGATTGTCGAGCACCGAAACACCGGTCCAGTCGAGATCGACAGTCTGGGTGACACCGTCATTGCCGGCAGCGATCACGAAAGTCAGGTTGTCGGCGCGGCGTGCCACCCGGTCCTGACGGAAGACCTCGGCCCACTCCTGGTGCAGGGTCCAGCCCGGCACGCCGAGCGACATGTTGATGACGGACGCACCGCCATTGGCCAGGGCCTCGACCCCGTCCGCAACATCCGCCCAGCCCGCCGTGTGGGACTCGTCGAAAGGATTATAGAAGCGCATCGCCGCATGCGGGGTAACCCCCATCACGCCAACACCATCGACCGGCGCACCGATCAGGCTGGCCACGGCATTGCCGTGATTGACATTGAGATAGTCGCGCTCGCCGCCTTGTCCGCGGAAGCTGGACCCGTCAACCGTATTGACACTGAAATCGAGCACGCCAACCAGCGGAGCACGACCCCAGTCATAGCTGGCTGCCAGGGCCGGCGACCAGTTGATGGCCGGCATCCAGTGATCGACATGGTCGACGCCGGAGAAGCCCATCAGGCTGTCATAGAAAGTCAGGAAGAATTCCGACCGCTGGCCGATGCTGACCGAGGCCAGGCTGTCCGGGTCATCAAGATCGATCCCGAAGCGCTCCAGCAGGGCATCGAGGAAGGCCTCGTCCATGCTCTGGCCGGTGCGCGCTTCAATGGCGGCACCGAACACGCTCTCGGCACGATCGATGACCGAAGCCATCTCATTGGCGATCACTGAGAAGTCACCGCCCTCGGCCGCCGCCTCATTCCATTCGAGATTGAGATCGCCCCAGACCGGACCGACCTCCTGCCAGAACGGGTTGATGTCGCTCCAGAACGGGTTGATGTCGTCACTGAAGAAGGGATTGATATCGCCCCAGAACGGATTGATGTCGTCGCTGAAGAAGGGGTTGATGTCCCCGAAGAAGGGATTGATGTCC
>NZ_JADFAJ010000043.1 GCF_015665295.1 Maricaulis sp.
TCCCCATCGCTCAAATCAAAACGGGCCATGATCCAACTCCTCCAAGAAGCTTGAATCACGGCCGGAGTGATTTGGGAATCCGGTTTATGGGTACAGTACCTAGAGCGTTTCCTGAACCCATTCGGCGATCTTGCCCTTGGCCATGGCACCGATCTTGGTCGCGACGACCTGGCCGTCCTTGAAGATCATCAGGGTCGGGATGCCGCGCACGCCGTACTTGCCCGGCGTCATCGGATGATCGTCGATATTCACCTTGGCGACCGTCAGCGCACCGGACATTTCTTCGGCAATTTCCTCGAGCGCCGGGGAGATTTGTTTGCACGGACCGCACCACTCTGCCCAGAAGTCCACGAGGACCGGGCCGGAGGCATTGATCACGTCATTCTCGAAGGATTCATCGCTGACCGCTTTGGTCGCCATGGGAAACTCCTTTGCTGGAACGAATCCGCGGGGGCGGACTCAACTGATGGCGCGTGAGGTAAGGAGGGCAGGCCCTCCCGTCAAGCCGCTCCCGCGTCGAACATGTCGTCGAGAACCGCGTCAGGAAGCGCCATCAATCGCGCCGCGTCGGTCCAGAGCAGCGCACAACGCACGGATTTTTCGGGATGAACCGCGCGCAGCAGGGCCCGATAGGTCGCCATCTGGCCGAGATAGACTTTCGCCACTGCAGCAACATCTGCGGGCGGCGGACGATTGGTCTTGTAGTCTATGATCAGGACTTCGTGATCGGTCACCACAAGCCGGTCAACCTGGCCGCGGATAATCGTGTTGGCTGCCAGGCCCGGCGCCTGACCGACCAGCGCAACCTCGGCCCGGCTTCCCGGCCCGAAGAGCGGCGCAAAGTCGGGATGGTCCAGAATTGCGAGGGTTTCGGTGACGATCTGCGCCTTGTCGGCCTCGGGAATATCCGGCTGCGCGGCGACAAACCTCCGCGCGACGGCGTCGCGCCGGTCGGCGGGAAGGTCGGGCAGGGTCTGCAGGAGCTTGTGGATCACATTGCCGCGCCGATAGCGATGGCCACCGGGATCGGCCAGCGGCGACAGGACGGCCGGCTCACTGTCCTCATCACTGACCAGGCTCGATGGTGCGGCGCTGAGTATCTGGCCTGTCTCCGCCCGCGCCGGCACCTCGGCCCAGTCCGGGATCGCGACCCGGGCAGCCCGGGCATCGCTGGCCAGACCCAGCCTCACCGGCGCGGGGCCAAATCGCAAGCCGTCCTCGGCCCCGTCGATGATCGCCGATACCGGCGAAGCGAAGCTTTCCCAGCCCTCGCCCTGCCAGGCCTCGGCGAGCTGGGCATACCAGCTGTCGTCGGAAATCTGCCCGAGGTCGCCTTGCCCCTGCCGCCATCCGCACACGATCAGCCGGTCGCGGGCCCGGGTGAGGGCGACGTAAAGCAGACGGCCATGCTCGGCGAGCAGCTTGTTCTGCGCGGTCGTTCGCAGACGCTCCACCACTGCCGGGTCCTCCGCCTTGCGCGGCGACCACAGAAGACCGCATTCATCATGCGAAAAGATGGGATCCATCTTGCCGGTCAGCGGACTGCGGGTGGTGTCGGGCAGGATGATAACGGGCCGTTCCAGCCCCTTGGAGGCATGCACCGTCATGACCTGGACCTCATTGCGATCCGGGCTCATCTCGCGCTTGATCTGGGTTTCCTCGCCGTCGATGCGGGCAATGAAACTGGCCAGCGCACCGCCGCTCTCGCGCTCATGCTGCAGGGCACGGGCGAGAAATTCCTGCAGCGGATCGCGAGCCTCTTCGCCCAGCCGAGCATACATGCGCGCCCAGCGCGTCTCACCGGTCGGCGTGCGGGCATTGAGGAAGCCGGCGAAGAGATCATAGAGGCGGGCCTTGTCGGCCTGGTTGCGCAGCTCGATCAGGGCCTGCCGGGCATCGGCAAAGCGCGCATCCTCGCTGGTGAAGAGCGCATTCCACAACGTGCCGCGGCGTTTCAGGTCGGTACGGGATCGGGCCAGATCATAGAGCGCCTGCTCATCGACACCGGGCAGGTCCGGATCAACCGGGTCGAACAGGGGCGAGCGCAACAATTCCGCCAGCGCCAGGTCATCGCCCGGCGTCATCGCGAAACGGCCCAGCGCCAGCATGTCCTTCACCGCGGTCTGTTCCCGCAGGACCATGCGGTCGGCCCCGGCGACCGGGACGCCCTTGAGCTTGAGCTGCCGGATCACTTCCTCGAAGAAGCCGCCGGTCCGGCGCCAGACGAGGATGGCGATATCGGACGGCCGGACCGGGCGCGCGACAAATCCTTCGGGCGCCTCCTCCCAGATCGCGTCGCCGCGCGTGATCATGTCGGCAATCTCGGTCGCCACCGTGGCAGCCAGCAAATCCCGGGATGTACCCCGGGCCCGCTGGTCGACCGGGTCAAAGATCGAGCCTTCCTCGACCCTTTCGGGTTTGGGGATCGCCGGCCAGATCTCGACACAACCCGGCATGCCCGACCGGGCCGCCCGGTGGCGCTGATAGCGCGCGAACGGCAGGGCCGTTGCGCCGGCGAGGAATTTGGTTTCCGGCGCCGGTATCCTGGCCGCAAAGGCCTGGTCGACAGCGGCCAGGATTTCCGGGGCAGAGCGGAAGGACACATCAAGCCCCGGTCGCTCGAAGGGCAGCTCCACCGCGGCCGCCGAAGCGGCCAGATGATCGCCTTCGGCCAGGAAACGGGCCGGTTCAGCGCCCTGGAAGGAATAGATCGACTGCTTCTCGTCGCCGACCACGAACAGGGTGCGCCCCAGATCCTGCGCGCCTTCGCCGGCAAAGAACTCCGCTGTCAGGCCGCGGATCATGTCCCATTGGCGCGGCGCCGTGTCCTGGGCCTCGTCGATCAGGGCGTGGGCCAGCATGCCGTCCAGCTTGTAGCCAACCCAGCCGGAGAACGGGTTCTCGGGCGCCAGCAACAGGCCCGCGAGACGCACGAGATCATCAAAGTCCAGGGCGCGAGCCTGCTGCAGCGCCGCGCCATAGGCCCGGATGAAACGATCGGCGACGACAAGCGCCACCGCACTGGCGCGGGCGAGCCTCGCGCGCTGGATCAGGTCACGCACGGTCTCCAGCCGCTCGGCCTCGGCTTCCAGCAGGTCGAGCACATGCGGGCAGGCCTTCTTGATCGCGGCCGTCGCCAGGCGGGCAATGCGCGAGCCCTTGCCCTTGTCCGTGAAGTACGCCGTCAGGAAGGTGTCAAAGGCCAGCGCCGGATCCGCGCTCGCAAGGGCGCGCTTCAGGATCTCGCCGCGCGTCACGTCGGTCTTTGACCCTTCGTCGCACAGGGCGTGCGCAGCGGCCTCGATTTCAGCGCGCGGGACCGCTGCCACAGCGTCCGACTTGAGCTGGTCCGGATGGGCACCCTGCGGCAGTTCGAGCACCGGCCAGAGCCGCTCAACCAGTACCTCAACCCCACCGGCCCTTTCGCAGGTCTCGCTGAAATCATGCCGGTTGCCGCGCGCCCAGCGCAGGATGGCGTCGATGGCCTCGGGACCGCCGGTCTCGATCAGAATGTTGACCTCGCCCGGTGTCAGGGCGGCCAGCACGGCCCGCCGGGCCGTCTCCATCGCCTTGCCGGCGGCTGCATCATCGAGCGTCTCGAAACCCGGCGGAGCACCGGCTTCCAGCGGGAAGCGGCGCAGCAGGTTCTCGCAAAAGGCGTGGATCGTCTGGATCTTCAGCCCGCCCGGCGTCTCCAGCGCCTGGGCGAAGAGCTTGCGGGCCCGGTTTGCATCGCCCGGCTTCAGCGGTCGGCCGAGAAGTTTGCTGAGGTCCTTGTCGAGCATCGCGTCGGGGGTCACCGACCAGTCGCCGAGACGCTTGAACAGACGATCCTTCATCTCGGCCGCGGCAGCCTTTGTATAAGTCACGCAGAGAATGGTCTCGGGCCTGTGGCCGGCGAGGAGCAGGTTGATCACCCGGTCAACGAGAACACGCGTCTTGCCGGAACCGGCATTGGCTTCCACGAAAACGCTGGCCTCGGGCCGGGCCGCGCGCTGCTGCGCCGCCGTCGCGGCCTGCTTGATCGCCGGGTCGAAACAGGCTTCGCTCATCGCTCGCCCTCCGACCCTTCGCCACCGGCGGAGGCCCACTCGCCGCGTCGCGCGAGATGGTCGAAATCCCCGTAATCATTCATGTACTGGACACGAATCTGGCTCTCATATGCGGTCGTTTCGAGATCGAAATGAGCAATCCAGCCGCTTAGGTCCTCGAGCGCCATCTGCGCAAATTCGCCGGCCTCCGGGTTCGCCTTGCCATCGATCCGGACTTCGCGCCCGCCATCAGCATTGCCGGGAAGGGCGATGTAGTAGAGGCCGGCGGGGTCGCCGGGCGCCATATCCTCAAAGGCACCGGCGCTCGCCATGGCGGCGGTCAGCGGCAATTGCGGATCAAAACCGGCCTTGATCGCCTTGGCCGAAGAATTGCCGCCGGTCTTGTAATCGATAATGTCGAGCCGGCCGTCCGGATGCCGGTCAAAGCGGTCGGAACGCCCGGTCAGCGTCCAGCTGCCAGCCGGCCCGTCCAGCGTCATTGCCCCCTTGATCTCCACCTGGTCGAGACGGATGCCGCGGGCGCGTCGTTCCCGCTCCCAAGCGACAAGCCAGCGCGCGGCTCGTTCGAAGCGGGCGCGTTCCAGCACGCGCTCGGCCGATGCGAAGCCGGCGGCAGCCAGGCGCGGCTCGACGGCCGCCAGAAGCTGCGCAACGGCATCGTCCGGCACATCGTCGCCCCATCGCGGGACCACCGCCTCGAGCGCGTCGTGCAGGGCCGAACCGCGCTCGCGGGGACCAGGTGGCATGTCGGCCGGATCGAGGCGGCGCAGGCCGAGCACATGGCGGGCATAGATCGAATAGGGATCGCGCACCCAGGTGCTGATCTCGGTGATCGACATGCGGCGTGGTCGAACCTCGACTGGCGGACAGGGCGATGGACGGGGCGCGGCCTGCGGCGCCTGCCCCGGATCATCGAGCGCGCGGGCGATGCCGACATAATCGGTCGCGGTGGCGAAGATCCGCCCGGCGGCATCGCCCAGTGCACCGCGCGCCAGGGTCTTGAGGCGCCAGAGCCAGCGTGAGGCCACGGTCGGCGCGCCTTCGGATTTCTCCGACCGCGTCATCACGACCTCCCGCGCTGCCGCCAGCTGGACGAAATCATGCGCGGCCAGCCCATAGCGACGCTCCGGCGCGCCCAGACCCACCGCACGCCGCATGCCCGCCGACAACCAGGGATCAGCCCCCGGGCCCGGCGGCCAGACGCCTTCATTGAGACCGGCGAGGATGACCCGGTCAGCGGTGATCAGGCGCGCTTCGAGCGGACCAAGGACCTGTAGTCGCGGGTGCACACCGACACGCGGCGCGACCCGCCGCGACCGGCACATTTCCGCAAAGGCTGCCGCATAATCCGTCAGGGTCATGACGGGAAGGCTGTCGCTTTCCTCGATCAGGGAGCGCAACAATCCGGCCGCCGCCTCGCCGCCTTCGCCGCTCCAGACACTGTCGGACCCGTGCGCACTGCCATCGCTGGCGAGGGCCTCGGCGGCAACGGCATGGGCCCGGGCCCAGTCACGGGCCGGCCGGCGCGCATCGGTCAGGAGACCGTCAAGCGCGCTCTCGAGGACGTCGAGAATGGCCAGGATGCCGGCCCTGTCTTCGGGGAAGAGCTTGACCCGTTCGCCATCGATACGCGCCCGGATCGACGCCAGGTCGTGCCCGGGCCGCGCGCCGCGCAGGGCTTCCGCCTCGAACTTGGCGAGCACGCCGTGGGCCTGGCCGCGACGCCCGCCGGCGCGAAACAGGGGCGAGCCCCATAATGCGGTCAGAGCGACCACGCCACCGCAATCAAGCGCCACATCAAGCAGCCGGGTCAGGAAGGCACCCGGCGGGGTTTCCGCCAGCGCCGCACCGCCTGAATCATCCAGCCGGACACCAAAGCGCGTCATTTCGGCCGAGACGCGTCGCGCCAGCATCCGGTCCGAGGTCACCAGGATCGCGGTCTCGCCCTCGGTCTCGAGGGTCTCGCGCAGCATCAGGGCACAGGCCCGCGCCTCGCTGATCTCGTCCGGTGTTTCCACCAGGCTCAGCCCGGCGAGGCCATCGGAGAAGAAATCCGCACCATACTGGTCTTGCAAGGTCGCGATCCGGGTCAGCCATTCATCCGTGGTATCGGCCGGACGCAGGGCTTCCGCGAGGATGCGTCGACGACGGGCTGCGGCACCGCTTTCGGACGCGCCAGGCCAGGCCGTGACCGAGTCCCGGTCCAGCCCCAACTCTTCCACGAAGGTCTTCATCGCCCATTGCGGGTGATCTTCGCTGACCGCCCCCCAGGCCTTGTCGTCCGCATCCCAGTCGAAGCCTGGCAGAACAACCGCGCCTTCGGGGAGATTGGCAATCACGCCCATCAATTTGCGGGCAGCGGGGATGGAACCGGTGGAACCGACCGCCAGCACCGGATGACCCGGCGCCTCGCGGCTCCAGCGCCCGACCAGCGCGTGCAGGACCCGGGAACGACGTGCGGCGCCATCGGACAGGCCCAGCTCGGCCAGGCGGGCCGGCCAGACACTCTGCACGATGTCGAGAAATTCGACCGCCTCGCGCCGGTCGGCGGGCAGATAGCTCGCGACCGCCTCATGCAGGGCCGACAGGTCGCTGACATCCTCGGTCGCCAGATCATCCAGCAGGGCCGCGAGGGAATCGGCCAGCGACAGGGCGCCGCCGACGCCGATCGGCCGACCGAGAGCGGTTTCCTTGGCGAGGATCAGGCGGGCCAGCTCATAGCGCCGGCGCTCCGGCGAGATGGCCGGCGCGGCAAGACCGGCCAGCTCACCCGGTTCGAACGGCGGATCATCGACATCGACATCGCCGATCGGCCGGATCAGCGGCAGGAGGGCGACACCGTTTCCGGCCAGTTCGGCAAAGACATCGCCCAACGCCTTGGCGGCGCGCCGGGTCGGCGTGAGGATGAGCAGGCGCGTCAGCGCGTCCGGATTGGCGGCCGCGTCAAACTCCTCGCGCAGGGTGGTGGCGATGGCGCGAAGGAAATCCGTTTGGGGCGGTATGGTGAAAAGGCTGGGCCCGGACGTATCGAACAGTCGCGCGCTCACCCGGTCAGCCGCGCTTCGGCCTCGGCGAGCGCCCCGGGATCGCCGACATGCATCCAGAACGACTGCAGGACGACGCCGTGCAGGCGCCCGGCTGCGGCCAGTTCACGCCAGACCTCCATCATCGAGAAGCGGCGGACCGTGCGCCCCTCGAGCGCGCGCGGATGCAGGATCTGGACACCGGCATAGGCATAGGGCGCCCGGTCCGCCTCGCCGCGAAACCGGACCTGTCCGTCGGGATCGAGGAAAGCGTCGCCCGGACCGTCAAAGCCCAGGGTCGCCGCCATCGGGGCAAGCAGGAGGAGCGCGTCCATGCGATCACCATCCCAGGCGGCGCGCAGACTGTCGAGCGAGGCGGCGCCCGCTTCTTCCCAGATCGCATCGATATTGGCGATGAAGACGGGATCCGGGCCGAGCTCGGGCAGGGCCTTGACCACACCGCCACCGGTTTCCAGCACTTCGTCGCGCTCATCGGACACGGTGATCGCCGGGCCCCCGGCCCGCCGCGCCAGATGCACTTCCATCCGGTCCGCGAAATGGTGGACATTGACCACGCAGCGTTCGATCCCGCCAGCGGCATAACGATCCAGCGCCCAGTCGAGCAAGGTCTTGCCACCCACCTCGACCAGCGCCTTGGGGCGGTCATTCGTGACCGGACGCATGCGCGTCCCCAGTCCGGCGGCAAGTGCCATGGCGTGGCGGATTTCAATCATTTGTGCGCTTCCGCGAAAACCTGCGGCGCGTTTGACTTCACCCACATGTGCAGGGGCATCAGGGCAGGATGCTGGAGATCGGCCACGAAATGGCGCGCCACCCGCGGCAAAAGCTCAAGATAACGCTGCTTGCCGTCGCGCACCGCGAGCCGCACGAAAATTCCCAGAATCTTGGCATTGCGCTGGGCGCCGAGCACCGCATAGGCCGCATCAAACCCGGCGGCATCGGTGATCCCGGCCTGTTCCACGAAGCGCGCTTTCAGTGGCACTGCCAGCTTGCGTTCCACATTGCGCCGCGCGTCCTCGATCAAGGAGACGAGATCATAGGCCGGATGACCGATCAGCGCGTCCTGGAAGTCCAGCAGGCCGATCTCGGCCTCGCCCTTCCGGTCCGGCAGATAGATCAGGTTCTCGGCATGGAAATCGCGCAGGACAAGTCCCGGCGCACAATGCTGCAGCCGCTCGAAGGCGCGGCCCCAGATCGCGTGCCAGTCGGCCCGGGCCGTCTCGTCCAGCTCGACACCGGCATGCCGTGTCAGGAACCAGTCCAGGAACAGGTCGGCCTCGGCCATCAGGGCCGTGTCGTCATAGGCCAGGAGCGGCCAGCTTTCGCCCTCGCGCTCGACTTGCGGCGGCAGGCTGGAGCGATAGATCGCGGCCAGCACGTCGACGGCCTTGGCATAGAGCGTGCCTTCGTGCAGATCGCCCGGCAGGAGCCTTGCGAACAGATCATCACCAAGATCTTCCAGGAGGAGGAAGCCCGCCGCTATATCGCTGGCGAGGACGCGCGGTGCCGAGAAGCCGCGCTCGCACAGTGCGTCAGCCAGGCCGGCGAAGGCAACCAGATTGGATCCGGCAAGCCGGGCCACGGCATTGTAGCCCAGGGCGGCCCGCTCGGACGGGCTTGCCTCGGGCGGGCAGACCGGCGCTTCTGATGCAGCCGGCGCATCCATCAGCATGGCCCGGTCGCCGCCCTTTTCAAGCCGGATATAGCGCCGGGTCGAGGCATCGCCGGGCAAGGGGTGCTGGTGCGCATCGCCCCATCCGGCCGATGTCAGGAAAGCGGCCATGGCCGCGTTTCGATCAGATGTCGTCAAGGCGTGTCTCCCACTGCCCGAACCCTGTTAAGCGCGCCTGACGCGGCCTGTCCATGGCCTCGCCAACGCTATCCTCAACCATTTCGAGATGCAGCTCCAGCCGGTCATCCGGAACCAGGCCAAACAGGCGGTCGGGCCATTCAACCAGCATGATGACATCCCCGAAGGCATCGTCGAAGCCCAGTTCGTCGAGCTCGGCCGGATCCTCGATCCGGTAGAGGTCGGCATGCCAGAGTTCACCGCCGCCGGTGTCATAGGTCTGGATCAGGGTGTAGGTCGGGCTGGGCGCGTCCTCGACGCCGCAAAGCGCCTTGATAACCGTCCGGGCGAGCGTGGTCTTGCCGGCGCCGAGATCACCGGTCAGGAAGACGGTGTCTCCCGCACGCAGGACGCCGGCAAGGCGGAGCGCCAAGGCTTGCGTCGCTGCCAGATCAGGCAAGGAAACAGTATTCGAATTCGCCATGGATTGCGCTTAGCGAAGCCCGTCGCGGACGGCAAGCGGTGAGGCTGAATCTTGACTCGACCGTGAACGCTGTTCATGTCCTTGGCATCCAACGGAGACTGGCATGCCGAAGATCACCTATATCGAGCACAATGGAACTGAACACGCCATCGAGGTCGCTACCGGGCTGACCGTGATGGAAGGCGCTGTTCGCAACCTGGTCCCGGGCATCGACGCCGATTGCGGTGGTGCCTGTGCCTGCGCAACCTGTCACGTCTATGTCGACCCGGCATGGGTCGAGAAGACCGGTTCGCGCGAAGCCATGGAAGAGTCGATGCTCGACTTCGCCGAAGCGGTGCAGGAGACCTCGCGCCTGTCGTGCCAGATCAAGGTCACTGACGAGCTCGACGGGCTGGTTGTGCGGATGCCGCAGAACCAGGGCTGATCCGGTCGGCGCCTGCAGGCGCCAACGCGTCCCGGGGTCATGATATCGCTATTCGACGCGCGCCCGGTCACCGGCCAGGCGTGTCGCCGGTCGGCTGGCAAAATCCAGCTCGGGCGGCACGGCTGAACTGCGCGGCTCGATCGGCAGATGGCAGGATACCAGGGTCCCCTGCCGGGGCTCGGACTGCAGCTCGACCCAGCCGCCGTGCAGCTCGGCAATTTCCTTGACCAGAGACAGGCCGAGCCCGGCCCCGCCGCGCTCGCCGCGCGAGAAACGGTCAAACACGCTGGCCTGTTTTTCCGGCGCAATACCCTCGCCATCATCCTTGACCCAAAGCGTCAGGTCCTCGCCATTGCGACGGGCGCCGATCGTGACGGCACCACCGGTCGCGACATGACGAATGGCGTTGGACAACAGATTCATCGAGACCTGTTTCAGACGATTGCGGTCCGCCCGCAGCAAGCCGAGCCCGTCCTCGATCGCGACATCCAGCTTGATGGCGTGATGGTCCGCCCGCGCCGCGACCAGCTCTGCCGCTTCGCGCGCCACCTCGCCGAGATCGACATCGCCAAGTTCCAGCTCAAGCTGGCCGGCATCGATCGCGGCCACGTCGAGAATGTCGTCGATCAGCTTGGCGAGATGAGCGGCGGCTGACTGGATCGCGGACATCGGCTCTTTCTGCCGGTCCGACAGCTCGCCGGCAAAACCCTGGGCCAGCATGTCGGCATAACCGCCGATCGTGGTCAGCGGCGTGCGCAGCTGATAGCTCACATGTTCGACAAATTCGGTCTTGATCCGCTCGGAGGTTTCCAGCGCCTCGGCCCGTTCACGCAGGGCTTCCTCGATGCGGCGGCTGTCGGTCACGTCATCCCAGCAGATCAGCGTCGCACCATCGGGCAGCGGACGGGTGAGATAGGTCAGCACGCGGCCGTCCGAACGACGCATCTCGCCAGTGACCTGTTTGCGCGCCTGCGGGCTGGGATCGGTGACGCGGGCCTTGATGTCGGTCCACACCCGGTCGTCGGTGAACAGGGCCGCGCAGGTCTCCGACACGGCATCGAAGTCGGGCTGTCCATCGAGCTCGTCAGCCTCGAAGCCCCACAGGTCCTCGAAAGCGGAATTGTTCAGCTGGAGACGGCCATTGGCGCCGAACACGGCAACCGCCTCGTGCAGCTTGTCGAGTGTGGCGCGCTGGACATTGATGAGTGTGTTGTAGCGGGCCCGCAGGGCCAGCTCGTCGGTCTTGTCCTCGAAAATCATCATCAGACCGCCCAGCGGGTGCCGCTGGCGGGCGATGCGCAGGGTGCGGCCGTCGGGCAGCGGCCACAGCTCGTCCGGCGTTTCCTCGTTCGGCGGCGCGTCATAGCGCGCCAGCTCCTCACTCTTCCAGGCGCCGAAATCAGCCTGCTCCGGCAGCAGGCGCTTCTCGCGCATCCGGTCAAGGAATTGCGCGTGGCCGGGACGGTCATTGAGCCAGGCATCGTCCAGCTTGAACAGGTTGGAGAAGGCCTTGTTGTGGAAGTTCAGACGCTTGGAGCGATCGAACACCACGACAGCCTCGGCCATGTGGTTCAGCGTGTCATCATGGGCCCGGCGGAAGCGGGCGAGGGCGGCCTTGGCCTCCTCGCCATCGGTCACATCGAGCGCAAAGCCGGCAGCGCCACCGGAGACCGGGAAGACCAGGAATCTGAGACCGCGGCGGGCGCCATCGACCACGACGACCCGCATCTCGTCGACCGGAGCGCCAGCGGCGGTCGCCCGTGCGGCAAGCTCGGTCATGGCCGTATCGAGCAGGGTCTGCCTGTCGAGTGTCGCATCAATCGTGCCACCCTCGACGGCCGTCACATAGGCCTGGTTGGCCCATTCGATACGGCCACCCGCATTCATGCGCCAGGCCGGAACCGGGGCCCGGCCGAGCATGTCGAGGAAGGCGAGCGGGTCCTTGGAAACCAGACGGCGGGCTTCCTCGATCCGGCCGCGGGCGCCGGATTCTTCCAGGCCGCGGATCGTCGCGTCCGACAGCCACACCACAAGCTGGGTGCCGGCCGCGCGACCATCAACTTCCAGGAAACGGCCACTGGGACCAAGAATGGTCAGGGAGAAGGGCTGGCCCTTCTGGGACAGGTCATGGAACCGGCGACGCAGCGTCGTCTCCTCGCCACCCGCCGACCGGGCTTCATAATCAGCCAGGCCTTCCATGAGGATACCGGCAGGATTGGGGCCATCACTGGCCTCGGCAAAGCGCAACAAAGAGGCGAGCGCGACGGAGGATCCGAAAATCCGCGGGGCGCCCCAGCTGGCGTCATTTTCGTCCAGGGGCGGTTGGTCCCAGACCAGCACCAGCCCCGGATGGGCGCCGAACACACTGTCGGCGCGGGCAATCTTGTCTTCCAGCTCGGCCAGTCGGCGGCGCCATATCACCTGGGCGCCGCGCGCGCCTGAGGTCAGGCGGAACGCCCAGAGACCGACAGCGAGCGCGAAAGCCACGGCGCCGACAGTGACGACAAGGGTCACGATCTGAAATGTCTGTCCGGTCATCAATGTCGCCCTGGGTGCGGACCGCCCCCATTGCCTGCGGCCCTCACGAATCACCATGATACCGGGCTGCGGACTCGCGGGCGATGCCCGGCCCGGTAAAAATCCTAATATCTTATATACCCGGTCACACCCGGCCGGGGAAAAATCCCGCCTTCAGGCCGGGCTTGTCGACGGGGATGCCTTGCTGACGCGCCGCATCGCCCGGCCCGGCGGGCAGTCTGGGCGACGCAAAAGCGCGCTGCCTCAGCTTGTGGATATTTGCGCCGCGCTCAGCGGATATGCACTTCGCCGGCGCGGAACTCGAACATGACCACGCAGTTTTCGAGCACATCGACACCCTCAAGCGGAGCAAATTGCCAGCTCGAGACCGCTCGTTCCGTGGCCCGGTTGAACGGTCCATCCGGGACGGCGCGATGAACGCGGGCCCGGTGCACGCTGCCGTCGGAATAAACGTGGAAACGGACCACGACCCAGCCCTGCCTCCCCCGATCCCAGGCCCGGGCCGGATAGTCAGGGATGCTTGCGGACATCGCCGCCAGGGTGGAGCCGCGGCAGTCCTCCGGCCCCATCATCCGCTCGACATTCGGTGGGACCGGCAATTCATCACGCGGCATGAATGGTCCGCGGCCCGCTTGCGGCAGGCCGGGCAGATCCAGCGAGGGCATGCCGCCACAGGCAGTCAGGACGAGGCAGAGAAAAGGGAAAAAGCAACGCATCCCGGCAAGCTAGCGGCTCGTCCTGCCGGGCGGAAGCCTGCTTTCAGCGAGCCAGGCCGGAACGGATGTTGAACATTTCGTAAAGAATGCCCTTGGCCCGTTCTATTTCCGGCATCAAACTTGTAGAGTTCACGGGAAATGGGTGAGGGCCTGCCGATTTGGGACAATCGGTCAGGCATTTGTTGTTAGAGGTGCGTCAAGCCATGTCTTTGTTACCGACCGCGCATGCCGGGCAGTCTTTCGGGGCCCGCCGGATCGATTTCTATACGGTGTCGGGTGAGGTTTCCGTCTCCGATGACGGCACCGGACGCGTAACCGACACCGACGGAATGAGCCATGATGTCCGCCTGCTTGAACGCTCGAACGCGCTGGCACCGGGGGATACGGCCAGTGTGCTTCGCGTCCAGGCCGGACCGAACCGTCGATCGCGACCCGCCGCCATCATCAACCATTCGCGCGGCACCTGGATGCGCGCCGCTCCGGATGCGACCGGTCTGCTGTCGCGCTCCGGTGTGACCCGCGGCTTCAATTGGTGGCTGTCCGTGCTCGCCCTGGCCCTGGTTGGAATCGCGGCCGTCTGGCCTGCAGTTCATGGTTTCCTGACCGAAGTGAATGGCGGGCTTATGGCCTCTGTTCCAGCCTTTGACGTCTTTGCCGAGATGAACGCCCTGATGCCGGCCCTTGCCGGCTGGCGCCTCGAAGCGGCCTTGCCGACAGGCCTGCTCGACACGATCGCCTCGCTGGGTTTTGTCCCGATGGGCCAGCTGACCGAATGGGGTTTGGCCGGTGCCGCCAGCCTGCTGGCCCTGCTGGCTTTCCTGGGACGCTCCTGGCGGCTGGTCTACATCCCGGCCCTGGCGCTGCTGGCGCTGGCCACCGGCACGATTCTCGCTTCCGCCCTTGCCACGCTGGCCGTGGTTGGCGGCAGCCTTGTGCTCTTCATGCTTGGCGGGCTGGTCAATCGCATCCGCGATGGCGGGCGCTTCAATGCCCGTGTCGCCCGCCTGGCTGAACACGCCCTTCGCAATCCGCCGCATGAGGGCGTGCGCCAGTCCAATGACGCCGCAGTGGCCGGTGTGACGGCGTCTGCCGCGATCGCGGCCGCGACCGCTGCGGCTCATGGCGAGAATGGTTTGGACGCGGAGAATGCGGTGGCTGCCACCGCCGAGACCGATGCTGCCGGTGATTCCGGTGATGCCGGCGATTTCGGTGACACCAGCGATGCCGGTGGCGCGCTCGAAACAGCCGCCACCGAAGCCGAAACCAGCGATGGCGAAATTGATCACGCCTCAGGCGAGGCCGAGGCGCCGTCGCAGGACGACCTCCTGCCAGCCGCCCCCACAGCCGCCGAGGACGAGCGGGCCGAACTGGCTGAAACCGCAGCAGCGGCCACCCTCGAGGACTCCGGTGAAACGGAAGCGGCGGCCGACACGGCCCCGAACGAGGGCGTCACGGACCAGGCCGCAAATGACGACGGCACCGCTCCCGGCAACGCGGCCGGCGAAGACGACGCAATCAAGGCTGCCGCCCGGGCACCGGGCGAAGGCGACGACACCGTCGCGAGCAGCGAGATCGCAAATGACCAGCAAGACGCGCCCGCCGAGCCTGCCATGGGCGCGACGCAGGATGTCGGGGCTCCGGAGACAGCTGCAAGCGCCGCAGAGCGCGAAGAAGAAACCGCCGAAGCGGCGGTCGCCGACGCGGGTGATGTCGCGGATGCCCGCGACCCGGCCGCCGCGGTGGAACTGGATGACGACCTGCCAAGTCTCGATGATGTGGCGGCCGCTGCCGCGTTGACAGCGGCGGAAACCGGAGAATCCGAGACGACGGCTGGCGCCGAACCGGCACCCCGCTCCGCAGTCGATCTCGACGATGAGCGAACCATGCCGGTTGCCCCGCCACCGCCAATGCCGGGCAATGATGCGCCCGATCCGGTGACCGAAACGACCGCCGAGCAAGGCCCGGAAGGCGTTGACCCGGGCGCCGCCGACAATGGTGGGGATGGCGGCGGGACAACGGACCCGTCCGCTGCTTTGCAAGCGGTCGAGACTCCGGGCGAGACTCCGGCCGACACTCCGGCCGACACTCCGGTCGGGATAACGGCAATGACGGCCGAAGACAGTGCTCCGATCGTCGACGATCCGATGATGGATATGGGTGATGATCCGATGATGTCTTCAGAGGGGCAGTCCGACTACGCGCCCGGCGCTCCGGAAGTGGATCTCGACCGGACCCCGGCCTGATCGGCCCGGCGTCCGCCTGAAAACCCGAACGAGAAAAGCCCGCCTCACCGGCGGGCTTTTTTATGCGGCTTGACCGCCAGACCGGCTGCCCACCCTTGCAGCAGGCTATTCGTCTTCGTGGAAACGCGCCTCGACCAGCTCGG
This sequence comes from Maricaulis sp., assembly GCF_015665295.1. GTDB lineage: Bacteria > Pseudomonadota > Alphaproteobacteria > Caulobacterales > Maricaulaceae > Maricaulis. The sequence goes on from NZ_JADFAJ010000043.1 coordinate 15,434, forward strand.
TCAGCCTGTCGGCGGCCTGCTCGGCGTCCGGGCCCTCGGACTCGATGGCGATCACCGAGCCCTTGGCCGCAGCCAGCATCAACAATTCCATGATCGAATCGGCATTTACCGTCTCGCCATCGCGCGAAACATGGATCGTGGCATCAAATCCCTGGGCCAGTTCGACGAATTTCGCAGCCGCACGGGCGTGAAGGCCGCGCGCATTGCAGATTGTGACCTTGCGCGCGACTTTCGTCACTTGCCGGCACCTTCAAGCACATCGGATGCGATCGCGATATAGCGCTTGCCGGCGTCCTCGCCCATCCGCGAAAGGCTGTCGAGATCCGCTCGCGAGCGGGCTTCCGCCAGCTTGATCAGCATCGGCAGGTTCACGCCGGCGATCACTTCGACCTTGCCCGGTTCGAGCAGCGAGATGGCGAGATTGGAGGGGGTGCCGCCGAACATGTCGGTCAGGATCAGCACGCCCTCGCCGCGATCGGCATCCTCGATTGCCTGCTTGATGTCATCACGGCGCTTTTCCATGTCATCGTCCGGCCCAATGCATACAGCAAGGAACGCATCCATGGGGCCCACCACGTGCTCCGTGGCAGCGACAAATTCATCGGCCAAACGGCCATGACTGACGACGACGACTCCGATCATGCTGTCATCTAAACGCGGCTTGAGTTGGGGGGGAAGCGTCTTTTTGCAACGAGACGCTCAATTTGTCAGTCGGGCTCGGCCGCCGGCAGCTCGACAGTGAAGCGGGCACCGATCACCTCGCCTGCCTGGTTGCGGCGGTTCCGCGCCACCACGGTGCCACCGTGCGCCTTGACGATCTGCCGCGAGATCGCCAGCCCGAGGCCGGAATGCGTACCGAAGGCGGCGCCTTTCGGGCGGTCAGTATAGAAACGATCGAACACGGCCTCGAGATTGTCCTCGGGAATTCCCGGCCCCTGGTCGTCGACATGAATCTTGAGGCTGGGTCGCCCCTCCATCTGGCCGCGCCGCAGGGAGACCAGGATCTCGGCGCCGTCCGGCGAGAAGGTCAGCGCATTGTCGAGGAGGTTGCGGAAGACCTGGCCCAGCGGATCGCCCCGGCCGATGACGAGCGCAGAGCGAAGCTGGCGGTCGACGCGGATCGAGGCCGGCTTGTCGCCCGCCTCATTATACGACATGGCGAGATCACCGAGCAATTCGGCGAGATCGAAGCGACTGACATCCTCGCGCGCCAGTTCGGCGTCAACCCGGGACGCCCGGGAGATATCGGTGATCAACCGATCAAGACGACCAACATCAGCGCTGATCACCGCGAGAAGGCGGTCGCGCCGTTCGTCATCCTTCGCCTTGGGCAGGACTTCAACGGCGGAGCGGATCGATGTCAGCGGATTCTTGAGCTCATGGGCAACATCGGCCGCGAAGCGCTCGATGGCGTCGAGCCGGTCATAGAGCGCCTCGGTCATGTCCGACAGGGCGACGCCGAGCTCGCCAATCTCGTCATTGCGGCTGCGCAGGTCCGGCATGGTCACGCGTCGGCCACCGGCCCGGCGCGCCTCGCGCGCGGCCCGGGCCAGCCGCCGGATCGGCCGGGCGATGAAGACGGTCAGCGCCAGCGAGGACATGGCCGTCACCAGCGCCGCAATGATCATGAAAGGCAGGAGGGCGCGTCGTTCGGCCTCGATCAGCGTGTCGAGATCATAACTCTCGATTGTCACCACGCCGACGATGGCCCGCACCGGCTGGATCGGCAGTGAAACCGAGACGACCCGGCGACCATCGGCCTCGCGTCGGACTCCGCCCACGGTCCCGCCATTGATCACCTGTCGGACTTCATCCCGCAGGTTCCGGCCCATCGCCTCGCGCTCTTCCGATGACCGCAACAGATTGGCCAGGGCATCGAGAAGCTGTACCGGGAGCGAACGGGCACCGTCGGCGATCGGCGCACGCTGGGTGCCGGGCGGCGGCAATTGTGTGGTCTCGAACACATCCGCCAGCAGATGGCTGTCGGCGACAATGGCGGCGCCCTTGTCAAAGACGATGACGCGGGATTCCTCTGGCACATAGAGCTGGCGCAGGATGGCTCGGGCATCCTCATTGCGCAGGGCGGGCGCCGGCGCGCCGTCCGATGCGCCTTCGGCCAGCACATTGGCGATCAGCTCGCCCTGGGCCCGCAGGGAATCCAGCTTGGCATTGACCAGGCCGCGGCGGGTTTCCGTCAGCGCCAGCATGCCCACGACGAGCACGCCCAAGGCGACGAAATTCGCCATCAGGATCAGCTGGGCCAGACGCGAAGACGGGCGGGGCGCCAGACTGCGCAGCCGGGCACCGATACGCCGCAGACCCGTCATCGCGGAGCTGGTCTCAGTCTTCTTTATAGCGGTAACCCACGCCGTAGAGCGTCTCGATTGCGTCGAAACGCTTGTCGGATTCCCGGAATTTCTTTCGGATGCGCTTGATGTGGCTGTCGATCGTCCGGTCGTCGACATAGACCTGGTCGTCATAGGCCGCGTCCATCAGGTTGTCGCGGCTTTTCACATAGCCCGGACGGGTCGCCAGGGCCTGCAGGATCAGGAATTCCGTAACGGTCAGGCGAACCGGCTCGCCCTTCCAGGAACAGGCATGGCGGTTTGGATCGAGCAACAGGCTGCCACGTTCCAGCGGTTTGCTGTCGCCGGGCTCCAGGCCGATCGTGCCGACCGGATCACCGGACAGGCGGGCGCGGCGAAGCACGGCCTTGACCCGCTCGCCCAGAAGGCGCTGGGAGAAGGGCTTGGCGATATAGTCATCGGCACCGAGATTGAGTCCGAGCGCTTCGTCGAACTCGTCATCCTTGGAGGTCAGGAAGATGACCGGCAGGTTGGAGGACTGACGCAGGCGGCGCAGCAGTTCCAGACCGTCCATGCGCGGCATCTTGATGTCGAAAATCCCAAGGTCCGGCGGATCCTCGGTCAGGGCGGTCAGCGCGGAGGCCCCGTCATTATAGGTCCGCACATGATATCCCTCTCCTTCGAGAAAGATCGAAACCGATGTGATGATGTTTTCATCATCATCCACGAGTGCAATCGTTGCCATGCCATCTCCGCGCGTTGGCCTGAACAAATCGGGCCGGAATTGATCCGCGTGCAGGAACCATAGCCGCGGCCGGGCCGACACGCCAAGCTCCCTTGATGAATCAGGAGCATGGTTCACCCGGTTTTAAGCCTCTTTGTGCCATGAATAAGGCTCCAGGGGAGTTGGTGCATGTCCGGCGACGTCCATTACGAAGTCTTTTTCAAGAAAAACCGCAAGTCAGGCTGGGCCCTCAGCGAGGCGCGTGATGAGCGCGACCCAGCCATCCGCCTGGCCCATTCGCTGATCGCCAAGAACAAGGATGCCTCGGTCCGAGTCACCAAGGAAACCTTCGACAAGGAACACCGCAAATTCCGCTCCGTGCCGATTTTCGAAGGCGGCGCCGAGACCATGGGTGTCGAAAAGGAAAAGACCGGCGAGGCGCGCCTGCCCTGCCTCACCCCGGATGACCTGTCCAAGCCCCATGCCCGCGACACGATCCGCCGGGTGCTGACCGGCTGGCTGGAGCGGGTCCAGGCGATCCCGATGGAGCTCCTGCACCGCCCCGATCTGGTGGAAAGCCTGGAAGCTTCGGGGACGGAATTGCAGCACGCCGTCCAGAAGGTCGCCATCGCGTCGGCCAATGACAGCGATGCCGGCGTGCATGGCTATGTCAAACAGCTCAACGAGCTGGTCCAGAAATCGCTCAACCGGATCTATCAGGACGGCCGCAACAGCAAGCTGCCCGAATATCCCGAGAAGGCGAAATTCGCGGATATCGCCTCCGAAATCCACCAGAGCGACCGCCGTGCCTATTCGCTTCGCGCCGCCATGGCCGACCGGCTGCGCCATGAAAAGAAGTATGGCGACAAGCTGGAAGCCCTGCTCGACATGGGCGACAGCCTGCCCGAGGACGCCGAGGTCCGCAGCTTCGCACTTGATGAGGTCGATCACTATATCGCCGAGGTCATCGCCTTTGATGCCGGCCGCGAAGCCCTGCTTGGCAGCTGCAAGGATCTCGGCGAGACACTGGAACGCCTCGCCTGCCTGTTCGATGGCGACCATTCCGCCGATGCCCTCAGTCTGGCCCCCAGCGCCGCGAAGCGCCTTGCCCGCAAGATCCATGGCCGGGAATTTCCGGCCTGCCGCGCGATCATCGCGACCAATATCCTCAAGGGGCTTGAGCGCCCCAAGCGCCTGCGCCCAACAAGCGTCCGCGACGAGGTCCGCCTCGCCCGTGACCTGGCGAGCCGCCTCGTCATCTGCGCCGACAGCACCCTGCCGGCTGACGCGCTGATCAAGGCCTTCGCCTCGCGCTCGGCCCGCCTGTTGCAGCCGGAAATCATCGACGAATTGCTGCGCCATTCGCGCGGCGCCGACGAGGATCTCGACCGCCTGATCGCGCTTGAGGAAAACCTGGTCGGCGAGGCCAACAAGCAGAAGCTGGCCGGCTATATCCGCTCGACACTTGGTTCGAACCAGGCCGACGCCTGGTATGTCCGCGGCGATGCCAAGCCGCTGGAACGCCTGGCCAAACTGGCCGCCCAACAAGCCCGAATTCTCAAGGGATCATACCCGGCCCGCGACAAGCTGGAGCTGGCGGCCAGTTTCGACACGCTCGGCATGAAGATCGTCGACGACAGCAAGATCCTCAACCTGGTCGAAGCCGGCGACCGGCCGGCGCTCGACAAGGCGACCGGGCTCTTGCGCCTGGCAACCGGCGGCGCCCTGCCAATCGGCAATTGCTCGGCCGATGCCCAGGCTCGCGCCCTGCGCCATCTGAAATCCGCCGTCGGACTTTCCGAGGCCCAGGCCGAGGATGGTCGCGCCAAGCTGCGCCAGATCCAGGGCATGCTGCAGGAACTCACCCACATGCACGCCAAGGCCGCCTGACCAATTTGGCTTTGGCTGAGCCCGGCAATCTGTCTAGGCTTGCGGCATGACATTGCGCCATCTCATCACCTTCTTTCTCGGACTGATCGCCGGGGCCGTCATGGCGGTCGCACTGGCCTTCAGCCCCGGCGAGATTGGCGGCGTCCATAACGGGGCCTGGGTCAGCAATCCGAATATCGGCTCGCCCGACGCCAATCCGCTTGTTCGCTCACTGGTGGCCCGCCGCGGCCTGCTGGCCCTGAGCCGGGAGGAAGCGGTCTATTTCACTGCCACACGCGACAGTGAGGGACATAACCTCACCGAGCGATGTGCCTACGAGGTGGTCGGCGCGATGCCGCCGACGCGCTGGTGGTCGCTCACCATATATGACGAGGACAGCTTCCTGCCGCGCAACGGACGAAACCGCCATGCCGTCAGCCAGACGACGGCCCGCACCGATGCGAGCGGCCACGTCATCATCCCGGTGGGACAGGATGAAACCGGCGCAATCGTCACCAACAATGCCGGTCTCTTCTCCCTGACCCTGCGCCTCTATCATCCCGACCCCGTCGTGCTGGATGATCTGGACACCCTGACCTTCCCCCGGATTGACCGCATCAGCTGCGAGGGCGAGACATGACGCGGCGCGGCCTGCCCTTTTTGCCCTTTGTCCTCGGTCTCATCCTCGGTCTGGGCATCACCCTGACCGTCATGCCCGGCGTGATCATGTCGCGCGCCATGGATCGGATCGAAGCCCTCGGCGGTGCGACCGGGATGGTCCGTCATGCCCCGCCGGTCACGGCCGAAAACCAGACAATCGTCCGCGCCAGCCCGGATATTTTGTACTCGGTCTGCCTTTATGACCTGTCTGACGGCCCGCTGCGCATTGATGCGCCCTGGCCGGATGACGGGAATTATGCCTCGGTCAGTTTTTACGATGCCAACACGAATAACTTCGCGGCGGTGAGTGACCGGGATGTCGGAAGCGCAGCAACTTCGATCGCGCTCATCGAACGTTTCGAGTCTTATGTCCCGGAAGACGCGGACCTGAGCTTTGTGGCCCCGACCCGAACCGGTCTCATCCTCTATCGCCGCGTGATCGACGCGAACACAGATCTTGCGGCCGCCGAAGCCGAACGTCAGGGCTTCACCTGTTCGCAGCTGTCCGATCAGTAACTTGCCTCGCACGTACCGCTTGGCGAGGCTGACGCCCGAGTAAAGCTGGGGAGCCCCATGAAACAGACCATCCTCGCGGCATTTGCCGCATCTGCCGCCATTATCGCCCCCGCGACGGCGCAGACTGACGAGACCGCCGCCATCGAGGCCCGGATCGACGCGCTCTATGCGGTGATTTCCGGACCGGTCGGCGAGGCCCGCGATTTCGACGCCATGCGCGAGCTTTTCATGGAGGGCGCCGCGATGGGCGCCGTGGGCGCCGGCCAGAGCGGCAATGGTGCCGGCAGCGTGATCACGCTGGATGATTATATCGAGCGCTCCGGCCCCTGGCTGGTCGAAAACGGCTTCACCGAACGCGCCACCCGCACCGACATCACCCAATGGGGCGAGATCGCCTATGCCCGCTCGGCCTATGAAGGTGTCAACGGGGTCACCGGCGAGGTTTTCCTGATCGGGGTCAACTTCATCACCCTGTTCAAGATCGACGGCGCGTGGAAGATCGCCGCCATCCTGTGGCGGACTGAAAGCGAGGACTGGCCGGTCGAAGCAGCGTTTGATTGAACAGGACTCCCGTCTCATCCTACCCGGAGGCGCGCCGCGCCGTCCGGGACCGACGGGAGCCAAACCGCTCGCCGGATGGGTCGGCAAGTCCCGTCTGTCCGCCCCGCTCTTGCGGGGCTGCGGCGGGGAAAATGTGTTTGGGACGGTGAGGTGTGGCGCGCAGTGGCCGGCACGTCCTTTCCTCCCCACATCGTGGGGAAGAAAAGGGGGCGTTAATCCCGTTTGTGCCCTCCTTCCTTCTCCTCGGGCGGCGGTGGCCCGAAGGGTTGGATGAGGGGGATTTGTTCGGCCGCCACCGGGATTTACCCCTCACCCTGACCCTCTCCCGGGGGAGAGGGAAATGCGCTTGATCAAAAAAATGCACCAAACTTGTCCGCACCCCCTCGGCCATGCCCGATGATGCTCATGGTTTTCGGGACGGGAGGCACGAACCCGGTCACGTGTGCCCGGAAGGGTGCGGAGCCTGTCCGCGCCTCGGGAGTGGCTCAGCCCAGCAGGACCGACAATCCGGCGATGATCGCGATGGCGAGGAAATTGATGCGGACACCGGTTTTCATCATCTGCAGCTGGGTCACGGCGCCGGAGGCATAGACGATGGCGTTGGGAGCGGTCGCGACGGGCAGCATGAAGGCGGTCGAGGCGGCGATCGCGACCGGGACGACGAGATGCTCGGGCGGCACACCGGCTTCGACCGCGATCACGCCGAGCACGGGCAGGAAGGCGGTGGTGGTGGCGACATTGGAGGTCAGCTCGGTCAGGAAGACCACCAGCGTCACGAAGACCAGCAGGAGGAGCGGGACCGGCATGTCGGTGAGAAAGCCCATCTGTCCGCCCAGCCAGTCGGCCAGGCCTGTCGAGGACAGGGCCGCCGCGAGCGAAAGCCCGCCGCCGAACAGGATGACGACATTCCAGGGCAGGCGGGCAAGGCCTTCCCAGTTCATCAGCATCTCGCCCCTGCGCGCGCCACGATCGCCGGCCGGTACCAGGAAAGTCGCCAGCGCGCCCATGACCGCGATCTGTGTATTGCCGAGCGACAGGGTGACCGGCATGTCGAGCGCGTCAGCCAGCCAGGCGAGCAGCGGATTCCAGCCCCAATCCATGCCAGGTTGGCCGATCAGTTCGCCGGGCAGGACCCGGCCCATCCACAGGATGGCGACGGTGCCGAAAAGGAGGGCGACCCGCCATTCCGGACGGGTCATGCGGCCAAGGCCGGCGAGCTCGGTGCGGACCAGGTCCCTGGCGGCCCGGCTGTCGCCGTCGCCCTTCAGGTCGAAGGCAAGCCGCGTCAGCACGAACCAGGCGGCCGGGATCAGCAGGATGACGATCGGCAGACCGATGCCCATCCAGGTCGCGAAATCGATGGAAATCCCGAACTCGTTCTGCAGATAGCCGATGCCAATGAGATTGGTCGGCGTGCCCACCGGGGTCGCCATGCCGCCGATCGAAGCGGCGTAGGCGACACCCAGCGCCAGGGCCGGAGCAAAGAATTTCGAGCTGACGCCCTCACGCTCGACCTCTTTGGCCACGCGCAGGGCGATCGGGATCATCATCAGCGTGGTCGCGGTGTTGGAGATCCACATCGACAACAGGGCCGAGGCGATCATGAAGCCGGCAATCAGGGCTGCCGGTCGGCCGCCGAAGCCGCCGACAATATTGAGCGCGATCCGGGTGTGCAGGTTCCAGCGCTCGATCGACAGGGCGACGATGAAGCCGCCGAGCAACAGCATGACAATGGTGCTGGCATAGGGCGCCGTCGAGGCGCCCTGGCTGGCAATGCCGAGCAGCGGAAAAAGTGCCATCGGGATAAGGGCGGTGGCGGCAATCGGGATGGCTTCGGTCGCCCACCACACCGCCATCAGCACGGCCAGCGAGGCGAGCAGCCAGGCTTCCCGGCTCAACCCCTCGGGCAGCGGCAGGACCTGCAGGAGGACCGCCAGGGCGATCCCGAGGAAGAGCCCGATGATCTGGGACAGTGACTTGCCGCCGCTGTCGGGCGGGTTTTCGTTGTCTGGCGTGTCAATGTCTGGCGTGTCAGTGTCTGGCACAGAACGCCTCCCCAGCCGTCTGCTCTGAACTCCGAAGCCCTGGCGCGGTGCGTCAGGCCTTGGGGTCTTCGGCCGAACCGGCCCTCACGAAGCGGCGGTCGCAATAGGGGCATTCCACGAAGTCATCCTGGCCCATTTCCAGATAGACGCGCGGATGTCCCAGCGCCCCGCCGCCGCCATCGCAAGCCAAGCGATGCTGATCGGTGACGATGATTTCGGACGGCGGTATCGAATTGGCGGCGTCGGCCATGGACAAGCCCTCATGGACAGGATGAATGACGATCCCTAAGTGTGGGGCCTAGTTATGGCCTTTGGCCCTCATCCGTCAATTCCGAGGCGACATGTCCGACAGCTCCTCCCTCCCTGATTACGCGCTCGAAGCCATCGGCCTGAAGAAGACCTATCGCGGTTCCAAGCTCGCTGAGCCGAAAGTCGCGCTGAAGGGCATTGATCTGAAAGTGCCGCGCGGCTCGATCTTCGGCCTCCTGGGTCCCAACGGGGCCGGCAAGTCGACCTTCATCAACATCTTTGCCGGTCTGGTGAAAAAGACCGGCGGGACTGCCCGGACCTGGGGTATCGACATCGACCAGGACAGCCGCGCCGCGCGTGCCGCCATCGGGGTGGTGCCGCAGGAAATCAACATGGATGTCTTCTTCACGCCCCATGAGACGCTGGAACTGATGGCCGGCTTCTATGGCGTGCCCAAGGCCGAGCGGAAAACGGACGAGCTGCTCGAAGCGGTCGGCCTCACCGACAAGCGAAATGCCTATGTCCGCCAGCTTTCCGGCGGCATGAAGCGGCGCCTGCTGGTGGCCAAGGCCATGGTCCACACGCCACCCATCCTGGTGCTCGACGAACCGACCGCCGGGGTGGACATCGAACTGCGCCGCCAGCTCTGGGACTATGTGCGCGAGCTTCATGCACGCGGCACCACCATCGTCCTGACCACGCACTATCTCGAGGAGGCGCAGGAGTTGTGCGACCAGATCGCCATTATCGATCACGGTCAGGTCATTGCCTGCGAACCCAAGGAAACCCTCCTGAAACGCATGGATTCCAAGACGCTGGTGATCGAGCCAGCCGAGCCCCTGACTGCCGTGCCGGCTGAGTTGTCCGAATATGATGCGGAGATCCGGGCCGACGGGGCGCTGGCGATCACCTATCGATATGGACAGCAATCGGTCGCCGAGATGATCGAGAAATTCCGCGCCGCCGGGGGCCGTATCGAGGACTTGCGCACCGAGGAAGCCGATCTGGAGGATGTCTTCCTTGCGCTGACCTATAACCGTCAGGATGCCTGACCGGACGAAGCCTGTCAGCCGGGACGGGTGGCTGTGCGGTCCCGCCCGGCCTGCCCCTTTTTGGGCATGATTTCAGGGCAATCTGTCGGTGGCCAAAGGAGGGCCGGCAGTCACGAAATCAAACCCAGGGGGGTCATCATGCGCACTCACTTCATCCGCAGGTTCTTCGCCATTTCGGTGAGCGCGCCTTTGTTCGTTGCCCTTGCCTGGTTTTTCGGCATTTTCCTGCACCCGCAAGGTGAAACGGGCGCCGGCTTTGCCCTCATCCTGATTCTTGTCAGCGCCATCGCGTCGATCTGGCTCTATGGCTGGCTGATGCGCCCGGGCCGCAAGGTCCGGTTCCGCAATCGCGGGGTCGACGGATTCGATCGCGACTGGGGCGTCGGGCTGACCGGGTACTCCCAGGCCAAGGATGGCCGCCGCCGCCGTGACGATACAGACGGCGATGATCTTGGCGGACGCCGTAATTCCGGCGACATGGATGACGGGGCTGACGACATCGGTCTCGCCTGAGCCGGGCATTCAACCCACAAGCAGGCCACCCACAAACAGGGCGCTCCGGATCCCGTCCTGAGCGCATTTCCATCTCTGCCATTGACATTAGTTTGATGATTAGCTAATTATCTTTTCATGACGGATATCTTCAAAGCCCTGTCCGACCCGACCCGCCGGGAAGTCCTGCGAATCCTGAAGTCAGGACCACGCTCGGCGGGCGATCTGGCCGAGGCCTTTCCGGTCTCGAAACCAACCATGTCGGCGCATTTCAGCGTGTTGCGCACCGCAGGACTGGTCTCGACCCAAAAAACGGGCAAGTCGGTCATCTACCATCTCAATGTCTCCGTTCTCGAAGAGGCCCTGCTCGGCTTTGCCAGCGCGTTCGGCTTCGGCGAAAACCGGGCGTCCGGGCGTCCCGCGAAAGAAAAGGAATTGCCATGATCACCCGCTCGATCAAAGGATCGCTGGCCCTCGCCGCCATTCTCCTCATCACCGCTTACGGGCTGTCGCTTCTGGCCGGTTTCGACTGGGTCGGGCCGGAAATGCCGGACCGGGTGGTCCAGGCCCTGATCGGACTGGTTCTGGTCCTGTTTGGCAATGCGACCGGCAAGCGTCCGGCCGACGCCGATCCGGCCTGCGAGGGCAATCCCGGATTGATGGCCGCGCAGCGCTTCTTCGGATTGGCCCTGGTGATCGGTGGCCTTGTCCATGCCGGGGCCTGGCTCGTCGCGCCGCTCGACCTGGCCAGCACGCTGTCGATGGCGGCTGTGATTGCGGCCCTGATTGCCGGACTGGTCCGGGTCGCCTATGCCATTGTCGCCCGGCGCGAGACCCCGGATCAGGGCTGACGCCCTCTGCCGCCTGCAAGCGGCCCGCCTCGCTGAACCGCAGGCGCAAAGCCGCGTTGCGCACCGCAACCGCATCGGCTATGGGTTCGCGTTCAACGCACCCATAGCTCAGCTGGATAGAGCGCTGCCCTCCGAAGGCAGAGGTCAGAGGTTCGAATCCTCTTGGGTGCGCCATTTCCTTGATCTCACGGCAACTCGCTTCGCTCGCGCCTCCGATGGGGCGGCCTGGCCGGCCGGCGCGCAGTCGCGCTTGCGAACCCGTTGGGTTCGAAATGGCGCCTCTAAGGTGCGCCGTTTTTCCCTTGTTCCCGTTCCGCTCGACCCGAGCCGGATACCGTCTTCGGTGCCGGGGTCGATGCTCACATGGAACGCGCTCAGGGCTGCAGGGTGTGGATCTGATCCCGCGAGGTGCGCCATTTTTCCCTTGTTCCCGTTCCGCTCGACCCGCGCCGGATGCCGTCTTCGGTGCCGGGGTCGATGCTCACATGGAACGCGCTCAGGGCTGCGGGGTGTGAAGTCTCGCCTTCAAGTTGCCCGGTTTTCCTTGTTTCACGGCAGTCCAGGCGGCGGACGCCTCCATCCGGGCGGGCTGACCGCCCGGCGTGCGGCCGTGCTTGCGAACCCCGCGGGTTCGAACTGGCACCGCTGTCGGACGTCGGCCCTTGACTGCCCTGAGACTTGTTATTCCATACCGCTCGCATGGCGAGCCTGCCAGGTGTCGGCGTATTGCTGGAAAGCGATGGCCTGGCCGCCCTGGACGGTCCAGATGTGGACGAACTGGGCATCCATGGGCTCGCCCGTGGCCAGGAAGGTGCCGGTATAGCGGCCGGTGACGGCGACGCGATTGCCCTGGGCAATCATGCTGTCCGGCGTGGCGGAGAAGCCCTCCCATTCGGTCACCGCGCGACCGATGACGCCGCTCAGGACAGCATCCGGGCCGATATAGGGATTGTTGTCGGCATAGGGGTAATTCTCGGCCTCATTCCAGACGATTTCCGGATGGAGCAAGGCGGCAAAGGCGGGAACATCGCCGGCTGCGAATGCCGTGTAAATGGCTTCCGCAACCGCGGTCGATTCTGCGGCCGCCTGATCCGTTGAGGCAGGTGCCGGTGTGCAGGCGGCGATCGCAAGGACGGACAGCGCTGCCAGAATGTGTTTCATGATATTCTCCCCCAGAGATTTTCGGCGCTCAATCAAGCACGCACCGGTCCGGCTGTCGTGCGAAATCGGTGCATCATGGTGCTGTGACCGCGCTAGTGGAGGCACCACAGGCCGGTGCAAACCCCGAACACGAGCTGCATGGCCAGGTCAAGAAGGCCCGTAATCACCAGCAGCGGGACGCCGACATAGAGGAAGCAGAGCCAGACCGCCATCAGCGTCGGACGCGGTTCTGCGATGCGGTGCCCCATCACGGTCTGTGGTCGTTTGCCGAACATCACAGCCTCCCTTGCGCCATGCTTAACTCTCGTTAACCGGATTTCCCTAACGCTTCGTCTCATGCAGATCGATCTCGACATCCCTCGGCCGACCTGGGACCTGGCGCTGACGGCTCATCCCGCCGCGCTTCAGCAGGACTGGAGTTACGGCGAGGCCGTTGAGCGTCTGGGTGGACGGGTGATCCGGGCCGGCCTGGTCGAGGACGGGGTCCTCATCGCGCTTGCCCAGTTCACGGCTCGCAAGATTGGCGGGCTGGTAAGCATGGCTTTGTGCACACGCGGGCCCGTGTGGCTGGAGGCCGTGTCCGAGACGACCCGTGCCGCTTCTTATGCCGCGCTCAAGCGGGGTCTCGGTCAGGGCTGGCCGCGGGTCGTGATGTTCACGCCGGACGCCGAGACCGATGCCGGTGCGCGCAGGATGAGCCGGGTCATGACCGGGTATTCCACCGTGATCCTCGACCTGGACCAACCCCTCGAGGCCATCCGGGCTGGTCTGGAGCAGAAATGGCGCAATGCCCTCAACACGGCAGAAAAGCGGGGCGTTGAAGCGGTTCTGGGCGGCACCAAGCCGGCGCAGTACCGCTGGCTGCTCGACAGCGAGGAAGGCCAGCGCGCGGCCCGTGGGTATCGCGCCACACCGGCCGCGCTGGTCCCGGAATATGTCGCCGCGCGGCAGGACCGCGACAGCCTCATGGTCCTGCGGGTCGATGCCGGCAAGCAGAGGCAGGCGGCGATGCTGTTTCTCGTGCATGGATGCGCAGCGACCTACCAGATTGGCTGGCTGGACCATGAGGCTGCCCCGCGCGGCGCCCATAACCGCCTGCTCTGGGAGGCGGTCGTCCGCCTGCGCGAGCGCGGTGTCCGGCAGCTCGACCTGGGCGGCGTCAACACCGTGCATGGCGCCGGCATTGCCCGCTTCAAGATCGGCACAGGCGGACGGGTGACGACATTGGCCGGCACCTTCCTGTAGGCTGAGGCGCGCAAACCGATACTGCCATTACCACGCCCGGAGAGCTGGCCATGCCTTTCAAGTGGATGACCCCTTTCGCTGTGCTCGCCGTCATGGCCTGCCAGCCGACGCCGACTGCCGCGCCTCGCGGACCCGACCTCGTGACCGTCTTCGGAGCGATCACCCAAACGGATCGCGGCGCGCTCGACGCCACGGCCGAACCGCTGTTTGCCTCCTACGGCCTGACGTTCGAGCGCGCGCTCGGCCTCTCGGCGGACGAGCTGGCAAGGTTCGAAACGCTTGTCATGACGACCGATTTTCCCGCGGAAGGGCCGCTTCATGCCTTTGCCGGCCCACGCTTGCGCGACGTGCTCGGCTTTGCCGGAGGTGCCGCGCAGACCATCCGGGTGACGGCGCTGGACGGTTATCAGCGGGATATCCCGGCCGAGGCCTACATGCAGCACAACGCCATCCTGGCGCTTTACCAGGATGATCAGCCGCTGGGGATCGGGGGCCGCGGGCCGGCCATGCTGGTCTGGCCTCGCGGCACCGATCCGGCGCTTGACGCGATGAGCGATGACGACTGGGTCTTCGGGGTCTTCGCGATCGAGGTCCTGCCCGACTGATCAGTCGGTGCGGGCATTGCCCAGCACCCGGCCATCGCCGAGATGCAGGTCCAAGCGGCTGGCCGGTCCGGATCCGTCCACCACGAAGACAAAGCGGGCATTGTCGTCCCCGGCAAGCCGGAAACGATGGTCGCCGAGGGGTTGCAGGGCAGCGCCCGGCCGACCGTCCCGGCTGTACATCAGCCGGCCGTCCTCGATGGTGAAACCGCGAATGCCGTAGCTGCCGACATAGCGGGCCAGCTCCGCCTCGGAGAGGCTGACCGGCGCGGCATTGGCATTCAGCGCCTCAAGCGCCCAGCTCAGCGTGCGCCGGGCGCCTTCATCCACATCGCGCTCCAGCAGGGCGCCATAGGCATGGGCCAGCGCGGTATCGAGAGCCGTATCAGCGGAGGTTTCGATGTGCGGGGTGACGCCCGTGCCTTCCCAGTTTGTCCCGGTGATCGGATTGCGCGCCGAACCCGTCGACACGAAGATCGAGAAGCCGCTTTCGGTGAGGAAGGTCCCGCCGGGATTGCCGGCGCCGTAGGTTGTCTCCCCGATCAGCGTCGCCCGTTCAAGCGCCTGCAGGTGATAGGGAAAGGCCTCGCCGGCCGAGCCGGTGCGGGCGCTGGTCAGCACGTAGAGTGGCACGTCGGGTCGGTGACCGGCGGGGTGAGACGGCAGGGACCAGAGCTGGTTGGGATAGTCCAGGTCACGTGAGACGAAGGTATTGATCAGCGTATCGCCCCCCGGCTCGAGAAAATGGCTGATGAGATACTGCACCATCGAGGGGGCGCCGCCGCCATTCTGGCGCACGTCGAAGATCACGGCGTCAGTACCGGCGACGAATTCGAGGGCGGCGCGTGCGGTCTGTTCCGCCCCTTCGATAGGGGCAAACATGCGCAGGTCGATATAGCCGATATTGCCTGCCAGGATCTCCACCTTGGCAAAGCCGAAATTCTGCCGGCGCAAGGGCGCCCACCGGTCCGCCGGTCGCTCCCTGCGCTCGCCGGCCTGCGGGTCTCGCGGACCGGACATGGCTGCGGCGGCGGCCTCCGGGCCGATATAATTGACCCCGAAATGCCGGTCCTCTTCGGCCAACCGCGCGGTCAGCGCAGTGGCGAGCGCTTCATGGTCGGACAGCGCCGAGAACGCGCCATCGTCCTGTGCAGCCCGCAATCCGGCGGCAATCGCGGCCGCACGCTCGGCGTCGAAGAACTCGTCCTCGATAATCTGCGCCAGATCGTTGACCGCAACTTCCCGCGCAGACGCCGCGATCGGTGTTTGTGCTGTGGCGGGAAGAGAAAAGCCAGCGAGTGCAAGGCTGACAACCAGGCTCGTCAGGATGGATTTGATCATAACAATGCTCCGCATCTTCGCGTGCAAGCTTTGTGCAAACGCGCGGCGGCTCAACTTAATTCCTGCTCATGATGCTGACATCCAGGCGCAGAAAACCCTTTCCACACCCCGCGACAACTTCCTAATGTGCGCCCAGCAATCAAATGGGGAACGGCATGGACGTCATTTCTGGGTACGTCGATTTGGTCAACGGCTTCGTGTGGGGGCCGCCGATGTTGCTGCTTCTGCTCGGCACCGGCGTGTATTTGACCATCGGCTTGGGCTTCATGCCCCTGCGCAAGATCGGTTTCGCCTTCGGCGAGCTGATGAAGGGGCGCAAGGCGGAAGGCGAGGGGGATGTGACGCCTTTCCAGGCCTTGATGACGGCCCTGTCCTCAACCATCGGTACCGGCAATATCGCCGGTGTTGCGGTGGCCATCGCGATCGGTGGTCCCGGCGCCCTGTTCTGGATGTGGATGACCGCGCTGGTCGGCATGGCCACCAAGTTTTCCGAAGGCGTTCTCGCGGTTAAGTTCCGGGAAGTCGATGCGGATGGCCGGCGGGTCGGTGGACCGATGTATTACATCAAGAACGGCATGGGCAAGAAGTGGATCTGGCTGGGTGGCCTGTTTGCCTTCTTCGGTGTCATGGCAGGCCTGGGCACCGGCAATGCGATCCAGACCGCCGAGGTCGTTCGCACGGTCGGCGACACCTATGGCGTCGAATACTACATCACCGGTGGTGTGATCGCCCTCCTGGCCGGCATGGTCATCCTGGGCGGCATCAAGCGGATCGCCAGCGTGGCCGAGAAGGTCGTGCCGGCCATGGCGATCACCTATATCGCCCTCGGCCTGGTGGTTGTCATCATCAATATCGAGGCGGTTCCCGCCGCATTTGCCAGCATTTTTTCGCATGCTTTCGGCTTCGGTGCCGCGGCCGGCGGCTTTTCGGGCGCGCTCCTCATGCTGGCCATGCAACGCGGCGTGGCGCGTGGCATCTTCTCGAACGAGGCCGGTCAGGGATCGGCGCCGATCGCCCATGCTGCGGCCCAGAACAATGATCCGGTTGATCAGGGCATCATTGCCATGCTGGGCACCTTTATCGACACCATCATGGTGTGTTCGATCACGGGCCTGGCCATTCTCACCTCGGGCGTCATTCCGACCGAATGTGATGCCGGGCTGATCGCCATGGGCGGCAATGTTCCGGAAATCTGCGATACCGGCGCCCGCATCACAACGGCAGCCTTTGCCGACGCGCTGCCGGGCTTCGGCGATCACTTCGTGACCTGGGCCCTGGCCCTGTTCGCCTTCACCACCATTCTCGGCTGGTCCTACTATGGCGAGCGCTGTGCGGAGTATCTGTTGGGCGAGAAGATCATTCTTCCCTTCCGCCTGGCCTGGATCGCGATGATCCTGGGCGCCACCTTCCTGCTCTATGCCGGTGATAACGTCACCCAGCTGATGAACACGGTCTGGCTCACAACGGACACGCTGACCGGACTCATGGCTGCGCCGAACCTCATCGCGCTGCTCGTGCTTTCACCCTTGGTCTTCAAGATGACCAAGGCCTATTTCGACAAGCTGGAAAAGGGTGCCGAGACCAGTGGCGAGACATCGTCGAGCTGAATCGGCTGATCCGAACGGGAAAGGGCCCTGCCTTGGCAGGGCCCTTTTTGTTTGCACCGTCAGTGCCGCGGGTTGCGGCCGGCCAGCCGGGCCAGTCCGAGGCCGGCCAGAACGCCGATCGTATCGGCCACCAGGTCGGCCAGCGAAGCGGTGCGGCCGGCGTCGCCCTGCCCCTGCAGCCATTCGATGGCACCGCCATATCCGACCAGAATCAACAGCCCGACCCATCGGGGCAGTTCTGGCCAGGCGATGCGGGCGAGCACGGCAAGCACCAGAAAGGCGCCGAAATGCTCGACCTTGTCCGAACCGAACAGGCGCGGCGGCAAAGCGCTTCCCGGTTGCAGCGCGAGGTCGGTGATGAGCACAATGGCAACCACAAACAGGATGCGGGCAGCCCAGCGCAGTGTCATGTCTGGACGCGGCGCGCCGGTCTTCCTAGTTTCCGGTGACATTTTTCGGGACTGATCTTCCATGAGCCTTCTCAACGATATCGACCAACTGACGCAGGTCCGTACAGACTGGACCCGCGAAAGCGCGGGTGAAATCTATCGCGCGCCGTTCAATGATCTCATCTTCGCGGCGCAGTCCGTGCACAGGCGATGCCACCCGGCCAACCAGGTGCAGACCAGCCAGCTCCTGTCGATCAAGACGGGGGGCTGTGCAGAGGACTGCGGCTATTGCAACCAGTCGGCCCATTTCGACACCGGGCTGGCGGCCTCCAAGCTGATGCCGCTGGATGATGTCATGAGTGCGGCAAAAAAGGCCAAGGATGGCGGCGCGACGCGGTTCTGCATGGGCGCGGCCTGGCGCGAGCTGAAGCCGCGTGACGAGGACAAGGTCTGTGCCATGATCGAGGGCGTCAAATCGCTCGGCATGGAAACCTGTGTCACGCTCGGCATGCTGGGTGATGGCCAGGCGGAACGCCTGCGCGATGCCGGCCTCGACTATTACAACCACAATCTCGACACCGCACCGGAAGATTATGGCCGCGTCATCTCGACCCGGACCTATCAGGACCGTCTCGACACGCTGTCCCGCGTCCGCGGCGCCGGCATCCATGTCTGCACCGGCGGGATTGTCGGCATGGGCGAGGACGAGGCGGCGCGGATCGGCCTGCTCACCGAGCTCGCCTCGATGGACCCGCATCCCGAAAGCGTGCCGATCAACCATCTCGTTGCCGTGCCGGACACGCCGCTGGGCGACAGCAAGCCGCTCGACGGGATCGACTTTGTCCGCACCATCGCGACCGCCCGCATCCTGATGCCGCGTTCCATGGTCCGCCTGTCAGCCGGGCGCGAGGGCATGAGCCGCGAGCTGCAGGCGCTGTGCTTCCTGGCAGGCGCCAATTCGATTTTCGTCGGCGAGGAATTGCTGACCACGCCGAATCCGGAGCGGCATGAGGATTTTGACCTGTTCAAGGCGCTCGGCATCGAGCCGATGACCCTGGGCGCCACCGGTTCGGTTCCGGCGGAATAGGCAGGGGCAGAGCGATGACAATGGAACGGATCGGAGCCCAGGCTGCCTTGGCGAAGCTGTCAGGCTGGCAGGCCGTGGATGGCCGCGATGCCATTTGCAAGACCTTTGAGTTCGCCGATTTCAACCAGGCCTGGGGCTTCATGAGCCGTGTCGCGGTCAGGGCAGAGGCGATGAATCATCACCCTGAATGGTTCAATGTCTGGAACAAGGTCGATGTCACGCTTGCCACGCATGATGCCGGCGGGGTGACGGGTCTTGATCTGGAACTGGCCGGCTTCATGGATTCCATCGCCGGCTAGCGGTCAGGCCGGGTCAGTCGCCGTGGATGATGATCATGCCGATCAGGATGTCGGCGCCCTCCTGGCCCAGCGTCATGTCGGTTGCTTCCTGCAGTATCTGGGAAATCCGGTCGGCGTCCGGCACGTCGCCATAGCGGTAATGCATGCCGGTATAGATCGACAGGGCCGAGAGATAGGCGTTGCGCAGGCGCGGCATGTACATCTCGACGCGACGCCGCAACCGGGTATCGGAAATTTCCAGCCCGGCTTCGATCTGCATCAATCCCTGCGCCCGGTTATTGGACTGCACGGTCGCGGTCAGCGGCGGCAGCGGCATATAGGTATCCGACGAGGTGAGCGAGCGGTGGCGACTTTCGTCCGACGACTCTTCGGCCGGCGGTGAGGCCAGGGCCGGCGTGACCGGCAGGGCGATGGCCAGAAGCAGGCCGAGCAGTCCAGGCAGGAAAAGCGCGTATCGTGTCATCCCATCGTGATAGCAGGCGGCGGTAAAGGAAGCGTTCCTGCTGCATCGGGTGATGGCACTCAGTGGAGCGTGTGCAGGACCAGCGGCGTCTCGCGGTTTGCCAGCAGGTCGGCATAGGCGTCGGCATCAAGCGCCTTCATGGCGCAGTGCAGATACCAGCCGCCCTCGGCAGACCGGATTGGCGTCATGATGCCTTGCCAATGATTGTGATGCTGGTCGGTCTCGGTGATCCAGACCGCATCAATGGCCGTGATCTCGCCATCGAATATGCCGGATCCAATGGTGTCGAGCAAAAGGACCTCGCCGTTCCGGCTGGCGTCCTTGCGAACAGTCTGCCCGACTTCGATGCGGCGGAATTGCGGGTGTTCGCGAAATCCGCGCGACAGCGCGACATAGCGGACATTGTCGCCGGCCAGCTGGACGAGACAGATCACATGCGGGCTGAATTGTATGGCCGCCATCAGTCCGTCGAACAGGCTGCGATTGTTCGGGCGTTCCAGCAGGGCGCGGATAGCGCTGGTCACATCGTCGCGCGGCTCCGCCGTGCCGGCCTCGATCCGCGAGACCTGCGGCTGGCTGATACCGAGTTGATCGGCCAGGCTTTGTTGATTGATGCCCGTGCGCGCCCGATGGGCCCGCAATGCCTTGCCCCAGTCCAAAATCGTCCCCATCCGACCAAGCCTTTTCGGAATCAGATCTAAATCGGTGCGGCCGGCAGGCAAGGCAAAAATCCCGCCGGGTGTGAGCTGGAACACAGGCGCACCTCCGTCAATCGTGGCAACCTCAAGCTCAAACGCTGCACGCGACGGCGCCGGTCGCGGGAACGGGAACGGGAAAGGGAAAGGTCCGGGAACGATCTGGCAGTGGTCAGGCGGGTCCGGGGAGCAGGGGCGTCGGCATGAAGACCGTATTGCTGGTCGAGGACTGCGAGGATGATGTCGAACTGGTCCGGTCCGCTTTCGAGCGCTATTCCGGGGAAGTCCGGCTTGAGGTGGCCCGTTCCGGCGAGGCGGCGCTCGATCTGCTGCGGTGCCGCCAGGTTGGTGATCCGCCCAAGCTGCCGGTTTGCATCCTGCTCGACATGTGCATGAGCCCGGGCGACGGGATCTGGTTGCTGCGCGGACTCGATGACACGCCCGGCCTGCGCAATATCCCCGTCATGGTGATGAGCGAGACCGGCGACATGCTGGGTCCGGCACGGGCGTTCGGGAGTGTGGTCGGCGCCGTCGAGAAACCGGCCCGTCAACAGGATTTCCGCAAACTCGTCCAAGACCTCGCCCGCCTCGCCGGCGCCATGCCGCAGCTCATTGGGTGAGTGCGGCTGCCTGCGGCCAGATCGCCCGGCCGGCCAAGCGCGCCGAGCAGGCTGCGGCGTGATCAAGGTGAAAGGGAACCCGGCACGCGAGCCCCGAACCCGCAGGGTTCGCAAGCGCGACCGCGCGCCGGCCGGTCAGGCCGCCCCGTCGGAGGCGTCCGCGAAGCGGACTGCCGTGAGATCGGGAAGATGGTGGAGCCGAGGGGAATCGAACCCCTGACCTCGTCATTGCGAACGACGCGCTCTCCCAACTGAGCTACGGCCCCGAACCAAGCAGGCAGGTACTTTTCCGGTGCTGCACTGTCAAGCATCCACATCTGGACCTATCCGGACGGCTCGCGCTACACAGGACCAAACGCGGAACGCAAGCGAGAGCGCAATGAACCAGTCCCTCGGACAAGCCCTGATCACCTATTTCGTCGATCCAATTCTCTTTCTCTTCTACATCGTCATCATCCTCGGAATCATCCTGAGCTGGCTTGTGAATTTCAACGTCGTGAACACCAGCAACCAGCTGGTGAGCATGATCTGGCGGTTGACGCATTCCCTGACCGAACCGGTCCT
This sequence comes from Maricaulis sp., assembly GCF_015665295.1. Classification (GTDB taxonomy): domain Bacteria; phylum Pseudomonadota; class Alphaproteobacteria; order Caulobacterales; family Maricaulaceae; genus Maricaulis. The sequence goes on from NZ_JADFAJ010000043.1 coordinate 36,832, forward strand.
GCGCCCGATCCGGCGCGTCCTGCCGCCGATCGGCGGGATGGATTTCTCGCCACTCGTCCTGCTCCTGGCGCTGATGTTCATCCGTGGCTGGCTGCTGCCGCGGATCTATGTGGCTCTCTGACGGGTGTTCGACCGGGTTCCGGGCGGGCTGCTGCTGCGGGTCCGGTTGACCCCGGGCGCGTCCCGGGACGGTCTGGATGCCTGGCAAGGTGATGCCGCAGGGCAGGTTCATCTGGCGGCGCGTGTGCGCGCCGTGCCCGAGAAGGGCAAGGCGAATACAGCCCTTGTTGCGCTGCTGGCCAAGCAATTGGCTATTCCCAAGCGCGATATCGATGTGATACGCGGCGCGACATCGCGCCTGAAGACCGTTCGGCTCACCGCTGATGAAGTGGTTCAGGCCCGGATCGTCGCGCAGCTGGAGGCCTTTTCGGATGAGCGCAAACCTGATTGACGGCAAGGCTGTCGCCGCCGAGATCGATGCCCGGGCCGGCGAAGCCGGTGCCGAACTTGCCCAATCCCTTGGCCGTGCCCCCTGCCTGGCAGTGGTGCTGATCGGTGAGGATCCGGCCAGCGATGTTTATGTCCGCAACAAGGTTCGCCGCACCGAGGCTGCCGGGCTGACCTCGATCGAGATCCGCCGACCGGCCGATATCAGCGAAGCCGACGTCGTCCGGATCGTCGAGCGCCTCAATCAGGATGACAGTGTCGACGGCATCCTGGTCCAGATGCCCTTGCCGGCTCATATCAATGCCAATCGGGTCATCCGCCACATCGACCCCGACAAGGATGTCGACGGGCTGACAGAAATCAGCGCCGGGCGCCTTGTCCTTGGCCAGCCGGGCCTGCGTCCCTGCACGCCTGCCGGCTGTGTGTTGCTGGCGGAACGCGCGCTGGGTGAGCTGTCGGGCAAGTCCGTTGTCGTGATCGGCCGGTCGATCCTGGTGGGCAAGCCTGCCGCCCTGCTCTTCCTGGAAAAGAACGCGACCGTCACCATCGCGCATTCGCGCACCGCCGACCTGCAGGCCCTGTGCCGCACCGCCGACATTCTGGTCCCTGCCGTCGGGCGACCGGAAATGGTGCGTGGCGACTGGGTCAAGCCGGGCGCCTGTGTGCTGGATGTCGGCATCAACCGGATCGAAGCGCCGGAGCGCGGCGAGGGCAAGACGCGGCTCGTTGGCGATGCCGCATTTGATGAAATTGTCGGTCATGCCGGCTGGATTACCCCGGTTCCAGGCGGAATCGGGCCCATGACCATTGCGATGTTGCTACGGAATACCGTTATTGCGGCGGCACTTAGGGCGAAACTAGCCATGCCCGACAACTTCTGATCCAACTTGCCTGGCTTTGTAAACGGTTCGATAACGCAACCTGCATAGAATATGAGTCAGGGAGAGATTCATGAGCAACCACGCGCTGCGCGTTCTGCATGTTGAAGACGATTTCGCTGACGCGATGCTGGTACAGCACGCCGTTTGCGAAGCGGGTGATCTGGACATTGAATTCGAGGTGGCGCGCACCCTGAAAGACGCCAAGCGCTGTCTCGCCCGGTCGGAATACGACCTCATCCTGCTGGACCTGCGCCTGCCGGACTCGATCCATCCGACCGATACGCTCGAGACGGCCCAGGCATGTGCCGGTGACACACCGCTGATGATCCTGTCCGGCTCGATGATCATTGACGAGGATCACCTGCCCGACAGTATCGCCCGCATGGACAAGAATTCCAGCTTCCGCAATCACAAGGGCGAAATGCCCCTGCATATCGCCCACATGATCCGCGAAGCTGCCGAATCCGCCGACATTCAGACGATCTGACCGTTCGTCCGAGGCGGGGCAGGGTCTGCTCTCTTTCCGCTTGTACATGCGGCGACCGCCGTTACCCTTGCGCCACCATTCAGCGACAGGGAGAGCGCAATGAGCCAGGCGGACGTGATCGATTTCGAGATCGGCGGGGAAGACATCCAGTATGTCGAGATCGAGCTGGATCCGGGTGAAAGCGTGGTGTCCGAAGCCGGCGCGATGATGTTCAAGGCGCCGAGCATCTCCATGGAAGCGGTGTTCGGCGACGGATCCCAGAAGAACAAGGGTGTCTGGGGCGCGCTGGCAGGGGCCGGCAAACGGCTTCTGACGGGCGAGAGCCTGTTCATGACCGTCTTCACCCATGGCGGACAGGGCAAGGCCAAGGTGGCCTTTGCGGCGCCTTATCCCGGAACGATCATTCCGGTCCACCTGCCCGATCTCGGCGGCGAGCTGATCTGCCAGAAGGACAGCTTCCTGGCTGCAGCGAAAGGGGTTTCGGTCGGCATTGCGCTGCAGAAGCGCATCATGACAGGCCTGTTCGGCGGCGAGGGCTTCATCATGCAACGCCTCGAAGGCACGGGCTGGGTTTTCGTGCATGCGGGCGGAACCCTCATCGAGCGCGAGCTGGCTGCCGGCGAGGAACTCCATGTCGATACCGGCTGCGTCGTGGCCTATACGCCAAGTGTCGATTTCGAGATCGAGCGGGCTGGCAATATCAAGTCGATGATCTTTGGTGGCGAGGGCGTCTTCTTCGCCCGCCTGCGAGGTCCGGGGAAAGTGTGGATCCAGTCCATGCCCTTCTCGCGGCTCGCCGGTCGAATCCTGGCCAATGTTCCGGTTGCCGGTTCCGGCCAGGGCGAGGGCTCGGTCCTCGGCCCGCTCGGATCGATCATGCGCGGCAATTGAGCGCCTGAAACAAGGCGCGCGCCGGGCGGGCGACCGTCCGGCGCATCAATTATACAGTTGACAGTCATTCGCATTCGCGGGAGGTTTGCGAAAGATTATCAGGAAGCGACGTCCCGCATGTTTGTCTGCATCTGCAACGCACTCCGTGATCGCGAGCTGGAAGCCGCCGCTGCAGAGCCATCCGTTCGGACTGCGGCCTGCGTCTTCAAGCGCTGCGATGCCAAGCCGAAATGCGGCCGTTGCCTGCCCGATATTGCCGGCATGATCGCCGCGACCCGCCTGCAAACGGACGAGCTGGCTGCCGCGGCGGAGTAGGCGCGGTTGGGTCTACTTGCTGGCGATTGGCTGAATCATCGATGACGCCTGCAAGACCAGTGTTGTGCTGCCGGTGCTGGATGACGGCGAATAGGTTCCCACAAATATCTGCCAAGTCTCGCCTGATCCGATCGAGAGTTCGAGTCCGGCATTGAAGCCGACGGCGCCATCATCATTGCACAACCAGCGGCCGTCAGGCGCGCGTGCGAAGATGACCGTATCCAGTCCACCCTCCGTGTAGAGGTCGACCCGGTTACCGACCTGGGCGGTCAGGGCCATCACCGGGCTGGGCTCGACATAGCCGGTACAGCTCGTATCGCCGCGCAGATTGATCCGTTCGCCAGGTGACAGAATATGGTTCCAGCGGACAGGCGCATTCATTGCCTGCCAGATGTCGACGGTTCCAAGGGCAGGCCGTGCATCAATCCGGACGCGGTCGCTGAGCGTGATATTCGAGGAGGGTGAAACCTGTCGCAGGGTGCGGCCCTGACTGCCGCCCATGCTGTGCTCGGAGATCGTCAGCTCACCACTGACAAGCTGATCGGGTTCGTCGCGGACCAGCCAGATCCGGTAGCTGCCACTGCCTGGCGCGCCGAATGTCGTCTGGGGCGATGTTGGCGCCCGGCCTTGTCGAGCGCAGGAAATCTCGCCGGACGGGGTCTCGACCAACAGCGACGCGGCATTGCCGCTCGCCGAGAGGAAGAGCGGCAGGCCGGACGCGACATAGGTCATGGTGAGTTGCGGAATGTCTGACACAAATCCACGACATCCACGTTCGAGGCTCGCCGCTTCCACCGATGTCCGGCCGCGGACACGAACCCGTTGCGGGTCAGGCTCAAAGCGTTCCGGAAGGTCGATCCGGGCCGTCCTGAAGCGCTCGGGAGGCAGCGAGACGGGCGTGTCAGCGGACGGTTCCGGCCGCGGCGCGCGCGGCCGCGCTTCCCGCTCTGGCACAATCACCGCATCCGGATCGGGTTGATAGGTTCGGATGACATCCTGGGCCGATGCGAGGGGCACCGGTCCGACAAGCAGAACCAGACAGGCAGCAAGGCGTTGTTTCATGGCAATAATCCTCCCCGTCAATGCAGCCAAGTCAACGGCTTTTCCGTCATCGCGACCGATTGCCAGTCGCAAAGATTGGGCTTGGACAACCAGCGGACATGCCTAGACTGGCCACCAAATCAGAACGGGAGACATGCCATGAAGGGCGACGCCAAGGTCATCGACTATCTCAACGGTGCGCTCCGGCTCGAGCTGGCCGCCGTGAACCAGTATTTCCTGCATGCGCGCATGTTCAAGGATTGGGGCTTCGCGAAGATCGCCAAGGTCGAGTATGAAGAGTCAATCGACGAGATGAAGCATGCCGACATGCTGATCGAGCGCATTCTCTTCCTCGAGGGTCTGCCGAACGTCCAGGACCTCGCCAAGATCTATATCGGCGAAACACTCAAGGAATGTCTGGAGTGTGACCTCAAGGTCGAGCAGCGCGCCCATCCTTTCTACAAGGAGGCCATCGCCTATTGCGAGCAGGCCGGCGACTATGTCTCGCGCAAGATCTTCACCGATATTCTCGACAGCGAGGAGGAGCATATCGACTTCCTCGAGACCCAGCTGGGCCTGATCGCGAAGATCGGCGAGGAGCGCTATATGCAGTCGCAAATGTCGCCCGGAGACGGCTAGGCTCCGGCCTGGCCCGCGACACACGGCATTCCCAGCGCGCGCAGGCATGTTTACAATCCTCGCACGCCGGATTGTCCGGCGCCGGGGAAATCATGATTCGACTCGCTGTTCCTGCCGCGCTTGCCGCCTGCCTGTCCGCCGCGGCAGCGCTCGCCGCAGACCCGCCCATCTTCCAGCCGGGCGCTCCGGGCTCGCCGTCACGGGCCCTCTCGCCGGAACAATCGGTGGGACTGGCCGGCAGCGGCTATTCGACCGCCGATGTCGCCTTCATGCAGCACATGATCGTCCATCACGGACAGGCGGTCGAAATGGGCGCTTTGATTGCCGGGCGTACCGACAATCGCGATATCGCGCTGATGGGCGACCGTATCGCCCGTTCGCAGGCCTCCGAGATTGACATGATGCAGGCCTGGCTGGTCCGGCGCGGTCGGTCGACCCAAATGCAGCATCCCGTGGATGAAGGCCAAGACAGGCCGCCGGCTCCGTCCGGGCATGCGATGGCGCATCACGGGTCGCACCAGGCCCTGTCGGACGTTCCCCTCATGCCGGGCATGCTGTCGCCGGCGCAGATGGGCGCGCTGGCAGCGTCGTCAGGGGACGGCTTCGACCGGCTCTATCTTACCGGCATGATCCACCACCATCAGGGCGCCATCGACATGGTTGATCGCCTTCTGGCCGATCCGGGCAATGGCGAGGATCCGCAACTTTCTGAATTCCTGTCATCCATCATCGCAGACCAATCGGCCGAGATCGCGCGCATGCGTGGCATTCTCGCCGGCGTCCAGATTCACGACGTCCGAGGGGGACATCCATGAGAACGACCGTCAAATCCGTGGTTTCGCTGGCGGCCCTGGGCGCCGCGCTCGCCGCCTGCTCGCCGCAGGCCGAACCCGTGGCCGAAGGACCACCTTCGCGCGCCGACCTGGCGCCCGGCCTGTTCGACGCCGGCTCGGTTATCTGGAATCTCGAGCGGACCGCCTCAGTGCCACCGCCGGACGGGTTTTTCGACCTGGATACGGCCATGATCGCGCTCTCCGTCCCGGCGGTCACCGCTGACGAAGCGGGAGACGCTGTCACAGCGGCCGATGACGCTGAAGAAGAGCCCCCCCAGGATGACGCGGCCGTTGAAGCGGCTGAATCCGGCGAGGCGCCGGCCGACGAGCAGGAGGGCCGCGGCCCGGGCCTGCTGTCCTTCGCCAATTCCGATCTCGCCTTTACGGGTGATCGTGTCATCGTTGGCGGATTTCACGGATTCAATGTTTTCGACGCCGCCAATCCGGACGACCCGCAACACATCCTCTCGGTTGTCTGCCCCGGTGGACAGGGCGATGTGTCGGTGCATGGCGACCTGGTCTTCTTCTCGACAGAACAGAATCGCGGCCGCCTCGACTGCGGCAATGGCGGGGTGGATGCGGCGTCCAGCCCGGAACGCTTTCTGGGGGTCCGGATTTTCGACATCAGCGACCTCGACGCACCGCGCCAGGTCGCGGCCGTGCAGACCTGCCGCGGGTCACACACCCACACCTTCGTGCCGCACCCGAGCGATGACCGAACGGCCTACATCTATGTCCAGGGCACCAGCAGTGTCCGTCCGGCCAGCGAGCTGGCCGGCTGCAGCGGCGGTGAGCCGGACGAGAATCCCGAGACCGCGCTCTACAGCATTGATGTGATCGAGGTCCCGCTGGATGCGCCGGAACAGGCGGCCATTGTCAGCCGTCCGCGCATTTTCACCGATTATGCGACCGGCGAGATCGCCGGCCTGTGGGCGGGCGGCGCGATGGAAGACGGCGCCCAGACGGCTGCGTCAACCGTGTCCTGCCACGATATCACGGTCTATCCGGAAATGAATCTTGCGGGCGGCGCCTGTGGCGGGAACGGGATCCTTCTGGATATTTCCGACCCGGTGAATCCGCGCCGGATATCCGATCTCGCCGACCCGAACATGGCCTATTGGCACTCGGCCACCTTCTCGAATGACGCCTCGAAGCTCCTGTTCACCGACGAATGGGGTGGCGGGCTGGGTGCGCGTTGCCAGGCGGATGATCCAGCCGACTGGGGGGCAGACCTGATCGCCGACATCGTCGACGGCGAGCTGCAGCTCCGCGGCTTCTTCAAGATCCCGGGCGAACAGTCCGCGATCGAGAATTGCGTCGCCCACAACGGCAATATCATTCCCGTTCCGGGCCGCGATATCATGGTCCAGGGCTGGTATAGCGGAGGCCTGTCGATCATCGACTTCACCGACAGCAACAACCCGTTCGAGATTGCCTTCTTCGACCAGGGCCCGCTTGGCCCGGACGCCCTGCGGGTCGCGGGCTATTGGGCTGCCTACTGGCACAATGGCCGTATCTGGGCGCCGGAACTCGTACGCGGCATGGATGTTTTCCGTCTGCAGGCCAGCGAGCATCTGACCGCCAACGAGATCGCGGCAGCGGAGCTGATCCGCTTCGACGAAGCGAACACGCAGACCCAATTGCACATCACCTGGCCCGATGAACCGGTTGTGGCGCTCGCCCTGCTGGACCAGGTCGCGCGTGGCGGGGCAATGGATGCCGTTGTGCTGGGCGGTGTCCGTGACGCTGTGCAGGGCTGGTCGGACGGCAATGCCGACGCGAATGCCATGGCCGCCGCGCTCGCGAGTGTGACCGATGCATCAAGCCGGCCCGGCCTGTCATCCGCCGATGCGGGCCGGTTGTCCGATCTGGGCGCGATGCTGGAGCGTGTTCACTAGACCGCAAACAGAATGGGGCGGGCTGGATGATGCCCAACCCGCCCCGTCGGCATGCGAGGTTCTGCTCAGCCCTTGGCGTCCAGGTCGGCAGCGCTGTGGCGCTCAGGCACCTGGTTGGCGTCCTCGCCCCAGACACGGTTCACCTTGATGCCGCGCCTGACGGCCGGACGGTCGGCGATTTCCGCGGCCCAACGCTGGACGTGGCTGTAATCCTGCACCGACAGGAACTCGCCGGCTTCGTAGAGGACGCCACGGGCAAGCGCGCCATACCAGGCCCAGACCGCCATGTCGGCAATCGAGTACTCGGCGCCGGCCAGGTAGGGGCGATCTGCCAGGGTCCGGTCGAGCACATCCATCTGGCGTTTCACCTCCATGGCGAACCGATCGATCGGATATTCCCATTTCTCCGGCGCATAAGCGTAGAAATGGCCGAATCCGCCGCCCAGATAGGGCGCGGAGCCCATCTGCCAGAACAGCCAGTTCAGCGCCTCGGTGCGACCGGCATGATCGGACGGGAGGAAGGCGTCGAACTTCTCGGCCAGATACAGGAGGATCGCGCCGGACTCAAAAACACGGGTCGGAATCTCGGTGCTGCGGTCCAGCAGGGCCGGAATTTTGGAGTTTGGGTTGATCGAGACGAAGCCGCTCGAGAACTGGTCGCCCTCGGTGATCCGGATCAGCCAGGCATCATATTCGGCCTCGCTGTGGCCCAGCGCCAGCAGCTCTTCCAGCATGATCGTGACCTTCACGCCATTGGGCGTGGCCAGTGAATAAAGCTGGAGCGGATGCTTGCCGACTGGCAGCGCCTTGTCATGGGTGGAGCCGGACACCGGTCGATTGATGTTGGCGAAGCGACCACCGCTCTCGCTGTCCCAGGTCCACACTTTCGGCGGCACATATGCGCTGGTCTCGGTCATGAAGACACCCTCTTTGCTTGGCCGGAATGTAGGGTGCCGTGTGCGCAGCACAAGACACGGACATGTCCAATGATCAATCATGGCGTCCCGGATCCGCAAACATGATCGTGCCTCGGTGGCGGATGGCCCTCCCGCAGGAGGCCTTCAGGCATTGCCTTGTCGTCCGACACGTGAGGTGGCGCAAACGGGGTCAATGACGTCGACGCCGAGAGCCCTGAGCCCATTCCGTGCCGATAACGCCTCCGGTACCGCCAGCCGGATCGGGCCTGGGTCGAGCGGAGCGGGAATGATGAAAGCAAGTGGTGCCGCTTAGGTGACTCGAACACCTGACCTACGCATTACGAATGCGTTGCTCTACCAGCTGAGCTAAAGCGGCCCACATGAGGCCTCCCGTCCTTCACCGGTCGAGAGGCGGCGGAAACTAACCGCGAAAGCGACTGTCGGCAAGCCTTTCGTCATCGCAAATTCAGCAACTCAAATCCCGTTCGCGAAGTCGTTCAATGACCGGTTCGGCGAGGCAGTCGAAATCCGGCGGGCCCATATTCGTGATGATGATATCGGCGAGCGGCTTTTGTGGTTCCACGTGCAGCATGTGCATGGGTTCAACGATCGAGTCGAACTGCCGTTTGACCGATTCCGGCGTCCGCCCGCGCTCGGCGACATCGCGCCTCAGGCGCCGTTCAAACCGTACAGGCCGGGTGGCGGAGACATAGATGATCAGGTCAAACAGTTCGGCCAGCTCGGGTGAGGCGACCGCGTGCAGGCCTTCGACAATGATCACTGGCGCCGGGTCGCAATGACGCGTTGCGGCTTTGCGGGAATGGGTTGCGAAATCATATTGCGGGATGTCGACACCATGCCCTGCCTTCAGCGACAAGAGATGCTGCACGAGCAGATCGTGTTGCTTGGAGGCCGGTTCGTCGAAATTGAACGTCGACGGATCGAAGTTCTCCAACTGCTTGGCGTCGAGGTAATAATCATCTTCCTTGATGACATAGGCGCCGGGTATGGCATCGGCGATGGCGTAGGCGAGGCGCGTCTTGCCGGACGCCGATCCGCCGACTATCGCGACCAGGGTCACGTCCGTACCGTTCACCGTCTTCCCGCCCATTTTCGTCCCGGTCACCGTCGGCGCCCGCTGTCAGCCTCGTCCTCGTCCGTCACGCCCGGATCATCGGGCATGCGAACTGGCGTGTCAGCGAAGCTGGTTGTTCGTGAGCCGGCGGCCCTGACCGGGCGGGGGGCGTCGAGCAAGGCGGTTTCGGGGACGGCCCCGGCAGCGCGTTCATAGCGCTCATAACGTGGGTGGGTCAGGCGGTTCTCGTCGCCGTACACATAGACCATGCGTTTCCAGTCGTCCGGCGTATAGGCGAACAAGCGACCTTCCGGATCAATATCGGACCAGTCGGCATCGGCGCCGGCATGGGAGGCGCGGGTCATCCAGCGCCGGGCCAGCTCGTCCTTGCCATCAAGCCTTGCCAGGCGGGCAGACAGGGCGCACAGGCGTGACGAGGGCTGACCATCTTCCATCAAGGGGTCAAGCAGCGACCGCGCGGTCGGGGCATCGCCCTCCTCCAGCGCGGCCTGGATCAGGATCAGGCGGCTCTCGCGGTGTTCGGGATTAAGCTCGGCCAATGCCTTGAGTCGCTCCAGGCGCTTGGCCTTGGTGTCGGACTTGCGCAGATCCTGGAATGCCCGGGCAAGCGCCGGGTGCGGCGCTGATGCCCAGGACGCCTCCAGAACTTCCGACGCGCGTTTGTGGCGACGGCCATCGGCGAGCAGGCGCGCTGCCAAGGCTGCCGCCGGCGCGAAGCCCGGCGCTGCACGATGGGCCGAGACCGCAAGTTCCCGGGCGTTTTCAGAGTCGGTGCCTTCGGTTTCCAGCGCGGCGGCCGTGAGCAGGACGGCGCGGCGGCGACGGGCAATGTCAGGCGCAACATGTTTGCGGCGCTCGCCTTCGGCCAGCGTGGTCAGCGCGTCCTGCCAGCGCGCCTTGGCGACCTGGGCATCGAACAGGGCATCGAAGGCCCAGCGGGCGCCCCTGGCCTGCTGGAAGGCGTCGGTCGCGTGCTCGATCGTGGCGCCCAGATCACCGCGTTCACTGGACAATTGGGTCAGGCCGCGGCGGGCAACGACGCGGGTGCGCTGATCCTCCAGAAGGGCCTCATAGTGGGTTTGCGCGCCATCGAGATTGCCGGCTGCCTCGGCAGCGCGCGCTGCGAGCAGGCGTGACAGGGCCGGGCGATCGAGCAGCGCGTCGGCGCGCGCGGCCTGTCGCACGGCGGCCTCGCCATCGCCGGCGGCCGAAGCAATCAGCGCCTTCTCGAGCGCGTCATAGCCTTGTTCACGCCGGCGGCGGCCGATGAAACCCTTCACCTTGTCCGGCGAGGTCCACAACAGATAGATGCCCCACCATACAACCAGCATGAGGAAGGCGAACAGGATCACGCCGCCTGCGGCCACGACAAAGGGCATTTCGGTCTGCACGCCAAGAAATTCGAAGGAGGCGTGTCCGGGGTTGAGCGCCAGGAAGGCCCCCAGTGCGGCAGTCAGCAGCGCAAAGACAACGGCCAGGATGAGGCGAATCATGTCGGGTCGCCTCCCTGTTCTGCAGCCTCGGCTGCCAGCGCGTCGCGCAGCGACTGCAGGCGCCGGTTGAGATCGAGCCTGGCCCGGGCCTGGAACAACCAGTCTCGACAGGTTTCAAGCGCCTCACCTTCAAGCCGCTCCGCAATCGTGACGGCGCCGACAAGATCATTCTCAGCCAGTCGGCGCTCGGCCAGGGCCGTCATGGCGAGAGGCCCGGTGTCACCATCGCTCCCGTCCGTGCGTCGGACTTCGATCAGGCCAAAGAAAACCCGGCCGGGTCCGGCCGCTTCGCGGATTTCATCACCGGGAAATTCAGCTGTGAGTTCCGACAGCGTCGGCACGCCGGCGCGGGAATAATCCGCCATCGCGGCAAGATCGGTCTGACCACGCCAGAGCCGGGCGAGCGCAGCGCGCTCGGCTTCAAATCCGTCGCCGGTCCCGGCAATCTCTCGCAGCGCGGTCAGGGCAAGCGCCCGAGCCGCCAGCTGGCGTGAGGCCTGACCGGTGTCGGCGGGCTGACTGGATGCTGTTTGCGTGGCCGCATTGGCCTGATCGCTGGCCGTCTGCGCGAGGCCGCGCACCGCCTCGACCTCGGCCTGAAGGCCGGCCAGGTCCTGTTGCAGTCGCATAATGGCCGGGTCGGGTCCGGACGGCACGGCAAGCGTGTCGACCGATGTTTCGATGGCGATGATACGATCCGTCAGCGCTTGCAGGATCTGCGGGTCAATGGCGCTCGCTCCCTGCGCGGATTCGAGCGTCGCGAGCCGGGATTCCAATCCTGTGGGGTCGAATGTCGCGGGTGCGATTTCGGGCGCAGCCTCAAGTTCATCGAGGCGCGCCTCGATCACGGACAAATCGACGGGCTCCCCTGCAGGGGCCGCAGGCTCCTGCGCCTCCAGCGCCAGTAATCTTCGCTCCAGCGATCCAAGCTCGCCGGCAATGCCGGCGGCGGGGTCGTCGGCCTCCAGAGCAGCCAGTCGGGTTTCGAGACCGGTGAGTTCGCTGGTCAGCGCTGCGCGTTCGGCTGCAGCCCCGACATCCGGCGTTTGCGCGGCAGGCACATAGCGCGAGGCCGCGAATCCGATAACGCCCCCGGCAACCGAGGCCAGCAGGAAGACGAGAATATGGCCCAGCGCCCCGCCGCGTTTGCGGGCAGGCTTGGCCGCCGCGCGGCTTTCATCAGCCGGCTCGAACTCGGCATCGACGGGTTCGGGATCGAGAGTGTCGTTGGGATCAGCCATGACGGCCCATGATTCGTGCGAATTTGGGCCAGCTTAGGACGCGTGGCCTGCCGAAGCCAGTTCCGATGAATCATCGAGCAGCGCCAGAAGGGCGTCTTCATTCGGCGAGGCGGCTGCAACAAGGGCGCGGAAACCGGCGCCCTCGAGCGGTGCCAGGGAATTGCTGGAAATTCCGAGTGCCGTGACCGAGCCGAGCCAGTGATGCAGTCCGAATTTGCGCAACAGGTCGAGGAAGGTCTTGGCGCCGCGTGCCGAGTGGATCAGCACCGAGACCGGGGCGCCGGAAATGATGGCGGCAATCGCCTCTTCGCCGAGCGCATCGACCGCGACGGCCCCGTAGCCAATCGCATCGCGCACCTTGAAGCCGTCCGGCTTCAGCGCGCCCGACAGGTCACCGGAGACATGGATGCCGCGGACATGCAGAAGCGAGCCCTTCTCGGGATTGAGCTTGCGTCGGATGAGCGCGGCCAGCGAATGAACGTCGCCCCGCGCAGAATGAACTTTCTTGAAGCCGATATCGCGCGCCGCCTGGGCGGTTGTATCGGCGACGGCGAATACCGGCAGGTCGCGTTCCGTTCTGCGCGGGCCCCAGGCACGAACGCCATTGGCGGAGGTGAAGACGAGCGCCTGGACGCCGTCCAGGCTGGCATCGATCCGGGCGCGGAAGTTGATGTCGAGAACGGGCGATATGATGGGGTCGATCCCCATCCGCCGCAGCCCGGATGCAGTCCGTTCGGCTCCGGGCCAGCCCCGTGTGACCAGGACTGTCACGCGCCCACCAGGGCGGCGGCCAGACCGTCGCCAGCTGCCTTGCGTACGGCGCGACCGAGGGCAAGGCCGGCCTCGCGGGCGCTTTCGGGTGTCGCGGTGGTCATGTCGAATCGAATCTGCTTCCGCCAGCACTGCTGGCCATCAGGAGTCAAAACTTCACCGGTGAAGTCCATGGATACCTTATTCACATGGGCCGCGATCGGCGTTCTGCAAGAGCCGTCGAGTTCGGCCAGGAAGGCCCGCTCGGCAGTGACGGCCAGTTCCGTGGCGCTGTGATGCAGGGCGGCGAGATAGCCGGCGGCCTCTGTGTCCCCGTCACGAATGGCCACGCCGACGGCGCCCTGCGCAGCGGCGGGCAGCATCTCGTCAGCTTCCAGCGGATCGCGACGCGCCTCCGCTCGGCCCAGCCGGTTGAGGCCGGCAAGGGCCAGAAAGGTCGCGTAGACCTCGCCTTCGGCCAGCTTGCCGAGGCGGGTGTCGACATTGCCGCGCAGCGGTATGACAGTGAGGTCAGGACGCTTGTGGAGCAATTGCGCCTGCCGCCGCAGGCTGGCGGTTCCGATCGTGATACCCTCGGGCAGATCAGCCAGACGCGTCTCGCCGCCGCGGGCGATGAGCATGTCGCGCGGATCCTCGCGCTCGAGGAGCGCGCCAAGGACCAGCCCGGCCGGCAGGACGGTCGGAACATCCTTCATCGAGTGGACGGCGAAAGCAGCTCGCCCATCAAGCTGGGCCTCGTCGATTTCCTTGGTGAAAAGCCCCTTGCCGCCAGCTTCGATCAGGGTCCTGTCCTGGATCATGTCGCCCGTGGAAACGAGGCCCAGGATCGGGAAATGCGACTCGACAGCCTCGCCGGCCAGGCCGCATAGCGCAGCCAGTCGAGCCTGGACATCGCGGGCCTGCACAAGGGCGAGTGGTGAGCGGCGGGTGGCAATGGCGAGCGGTCTGGACGGCGGCTTCACGTTGCAATCATCCTGGTCTTGGGGCTAGTGGACAGTCATGGACTTAGCGCCCCCTTCCCCCCAAGCGCAAGCGTGCGCGCTGACCGTGCTCGGTCTCGAATCGAGCTGCGACGAGACGGCGGCCGCCATCCTGCGTCGCGCGCCGGACGGCCGGATCGAGGTTCTCGCTGACCGCGTGCTCGGCCAGACTGAAGCCCACGCACCCTTTGGCGGTGTCGTGCCTGAGATCGCGGCGCGCGCTCACGCCGAAGCCATGGATGGTCTGGTGATCGAGGCGCTGGCCGAGGCTGGCCTGGGTATCGCCGATCTGGACGGAATCGCGGCGACCTCCGGGCCGGGTCTGATCGGTGGTGTCATGGCGGCGCTGATGACGGCCAAGGGGCTGGCGCTGGGCGCCGGAAAGCCGCTGATCGCGGTCAATCACCTGGAAGGCCATGCGCTCTCGCCGCGGATCTCCGATCCGCTTGCCTTTCCCTATCTGTTGCTGCTGGTCTCCGGCGGCCACACCCAATTGCTGATTGCCGAGGATGTCGGTGTCTATCACCGGCTCGGCTCGACCCTCGATGATGCTGCGGGCGAGGCGTTCGACAAGACGGCCAAGGTCATGGGGCTGGGCTTCCCCGGCGGGCCAGCGCTGGAACGCATTGCGGCAACAGGCGATGCCACCCGCTTCGGTCTCCCTGTGCCCCTCAAGGGCAAGCCGGGCTGCGATTTCTCGTTCGCCGGCCTCAAGACGGCGGCACGGCAGATCTGGGACACGCTGGAAAATCCCACTGATCAGGACAAGGCCGATCTGGCTGCCAGCATGCAGGCCGCGATCGCCCGCGCGCTTGCGCGGCGGACGCGACGGGCCCTGACAGTTTTCGCCGAGCGCTACCCGGACACGCCCCGACCCATGTCGCTGGTCGTCGCCGGCGGTGTCGCTGCCAACAAGGCCGTTCGCGGGGCGCTCGAGGCGGAAGCGGAGGCGGCGGGTTTCCGTCTGATCGCGCCGCCGATGAAATGGTGTACCGACAATGCGGCGATGATCGCCCTTGTCGGCATTGAAAAGCTGGCGCGTGGACAGGTGGACGGGCTTGATGCGCCGGCACGGGCGCGCTGGCCTCTGGACGGCGCATCGGCCAAGGCCGACCCGGCCATCGGCTCCGGACGAAAGGGACCCAAGGCATGAGCGATTATCAGAGCATTGGCGTGATCGGCGCCGGCGCCTGGGGTACGGCCCTGGCGCAAACGGCGGCCAAGGCCGGGCGCGATGTGACCCTTTGGTCCTTCGAGCAGGATGTCACCGATGCGGTGAACAGCAAGCACGAAAACACGATCTACCTGCCGGATGTGAAGCTGTCCGAGGCGATCGAGGCGACCACCTCGATCTCCGATCTTGATGCCTGTGACGCAATCCTGGCCGTCGCGCCGGCCCAGCATCTGCGCCGGGTGCTGGAAGGCTTCCTGCCCTATGCCCGGCCCGGCCTGCCGATCGTGTTGTGCGCCAAGGGGATCGAACAGTCCTCCCTGTCCATGATGACCCAGGTGCTCCGGGAAACCATACCGGCGGCCATACCTGCCGTTCTGTCTGGCCCGAGCTTTGCCATCGATACCGCCCAGGGACTGCCGACCGCGGTGACCTTGGCCTGTGCCGACGAGGTGGTCGGCAATCGCCTGATCGAGGCGCTCGGCACCAACCGGTTCCGGCCCTATCTCGCCACCGACCTCGTCGGAGCGGAGATTGGCGGCGCTGTGAAGAATGTGCTCGCCATCGGCTGCGGGATATCCGAGGGCAAGGGCCTGGGCAAGTCGGCCCACGCGGCCCTGATCTCGCGCGGCTTTGCCGAGATGACCCGGCTGGCGATGGCGCTGGGTGCCCAGCGCGAGACCCTGGCCGGGCTGTGCGGTCTGGGCGATCTGGTACTCACCTGTTCCTCGCCGCAATCGCGCAACATGTCGTGCGGCCTGGCGCTGGGGCGCGGCGTCTCGCTGGACGACATCATGGCCTCGCGCCGGGCGGTGACCGAAGGCGTGGCCAGCGCACCGGCGGTCGTCGAACTGGCCCGCCGTCACGGCGTGGAAATGCCGATCTGTGAGGCGGTCAATGAAATCCTTGCCGGCCGGGCCAGCGTTGATGACGCCATCGAGACCCTGCTCGCACGTCCCTTCACGCTGGAGACCGCCTGATGCTCTTTCTGGTCCACACCCGGGACAAGCCCGATGCCCTCGCCATACGCATGGCCAATCGCGACGCCCATATCGCCTGGCTGAAGGCCGCTGGGGCCAGCGTCAAGGCCGCCGGCCCCTGGCTCGATGAGAGTGGCGACATGGCGGGATCATTGCTGATCATCGAGGCCGAGGACCGCGCTGCCCTTGATGTCTGGCTGGCCGGGGACCCCTACCAGGCAGCAAGCCTTTTCGAACGGGTCGAAGTCGCGCCCTATCGCTGGGCCATCAATCCGCCGGTCGAGGCGGGCTGATGCGGCCCAAACCGCCACCCGGCACCGTGCTCGCGCGTCTCGATGATCTGCCTGATCCCGGCGCCCGGGCTTCGGGCTGGGAAGGCGGCGCGGTCGTGTTGATCCGTCGCGGCGCCATCGTCACGGCCTTCACCAATCTCTGCCCGCATGCCGGCCTGCCGCTCTGCCTGCCCGACGGGCGCGGCCTGTTGCACAAGGGCGAGACGCTGGTTTGTCCGGTTCATGGTGCCAGCTTTGATGTGACGAGCGGCGATTGTACCGGCGGCCCGGCGGCCGGTGACCACCTGATTGCGGTTCCGGTCGAGCTTGTCGGTTCGGAGATACGCGCGCTGTGACCGGCAATCTTCTGACCGACCTGCCTGATGCCAGCCGCGCCGAGATCACGCAAATCCTCGCCAAAGGCCGTAACTTGCGTATCGAGCGGATCGTCTCGAAAGGCCAGGCCTCTCCGGACGCCTTCTGGTATGACCAGAGCGAGCATGAATGGGTGGCCCTGCTGAGCGGATCCGCCCAACTCGAGCTTCAGGACCCGGACGAGTGCCTGACGCTGGGGCCCGGGGACCATGTCCTGATCGCCGCCCATCGCCGCCACCGGGTCGCCGCAACGGCCGCCGGTGCAGAAACCGTATGGCTGGCGGTCTTTTATTCCGCCGGTTGAGTCGCAGACGGCAGATTGGTGATTGCCTCGACGAGGGCGCGACCGGTCGCATCGTCTTTCACGACCGTACAAAACGTGCCGTCAGTTGTGCGGTGATAGATGACCGCGTCCGTCGTGTGCGAGTGCTGCTGGCCGGCCGCGCTGTAGAAGGCCGCATTCGCGGCGTCCAGAGCGGTCTTCGTCGGCTGGTCGATGTCAGCAATGGAAATCACGAGGTCGCCGGTCTCGCCATCCAGCGACCAGGAGCCGCGCGTCACACCGGCCGGCCCGGTTTCCAGCAGGGTCTGGCCGGGTTCGAGCAGTGTCGAGGGCGTCTCGGCGAAACAGGCCGCCGACGTCGCCAGATTGTCCTCGCTGAAGCCGGTATTGATGGTCGAGCCATCTTCGGCTGTGCAGGCGGCCAACAGGGCCAGGGCAGGCAGGGCGATCCAGGCTTTCATTTCGGCACACTCCGTACAATGCGATACGAGGGGCGTATAGCGAGCGTGCGGGGCGCCGTGAAATGAATGTTTTGTGTCGGGGTTCATCGCCTTGTGGGACCGGAGGCGCTGCTTGACCCGGGGGCAAACAGCCTACTCTGCCGGCTCCCGTGCCGGTTTGACGTTGAAGAAGCCCGTGCATTCCGCGATCAGCGCCTGTCTGGCAAGGCTGACAATCTCGGCGCCTTTTTCCGGCGTCGCCTGGGAGGGATCGGACCCGATCCGGCCATCCGGGAATTTGCGGCGATAATCGTCCGCGTCGCTGAACCCGCCGACCGGGGCGATTTTCGGGTTCATCTCCACCTGTTTGATGGCGTGTGGATGGGCGTAATAGGTCACGGAGACCTCGGACGCCGTGGCGTGCATGCCCTCGCCGACGGGGAAGAGCTTGCGGCAGGTATCCATCACGCCGGACAATTCCCACCAGTTGCGCTGCTTCAGCTGGACCGGGCAGGCGGTGCCGTCGAGCGAGAAATTGGCATAGTACTCGGCAAAGGCGGCATTGATCGTGGTGATATTGCCGCCATGGCCATTGAGGAAATAGATGCGGTCAAACCCGTGCCGGGTCAGGCTCTCGATCCAGTCATTGAGGACCGCGATCATGGTCGAGGGCCGCAGCGTCATCGAACCGGCGAAGCCGAGATGATGCTGGGCAATGCCGACATTGAAGGTCGGGCCGACCAGGAGTCCGGCCTCGGCGCCCGCCTCGGCGGCGATCACTTCCGGACAGATGGCATCGGTGCCCACCAGCCCGTTCGGGCCGTGCTGCTCTGTCGAACCGATGGGGATGATGATCCCCTTGCAACGTTTGAGATAGGCCTCGACTTCAGGCCAGGACGCGTGATGTAGCAGCATGGCAGCCCTCTCCGGGATAGCGTGTATCCGGGGAGCTAAGCCGTGACGGCGGGTGCGTGCAAGGCCGGCGTGCTGAGGTCGCTGGCTAGAGGCGGCGGCTCTCGCGGTGGTAGAGCCAGGCCGCCAGGGCGGATGCGATTGCGGCGAACGCCAGAATGTAATGCATGGACCCCTCCAACGCGGCGTCTCGCCGCTTGGGTCCGTGTCTAGACGCTAAGTCCTTATCAACCGTAAAAGAATTCCGCTTTCTCATGAGCCGTCACGGCTTCGTGAAGCTTGTGTCATGAGCCTGTTGCCCGGCAGTGCTGTATGAGACCCGACGACATCTTGTTGTGTGAGGGGATATCATGCGCCGAATTTTCATTGCTTCTATTGCCCTGGCTGCCTTGCTTGCAGGGCCTGTGCTGGCCCAGGACGATCCGATGCCTGAGAGCATCGAGAACGCGATTGCCGATGCGAGCCGTCCGGAGGCAGATCGCCAGCTTGACGCAAATCGTCATCCGGCCGAGGTCCTGCTTTTCGCCGGCGTTGAGCCAGGCTGGCACATTGCCGATCTGGCGGCCGGCAGTGGCTATTACTCGCGCGTGCTCTCGACCGCTGTCGGCGCTGATGGCCATGTCTACACGATGAACCCGACCTGGGTCGCCGAACGCTTTGCCGAGACCGATGCGGGTCTGGCGGCCTTTGCCGGCGAGCGCCCGAACATGACGCATTTCAGTTCGACCATCGAGACCTTCGGCGAGCATGTCGACGAACCGCTTGATGCTGTTTTCATGGTACTTTTCTACCATGACACCGGCTGGGATGGCACCGACCGCGCGGCGATGAATACGGAGATCTTTGACGCGCTGCGTCCGGGTGGCGTGTTCATCGTGGTTGATCACCACGCCATTGACGGCGCCGGCCTCAGCGTCGTCGAAAGCCTGCACCGGATTGAAGAGGCCACGGTGATCGAGGAAATCACCGCAGCCGGCTTCGCGCTCGACGGATCCAGCAACATGCTGGCCAATGCCGCGGATAGTCGCGAGATCAGCCCGTTCGACCCGTCCATCCGGCGTCAGACGGATCGTTTCGTGCTGCGTTTCCGCAAGCCGGAATAATCGCCTAGGCGGCGTCCAGCTGGGACCGGAAGCGGTTGAGCTCCTCATCGAGGCGGCTCGCCGCTTCTCCCAGCTCGCCGGACGCTCGCGTGAAGGCCTCGGCCGCGCCATTGGTGCGGGCGGCGGCATCGTTCACCGCCCCCATTGCATGATTGACCTCGGTGGTCTCGGTGGCCGCCCGCTCGGCGAGCGAGGCGATCTCCTGGGTAGCCTGGTTTTGCTGGGCGAAGGCACCCTGGACACTGTCGGTTGAGCCGCGCAGCTCCGCGATAATTTCGGCAATGCGGCCAAGCGAGCTGGCGGCGCCACCCGACGCGCCGCGCATGGCTTCGATCTTCTTGCCGATGTCGCTGGAGGCGCTGGTTGTCTGTTCCGCCAGGGCCTTGACCTCGGAAGCCACAACCGCGAAGCCCTTGCCCGCCTCGCCGGCGCGGGCTGCCTCGATCGTGGCATTGAGGGCGAGAAGATTGGTCTGTTCGGCGACACCGGCGACCAGGCGCATGATGTCCTCGATCTCCTTCGCGGCGGTTTCAAGAGCGTCGATCGACCGACCGGCGCCTTCGGCTTCGGCGGCCGCGCGCTCCGACACATCGCCACTGCTTTGAAGAATGCGGGCGACTTCGGCGATGGAAGCGGAGAGTTCCTGCGCTGCCGCAGCCACGGATTGAACATTGCTGTTGGTGGTCGACGCGCGCGCCGAGGCGGCCGATGCCCCTTCGCGGGTCGATTCGGCATCACTGCTCAGGTCGGAGGCGAGCTGGCTGACCTGTGTGGCGGCGCCGGAAATGCCGCCGGAAACGACCCGAAGGGCTTCTTCGAACTCACGGGCAAGGTCGGCAATTGCGGCCCGCTGGCGCTCTGCATGGTCCTTGGTCGAGGCCTGGGCGTCGGCACTTTCGGCCGCGGCAGCCTGGGCTTCAGCGGCCTCGGCAGCCTTGCGGTCCGCGCCGTTGAGCGCAGCGGCGGCGTGATAGGTCATCCAGCCTAGGGCAGCCGACTGGCCGATCACGATCACCGCGTGGAAGACCACGCGGAAGAAATCGGCCCCATCCGGGAAGACGGCCCAGGGCAGAAAGAAATTCAGCGACAGATGGTGGACAGCGGTGGCAATCGAGGCCGCGACAATGACGCGCCAGTCCAGCATCACGGCCGAGATCGACAGCGCCGCGAAGAACATCATGTGCATGTCGATCTGCCAGGGCGAACCGCTGAGCACATAGACAAAGAGTGCCGGAAAGCCGATCAGCGCGGTGCCGACCGTGGCACGCGAGGCATCGCTGTTTCGGTCCATGCGCCAGCTTGTCGCTGCGACGCCGACCAGGACCAGGCCGACTAGGGCGGCCGGCAGGAGGCGCCCGCTGGCAAAGATGGCTGCGGTGGCGATTAGGGCAATCCAGAGGCCACCCATGACAAGCAGGGTGACGGTCTGGGCGCGATCACGAATATGGGAAAGGCTTGTCATCAGGCAGGGCTTTCAGGGTTGGGTTGTCGGATTGATCCGGCAAACGCCGGTGCAGTGAGACAGCCGCGAAACGCATCGGCTGGCAGAATGAGCCAGGCGCCGGCGGCGCGCAGGGCGTCGCGGTCGGATGGCAGTGGCAGATCGAAGATGCCGATATTGCCGGTCCGCCCGAAGGTAACGGGGGAATGGTCACGGGCGGCCGAGGCCAGCAGGATGTCGCGGGCTTGCCAACCGGGCGGGAAGATTGCGGCATAACGACCATCTTCCGGCGGCTCGGTTGCCGCCAGAAAAGGTGTTGTCGCTATGAGCGCAACCAGAAGTATAGTTGGCAGGCTATTCCTCATGTCGGCAGAAAGACCTTCGTTCCAGTCTGCCTTTTCTAACCGATTTGTAGTTAATCAGTGCTTACGGTTCCGGCTCGACCGTCGACTTGGTCGTTGTGTGGCGCGCACCAGTCCGATCTGAGAAGGCCGAAAATAAGGCTGTCGCGGACGCCGATATGGGTTTCCCACTGGGCGCGCAGGCGCCCTTCCTCGACGAAACCGAGCTTGCTGAGCACGGCGATCGAGCCGGCATTGTCCGGATCTGTATCGGCATAGATGCGGCGCAGGCCGAGCGCTGAAAATCCGTGGTCCAGAACCCGTCTGACCGCCTCGTTGACATAACCGTGCCGGCGGGTGTCCGGCCGGATGATATAGCCGGTTTCGGCGACGCCGGACTTGCGGTCGATCAGGACCACCCAGCCGAGCGCATCGTCCGGCGTGGGGGGTCGGGTGATGGCCCAGCAACGGACGGTGGACGACCGTGTCGAGCCAGCCAGATATTCGCGCGCCTCGGCGAGGCCGTCGACGGGTGCGCGGGACCAGTATTTCATTGTGTCGGCATCCTGCAGTGCCGGCAGGAGCGCGGTCGCATCATCCTGGCGAAGCGGGCGCAGCAGGAGGCGGTCGGTGGTCAACACCGGGACATCGCAGCCCGGCGTCCGGGCCTGCATCTGGTCACGGGCGACCGACAACGGGATTTCGTCGAAGCGCTCGGCGATACAGGCTTGCATCGTCTGGAAGCAGTCCTGTGTAAACCAGTCATGCGCGGCAAAGCATGCCTTGCGGACCGCTTCGCTCGGCCAGGCCGCATAGGACCAGTAGAGTCCGTCCTCGCCGCAATGCAGGATCGCACCATAGGAACCGCAGGCCTGGTGGATACGGCGCGTGCCTTCCGTCCAGGCAGCCTCGAATTCTGCCGCGCGACCCGGCTTGAGCTTCCAGCGATAGAGGACGGCGGCGGTCACGGCGCGGCGTCAGCTGCGCCTTCACCTTCGGCCAGCCGCTGCTTGCGCAAAACGCTGGCCTTCACCTTCTGGCTTTCCGAGCGCAGCTGGCCGCAGGCCGCAAAGATATCGCGACCGCGCGGGGTACGGATCGGCGAGGCGTATCCGGCCTTGTTGACAACATCCGCAAAGGCTTCGATCCGGTCCCAGTCCGAGCACTCATACGGACTGTTCGGCCACGGATTGAACGGGATGAGATTGATCTTGGCCGGGATGCCCTTGAGCAGGCGAACCAGCGCCTTGGCTTCGGCGAGGCTGTCATTGACGCCTTTGAGCATCACGTATTCGAAGGTCACCCGTTTGGAATTGCCCAGACCGGGGTAGGCGCGGATCGCATCCATCAGCGCTTTGAGCGGGTATTTCTTGTTCAGCGGCACCAGCTCGTCGCGCAGCGGATCATTGGTCGCGTGCAGCGAGATCGCCAGCATGGTGCCGGTGAGTTCGCCGAGTTCCTTGATCTTCGGCACGACGCCTGAGGTCGACACCGTCGTCCGGCGGCGCGATATGGCGATGCCCTCACCGTCGGAGATGATGTCGATGGCGGTCGCAACATGGTCGAGATTATAGAGCGGCTCGCCCATGCCCATGAAGACGATATTGGTGATTTTCCGGTTCTCGTTCGAGGTCGGCCATTCATCGAGATCGTCACGGGCAATCATCACCTGGGCGACGATCTCGGCGGCCGTGAGATTGCGCACCAGCGCCTGGGTGCCGGTGTGGCAGAAGGTGCAATTGAGCGTACAGCCAACCTGGCTCGATACGCACAGCGCACCGGACCGGGCAACATCGGGAATAAAGACCGTCTCGCACTCGACGCCCGGTGCCAGCTCGATCAGGTATTTGCGGGTTCCGTCGACGGAGACCTGGCGGTCGATCAGCTTGGGGCGGTACAGAGCGTACTTGTCGGCAATGACGGCGCGCAAATCCTTGGAGATATTGGTCATCTCGTCGAACGAGGTGACGCCATAATGATAGATCCAGCGCCACAGCTGTTCGGCGCGCATCTTCGCCTTTTTCTCGTCGACCCCGCAGGCGATCGCCACCTGGCGCAATTCCTCGCGCGTCATGCCGGCCAGCGATGGCAGGGCGCGCGGTGTCGTCTCGTCAATGCGCGGGGCATTGGCGTTGCGGGCATCGATGTTCAGGGCGTGGTTCATGGCGCCAGACTATCTCAATTCAAACGAAGCCGCGCGCTCTATCACAAAAGCGCGGCAAAACCGAATCCTGGCCGGCGAGCGGGCTAGTTGCAGAGCGTCTCGGCCCGCTGCAGCGCGGCCGTGACGCCGGACAGCGAGAATTCATAGGCGGTGGCTGCGCCGTCGAGCGTCGTCGCCGTCACCCGCATGACAGAGCCCCGCTTCATCGAGCTGACAAGGTCATCTTCTTCGTCCAGATCGTCGAGAAAGCCTTCCTGGCCATCCGCGAACATGTCGAAACGGTCCGAGCCGACCCGAACTTGCGGCGGGCTCGTGGGACGCAGGTCATAGCCGACCAGCAGCGAGGGCTGCGCTTCCACGGCGCCCGACTGCCAGGAGGCCACCAGGAAATAGACATTGCCGTGCTCGAGGGCGCGCGGCGTGCTGTCGGTCGGACGGCTGAGCGCATAGCAGGAGAAGCCGGCCTCGGTATTTCGGGTAAAGACCCGCCAGTCGCTGTACTCGCCGCGAAACTGCGGCTCGTCCTGCGCGAGGGCGGGCGCGCTCAGTCCGGTCATCAGGCCAAGCGCCAGGCAAGCATGTCGAAAACGCACGGTGATCATCCTCATCGCGAAACAGTCGAACGCCGTCTAGGGCATCCCCATGGCGGTATGATGGCGGAGTTAATCCCGGACTAACAGCGTCAATCGATCGTGCGATCAGCGGTGGATACCGGCCTTCCTTGTGGCGTCGGCCAGAGATTCCAGATCCGGCCCGCCCGGCATCAAAGGACGCTCCGGAAAACCACCGAAATTGATCTGGCGATCATAGAGCGTGATCGCGCAGGCGACCGACACGTTGACGCAGAACTTGGTCGGGATCTTGACGATATGGCTGCACCGGGCCTGCAGCGCCTCGGACAGCGAGCCGCGCTCACGACCGAAGACATAGGCGGCGCATAGCGGGTGACGGAAGCTGGGCAGGTCGACAGCGTCATCGGTCAGCTCGACGCCGACCAGCTGACAGTTCGACGGCAGCGCAATCGCCGCCGTGTCATCCCACTCGTAATAAGGCACATGATCGACCGATTTGGCCGTATCGGCGCGGTAGACGTCGCGAACCTTGTGATTGGCATTTATCGTGAAGGCAAAGCTCGCTCCGAAGGCATGGGCCGTGCGCAGGATGGCGCCCAGATTCATCGGCTTGGAAATGCCCTCGGCCCCGACGCCGAAATATCCGCGCTTCATCGTGATCATCAGCGCACGCCGGCCGTGATGCGTCCATCGGGGTGGATCATCGCCTGTTTCATCCCCGGCGAGTTGAACGGAGCAGCCAGATTGCCGTCACGGTCGACGGCAATGATGCCGCCCTCACCGCCCAGCGCGCCGACATCAGCCAACGCGCCTGCAACGGCGTCAGCCAGCGACTGGCCACCATAGGCCATGCGGGCTGAAACGTCCTTGGCGGTCGCGGTGCGCAGGAAATACTCACCCTGGCCAGTGCAGGATATGGCGACATGGCCGTCGGCCCAGCAACCGGAACCGATGATCGGACTGTCGCCGACCCGGCCTTCCATCTTGTTCAGCGTGCCACCGGTCGAGGTGGCGGCTGCAAGACGGCCCTCCAGATCCAGCGCCACGCAGCCCACCGTGCCGGTTGCGATGGCGCGGCTGTCCGGCGCGGCGGCGGGGGTGTAGTAATCGTTGACGCTCTCGACCCGCTCCAGCCCGGCCTCACCGCAGAAGCGTTCAGCGCCGCGACCGGCGAGCATGACATGGGGCGTGCTTTCCATGACGGCCCGGGCGGCCGAGATCGGGCTGGTGAAGCCGGTCAGGGCGGCGACCGAACCGGCTCGCCGCGTGGCGCCGTCCATGATCGCGGCGTCGAGTTCGTAACGGCCTGCCTTGTTTGGAGAAGCGCCCTTGCCGGCAACATAAAGGCCGGAGGCTTCCAGCTCGCGAACGATATCCTGTACGATATCGAGCGCGTTGGCCCCGATGGAAAGACGCGCTTTTGCGGTCTCGGCGAGGCCGCGCATATGCTCGATTTCCTTGGCATAATCGCGATCGGCCAGGGTGCCGGCGCCACCGTGCAGCAAAAGGGCGTAACGTCCGCTCATACCGTCCATCCCGTGTCGGTTTGAAAGTGTGCGCATTGCTCTAGCACCGCTCGCACATGGCACCCAAGCCGGATTTCCATCGCTGTCGGGCCCGTCGAGCCGTTGCTCCGGATTTTCTTTTGCCGGGCATCACGCTATGTCGCTGGCATCGATAAAGGGGAGTGTCTCATGAAACTCGACTCATCCATTGCCGCCATTGTCACGGGCGGCGCCTCCGGCCTCGGCGAAGGCACAGCCCGCCGTCTGGCCGCTGATGGCGCCAAGGTCGCCATTTTCGACATGAACGCCGAACGTGGCGAGTTGGTCGCCAAGGAAATCGGTGGCGTGTTCTGCCAGGTCAATGTGGCCGAGGAAGCCAGTGTTGATGCCGGTTTTGCCAAGGCCCGTGAAACGCACGGCCAGGAACGTGTCTTCGTCAATTGCGCCGGGATCGGCTGGGCCGAGAAGACGGCGCGCCGCTCCTCCTCGACCGGCGAGATTTCGCCGCATTCGGTCAAGGGCTTCCAGACAGTGATCGCGGTCAACCTGATCGGCTCCTTCGTGTGTGCCTCCAAGTCGGCGGCCGGGATGATGTCGCTTGAACCGCTGGGCGGGTCCGGCCGCGGCGTCATCGTCAATACGGCTTCGGTTGCAGCCCAGGACGGCCAGATCGGCCAGGTTGCCTATGCGGCCTCGAAGGGTGGCATCTATGGCATGACCCTGCCCATGGCGCGCGATCTCGCCAAGGAAGGCATTCGCGTCAATACCATCCTGCCGGGCTTCTTCGAGACGCCGATCTACCAGCAGATGCCGCCGGAAGTGAAAGTCTCGCTGGCCTCGCACCTGCAATTCCCGCAGCGCTTTGGCACGCCGGAAGAGTATGCCGACCTTGTCGCGTTCATGGTCAATTCCGACTACATCAACGCCGAATGCGTCCGCCTGGATGCCGGCGCCCGGATGCCGCCGAAATAGTCGACGGACAGGACGCCAGACAGGCAAAAGGCCGGAGGTTTTCCTCCGGCCTTTTCCTTGGCGGGTGTCCGCCGGATCAGAAGTCGCGGCGAATCGTCAGACGGGCATTCAGCGGCTCGCCGGTCGAGATATTGGTGTTGTTGTGCGCGTCGGGGAAATAGCCCTCGTCGAGCAGGTTCTCGACATTCAGCTGGACCCGGGTCGTCTCGTCGAGATCATAGTAGAGAGCGGCATCAATCCGCGTATAGGCAGGAATTTCGACCGAATTGTCCTCGAGTACGAAATAGGCGTCCTGATAGGTTGCGCCGATGGCGACGCCAAGTTGCTCGCTGACCTGGTATCGATTCCAGACCGACAGCATGTGCTGCGGCGTCTGGCGCGTAGCATTTCCGTCGAAGCCGCCGCCCTCAACCGTGCCGTCAAGATAGCTGTAACCGGCATTGAGGGTCCAGCTGTCGGTGAGCTCGCCGACCAGTTGGAGCTCGAACCCTTCAGTCGTGCTGCCAGTCACCGTGGTGACGATGGACGGATCATCCGGGTTGACGGTGGTGAACCGGCCGCGCTCGAGGCGGAACAGTGCAGCGGTGAAGCTGAGCGCGTTCGTGATATCCCACTTGGCGCCGATCTCGCGGTTCTCGAAAACCTGCGGGCGAATGTCCTCCGAGGTCGTGCTCAGGGTCAGGAACTGGTCGCCGGCGCTGGGCAGGAAGGTCTCGGTATAGCTGGCATAGAAGGACATGTTTTCGGCCGGCTTGTAGATAAGGCCGAAACGCGGCGAGATTTCCTCGTCGACACGGCCGCGGCGGCCATTATCGGTTGCGGTGACGGCGAAAAGATCAAGCGCCTCGACATCGAACCGGTCGAAGCGCGCCCCGATCACGAGCTTCAGTGTCTCGGTCAGTTCGATCTGGTCCTGCACGTAGAGTGAGGTGAATCGGACCTGCGAACTGCGATCCCGGACCGGTGTCACGAAGGCAAAACCGGGGATCACCAGCGGGTCGCTGAAATCGATCGTGATCTGGTCGTCATTGCTGGCTGCGAACAGATTGTCGAAACGGGCATTGTCGGTCGCCTGGTCGCCATACTCGCCTCCAGCCAGCACGGTGTGCCCGATCGCGCCGGTGTTGAACTCGCCGACGAGATTGGCCTGGATGACGGTATTGGTACGGGCCGTGATATCGCGATAGCCGTCCAGGGTGACCTGGTTCGGCGTCGTTGCCGCGTTGAATCCGGCGGCATAGATATTCTGGTAGGCCTTGTCGTAATCGGCGTGCTGGACCGTCACATTGCTGCGGAGCCGGTCATTGAATTCATGATCGAGGCGGACACGGAAGGTATGGGCCTCCAGTGTGGTTCGATTGCCGTCCGCAGAACCGAAGAAGGTCTCGTCAAAGCCTTCCAGCGGGCGGCTCGGCCCGCCGTTGACGGTGACCGAGGGGACGCCGCGATCCACAACCCGGTCATCATTGAGATATTCATAGAAAAAGGTCGCCGTGGTGTCGCTTCCCAGCTCGGTCAGGACGGTCGGGTTTATGCCGTAGCGTGTACCGTCGAAGGCGTCGCGGTGGTTGGCCATGTCCTCGACAAAGGCATTCAGGCGCAGGGCCGAGTGATCGCCGGTCGCAAGATTGGTGTCGCCGGTCAGCTGCCAGGCACCGAATGTGTCGATGCCGGCGCTGACGCCGGAGAAGGTTTCGCCCAGGACCGGTGACTTCGTCACACGATTCACAACACCGCCGCCGCCGCCACGGCCGAACAGCAGTGCGTTGGAGCCGCGCAGGATCTCGACCTGTTCGAGATTGTAGAGCGGGCGATAATATTGAACATCATCGCGCACACCGTTGAGGAAGAAGTCGGCGGTCGACTGATTGCCGCGGATATTGATGGCATCGCGATGCCCCTCTCCCTGGCTGATCGAGAGGCCCGGCGCGTAGCGCAGGATGTCACCGAGATTGGCAAAACCCTGATCTGCAATCTGGATATCGGTCACGATCGACAGGCTCTGCGGCACGTCAATGATCGGGGTCGGGGTCTTCACCGAGTTGAGCTGGTCCAGCGACAGGTAGCGCCCATTGACCTCGACGACGTCCTCGTCCTGCTGGGCACCGGCCATGCCGACACCGAGGCCGGCCGAAAGGAGGGAGGTGGCCAGCAAGGCGCTTTTTCTGATCATGACGGGAACTCTAGCTGCAAATGAAAATCAAAATCCGAGTATTGGGAATGATAATGAGTGTCAAGCGCACAGGGGCGCGCGCGCATCCCTGCGATACAGGCTCTTGCGACACGTGGTGAATTTGCATCAGTGGATTTGGAGGCGGCGCAGCGAAAAGGGCCGACGCGTGGCGCCGGCCCTTCTTAGCGCCCAAATGGCAGTCATGCTCACCGGATGACTCGCCGCGAAGGCTCAGCCGCCCTCTGGGCGCACAATCTGGGCGCCGAGGTTTGACATCACGTCACGGGCGTCGAACGCACTGGGATCATCCGGCTTGGTGCCGCGGCCGAGATATATCTCGGCGCTGGCTTCATAACGCGTGCTTTCCCGATAGCTGGCTTCATCCCAGAACGGGTCGCGCCAGCCGCGCCAGCCCCAGCGCGGATGGAAATAGGCGTAATGCACATTGAAACCGGAATAGGGCGACCGGCCAATGCCGGTGGCCGTGACCCGCGTATCCTCATCGGTCGCGCGGTCAACGACCGTGAAATAGTCGAACCCGTTCTCGATCGTGAGCTCGGAAGCCCGGTAGAGGAGATAGGTTTCGACGGTCTCGCGGTCAGTGAGCGAATTGCCCGCGAAGGAAATCCGGTAGCGATTGGTCTCGATGCGGGTTTCGGTGAACCCGCGGCGGGACCCCTCCGCTGCCTGGTAGGGTGTCGGACTTGCGCAGCCGCCCAGCACAGCCAGGCTGGCCACTGTGATCAGAATGCGCCGCATTTTGGGGCTCCTTGTAACGTTTGGCGGTCCCTCGCCTCATTAAATATGACTCGTCCTGCGCGCATTGAAAGCGCGGACTCGCCACGCCTGCAAGCATAGGCGTGTCCGGGCTGACGTCAAACGTCGGATCGGGACGACCTGGTTGAAGGCTCGGGAGACGGGTGCGCGTAATGAAATGCATGAAGGCAATCGCAACCCCAATGGCGGCCATGGCGGCGCTATCGCTGTGGTCGGCGAGTGCACACGCCCGCGAGCAGGGCGACACCTCCCTCGTCCATCGCGCCTGTATTGCGGCCGGGCAGAACGCATCTGTTTGTGCCTGCATCCTGCGAGAAGCCCATTCCCGTTTCAGCCACGATCAACTCGATCTGGTCGGAGCCGCCATGCCGTGGCTTGAGCGGATCACCGAGGATAGGGCCGTCGCCGAAACCCTGTCACCGGACCGGCGCCTGTCTGCAGAGCAGCTGCAGCAGCTGCGCCAGCGGGCCGAAGCGGCGGATGTCGTTATCCGCCAGGCCTGTGGGGTCGGCCTGCGTCTGGGCAAAACGTCCTGAAGGTCACTCGGCGACCATTGCAGCCAAACCCCGACATCGGCATGGCGCCATCCGGCCGGCCGGATCAGGTCATGACGGGCGATCCGCACAGGGGGGATTCTCACATCAATCTCGCTGCGCCACGAGACCGGCAAGTTTAAAAAACCGGGGATATTGCGGCACCCGGTCCCGGGTCCGCCAGAAGGCGGTTCTCAGCAGTGCAGGATGGGTCGGGCATGTCGCGGCTCGCCTTGGCTGTCGTCAATCGCGATCCGAGTTGCCGGCGAAGAAGGGGCTGACCGGCCGGTCAGGGCAGTTCGATTTCCACGATCGCGGTCGCGGGCCGGGCTTCAGCCGGCTCGGATCCGTCGGCAGGAAAAAGCGACCAGGCGGCATTGGCGACCAGCCAGGCGCGCCCGTCCGCCAGATCAACCAGCGTCGGCTCGGTCTCGCCGACCATGGCCGGGTGGCCGCGCAGCAAGACCTCCACGTTGGCGACTTCGATGCCGGCGCGGTCAAGATCAATGGCCATGATCTGGTGAGGCCGCGCGCCATTGCGGACCGCGATCAGCCGTCCATCCCGGGTCTGGCGCAGGCCGTCGATCCCGATCAGGCTTGTATCCGAGGCGCGGACAAGGGTGGCGCTGCCATCACCCAGGTCGATCCGCCAGATACCCATCGAGTAATCGGCCACATACAGCGCACCGCGGGCCAGCGCCACGCCCTGCAGGCTGACAAATCGGGGATCTTCGGACAGGACTTCAAGTTCGCCCGACACGCTATCGAGGCGGTAGACGCGCGGCGCCTGGCTGTCCGACACATAGGCCGTGCCGTCGCGGACCACGAAATCGGCCATCTGCACCGCCCCGTCGATCATGTAGCGGCGGTGGAGATCGCCGGTCATCAGGTCGAAGGCGAACAGGGCAGTGCCACCGTCCTCGCCCGCATCGAGCGGCGTCTGGTCAACGGTGCCGGAGGCGGCCCACAGCATGCGGGTGCGGTCGTCCACGAACAGGCCGAACACGGACCACAAACCATCCTCGCGATCGGCGAAGACCACCGGTTCGTCACGGGCGAAGGGTTCCAGCAAGAGGATTTCGCGCCGGGCCACGGAGGAGACGAAGATCCGGTCGGTTTCGATATCGACCGCGACGCCTTCAATGAGCGCGTCCGGGCGATCGATGCGGGCGATGATCTCGCCTGTGCCGACCGGTTCGCCATTGGCCGTCAGGGCAGACAGGATCGCGGAGAGGCGCTCGCTGTCTGCCGCTTCGAGCAGGGAGCGTGTGTCGTCGGTTGGTTCAAATGCCAGGCCGGCGACGACCATGCCGTCGAGCGCCGCAAACCCGTCATCAGGCCGCTCGGCTCGCGTGGCGATGGTCACGAGGGCACGCAGTACCGCCGGGTGCGCGGGCTTGAGATCGAGGGCTGCCAGCATCAAGCGGCGCGCGCTTTCATGGTCGCCGGCGCGCAGGGCACGGCCAGCCTCGCTGAACAGTTCCAGGGCAATGCTCTGCGGTGTCGGCGCGGCGGGCGTCTCGTCCTGGGCGAAAGCCGGAAAGGCCAGCAGGCAGGCGATCGAAGCGGCAAGCGCAGCTGTCTTCAAGGTCATCTGGCGATCTTCCCCCCGAAACGCGGCCCGATTGGGACCAGTTCAGGGAGTTTATGGGGATTTGCCAAGCGTTAAAGTCACAGCCGCGCACGAACCCGGATTCCCGCGACACCCGGCGGCATCAGATATCCAGCTTCACCAGGCCCTCATCCTCGACC
>NZ_JADFAJ010000006.1 GCF_015665295.1 Maricaulis sp.
TCTGACCCACCGCAGAGCACCGTCGCCTGCGTTTCTCTTTCCATAACAACAATGTCAAAGAGCCGGACCCAAACAGCACAAGGCCGCCAAATCCGATAGCCAAAGGGCAAAACATCAATGCCGCCCCGGCCAAGGAGGGCGGTGTTTAAGCCGCCCAATCTGCGAAGTCAATCGCGTTTCTCAGGGTTTCTGCAGCGCGCCGTGGCCAGCGTTGTTTTCCGGAGAAATCATCGCCGGCGCCTGACATGAAATGCGCCTATGGAAAGCCTGAAGAGCGATCGCCCTCCCCTCGTCGCCGGCGCCCCGTTTTCCGTGGCCCCCGCTGCGAGGAGGGCGAGGTTTAGGGCCCGGGCTTTTTGAAGTCAATCGAGGAATGTGCGGGAATCTGCAACGCGCTGCAGTTCCTGCCGACAAGCCCTGCCCTGCCTGGCTTTGCGGACTGCATCGCAGAGCAAAAACCGGCCCACGGCGTGCCGGATACGGCGTGATCATGGATGTCCGGCCATGACGAGCGCGAAACGGCAGGCCAGCAGCAGGGCGGCGGCCCAGAATCGGAGGAGGAATCGGAGGAGGAATCGGATGAGGCCCTGAGCACGGACGACATCACGGGCCGGGCAGGCAGCTCCGGTCAGGCAGCCTGGTGATCCGGGCGCGGCTGCGCCTGGGTTTTCTGCATAAGCTCGGCCAGCCCGTCGCGATACTTGCGACCAACCCGGACCCGTGCGCCATTGGTGAGTTCAACCGCGAAAAGCCCGTGGCGGTCACGCAAGGCAGCCGCAATCTCGTCGACATTGACGATGGCAGAACGGTGCAGCCGCAGGAAGCGCACCGGATCGAGGCGGGCCTCCAATTGCTTCATGGTCATGCGTTCAAGCAATTTGCGCGACCGCAGGTGGAAATAGACATATCCGCGTGCCGCCTCCAGCCAGACAATCTCGGACTGACCAATACGGACGCGGGCGCCATGGCCCGAGACCCAGAAATCGCGGCCGGTTTCGGTCGCGGCAGTCGCACCGGCCCGATGACGCAGATCGGCAAGGGCTTCCTCCAGCAAATCCGCGCGGGCCTGGGCCCGGCGGTCCTGTACAACATGACGCAGGCGATCCATGGTGACCGACAAGCGCTCGACCGCGATCGGGCGCAGGAGAAAATCGCTGGCGCCCCGATCGAACGCCTCGATCGCCCGCTCGGGAAAATCGCTCATCATGACAATCACCGGCGCCCGACTTCCCAGATCACGGATCATCGCGAGAGCCGTTTCGAGCCGGGGATGGTCGGCATCAAGAAACAGGACATCGGCTTCCTCGTTCTCGCAGGCGGCCGGCAGCGCCTGGATGGAAGCGGTCGCAAGATCTACCCGGAATTGGGAATGACGCTGCACCGCACGGGCGATGTGGGCCCGCGCAAGAGGGCGACTTTCCAGGATCACGCACCGCATTACATTTTCTCCATCAATCAAATCAATTGGTTAGATAGGGTATCTCGTGATTGATGATGGAAGGAAGATGATCCGGCGAGCGGAATGACAAACCGGCCGGCTTCTGGTGCGAATGACGCGATTTCGTGTTTATCACAGGCTGAGGTGGGCCGAACGGGCGGGAATCTGATGCGAATGACCGGGTCCATTCGTCGACAAAACCCAGCCACTCGACAGACATCACGCGATTTGTCGCGCGCTGCCGCCACTGGTTGCTATCCGCTGGCGACCCGCCTGGCAGACTGGTCTCCTGGTCCGGCGTGTCATCCGGTTTCTTCGATCCCGGACACGTTTGGGCAGTCACGAGCCCTTATCCCTACTGTTTGCGTGCGACGTCCCAGCGGTGTCGCACGCAACTTTTTGTCCGGCTGCCGTTTTATCCGGATGCCTGTGGCGCGATGTGCAGAGGCGAGATGTACAGACTGTAACCTCCCGGAAAACCCGTTCACATTCCGCGGGCGCTATCCGTAGGGTCTGTGAGGGCCAGATGATCCAATCGTGGTGGCATGCATGCGACGCACTCCCGCCGGCGCGGTGGATGAAAATCCTGTTCATCACAACAGGTGCGTGGCTCGGCCTGCTCATCGGCTTCACGATCATTACCACGATCGACATGTCGCGGCTCGGCGTCGACCACACGATCGTGGAAATCGTCCAGGCCCAGGCTGTGATCATGATCCCCTGGCTCGCCATTCTCCCGACGGTCGCGATCACGCGGGCACGCCAAGCGCTCATGGGCACACCAATCGCCATCGCACTGAGCGAACTGGTCCTGCTCGCCGGCCTCGCCATTCTCGCGATCTACCTGCACATCATTTTTGTCTACGCGCCATTTCTGGGCGCCCCGCCCGCCCGCGTGCTCGAGCAAATCCCCCTCGCGAACTGGGTCTGGGACCCCGTCATGATCGCCATGACCGCTTTGCTTGGCGACGCCTACGCGCGTTCGATCCGACAACGCAGCCATTCATCGCAGACAACCCGTCACCGTATCGTCCTGCGAGCCGGCAACCAGGAAGACATCCTCGATATCGGCGACATCGTCGCAGTGAGCGCGCAAGGCAATTACGTCGCCTTCATTTCCAGCGACCGCGAATGGCTTCAACGCACAACGCTGTCCGAACTGGTCGTGCAGCTCACCCAAATGGACTTCATCCATATCCACCGGTCACATCTGGTCAGCGGTCCGGAAATCGCATCCTGCGCCCGTGAACGCGGTCGGATTGCCAGGGTTTCGCTTCGTACGGGCCACACTTTCCCGGTCAGCGCCCGCGGCGCTGAGCTTCTGGAGGCTTATCTGGCCAGCAAAACCTCACCACGCCTGGCCGCGCGCGCCCAAGCCTAGACCAAAGCGCGCACCCGCCGCCGGGCCGAGCTTACCAGCCCCGCCTTCACCCCGCCTGTCCGGAACCTGACGAGATTGCCATGTCGGGCGCTCGGGGGCGAACCCCGGCAGCAGGGGCTTAACCCTCAACGCCCGGACGCTACACCCCGGGCGATCCACGGCCCGTTTGTCGCCATTTTCCCGTCATTCGGGGCTCGCCCCCCCGTTCGCGACACCCGCCCGCGGCTGGCAACATTGGCCTGTCACTGTGTTCAGCCCATTCCGCTCTATCCGCCCCACGCGTCCGCACTGCGGCGTTGCCTGGGCGGCTGCCTCCTCGAGGACGCCGACCACCGGGCCAACTCAAAATGGCTCCAGATAATTGCCGGGGCCGTCACTCCTGAGGGGATATAATGAGAGACGAAGAGTTCAAATCGCGAATCCTGCGATCCACCATCCTGGCCGGCTTTGCCGCGGCCGGTCTGTTGGTGTCACCTGCCATGGCGCAGCAACCGGCGAGCGTGACCTCGACCGACGAGGAGACGAGCGAAGACGAAGACCGCATCGTGGTCACCGGCTCGCGCGTCCGCCGCAACAGCTTTACCTCGACCTCGCCGCTGCAGGTGATCGATGAAGACACGATCCAGGAAGCGGGTCTGATTGATGTCGGTGAAATCCTGCGTTCGACCTCTGTCGTCCAGGGCGCACAGCTCGACCTGCAGACGAACGCGCAATTTGTCGGCAATGCCGGCCCGGGCGGCCAGGCCGTCTCGCTGCGCGGCCTTGCTGCGGACCGCACGCTCGTGCTGATCAATGGTCGCCGCTTTGCGCCCGCCGGTGTTGAAGGTGCACCCTCCTTCCCGGACGTCTCGCTGATCCCGTCCTCGATGATCCAGCGTGTCGACATCCTGCTTGACGGCGCCTCGTCGGTTTATGGTTCGGACGCCGTGGCCGGCGTGACCAACATCATCCTGCGTACCGAGTTCGAAGGCCTCCAGGTCGAAGCCTTCACGACGATCCCGGAAGACAGTGGTGGCTCGCAGTCGAGCGCGAACTTCCTGGTCGGCGGCAGCGAAGGCCGCGCCAGCTTCGTCTTCGCCGCAGAACTCGTCCGCAATGAAGAACTGACCGGCACCCAGCGCGACTGGATGTCCCGCGATGGCGGGCAGTATTGCTCCTTCGACATCATCGACAATGGTGATGGCACGACGACGGAAACCTGCGGCACCGGCCACGCCTTCCAGTCCGGCCTCGGCATTCTTCTGCCAAGCTTCGCCCTGTTCTACGGGGCTCCGGGCACCTCGGCAGCCGACTCGGATATCGGCGTGGCCGGTTTCGTCAATGGCCGCGGCCCGCTCGCCGGTGGCTTCTCGGACCAGGCGCTGAACAATTCCCGCGTCGTCAACACGTATGAGTCCCCGGAGTTCGAGCGTTCCGTCTTCTTCCTGAGCGCAACCTATGACCTGGACGACTGGCTCCCGGGTTCAAACTTCTTCACCGAGACCTCCTTCTCCAACCGCCAGACCTTCTTCAATGGCGGTCCGGCCCAGTTCACGGTCGACTTCAACGCCGACAACCCGTTCAATCCGTTTGGCGCACGGGGCTCCATCCTGCTGATGGCGCCGTGGGACAATGAGGCCTCGGTTGAGCTTGAACAGTGGCGGACCTACAACGGTCTGCAGGGCGATCTGGGTTTCATGGGCGCACCGAGCTGGGACTATGAAGTCTTCGCCGGCTACACGCGCTCCATGGGCTATTCCTCGCGTACGGTGACACTGGAAGAGAATCTCAACCTGTCGGCGTCGGCAACGATCGACCCGACAAGCGGCCTGCCGGTCTGTGGCGTTCCCACTCCGGACGGCTTCTTCCAGTCGCGCACGCCTGAAACCTGTGTGCCAATCAACTTCTGGTCCGAGGGCCTGTACGGCGCTGACTCGGCGTTCGACGAAGGCCAGGCTGGCATTGACTGGCTGCGTGGCCAGCGCGAGATCACAACCTTTGTCGATGAGCGCATTCTCGGCGGTTTCGTGACCGGCCCGCTCTTTGAGCTGCTGGATGGCGAAGTCTCTGTTGTGCTGGGTTCGGAATGGCGCGAACAGTCGCTCGATTCGCGTTCGGGCGAAGTCGCCGAGCGCGGCCTTGGTCTCAACTTCTTCAAGGACCGGTCATCCGCCGGCTCTGTGGAAC
This sequence comes from Maricaulis sp., assembly GCF_015665295.1. Classification (GTDB taxonomy): domain Bacteria; phylum Pseudomonadota; class Alphaproteobacteria; order Caulobacterales; family Maricaulaceae; genus Maricaulis. The sequence continues at coordinate 4,986 of NZ_JADFAJ010000006.1, forward strand.
TGTTCGAGGTCTACGGCGAGGTCGTGGCACCGATCATCCAGGATCGTCCCTTCGCGCGTGAAGTCACGTTCGAGGCGGCGGCTCGCCTGGTTGACCATGAATTCTATGGCCAGAACTCCACCTGGAGCGCTCGCATGCGCTGGGTTCCGGTCGACTTCCTGACCCTGCGCGGCACGGCTGGTACGTCCTTCCGCGCACCCAACCTGCGTGAACTCTTCCTTGGCGGCCAGTCCGGCTTTGTCGGCTTCGTCAACGATCCCTGCGGCGTTCCGGCGACCGCAGTGGCGACCGATCCGGTCACCAACCTGCCGATTTACTCGCCCGGGCCGGACAGCAATGGCGACGGTATCGGCGATCTGGACGGTCGTCCCCAGATCGTGCTGGACAATTGTACGGCTGAAGGCGTCGATCCGCGCAATCTCGGCGTGACCGGGACATCGGGCTTCGAAGCCTTCCGCTCCGGCAATCCGGGTCTTGATCCGGAAACCTCCGAGGCGATCTCGCTGGGCTTCGTGATCGAGCAGCCCTTCACGGACGCCTTCGACCTGACCTTCGGCGTGAACTATTTCGAGATCGAGGTCACCGACTCGATCCTCGTTCCGACCGCCGGGCAGATCCTCGGCAATTGCTATCGCTCGGGCAATTTCCCGAACGATCCGTTCTGTACGCGCCGCGTGCGTGACCCGAACACGCAATACCTGGTCGAAGTGGACACCACGCCGTTCAACGTGTCTTCAAACACGTCGGAAGGCCTGGATTACAATATCCGCTTCAACAAGGACTTCACCGCCTTTGGTCAAAGTTTCACGCTGACCTCGGATGCGGCGCTGACCCAGTCGACCGACATCACCACGACGATCACGCTGGGTGGTGTGACCAATGTGAACGAGTCGCTGAATACGCTCGGCAATCCGGAGTGGCGTGGCACCTTCACCAACCGGCTTTTCACGTCGACGGATTGGGGTGATCTCACCTTCTTCCACCGGGCGCGCTGGATCGGCGAAGTCAATGTCACGGAGAACCCGAACTTCATCGGCACCGGCACCTCGGCGCAGTTTGATGTTCCGTCCGCCCAGTATCACGACATCTCGGTGTCGCTTTCCCAGGAAAGCTGGCGCGTAACGATGGGTATCCAGAACGTCGCCAATGAAGATCCGCCGCAGATCGACGAGGATCTCAGCGCCCAGGGCGTCGGCCTCGGCAGCCTGACTTCGCGCAATGTGCCGTCGGGTGGCGGGTATGACCAGATTGGTCGTCGCTTCTTCATCAACGTGTCGAAGCGCTTCTAGGCCGCATTCGATGCATGAGGGGGACGGCCCGCGTCATTGACGCGGGCCGTTTTCATGTCCGGTAGGGGTCGGCCTGCAAGGCGAAGAGTTCGGCATAGCCTCCCCCCTGCCCGATCAGCGCTTCGTGAGTGCCCGCCTCGATGATGCGCCCGCCCTCGAGCATGATGATCTGGTCGGCCGTGCGGAGATTGGACAGGCGATGGCTGATCAGGATCAGTGATCGACCGGGAACGCGTGGCCGGGCCATGAAGGCCGCCTCTGCCTCGGCATCGAGGGCCGCCGTCGGCTCGTCGAGAATGAGAATATCGGCGGCTTCGTTGGCATGGGCCCGTGCCATGGCCAGTCGCTGCCATTGCCCTCCAGAAAGCTCGACACCTTCAGCGAAGCGTTTCGAGAGCCGGGTCTCGGTGCCATTGTCGAGCTCATCGACGAGTTCACGGGCCAGGCCTGCGGCCAGCGCCCGCTCCATCGCATCCGGTGACAGGGTCGCCATACCGACACCGGACTCGACATTGTCACGGACCGAGAGCTTGTAGTTGACATGCGGCTGGAACATTACCCCGATCCGCCTCGACAAGGCGCCCGGCTCCCAGGCAGCAAGGTCGAGCCCGTCGAGCATCACGCGGCCTGAATCCGGGCGGTACAGGCCGGCCGCCAGTTTCACCAGCGTCGTCTTGCCGGATCCGTTCACCCCGACCAGGCCTAGCCGCATGCCGGGCGTGAGCTGGAAGCTGATACAGTCCAGCGCCGGGCGGGCTGTCCCCGGATAGGAAAAGCTGACGGAATCAAAGCGCAACCCGTCGCCAGGCACCGGCCCCGCCGTCGCCGTGCCGGCGGACCGGCCCTCATCAAGGTCGAGCAGCGCGAACAGGCGGGTCACGTAGAGGATATCCTCAAAACTGCCCGTGAAAGCTCCGAGCAGCGCGTTGACCGCGTTCTGGCCCTGTTTGAGCAGGCCGATCAGCATGGTCATGTCGCCAAGGCTGAATCGGCCGCCGATGGTAACGATGACGATCCACAGCTTGCCGCCGAGGAATATGGCTGAACCGGCAATGCCGAGCAGCGAACCGATGACCGCCTGGCGGCCCTGAAGGCGGCGATCGCCATCATGCATGTCGTGAAACAGGTCGGAGAAACGACCGAGCAAAGGATCACCCAGCCCGTAATGAAGCCTCTCGCGGGCCGCCGCCTCATTGGTCACGAGGCTTTCGAGATAATTGCGCTCACGCATCTGCGGCGACCGGGCCGTATAAAAACGATAGGCGTCGCCGGAGAAACGGAGATTACCGATGAAGGCCGGCAATCCGCCGACCAGCATCAGAATGATCAACCAGGGGGCCGTGGCCGCCAGCAGGGCGGTGATCGACACCAATGTGACAGCGGCCTGCAGGACGTCGAAACCTCGCACGATCAAGCCGTAGGGACGCGCTGCGGCAAACTGCTTGGCGTGGATCAGCATCTCCTGAACCCGAGGATGCTCGATATGTGCCAAGGCAAACCGGTTGGCCTTGTCGAGGATCAGGCGGGCGACCGCAAAGCCGAGTTCGGCATGAAGCCGGGCCTTCTGGAAGACCAGTCCCCGGCGCACCACGAGGAGAAGGGCAAGCAGGCCGGCCTCAATCACCACCCATCGAAGCGCCGCATTGCGATCAGATTCGAGCCCTGACCCGATTGCCGCAACGACGCCGTCGATGAGCAATTTCGAAACATAAAGAGCGGCCGGCGGCAGCAGGGCCGCCAGAACGGTCAGGGCCGCGATGCCGATCGTCAGGCCGGGGCGCGTCCGCGCAATGATGGCCAGCGTCCGGCCGGCTGCCGAGATCCGGTCCCGCAGGGGCGGGACCGGTTCGTTTGCATTGTCCGGCTCAGCGTCTGCCATGAAGGATCAGGCAACCCGCGCCTTCTGGGCCTCGGCTTCCTCAGCCATCTTGCGCGACAACACGGCACCCTTGTGAGGGAAGGCCTCTGCCGGCACGGGGCGATCGAGGAAGGGGGCGAGCTTCTCGAACCCTTCGCCTGAGCAGATATCAATGATCAGGAGGTCGTCCGGGCGATCCTTGAAGAAGGCCATGACATCGCGCACATGCTGGTCATAGACCCAGGAGAAACGGTCCGGGCAGAAATTGTAACAGCCATAAACCGCAGCTCGCAGGAATTGGCGCATCCGGAGATGAACTTCCTCGTCCGGATCCTCGACATCCTTGAAGGCGGGCCGGTTGTAATAGTGCCGCGACACAGAACCGAGCCAGCTATCCTTGTCACGCACGGTGAGAATGAATTTCGAGCCCGGATACTGCTTGTCGAGTTGCTGGTAGATCGGGATCGTCGTGATGTCGGTAAGACCATCATGATAGCGCAGCAGCGTCAGGTCGTACTGCGCATTGGCGATCTCGATATAGGTATCCTCGTCGATTGGGTAATGGTTACAGTCAAAGCCGAGCATCTGCAGGCCGGCGGTCAGACTGCGCGTCGCGGTCCGCGACAGGCCGAGACCGAAAACCTTGGGCTTGTCGGCCTTTTGGCCATAGGCGACGCGATCAGAATTGGCGTCGAGCCAGGCATCGAGATCAGCGCGCGCAAAGGGCGCCTCCTTGCCGAGCCCCAGTTTCGCCAGCTCGGCTTCAGCATGTTTGGGCAGGTCGGCAATAAAGGCATGGACCTCGTCCGGCGTCGCTGTCTGCGGCACCATGCGCCGGGCATATTCGACTGCGTGGCGGGCCATGGTGAGGTCGCAGAAATCGCCATCCGTGGTCACCCATTTCTTCATCGAACGGGTCAGCCTCTGACGCTGAACCTTCACCCGGCTGCGCAATTCGCGCAGCGCGTATTTCATGAAGATGTGGTGATAGGACTGGAAATGATCGTGCAGGATATCGAAATTGCGGAACTGCTTGGCCGAGCCCATCGGCTTCATGGCAAGGTTGCGCAGGCGGGACTCCGGACGCAACACATATTTGAGGTCATCGGCCGGCGGTTCGATCGCCGCCATGGCCCGCACCAGGTCGATACGGGTGATATGCACGCCGCAATGCAGCCGACCACGGAAACGGTCGGACACGTAGGCATCCACATAGGGCGCGTCACAATTGTCGATGAAAGGCCGGATATTCTCGAGGATCAGGCAGTCAGCATCGACATAGACGACATAATCGCAGTCATGCTCGATGCGAAGCATCTGTGCGACGCATTCCGTAAAGGGCCGGACATCATCAATCACATGGACATTGTCCGGCTGGATGTTCTCGATCGCCAGCGCGAGCGCGACATCGCGCGTGCGCTCGTCGATCTGACGGAAAACCAGGTCTACTTTCGCCATCGTCATTCCCCCCACTGAAACGGCGCATTGGCCGTTGCAGCCATCTGCTCGAACAGGGCGAGGTGTTCGGGCTTCATTTCAGTCCTCCAGCGCAAATCGAGCTCGATTCCGCCGGAATGGTTTTCGTAGTAATCGCGCGTACGTGAACCAAGGCTGACAAAGGCCTCGTCCGGATCCTCGAAGCGCGAGCGCGCAGCAATGAACTGGGTTCCGCTATTGCCGCCGAGCACGTGGTGCTCCGCGGCGCTGAAGTCTGCCATCGCAGGCTGGTAGTCGATCCCGATCAGGTGACAGAGCGCCTTGATCGTCGCCGCACTGTTGTCGGCGAGGTCTTCATACCGGATGCGCATTTTCGGTCCGTCGAACGCGTCGAAAAGCGCCTGTGCCGTCGCCATCTTGTCGATCCAGGCCTGGATTTGCTCGCCCGGGTCACGATCGGGATACTTGCGCAAACGCGAATTGACGACCGCCCGGCCGTCGCGACCGAGCAAGAGCAGGACGGGGGTGCCTCCACCGCTGCGAACCTCGGCGGCACGCGTGTCGATCCAGTCTTCATCCTTCGTGGAATCGATGATGACGGACTTGCCGACATGGTCGGCGACCCGGGCATAGAGCGGCTCGCTGCCGTCCCACTCGAAGCCGGTCCAGACCGGACAGTCCTCGCCGCAGATCTTGCAGACACGCTTGCGCAGCGGCTTCTTCTCGTCACCGAGATAGCGCGCCTTGCCGCCTTCGCCCATGTAGAAAGCATCGGTATGACTGCCGAGTATCATGCCCAGCAGCGTCGAGCCGGAATGCCCGGCTCCACATATCATGACGGCCGACAGCCGTGATCGGTCATGCATCCTGTCCCGATGCCTCTATTGGGTCCCCGGAGTACTTCTTCGCGATTGCGTTGCACGAGACAAGCGAAAAAGCTGCGAAGTCCTGCTCAAGCCCGAACATGCAACCCGCCTTTGCAACCTGGTGTCATCGTGCCGCATGTTGATGCAATCTCACAGAGCTATAACTGGCTGAGTGTATGCAATCGGGGATCCCAAAATGTCACGCGCCCTCCTCTCAATCTTCCCGGCCCTGGCGCTTGCCGCCTGCGGCGGCGACCCGGCACCGACCGAAAATACCGGCGCTTCCGCGACGGGCCCTGCTGCCACCAACACCGCGGTCGCGGTCGAATCCGTCCAAGCTGCCAACGCGCAGGAAATGAGCCCGGATGCCGAAGCCATCCTCGCCAGTCTTGGAAGCGCCTATGCCGGGGCTGACCTCACGAACGGCGCCCGGCAATTCCGGCGTTGTCAGTCCTGCCACACGCTGAACGCGGGGGGACGTCACACTGTCGGGCCGAACCTGCACGGCTTGATCGGCGGCGCGGCGGCCAGTGCCGACCGGTTTGCCTACTCCAGCCAGCTCTCGGAGGCCGGCCTGGTCTGGGACCTTGAAACGCTGGACGCCTGGATCGCCAATCCCCGCGCGCTCGTGCCCGGCAATCGCATGAGCTTTGTCGGCCTGCGCGATGCCGAGGATCGGCGTGATGTCATCGCCTACATCGCCGTCGAGACAGCCGGCGAATAGCCGACCTCAAAATCGCCGCCAGACCGACAGGAAGACGGCGCGCTGATCGATGGCATTGCGGCCGCTCGGCGTGAGCGATGCACCGAGCTGCCAGGTCTGGCGGCCCATTTCACGGCTCACGGAAAGCTGCACCTTGTGCTGGTCGAAACTGCGGGCGCCAGGCCGGTCAGACTCGACACTCCAGACCGAAAAGCTCTGCGCCAGAACCTGCCAGCGATCGGTCAAACGCCAGCCGGCAGTCAGATCGAATCGGGCTTCGTCGAGATAATCGCCATCCCGCCAGCGCCAGGCGGCCTGGGCTTCGGCGAAGCCTCGCTCGCCCACGCTTCGTCCGAGAAGCGAGCGGATTTCAGCGGCCATTTCGCCGGAGCCGAAGGCCTGGTTCGAAACATTTTCGCCGCGTCCGGGAATCAAGGCTGTCGCCTGCAGGGAGGCGATCATCGGACCGCTTCGCCAAACCTGGCGACGCCAGGCGACCTCACTGGCAGACAATCCCTGCGCCGCGTCACGGGAGGGGCCGCGCTGGCGTCGAACATCCTGCCAGGCGATGCGGGCGACCAGCGTATCGCGCGCGGTCAGCCCGTATTCGACATAGGCGGCCGTTTCATCCTTGTAAAAATATCCGTCATCAGCGCGCCGGCGATCCGCGTCATAAGCTGTGTCGGCCCGATCGATGAGCGAGGTGACAATCAGCAGACCCTCACCGCGCGGCTGCGGCCAAGCCCCTGCTCCGGCCGGCGGCGCCAGGAGACCTCCCGACACGCCGGCCAGACAGACGATTGATATCAGACGTCGAAGCCGGGGCTTTCGCGACGAACCCGATCCAGCACCGCAGCCCAGGCAATCTCCTTGAAGAACTCGTTGGACGAGATCTCCCCGGATTGCCCGAAGACGCGGTCCTGCATCTTCTCGTCCCATTCGATCAGCTCTCCACCCGCCTGGGCCATGACCTGGATCTTGCAGGCACGCTCCAGTAGATAGATGCGAATATACGCGCTAAACGGGTGGTCGCCAACCGACAACGTCCCGTGGTTGCGCAGGATCATGAGATTCTTGTCGCCGAGATCGGCCACGAGACGTTCCTTTTCCTCGGCTTCCAGCGCGATGCCCTCATAGTCGTGATAGCTTACATCGTTGAAGACATTCATCGCCAGTTGCGAGATCGGGCGCAGACCGCCCCTTTGAGCCGCAACGGCCACGCCGGCATCGGAGTGAAGGTGCAGCGCCACCGCAACATCATGGCGGGCCGCATGGATGGCCGAGTGGATCGTGAAACCGGCAGGGTTGATCCCGTATTGCGACGGCGGCAGCACATTGCCGTCGAGATCGATCTTCACCAGGTTGGACGCCGTGACATCCTCGTACAACAGGCCAAACGGGTTCAGCAGGAAATGCTCTTCAGGCCCTGGCACCCGCATCGAGATGTGGGTGAAGAAAAGATCGTCCCAGCCATGCATGCGCACGAGGCGGTAAAGCGCTGCGAGATCGCACCGCGCCTTCCATTCCTCGGCCGAAACCTGGTCCTTGACCGAAATGCTTGCTTGATCGTCCATGATGTTCTCCCCATGGATTGTATCGTTATCGCCAACTCCGCGCAGGATCGGACCTGCGACGCGCGCCGTCAAATATCGCGCGCCAGTCTCACCCCGGAAAACTGCCAGCGCGCCTCGGGCGGGAAGAAATTGCGATAGCTCGCCCGTACGTGTCCGGGCGCCGTGGCACAGGATCCGCCACGCAGCACATACTGCCCGCTCATGAATTTGCCGTTGTACTCGCCGACAGCGCCCGCCGCCGGCCGGTAGCGCGGATAAGCGCAATAGTCGGACCGCGTCCACTCCCAGGCATCGCCGAACATCTGACGAAGCCGGGTCGGGCCTGATCCGGGCGGACTCGCAGCTGATGGATGCGCCGATATGCCGGCCTGGGCGAAGCGGCCGTCTGCTCCCCGGCATTTTCGCGCCGCATGCTCCCATTCCGCTTCACCGGGCAAACGCGCCCCGCTCCATTCGGCAAACGCGCTCGCCTCATAATAGCTGAGATGAATGACGGGCGCGTCAGGGGTGACCGGCTGCTGGCCATGCAGGGTGAACTCTTCCCACCTCGTTTCGCTACGACGCCAATACAGTGGCGCGCTCCAGCCCTCGGATCGGACCCGAGCCCAACCATCCGACAGCCAGAGCGAGGGTGTCGTATATCCCCCGTCAGCAATGAAATCGCCATAATCGCGATTGGTCGCGAGGCGATCGGCAAGCGCATAAGGAGTCAGGATCGTCTTGTGCGGCGGACCTTCATTGTCGAAATGAAATCCCCCCGCCTCGATACCGATCGCGACCTCTCCACCATCGAAGCCGACCCAGCCGGGCTCCCCGACAGGCGCCGCCTCGCCGGCGTCGCCGCCCGCGTAGGCCGCCGGTGCGAACGGGTGCCGCGACAGCACATGCTTGATGTCCGTCAACATGAGTTCCTGGTGCTGTTCCTCGTGCGCCAGGCCGAGCTGGATCAAAGGCTCCAGCCGCGCATTCTTGGAATCTTGGTCAACGGCCAGTAAACGCGCCATCGCGGCATCGGTATGGGCGCGATAATCCATCACCTCCGACAGGCTCGGTCGGCTCAGAAAGCCGCGCTCAGGCCGTGGATGGCGCTCTCCGATCCCGTCATAATAGGAATTGAACAGGTAATTGAATTCAGGTGAAAATTCCTGATATCCCTCAAGATTTTCCCGCAACAGGAAGGTTTCCCAGAACCAGGTCGTGTGAGCGAGGTGCCATTTGGTCGGACTGACGTCAGGCATGGTCTGGACCAGCATGTCCTCAGCACTCAGGCCCGCGACCAGGGATTGCGTGCGATCCCGGACGGCCGTGTAGCGTGTGAGCAATGACACCTGTCTCATGTCATCCATGTCTGACCCCCCTCTCGCCGCGGCCCGAATTAAGAAGTTTTCAAGGCGTCCGTGTCATCGATAAAGATCAATGTAACCGTTCGCAAATCAAGACCATGGCCGCAAAACCAGCTGACGCGCTCCACCTTCTCGCGACTGTACGCGATCCCGACAAACGCCAGCAGCTCGCGCTGAGCGTGACAGAAATGTGCGTCGCGCAACCGCTTTCGCCATCGGCAGAACCGATCGCCGGGGACCTTTTGATCACCCTGTCCACGAAGTCGGATCTGGACACCAAGGTTGCAATGGCCAAGAAGCTGGCAGGCTGCGACTGGGCACCTCATTCAGCGATCCGCCACTTCGCCTTCGACCAGATCGAGATTTCGGCCATCATTATCGAGAAAAGCGACCTTCTGACCCAGAAGGACATGGTTGAACTGGCAGAGTCCGGCTCGATTGACCATCGCCGCCATCTCGCCATGCGCGCCAATCTCTGCCTGCCGGTGACAGATACCCTGGCCAAGCCGGGCGAAGCCATCGTGCTTCGTGCCCTGGCCAACAATGATACCGCCGAAATCTCCGAGAACACACTTGAAGTCTGCCTACATGTGGCGCGCGAGCATCCCAAGCTTCGCGAAGCACTCGCCCGGCGGCATGACCTCTCGACCGACTACGCGACCCAGCTCTGCATCATGCTGCCGGAGAATTGGCGCGAGGAACTTTACCGCCGGTTCGGGCTCGACAAGACCAAGGTCGAAAGCCTCGCCGTGGAAGCCGCGCTGGGCGCCACACCGGAAGATGTCGACAAGGCCGCCGCTCGCGAAGTCCAGGACGCCAAGGCGGACGGCAAGCTGAACGGGCGTTTCGCGATGGATGCGCTGAAGGCCGGCAAGGAAGCCGTGTTCGACCACGCCATTGCATCGCTGTGCGAGATCAAGGCCTCACAATGGCGCATTGCCCTTGCGATGAATGGCGTGCGCGCCGCCGCCATGGCCTGCCAGGCGGCGCAGCTGGACCGCACTGCCTATCCGATCATCCACAAGGCATTGCAGCGCTCGGGCCGCATCCACCAGGCCCTTGAGGGCGATGCCATGGCGGCCGCCGCCAATGTGTTCCGCATGTATGGTCCGGAAAAAGCGGTGAAGGTCTTGCGCCAGATGGGCACGAGGGCTTGAATAAGAACCTGTTTCATCAGGTTTTCCTTCGAGCGCTCCCATCACCGCCTCTCTTGCCTTCCTAGCCAGTCCCCGACCAGAGGCCAAGGCCGCCAAGTCGCGCCTTGAGAACCTGTATGGCCATGTGCCGATCGAGGAAGCCGACGTCATCGTCGCCCTCGGTGGTGACGGGCTGATGCTGGATGCGCTGCACATGTCTATCCGGACCGGCGCACGCGTCTATGGCATGAATTTCGGCTCGGTCGGATTTCTCATGAACGAGTTTCGGGAAGACGGGCTGACGCAGCGCATCGCCGAGGCAGAGCGGGCCCGCATCCATCCGCTGCGGGCCTTCGGTGAGGACATTCACTGCAAGCCCTTCGAAGCACTGGCCATCAATGAGGTCTCGCTGCTGCGCGAAACGCGGCAGACGGCGAAGATCAAGATCACGATCGATGGCAAGAGCCGGATGGCCGAGCTTCAGGCTGACGGCGTGCTGGTCGCCACGCCGGCCGGATCGACCGCCTATAACCTGTCGGCCCACGGCCCCATCCTGCCGCTCAACTCAACTGTCCTGGCATTGACGCCGATCAGTGCCTTCCGGCCCCGTCGTTGGCGCGGCGCGCTGCTGCCGCGCAATGTCCGGGTCGGCTTCGAGATCGTCGAGCCTTCGCTGCGCCCGGTATCGGCCGTGGCCGACAACCAGGAATTCCGTGAGGTCGCCCGGGTCGATGTGGTAGAAGCGCATGATGTCACGCTCACCATGCTGTTCGACCCAGGTCGTGATCTGGCTGAGCGTATTCTCGTCGAGCAGTTCGAAAACTGACCGGATTTAGGCTGGCGTTAAGCAAGCCGTGCCAGTCTGGCGACACATTGCCTTCGAGCGGACCCGAAATGACCGACTTCGCGCTGGACACGACCTTATCGCGTCTCACCGTTCTCCTGGTGGATGACAGTGCTGCCCTGCGCGGCGCACTGCGGGTATCCCTGCAGGCGTTCGGCTGCGGGCGCGTGATCGAGGCCGACACGGTTGAACGCGCACTGGACGTGCTGCGCGCCCGGCCGGTCGACCTGCTGATTACCGACTGGAAGATGAAACCGCGCGACGGGCTCGACCTCGTTCGCACCTTGCGCGACCGGCGCCACAGCCCGGCCCCGCAACTGCCGGTCATCATGCTGTCGGCCTACAGCGCCGAAGAGCGTATCCGCCAGGCACGTCAGACCGGCGTCGACGCTTTCCTGACCAAACCCTTCACCGCGGCCAACCTCGCCCAGACCCTGCGCGAGACCCTCGGTACGAACCAGAATACGCGGACTGGCGATACGAACGCCTCACTCGCGACTGCCAGCTAAGAGGACGTCTCATGGCCAGTAACAAGGATGTGGAAGTCATCTCCGCGCCGAACATGCTGCAAATCAAGGTTGGCGGCCCCGTCAGCCAGGGCGATCTGCACATGATCCAGAAGGCCGAGGAGGCCCTCAAGGACCTGCGATCGGATTTCGGCCAGTGGCTGGAAGAAGAAGTGGTCAAGCTGGAAGCCGCCGCCAGGATCGTCCGCGACAAGGGTCTCGAGGGTGCCGAAGGCGAAGAATTATTCGTCCGCGCCCATGACCTGCGCGGTCTCGGGACGACCTATGAATTCCCGATCATCACCCGTCTCGCCAAGTCGCTGACCAAGATGATCGACATGCCTGAAAAGCGCGCGCAGGCACCGACCGGCCTCGCCCTCGCCCATGTCGGCGCGATCCGGGCTGCACTGTCGCAGAATATCCGCGACGACAACGACCCGGTTGCCGCCGAACTGGCCGGCGAGCTGGAAACCCAGACCGCGGCTTTTGCCGAGCCGTGGAAAGACGATTGATCGCGCACCTCAGCCCGTGCGATCAGACAAAAAAGCCGACGCCAAAGCGTCGGCTTTTCTTTTGGCGGGCGTGAGAAAACGCTGACTAGCCGGCAGCCTGAAGCGCAGCGACATCCTCGTCGAAACGACTGAGAACATAGTCCAGGTCTTCCTCCGGAATGCCCTGGAAGCGCGTAATCGCGCGTTCAGCGAGGATGCGGCGGAAGTGAGCCCGTCCGATCTCGTCCTGCGGGACTTCCATGCCGTGATAGACGTCCAGCGCTGCCCGCACCGCCGGGTAGAGCCGCGACGGCATGCCGGTACGATCATAGACAGCGCGCAGCCCGAGCGGACCGGCATCATGAACAAGCAGCCAGGCGCGCGAATGGGTGACGCCCGCCAGTTCGGCAAAGGCATGCTCGACGAACGCGATATGGCCGCGCAGCAGGGCGCGCAGGATAAGCGAGGGCGTCAGCCGGCTGTTGAGCCGCAATTGCTGGACGAAATGCTCGGGATCGTGCGCCAGGCCGGCCTGGTCGACGAGATCGAGCGTCGCGCGTTCGCGGGCACCTTCAGACAACTCCACCGCGAGCTGCGGCGGCAGGGCATGCGTCTTGACGAGCCTGTTCAGCGCCACATCGCTGACATGGGCGATCAGGCGTTCGGTGACGCTGAGCGGCAGTTGCGAGCGCGCGACGAAGGAGTCCATCACGCCGCTGCTTTCACAAAACTCGGCAAAGGCGCGTTGATAGGCGGCATCATCGAACTGGGCACCATCATTGGCGGCCGCGATCGACACGGCGGCTTCGTCGCGACTATCGAGGATTTCGTGCACGATGATTGGCGCCACATGTTCGCGCCTGGCGATGGCGCAGCGCTTGGCAGTGTCAGCGGTCTCGAGCACGGTCAACAGATCGTCATCGGTGAGGACCGGCGAGGATTCCAGCACCGGCGTTGCCACACCGTCAACATCGGCGGCAAGCTTGCGGGCGATGTCGCGAGGCAGGTTCGGTGACTGACGCAGCGTTATGGCAAGGGCCCGGCGGACCAGTTCCGTCGCGTCGCGGGCGATCATGTCCAGAATGTCGCGCGCAGCGGCGCGTTCGGCCTCAGTCAGCGAGGCGCCATCCATCCGGCGGCAGATCTTGCGCGCCGCCATCGCCCTCACCTCATCATTCTCACCCCGCACCAGGCGACGAATATCATCATTTGTCAGACGGTTACGAAGGGCAACGACACTCATCGGACTTCCGATTCAAGACAGGCAGCTGGACAGGAAGTCTAGCCCCGGCATGCTTAATGAAAGCTTGCCGCAGGGGTGCTGCGTTTACGAGTTGCGACTGCGGCCGCTGCGGGGCGCATCGAGCGAGGCGAGGATTTCCACCAGGGCGGGCGACAATTCACCGTTCCCAACCTGGAGGTTGGATCGTATCGAGGCGACGGACGCGCGAACGACCGGCGATGGCGAAACCGAGCTGTTATCAAGCGGCGTGGCCAGCATATTGCCGACCTCCTGGACAGCGGCGGCAGCCGCTAGGCGCCGCGTATTGGTCCGCTCATGACCATTGCCCTCATGCGTCAGCACGGCGAGCACTTCAGCGGCCGAGCGTGGACGACCACCCTCGAAGAATATCGGACGATTGGCTCGGGCCGCCGCCGGGAAAAGCGTATCGGCGCGTTGGTCGGGATTGTCCTGCGCCGCATTGATCAGTTCGGCCGCGCCGCCGGCGCCGAGGAAATGAGCCGCATAAAGCTCGCCGCTGGAGGCCGGACGGCCGATGCGCGATTCAATCACGGCATTGTTCTCGGCTGCCAGCTCGCCCGCCATGCGGGCCGAAGCGACGGCGTCGAACCGCAGGTCAAGGATTTGCTGGCGCTGCGCCGGATCACTCACCGTGAAGCGGCCATTGGCGTCCTGGCTGATCGCCTGTGACGCCGCTTCATAGCCATGATCGGCGCCACGTCGGGCCAGCACGCCCAGCCAGGTCTGCTCGATAAACTGGAACATGCCGGCCGCGCTCGAGGTCCGGGCCTGCGCGCGCACGTCGAAATTGCTTTCCCGCGCGGCAGTATCGACCAGGAAGTTGAAGTCCGTGCCGGTCTCCTGCGCGGCCTGGCGAATGGCGCGCATGGTGAAATCCTGGCTGTGAGTGTCGACGGGGCTGACCAAGGTTCGTCTCCGCGGGCGTTGCTGCCGGATCGTGGCGACTCGCAAGGACCGAATCGCCTGTGCAGACTCACGCAAACGTGGCTAACCCGGCGTTAACAGCGCCCCGCTGACCGCTTGCAAGCGCCCCCGGATGACCCAATAATACATGTGAGGGACGTCTGACCCGACACGAGGCCCGTGCACGGGCCTCACGCCTTGAAGGAGACGACGCATGACATGCTTTGAAAACCGCTCACGCGGTCTTGCCGCCATCGCTGCTGCAGCCGGCAGCCTACTGCTGCTGGCCTCCGCCCCCGCACTCGCGACCCAGCCAGGCGTAGGCCAGGCCGATGCCGAGCCCGCCGCGACACAATCCGCCGCCGAACGGGACCGCCCGTTGCGACTGCGCAATATCAATGGCTATGCCGTACTGGACCGCCAGCACATCGTCTTGCGCGCCGGGGCCAGCCGCCGCTATCTGGTAACGCTGCAGCGGCGCTGTTTCGGACTGCGTTCCAGCCAGCGGCTCGGCCTCAGCCTTGACACGTTCGGAACAATCCACAATCCGCGCTTTGAATTCGTCCAGACCGAAGACGGGCGCTGCTATTTCGACACGATCGAGGAAGTCGACAGCAATGACGCGGCCCGCGCGCTGATCGCGGCGCGGGCGGAAGCAGCGGCCGAAGCAGAAGGCGACGCCGGATCACGGCGCCGCTGAACCACAGCGCGGTCCGAAACAGGAAAGCCGGCCTTCCGGCCGGCTTTCTCATGGGCGATACCCCGTCAGGAAAATGGTACCGCCGTCCCGGATTGAACGGGAGACCTCTAGATTCAAGAACTGGATGCGGCTGTGGGAAATCAGCGGGTTGGGTCTAAAACGGGGCACTCAAAGAGCGTATCGGGACAATAGCGTTCGCGCAGAGTGTGAAATGGACAAATCTGCCAAAGCGGGGCCCTCGCGGATCACCTGAGGACGACTGCTGCGAGCCAGCCATACCCGGCTAAGCCGCGACCGGTGTGAACCGCGGTGCGTGATACCGCCACGCGTCTTGAACAACCTGGCCGATTGCCGAGCTGCGTGGCCTGAAGCCCAAATGGTCGCGCGCAAATCCCACATCTGCATAGAGCTCGGGCGCGTCGCCTGGGCGGCGGCCGGACAGCTTGCGCGGGACGGGTCGTCCGACGACAGCTTCGACCGCATCGAGAACTTCCAAGACCGTCACACCACGGCCTGTCCCGAGGTTGCAGGCAAAGCTCTCGCCAGTCTCGCTCAATCGGTCCAGCGCGAGGAGATGACCCGCGGCGAGGTCGTCGACGTGGATGAAATCGCGGACGCAGCTTCCGTCTCGCGTGGCGTAGTCCGTCCCGAAGACCTGCATCGGGCCACCGATACCGGCAGCGGCTTTCAATGCATTGGGAATGAGGTGCGTCTCCGGCTCGTGCTCTTCGCCGATATCGCCATCCGGGCTGGCGCCGCTGGCGTTGAAGTATCGAAGCGCGGCGAAGTCGATGATCCCTCCCCGCGCGGCGTCCTCCAGTGCGCACTCCACCGCCAGCTTGGTCTGGCCGTAGGTGTTGATCGGCCGGCGCGGGTGGTTTTCCCGCAAAGGAAGCAGGCTTGGCGTTCCATAGACCGCGCATGTGGAGGAGAAGACGATCGAACGGCATCGGTTCCGCTGCATCGCCGAGAGAACACTCAAGGACCCGGCGACATTATTGTTCCAGAACTCGATCGGTTTGCGCTCCCCAATACCGACTTCGATGGAGGCAGCGAAATGCATGACGGCGTCGGGGCGGTAGGTCTTAAAAACCGCGTCGAATGCCGCGCCATCACGTATATCGGCCTCAACCAGCGGCCCCCACCGAACAAAGTCACGCCGTCCGGAAGAGAGATTATCCAGTACGACCGGCAGATCGCCGCGCCCGGCAAGCGCCTTGGCCGCATGGGCACCGATGTAACCAGCACCTCCGAGTACAAGCACTGTCTTCGCCATCTTTCACCTCTCGCGTTCGGCCTTGATGACGTTGAACGCTGCAAGTCGATGACCGAGCCGGGAGCGGACGCCGGACAAGCCCCAGGACGCTTGCTACGCCTAGCCCATCGCGCGCACCGGCGGGAAAGGCCGAGGCGCCGGGCTTGCATTACGCGACGCTTGCCGTTGCAGCGCGCCATGCCCGCCCTTGCAGAATGCGCCGCAAGACATTTAATCCTTTGTTTTTAAAGGCTATTTACAAATCACACCGATTGCATAGACACTGGCCATGGAGGTTCCCATGAGCAGTTTTTCTCAACGCCTTGGCGTGTCGCAAAAACAATCCATCCGGCAGACGCTGTCGCCGCAGATGCAAAAAACCATGCATCTGCTCGGGCTCTCGCAAGACGAGCTCGAGCGGGAGGTTGCGGAGATCTGCGAAGCGAACCCGCTGATCACCAACCAGCCGAACTGGTCACGGGCTCGAGCCGGTTCGGCGGCAAACACTGATTGGGCGAGCCGCGCCGAGGCGCCGCGTCATCTCAGCAGTCATTTGCTGGAGCAGCTCGCTCTTTCCGGCGCAATGCCGACGGTTCGAGACACGGCTAAACAGATCATCGCGCACCTAGCATCCGACGGGCGAATGGACGCCGACGACTGGGCCGCCCTGTCGACCGCCAGGGCGGCCGACAAGGCGCTCAGGCTCGTGCAGAGTTTCGAACCGGCCGGGGTTGCCGCGCGATCGCTGGTCGAGTGTTTCCAGCTTCAACTGGATCCGGAACGGGCCGCGTGCCCGCGATGGGCGTGCCTGCTGGCTCATCTGGACGAGCTCGCGACATCGACTGCCAGCACACTCGCCAGGCGATGCGGAATCGATGAGGTCGAGCTGCGCGCGATGGTCGATCATATCCGCATGCTCGATCCGCATCCTGGGCACCGGTTTGATCCGGGCGATCCGATCGAGATCACGCCGGATCTTTGCGCCTGGCTAACCCCAACGGGCGAATGGGCGGTTGACCTTACCTGGGACCCACACGCCGCCTTGGTCGCGGAGGGGACCTACCGCAACTGGCGATCAAACGCGGCACTGCCTGCCTCCGCCAAAGCGTTCCTGGCCGACAAACAAGCGGAAGCCGACTGGCTCCAACGCGCCCTCAAGCAGCGCGGCCAGTCCCTGTTGCGCGTTGCCCGCCTGGCAATCGCACGCCAATACCGCTTCCTGACCGACGGGAGAGAACATCTCGCCCCGCTGACCATGCGCGAGATCGCCGCAAAACTGGAGCTACACGAGTCGACGGTCAGCCGTGCGGTTGCGCACAAGCACATCCTCACACCACGCGGCGTTCTGCCGATGCGGAGCTTCTTCTCAACAGCGCTGAGCGAGAATGCCGAGGACGCAAAAACGTCCTCAGCCGCGGTCCGGGCCCGGATCGGTCAGTTGATTGGCGATGAGGCTACGCCCGGTGCCATGTCCGACAGTGCAATATCAGAGGCATTGCGGGAGATTGGCATTCAGATCGCGCGGCGGTCGGTCGCCAAACACCGTGAACAGCTGGGCTTGAGAAATTCACGCGACCGGGCGCGCCTCGCCACCTATGCCGTCGCGGCCGCGTGAGGCGTGATCAGGCTTTCTCGGACCATTGCTCGCGCTTGCGGTAGATCGTCGACGGCGCGATTTCGAGCTGTTTGGCCGCTTCGGTGACATTGTCGCTGCACAGCGCGATCGCGTGCTCGATGGCGCGTTTTTCCACCATCCAGAGCGGTTCAATGCCGGCGGGCGCCGGTCTTGAAGCGACACCCGCATTCACCGCTGAGAATGAAGGCGGAACCGGTTCAACGGAGACGGGCGGAAAATAGCTCGATTGAGCTTCACCCAGCGATAGGTCGGATGCGTCAATCTCGTCGCCAGCGGCAAGCACGACACAACGCCGCACAAGGTTCTCCAACTCACGCACATTGCCGGGCCAATGATGCCGCAAAAGCGCCTGGCGAGAATCTTCAGCGAATTTGAGATCGGCCCGCCCCTCCTCTTCCGCATACCGGCCGAGAAAAGCATCCGCCAACATCAGGATATCGCCGGCCCGGTCGCGCAAGGGCGGCAGCTCGACGGGAATGACGTTGAGGCGGAAGTAGAGATCCTCCCGCAACCGGCCGGCGCGGACCGCAGCCCACGGATCGCGATTGGTCGCCGCAACAATGCGGATGTCGGTCTGCCGGATCCGGCTATCGCCGACGCGCGCGTAAGTGCCCGTCTGCAGGAAGCGCAGGAGTTTGGGCTGCAGATCGATCGGCATCTCGCCAATCTCGTCCAGGAAAAGCGTACCTCCATTGGCCAGCTCAGCCGCGCCGGCCCGGTCCGATGTCGCACCGGTGAACGCGCCTTTCACATGACCGAACAACTCGCTCTCGATGAGGTCTTTCGGGATCGCGCCGCAATTGACCGCGATGAATGCCCGGCCCGCCCGCCCGCTGGATGTATGGATGGCCCGCGCCGCGAGCTCCTTTCCGGTACCGGTTTCACCTGTAACGAAAATGCCGGCGTTCGAAGGTGCAGCAGATTCCAACACGCGGTAGACGGCCTGCATCGGCAAGGATGAACCGATGAATTCTGCGAATTGGGTCTTCGGTCTGCTTTGTTCGAGGGCTTTAACGACCTTCTCGAGCTTGGATTTTTCAACGGCGTTCTTGACCGTCGTGATCAGGCGTTCGGCCCCGAAGGGTTTTACAAGGAAATCCGTCGCACCTTCACGCATCGCTTCGATCGCCGCGTTGATCGAGCCATTGGCTGTAATGACAACAACCGGCGTCGTGACCTCTGAGGCGCGCCAGGACCGCAGTAGATCCATGCCATTGGCATCCGGCAGGTTTAGATCGAGAAGGATGCAGTCCGGACGGCCCGCACCCATTGCCCGTTCGCCAGCGGCCCCGTCCTCGGCGATCTCGATCGCGGCGGCGTCGCGCTTGAGCTGGGCCTCATAGGTTCGCGCCAGAGACGGGCTGTCTTCGATGATCAGGACACGTCCGATACTCATCCGCTTGCTCCCTCAATCTGCGCCAGACTTGTCTCCGCTGCGGGCAAGAAGAGCTCCGCTGCCCGTTTCAAGTCCGCGATCGAACTGTCGCTCGGGCGGCCCCGGTTGTCGGTACTGCAGGCTTGCTCAAGCCGGGCCGCGGCATGCGACAACGCGTCCGCGCCGACATTACTGGCACCGCCTTTGATCGCATGCGCTTCGTACTGAACCTTGGCCGTATCCCCGGCCAGCAGGCTTTCGGAAATCCGCCCCAACCGCTCGCGCAACTCGCGCACGAAAATGCGAAGCACGAAGGCATAGCCGGCCGCATCGCCATCCCATTGCTCGTCGATATGGGCGGCACTCAGAACGATATGATGTGCGGCTTCGGCCCGCGGCAGCCATTTTTCCAGCTCGCGCGAAAGGTCCTTTGACCGAATAGGCTTGGTGAGAAACCCATTCATCCCGGCCGCTCGCGTCTGCTTGCGGTTCTCCGACAAGGCATGCGCCGTCAATGCGATGATCGGTGTCGCGTAACCCGCGGCCCGGATCAGGCGCGAGGCCTCCAGACCGTCCATTACCGGCATGCCGACATCCATAATGATGAGATCGTAAGTCCCGCTGTCGACAGCCTGAACGGCCGCCGCGCCATCCGCGACAATTTCCGGTTCGAGCCCGAGCTTGGCCAGCATGCTCGCGACCACAGCCGCATTGGTTTCGCTGTCCTCGGCAAGAAGGACGCGCCCATGCAGGTGCAGCGCAGGTGCCGCAGGGTTGGCATCTTCGGCCTGCTCCCGCTGGCTAAGCACGGCAGGGAGCGTAACACTGAACTTGCTGCCGGCGCCGAGCAGGCTTGTCGCATCGACCTGACCGCCCATCAGCTCCGCGAGTTCGCGGCTGATGGCGAGGCCAAGCCCGACGCCCTGGCTCACTGCGCATGGCGAGCCCGAGCCTTGCTCGAACCTGGAAAACAATTTTGGCAAAACATCTTCTGCGATGCCGATTCCGGTGTCGAGCACGATGAAGTTGATCTCCTGATCCGGCGCAACGCCGCGCAATCGGGCGTCGACCGTAACCCCCCCGTCCGAGGTAAACTTGATCGCGTTGCCGACGAGGTTGAACAGGATTTGCCGAACACGCCCCGGATCGCCGATCAGACGAAGATCCGTGGGCAAGGATGCGACCTCGAGTGAAACGCCTTTCTCCGCAGCGGAGTTGGAAAAAATTTCACGTACCTGTTCAAGCAGACCATTGGGCGAATAAGGCTCTTCATCCAAATCCACGCGCCCGGATTCGATGTGGCTGATGTCCAGCACTGCATCGATCAAAGTCAACAGGCTCTCAGCGGACCGTTCAGCAAGATCGATCAGACGTGCCGTCTCGTCCGCCAGCCCGTCGCGTTTGATAAGGCCGAGCGGGCCGATCACGCCGTTGAGCGGCGTTCGCATTTCATGGCTCATATTGGCGAGAAACTCGGTCTTGGCGGCGCTTGCCCGCTCCGCTTCTGCCTTCGCCATGCGGAGCTCCGCCTCGGTTAGCGCCCGCTCCGATACGTCGCGTACAACGCCGTGCACCAGCGTTCGGTCATCCGCCTCGAAGGCGCGCGCATTCACCTCGGTAGGGATTTCAACGCCGGAGCGATGAATAAAGCGGATATCCATCCGTGCCTCACCCGCCTCCTGGACGGATTTGATCGCGTCTCTCGCCGTTGGGTGATCAGCTTCGGGGTGAAGTCGGGGCAAGCGCATGCCGACCAAGGCCTGCCGGTCCCAGCCCACGAGCTCTTCAGCGCGCGCGTTCACATCCACAATCTCTCCGTCGAGCGTATGAATGAAGATCGCATCGCCGGAGCGTTCAAACAAATCGCGATAACGCTGGCGCGACCGCTTCAGCTCCGCTTCATCGGCCTTCTTTTCTGTGATGTCGCGCAGATAGGCGGTGAAATAGGTCTGGTCTTTCAGATGGACGGGGATGATCGCCAGCTCAACAAGCAATTGCCGACCGCTTGCATGCAGCGCCGGCACCTCGATCCGCTTGCCCAGCACAGCGTGCTCGCCGCTGGCTAGATACTTCGCCAGACCTGCATCGTGTGCGCCCCGCAGCGCCTCTGGAATGATCAACTCCGCCATGGGCTGACCGAGTACAGCGTCGCGCATGTGGCCGAACGTACGCTCGGCGGAGTCGTTGAACTCCACGATCAAACCGTCGGAGTCGATAATGACGATACAATCCAGCGCCGCCTGCACGAGCGCTGCGCGCAAGGCCGCTTCACGTTCTTCTGTCCTGCGCTCACGCGTTCCCAAGACTTCGCTCCTAGGATTGGTGTCGGCGGGTTGGCTGTGGCTTTCTGCTCTGCTCATGACGGTTCTCCCTCGCACGGAAGAACTGTCTGCAAGCCTGAGCCCGCCCTGCGAAAACAGACCAGCCACAGCGTCTCAACGCCTTAGGGGGCGATTCACATCCTGCAAAAAACGCATTTTGCAAAGTCATTGCAATATGCAACGATCATTCTTCGCATATTGCAACCGTTTTTTGGCTTTATGGATAGGCTAGTAGGCACCCTTTGCCATGATCACCGCCAGCGGCGTGCGCGCCAGGATGGCGATATCAGTGAAGAGCGATCGTGTGTTTAGATACTCGACATCCAATTCCACCATGCGCTGGAACGGGATATCTGCCCGGCCGCTCACCTGCCAGATGCCCGTAATGCCTGGCTTACCCGCCAGCCGGCCGCGATCCTGTGCCGAATACTTGGCCACTTCGCGCGGTAACGCCGGACGCGGCCCGACGAGCGACATTTCTCCGCGCACCACGTTGAACAGCTGCGGAAGTTCGTCGATCGAGTATTTGCGGATGAAACGCCCAACCTTGGTGACCCTTGGGTCCTGCTTCAGCTTGAAGGTCACGCCGTCATTGCGATCATTCGCGGACATGAGCGAGTCGAGGCGTTTCTCAGCATCGGTATACATTGAGCGGAATTTGAGCATCTCGAACGTGTCGCCATTCTTTCCGACCCGCTCCTGCCGGAACAGGATCGACCCACGACTTTCCAGCCGGATGGCGAGCGCGGCAAGCAACAGAAGCGGCGACAAACCCGCAATCGCCGTTGTTGCAACGGAGACATCGAGCGCCCGTTTCAGAGCGTTGCTTATAGAGCGGCGGCGCGCCCCCCGGCGCTTCTGCCAGCCATAGCTCAGCGCCCGGCTCAGGAAGGTAACATTGCCGACGAGATAGCGCCGCCACATGCGCTGCGGCTCCTGGAGAAGCCGGTAGGCCCATTCCAGCCGAGCCTGCCGCATCCATCGCGGCGCACGCGCCGTGGCCCCGGAAACGAAATCGAACAGACCTCCAACGCCCGCGACCAAAGGCGCATCAATCCGCGCCGCCACACGGGCCAGCCAGGTCTCCTGAGCCGGCACGCCCATCGCCACGAATAACACATCGGGCTGACAGGCGTTGATGCGTTCGATCATCGCGTCTTCATCCTGGGGTCCGAAATAGCCGTGATAGCTGCCGGCGATCTTAAGCGAGGGTATGCGCGCCTTCGCAGCGTTGGCCGTCGCATCAGCCACGCCCGGCCGTCCGCCGAGGAAGAAAACGGATTTGCCCGCCGCAGCCAATGCTTCGCAGAGCGGGAAGAAGAGATCCGTCCCGTTGAGATCGTCCACCACCGGCTCGCCGCCCAGTCGGCTGGCAATCTCAACGCCAATGCCGTCGGGGAGGACAGCGTCGCAGGACAGCAGAGCCTGGCGATATTGCCAGTCGCCGGACGCAACATTTGCGCAATGGGCATTCACGAACGCGATGCGCGTCTTGATGCCCCAACTGACACGGGCCACGAGCGCGTCGACCACCTCGCGCTGACGCATGGCCAAGAGAGGCAAGCCGAGCACATCCACCACCGTGCCAAATCGCTCGTGACAGGAAGTGTGGTCGATCAAGGCTTGAGGCTGAAAGCGCGCCAAAGGCGCGAGGGCTTGGACATTCGAACTCAAAAACACATCAACCATCAAACAACTCCATATTGGGTTGCTCAACGGACTTCACAGCCAGGTCCAAACACGTCGGAAGACCCACAATTTACTGATTTATTTATATAATTACTTCTGCGGCGGATTGGGCTGCCGCGCCCGTAATCCGAAAATGCGATACGCCGTCTCGCGCAATGCGGCAGGGGTCTCGCAGATCGCGGAACGAAACCGAGAACAATCGCTCGACTGAACCGCCAACCCTTTCAAACAACTACAAAATCCCTCTGAGCGCGGGAATGGCGCCGGACTTGAACTCTGTGGATCAGCGAAAGGACGCGACAATGATCCACACGACCAGAAACATCCTAGGGCGTCACACCCTCCTGAAGAATGTCGGCTGGCTTGCTTCAGGCGAGATGGTGTCACGGATCACGCGCCTCCTTGCCGCGATCGCGCTGGCCCGCATGCTCACACCGCTTGAGTTCGGCGCCGCGGCGATTGCCATCACCGTCTTCGAGTTGGTTCGAGTGTTCAATCAAAACGGCGTCGGTGCCGCAGTCATCGCTTCAAAGAATTCAGCGCTGCCCGCGCTGATCCGAACCGCGCATCTGGCCGGATGGGTGACCTGCTTCTTGCTGGCCGGCGTACAGTGTCTGGTCGGCTACATCGTCGCACGCTCGACCGGTTCATCCGAGATCGGCTGGATGATCGTCTGCCTGGCCGGCGTCTACCTCATCATGCCTCCGGGCATACCGCACGGCTGGGCGTTGCAGCGCGCACAGAACATGCGCCGCCTTGCCACGGTCAATGCAGTCCAGGTCTCAATCGACAATCTGCTGACTGCTGGGCTCGCTCTGACCGGGTTCGGCGCCTGGGCAATAGTCCTGCCAAAGCTCGTGACGGCGCCGATCTGGCTGGTCGGCGTTATGTGGGGGCGCCCTTGGCGGCCAGACCGCGGGGCCGGTTTCGCGTCGCCGCGCAAGCTTCTGTCCTTTGCAGGACCCGTGCTAGGTTCGGAACTCCTGAATGCGATGCGCCTGCATGTCGACAAGCTGATCATCGGCGCCGTCTGCGGACTCGAATTGCTGGGCATCTACTATTTTGCCTTCAATGCCGGGCTCGGCCTGTCTTCCGCGCTGTCGATCGCCTTCAACGGCGCCTTCTATCCCAATCTCTGCGAAGCGTTCCGCCGGACAGGTTCCGCCGTCAGTGCGTTCAACAAAGGGCTAAAGACGGCGGGCGCCCCGCTCGCCGCCCTCTTCCTGATCCAGGCCTCGCTGGTCCCGATCTACGTGCCGATCGTCTTCGGCATGGAGTGGGCTTTCGCGGTCCCGCTGATCGCCATTCTGTGCCTCAGCGGCCCAGCCAGAATTCTCGCTGACGGGTGCGCGCTTCTGCTACGCGCCAGCGGTCGGCCTCGCATGGAATTGCTTGCGGTCAGTGCCGTGACCCTCACGTGCCTTGGCGGGCTGGTGATGGGCGCCCAGGCCGGCCTGATCGCCGCCGCCATCGCCCTCACCCTCGCCGCCACGCTTACCGCGCTCGCCCTGTACCCGGTCGTTCAGACGCTATGCAGCGAGGACGCCCCGTGCCTTATGCCCAAGGAGGCCTCATGATGAACCGGAACCCGACCGTCTCGGTGATTATGCCCATCTTCAACGCCGAAAAGACGCTCTGTAAATCGGTACTTTCGGTCCAAGTGCAGACCTTCCGGGACTGGGAATTGATCTTGGTCGATGATGGCTCGACGGACACCTCGCTCGACCTTGCCGATGAGCTTGCGGCCCGCGATGACCGCATCCGCGTCATCGCCCAGAAAAATGCCGGCCCGGCAGAAGCGCGAAACAACGGAATAGCATGCGCGCGCGGCCGGATCATCGCCTTCCTCGACGCTGATGATCTGTGGCATCGCCAGCGGTTGTCAGCATGCCTCGGCCACTTCGGCCGGAATCCGCAAGCGGGAGTGGTCTTCACCCGTATTGCCTTCATGCGTCCGGACGGCACGCGCGGGGCCGAACCGTCACCCCACTTCGATACCCTGGATCCCGAACACCTGCTCTCTGAAAACCCCGTCTGTACGACATCGAACATCGTCGCACGCGCCGTGCTTCTGGAGCGTCTCGGCGGCTTCGACAAAAAAATGGCCTACCTGGAAGATCAGGACCTACTTTTTCGGGCTGCGGCGAATTCGCCTTGGACCGTGGAAGGTCTCGATCAGGTTTTGCTTGATTACAGCATCGGCGGCGTATCTCGATCCGCCGACCTCGCCAGAACCGCGAAGAGCTGGCGCTGTTTCATGGCCCGCGCCGGTGCCATTGCACCGGAATTGGTGCGCCCTCGCTGGAACGGCCTCATCGCCGATTTCCATCGCAATCAGGCCCGTCGAGCCCTGCGCGGCGGCCTGCCTGCCACGGCGCTGAACAGCATTGTCCAGGCTTTGCTCAGGGATCCGTTGATCCTTATCCGGATGCCGCGCCGCGTTGGCCTGACCTTCGCCGCCGCGCTCGCCCTGCTTCTGCCCATTCCGCAACTCAAGGAGTATGTCCGATGACCTTGCCCGCCATTTCCGTCATCATGCCGGTCTATAATGTCGAGCGCTATGTCGAGATCGCCGCCAAAAGCGTCCTGGCGCAAACCTTCGAAAACTTCGAGCTGATCATCGTCGATGACGGCGGCACGGATCGCTCGATCGATTTCTGCCGGAAGTTCGTCGACCCGCGCATTCGCATCATCAGTCAGGAGAATCGCGGGCTCGCCGGCGCTCGCAATACCGGCATCCGCTATGCCCGCGCCGAGATCATCGCGTTCCTCGACTCCGACGATCTCTGGCACCCGGAGAAGCTCGATCGGCATTTTTCTCATCTGCGCCGGCGGCCCGAGGTGGGCGTGAGCTATTCCGGCGCCCGACTCATCGACGATGACGGCAGGGATATCGGTATCGACCAGGCACCAAAGCTCACCGGGATTCAGTCGAAGGACGTTTATCTTCGCAATCCGGTCAGCAATGGTTCGACACCCGTGATCCGACGGGCAGCGTTCGATGAGATTGCACGGCCGTCTTTCCGCCCCGGCGAACAGGTCTGGTTCGACGAGAACCTGCGCCAGTCTGAAGACATCGATTGCTGGCTGCGGATCGCACTTCTGACCGGCTGGACCTTCGAAGGCATTCCCGGCCCGCTCACCGCCTATCGCATCAATGAATCCGGCCTCTCAGCCGATGTCGTCAGGCAATTCGAGAGCTGGGTTTATGTCCGCGACAATGTCCGGACGCTGGCGCCCAGCTTCGCACGACGCTGGGAAGCCTCTGCCGAAGCCTTCCAGCTGCGCTATCTCGCGCGACGCGCAATCCGCATGCGCGACCGCGGCCTCGCGATCGAGCTGGCCTTCAAGTCCGTCCTGAAAGCACCGCTCGCCGTGCTGAAGGAGCCAGTGAAGACAGCAACCACGCTCGCGGCTGCCTTGGCACTCCGGCTGATGCCGGCACGGCTGTACGGCAAGCTCGAATCCGCGGCCCTTGCCAGCGCCACATCCAGCTGACGGCGCGGAGCCGGTGCGCACCTAGATAATGGATTGATAAATCCTGAGGTGCGCATCGGCGATGGCCGCCCAATTATACTGAGCGTCCACTTTCCGCGCCCCTTGTTGGCCCATGCGCTTGGCACGTGAGGGGCGCCCGAGAAGATCGGTGATGGCCGTTGCAACGGCCGTCGCGTCCTGGCGCACCAGAACACCATCCTCTCCATCCTCGATTACCGACCGCATGGCGGGAATGTCGGCTGCGATCACGGGTTTGTCGAACGACCAGGCCTCAAGGAAGACAACCCCCAGGCTTTCCTCGGTCGAGGGCACACACAACAGATCGCACGCAGCCAGCACGGACTTCTTGTCAGCCCCGCTCAGTGTACCGGTGATGATGATACGCGGATCGGGCCGAGACCGGAATGCAACCTCGGCTTCGGGCGTCACAGGTCCGGCGAAGACCAGTCGCGCCTCAGGCTGCTGCGCCCAGATCTGCGACGCGGCATCGAGCAGCGTGCGATAGCCTTTGTATTCCGCTGTACGGCCCAGAAAGAGGATGACAGGCGCCTCCCCGAGCTCGAACCGGGCCCTGAGCGCTACCGGGTCCGGCACATCGCTCTCAAAGAGCGGCGCCATCGGGCAGACATGCACCCGCGAGGACTGCGCGCCCTGCCCGATCAGCCATTCGCGCTCATACTCCGTCATGGCGATGAGCGCGTCCGTCTTGCGGTAAAGATGTTTGAAGCCCGGCGAAGACCAAGCGGTGCCGTCCGGCTTGGTCGTATGCGCCAGCGGCGTAAAGACAAAGGGTTGGCCGAGCGACTGAAGAGCCTCTGCGCCCGGTGTGAAGCCGTTGTAGATCGCATGCACAATCGATGCGTTCCCGACGAGGCGGCGGAACGGTTCTGTGATCACCGCGCGTGCCGCCCGGGCGAACAGGAGGCGCGCCAGCCGGGATTTCGGCGCCGCCTTCGCGAGGGGTGAAAGCAACGCTCGGGCTGCGCCTGCCGGCGCCAGTGTATGCACAGCGACATCGCCGTCTTCGATGCGCGCTGCTCTCGCGGTGGCGAAGGCGAAATCGGTTGGCGCTTCTTCAGTCGAGCAACACCGCCCAACCTCGATAGGGACATGCCGGGCGAGTTCATGTGCCAAGCGGCGCGAATGCAATTCGGCTCCACCGAGACCGGGCCAATAGCGCGGCACGAAGAGGAAGGGGCGAATGGGTCGGGTCATGATGCCCTCGCTGCAGCAATGATGGATGAACGCCTCTCGGCGGCCTCGCGCATGGCAATTCCCATGATCACAAGGCCCGGCCAGAATAGGTAGGTCAGGATTTCCAGGTTCTCGCCGACGGTGAAAAGAACCAGCAGAATGGTGATCGCCAAGGCGGCCCGCCCCATCCGGCTGGACAGGGACAGAAGCGCGAATTCCAGAAGGCTCCACAGCAGCGGAATGGCCAATGCCGCAACACCGACAATCCCCTTCACGAATAAAAGCCCGAACCAGGTGTGGTGGCTGCCGATCGGCATGTACTCGACATAGTGGGGCCCACGCTCGACCACGCCATGCCCCCAGACCGGCGCCTCATGCCACCAGCGGTCGATGGCGATACGCCCAAGCGCCTCGCGAACCCGTGTGGAGTTCGCCCGCATGCCGCGAAAGCCGTCATAGGCCGCGCCCAGCTGGGCCAGGAGGACAGGCGAGAAAAGGCCGGCAAAGAAGACCGGCACGGCCGCAGCGAGCCACAGAATGCTGCGGCGAAGCTGCGATATGCCGAATGCGCTTGGCCAGACCAGAACCGCGGTCACCAATCCCAGGCGTGATTTCGACAACACGATGATCGCAATGGCTGAAACAATCCCGATAATGCGCCAGACCACGCGCCGGTCTTCGATCGCCAGGATCAAGTAGAGATTGCCGATCAGGGCGGCCGCCGGCGACCAGGGCGTGAAATAGCGCCAGCGCGGAAGCCCGTCTGCCGGATCCATGGAGTAGAGCTGGACCGCGAAAAACTCCGGCCCCGGTCCGCCGATCGCTTTGAGCGGCGAGACGAAGAGCACTTCGGGCAATCCCGCCATCGGCGCGAGATAAAGGACCGGGGTCAGCAGGAGGGAGATGAGCGCGGTCAGACCTGTGGCGCGAATGACCGTTTCGAAGCGGATATCCAGACAAGCCCCGGCCAAGATGAACATCGCAAAAAGTGCCCAGCCTTTGGCCCAGCCGATTGTCGACTTGACGGTCTGGCCTGCGGAAAGTTCATAGCTCCAATGTCCCCCCAGCAGCGCGATCTGCATAAGCCCCATGCCGGCAATCCAAAACCAGACGCCGATCGGCACGGGCGGTGGTGCGGGGCGCGGCGTGGTTGGCGTGCGGACGTATTTGCGCACCAGGACGATGGCCGTGAGCAAGACGCCCAGGACCGGTCCCAGAACGTAGAGCCCTCCGAGGAAGTAGACCGGCCAGGTGCCCGCAAGCGCCAGCGCGACTAGATAATCTTCCACAGGGCGCGGATCAGCGGCAGGCGCAGCCACAGCAACAATACTCCCATGCAATAGAGGAAAAACCCGCCGAATGCGGCGAGTGCGGCAATCTTCTTGGACGGCGATGATGGGCTTTCCGGACGCGCCGGCGGTTCCAGCAATTGCGCCAGCGGGTATGACGCGAAAACGTCCGCGCGCGACATATCCAGCCGCGCCAGCGCGGAAGCGAAGACGGTCTCGGCCACCTGGTGCTCGCGGAGCAAGGCGTCCAGACGCGCCGCGACCGGTGCAAGCGCTTCAACGCGCTGCTCATTTCTGAAAAGCCGATCCTGCAGCGAGCGGGCTTCCGCGCGCGCACCCTCGGCTTCCGCCGAAAGATCGACGACTTGGCGCAGAAGCTGGGCGCGCTCATCGTCCAGATTGATATCGGCTAGACGCAACAGCCCGTAGCCGGCGACGCCGAGCAAGGCTTCGCCACGTGCAGCCAAGGCATCGACCAGACCGGCGTGGCGCTCGGTCTCGGCGCGCATCTCTGGATGGTTGCGGCCGTACATGTTTTCGAAGCTGGCGATTTGCGCCGCGCTCGCAGCTAATTGCTCGATCAGCGCCTCGAAGACGGCATCGCCTCGCAAGACAAGTACACGCGCGGCGACTTCCTCCGGCAAGTCGATGAGCTCACCAAGCCTTCCTGATCGATTGGACAGAGCCCGCGCCCGGTCGAGGGTGACAGCGAGCGTGCGTTCCAATGCGTCGGTCTCGGCGACCAGGGATTGGTATTGATCGAGCGAGATCAGCCCGCTCTCAGCCTGGAATTCGATGACCGCCTGGCGCGTTGCGATAACATTGCGCTCATAGCCCGCAAGGCTTTCTTGATACGCCGAATCCCGCGCATCCAGCTCCTCCTGGCGAAGCGCATCGAGATTGGCTTGGAAGGCCGACAAAAGGGCGTTGGCGGACGCATAGACCCGGTCGGGATCTGTCTCTGTCATGCGCACGTAGATCAGCGGCGTTTGATCGACCAGACGAACACGAGCCGTCGCAAAGTCTCGGGCAGGCATACCGGATTCCGCAGCGGCGGCGCCGCGCACGCGGTCAGACTGAAGTAGCCGCTTGTAGTTTTCCGTCGGGCTCAAGGAGGCGCTGGAGAAGGCGGAGGACGTCGCCGATGTGGCCTGGCCGAGGTCGGTCAGATTGACGCTCGCCCCGGCGCCGGATCCGGGAAGGATGAGGGTGAAGCCGCTGACATAGGTGCGCGGCGAGGTGACGTAATAGGTCGCAGCGATACCACCGAAAAAGACCGCACCCACGACGAGCACAAACAGATATCTGAGCCAGCGGCGGGGTCCGCCGGAGCCCACGATCAGGCGCCCTAAGAGCGATCTGCGCGCGATCATGTAGTCCGTCTCACGCTGCGAATTGCGAGGGTCGGCGTGAGGCGGTGGCTCCGGCGGATTGGGAATCAGCGGGCGCTTCATCGCGCGGCACCGCTGAGAATAGTCAGATTGATGGCCGGAGTCAGAACGCCGCTGAAGGCGCTAATGACATCACGCACATTGGTAACGTGGCTGTCATAGCAAGCCAGCGCATCGCCCGGCAGCAAGATCGGGTTGAACGCGTCGCGGTCGGCACGGCGCACTAGGCCCTCTATCGACCGCGCTATGACTTCGCTTTGGCCGGTGATTGGATTGCGCGAGATCAGTACCGCCCAGCGATCTGCATTGGTCGCCTGAGTACCGCCGACGCAATTCGCCGTCACCAGCGCCTGCAGGAAGCGCGTTCCATAGGGCAGGCTGGTGCTTTGGCTATTGATCGCGGACTGGGAGTTCGACGAAGCGGGTGTCGTCAGGTTGGACATGAAGACCCGGATACCCGGCACAGTGATGCGGCTCGGGCGCGCCAAGGCTTCCTGGAAACAGCCGCGCGAGGGGACATGAATCTGATCGCCGGTCGCCAGCATCGGATCGGCCACGCGCTGGCCCGTGAAAGCGCCGGACAGGTCGTAGATCTGCCGTTGGCCGTCGCGCACGAGCACAACATGACGGACATCCGCATCAGGACGAAGGCCCGCGGCTGAAGACAGCGCAGAAACCAGCGTTCGACCGGAGGTGACATCGCCTTGGGCTTCGACGCGGGAGTTTTGCACCAGCTCGGCATTGCGATCGTTCAGCAAGAGATCACCGGGCTGAAAAACCGCGCCGGAGACATGCACCTGGACCGGTGCCCATTGCGCTACATCGAGGTCGAGCTGAAGGAAGCCGGCACGGTACATCCCTTCTTCCACGAACATCCGCGCGACGAGCGCCTCGACCACTTCAACTGTGAAGCCGGCGGCCCGGATCGGTGGAAGGTGCGGCACGGTCAGTGTGCCGTCTGGCGCCACGATATACGTCCCTTCGAACGCCTCTCCGGCCGGCAATGTCATCCGCAGCATGTCGCCGGGCGAGAGTGGAGGCATGGCCAATGCGGCGCTTGCCGCAAAGGCCACGCTCTCCGGGGGGGACATCGGTAAATCCGCATCCGCGCAGCCAGCGAGATCGCCGTAGCGCCCCTGCCCGCTGAGCGGAATCTCGCGAACACCGGTCATCGGGCGGCGAGCCGAGGTATAGCCTTGCGTTGTCAGATCGACAGTGTTGCGTGGCTCCTCGAAGGCAGTCGCGCAGGATGCAAGCGCAAGGGCGAGGATCGGGATGAGGCGGCGGCACATCGATCAGATCCCGTGGGCCGGTCGGCTCGCCAGGGCGTCGGCGATATAGGCGGCAAGTTCGCGCGCCATCTTTGGGCAATTGCAGTCAATAGTCTTAATCGTCGTTTCGCCGTCGGGACGACCTTCCACGAAAACGCTGCGCGATGCCGGTCGCTCGTAAGCAAGCTTGAGATAGTCGAACAAGGCGCGGTCGAATTGGCGCGATTGGCGGGGCGATGTGATTTTGAAATCTGTACGCATGACGAACCTCCTGGGTTTAGGAGGCGCAAGCTCGGGGCCAGCGCTGACCGATCCCAGAGATTCATAATTTCAACGACTTAGATTCGTGCGGCGCGAGCTTGTTCGCAAGTTGCGGATTGCAGACTGCAAATCGAGGAAGAAGCCTCGCATTTTGCGAGACGCGCATTTGCCTCGACGCCAGCGCGCGACTTTTCTCTACCTTTTCCGTCACTTATTTTTCCAAAGGCGCTCAGGCAGTCCGGCCCTGAACTTGAAGCTGTGTCTACCAGTCAGTTTCAGGAAACAGCATGGCCCGGATCGAGCTCTCAATTCCCATCCCCCTCGCCAGCAGACTGGCGTGGACCGCCTTCGTGGCGCTCTGTATCGGCAACGCCCTCGCCCTCAGCCTTGTCCATTACGCCGACATTGAGGACGCATGGGGCCTTGTCACGCTCTTCCACTTCGATCGGGAACAAAACCTGCCAACCCTTTTTTCGGTCCTCCTGATCCTCGCATCGAGCGGCTTGGCATTTCTGCAGGCCGAAGTGTCACCTCAAGAGACTCGCCTCAGAACCGGATGGATCATCGTGTCGGTCGTCCTGGCCTTGCTGGCGATCGACGAGTTCGCCTCGATCCACGAGCGCGTGGACGCGGCGTTGCGTTACTATCTAGGCTCCGAGCTCCTGCCCTACGCCGCCTGGCCGATCCCTTATGTGCTCGGCGTTGCCGCTCTCGGGGGGGCCCTTTGGCGCTGGTTCTTCGCGCTCGAGCGCGCCCAGGCGATGTATCTCATTCTCTCAGGCGTGATCTATTTGAGCGGCGCCGTCGGCGTGGAGCTCATCACCGGCCAGTATCTCGCCCACATCGATCCCGACCATCTCGGCGTGACGAACCGAACACGCGACCTCCTCGCAACGCTGGAGGAGACGCTCGAGATGTTTGGATTGCTAGTGCTCGCTCAAACAGTTGCCAGGAGGCTTCACGACACGGGTAATCGAGGTGGGATCGCTTTGAAGAAAAATGGTACCGCCTTCCCGGATTGAACGGGAGACCTCTAGATCCACAATCTAGCGCTCTAACCAACTGAGCTAAGGCGGCACTCGATGTCACGGGGCCATAACGCGGCCGCCCCGGCGAACCGGGTCGTGAGGCGCGGGAAACTAGCCTCCCCGCCCCCCTCTGGCAACCGTCCTGTCAGGGCTTTTGCAGGCGCCGTCACAGCGCCGCAACCACGCGGCCAGGATCAGGAATACCCCCGCGCCTGGATGTGCGCCCGCATGGCCGCGACACGATTATCGTCCGACGGGTGGGTGGAGGCAAACTCCGCGACATTGTGATCATTCATCGCCGACATGCCGACCCAGAAATCGATGGCCTGGCGCGGATCATAGCCGGAGCCAACCATGAAATCGACGCCGAGCCGGTCGGCCTCGTACTCATGCTCACGCGAATAGGGCAGGATCACGCCATAGGTGACGCCCATGCCAAGCGCGGCACCGATATCCTGGCTGTACTGGGCATACTCGCCGCCCGACGACCCGATCGCACTGGCCAGAAGCGACACGCCCATCTGGGCCGCCATCTGCTGGCTGGCGCGTTCAGCCGAGTGGCGACCGGCGACATGGCCGACTTCATGCCCCATCACCGTGGCGACATGATCATCGGTCTCCATGATGTCCAGAATGCCCTTGTAGAAGCCGACCTTGCCGTTGGGCAGGACCCAGGCATTCACCGTGTCGCTGTCAAAGACGACGAATTCCCAATCGAGATGCGACTGGCCGGATGCCCGGACAACCCGGTCGCCCACGCGCTGCAGGCGCCGCTGATAGGACGGGTCCCGCAACACGCGCTCGCGCTGCAGGCTGTCGCGCCAGGCCTGGTTGGAGAGCTGGGCGAGCTGGCCGTCGGAGACCAGCATGAGCTGGCTGCGCCCGAGGGCAGCATTGTCGGCACAGCCGGCGACGAAAGGCAGAACGGTCCCGGCCGCGAGCCCCATGATCAATTCACGACGCCTTACGAGATCGACTGGTGGTTTTGCCGACATGAGTTTTCCCCCCTTTGGTGTTGTCGCAATCAGCGATAATCTTAGCGCAGAGTGTTTTTCGCGTCTCGCCAAGAAAGCGACAAACACGCCTGCTAGCGTGTTTATTCAGCCATTTCGGAGCTTCCTTCCCATGAAACGCATCGCTGTCGCCCTCGGTCTGATCGTCGTCCTCGCGGTTGCCGCCGTCTTTGTCCTGCCGGCGGTGATTCCCGCCGCGACCTATCGGGAGCCGGTCCAGGCCGCGGCCCGCGACGCGCTGCATCGCGATGTCTCGCTGGGAGGCGACATCTCGCTGCAGGTCTTCCCGAGCCTGCAGATCCGTGCCAGCGAGGTGTCGATCGCCAATGCAGACGGTTTTGGCGAGGAGGCTTTCGCCGAGATGCGCGAGATGCGGGTCGGCGTGCGACTCATCCCGCTCCTGAGCCGGCGTGTCGAGATAACCGAATTCGTGCTGGTCGAGCCGACCATCCGCCTGGCCCAGAACCGCGCCGGCAATAACTGGACCTTCACCGCCGCCGAAGCAGCCGGGACCCCGGCGACACCCGCCGCGTCCGAAGGCTTTGTCCGCCGCGAAGGGGCCCTGCCCATCGAGGCCAGCCTGGGGGATGTGCGCATCGAGAACGGCGCCCTCTACTTCACCGACGGCACCCAATCGCGCGCCATCACGGGGCTCGACCTGTCAGTCTCCCTGCCCTCGCTGGACGCTGAGACCCGCCTCACCGGAGCGCTCAATGCCGATGGAGAAAGCCTGGCATTCAATGCCGTCATCGGCTCGATCCGCGACTTCTTCGAAGGGCGCGAGACGCCAGTCAGCTTCGGGCTGGGCGGTCGCCTGGCCGATCTGAGCTTTGACGGATACATCCTTGAGGGCGAGAGCCTGGCCTATGGCGGCGCCCTTGACGCCACCATACCCTCGATCCGGGCCCTGGCCGCCTTTGCCGGCGCGCCCCTGCCTCCGGGCGAGAATATCGAGCGTTTCCGGGCCGTCGGCCAGCTGACCGGCGCGCCGGGCGAAATCGGGCTCGAAGCCTCGCGCCTGGAATTTGATGCGCTCTCCGGCTCCGCCGCGCTCACCGCCAATCTCACCGGTGATCGTCCGCGTCTGACCGGCTCGCTCACCCTGGCCGAGCTGGACGTGAACCCCTATCTGCCGGCCCCGGCGGAAAGCCCGGCCCCGACGAGCGGTGGCGGCGTGCCGCCCTGGAGCGAGGACCCGATCGACCTGGCCGGTCTGGGGATTGTTGATGCCGATCTGCGTCTGGAGGTTGGACGCCTGCTGGTCCAGGCCATGGAGATCAACGATGCCCGTCTGCGCGCGCAATTGCGCAATGGCCGCCTTGAGGTGACGCTGGAAAACATCGCGCTCTATGACGGCCAGGGCCGCGCCAGCGTGGTTGCCAATGCCCGCGGCAACCGGCCCAGCTTTTCGCTCAATGCCAGCCTGGACGGACTGGATGCCGGGCCTTTCCTTGAAGCCGCCGCCGGTTTCGACAAACTGCGCGGGACCGGGTCCGTTACCCTGGATCTGACCGCCAGCGGCAACAGCCAGGCCGCGATCATGAACTCGCTGGGCGGGACCGGGAATTTCAGCTTTGCCGACGGAGCCATTGTCGGCATCAACATCGCGCAGACAATCCGCAATGTGAGCCGGTTGGTCGGCGGCAGCCAGACCACGGGCGAAACCGAGGACCAGGAAGCGGCCAGCACCGGCGCGCAACAGGCGACCGACTTCTCCTCGCTCACAGGGAGTTTCACCATCGCCAGCGGTCAGATTTCGCAACAGGACCTGTTGATGCTCTCGCCCTTGCTGCGCGTTGAAGGCGCCGGTTCGGTCAACCTGCCCGGCCAGTCGCTTGACTACCGGCTGCGCCCCCGGGCGGTCGCCTCGATCGAGGGACAGGGCGGCTCGCGCGACCTGCGTGGCATCACAGTCCCGATTCGCATGCGTGGTGGTTTCAACAATGTCTCGGTCGGCGTCGACACAGAAGCCGTCGGCCAGGCCCTGTTGCAGGGCGCGCTGAACAATGCGCTCGGCCGTGACAGCTCCACCAATCCGCGCGACGCGCTGCGCGAGGGCCTGATGGACGCCATTGGTCTTGGAAATGAAGGCGGTGGCGACGCGGCCAGCGCGGACGGTGACACCCGCACCGAGCCGCGCGATCCGGCCGAACAATTGCTCCGAAACCTGCTCAATCAGCGCCGCAGCCGCAATCAGGACACCACCGAGGATCCGCAACCAGCACAGGATCCGCAGTAAGCCGCAGGTGAATGCCGGATGAATTGACCGTCCGGCGGGTATTCACAATCGCTATGCGAGGGTCGAGCCTGTGACGAGCAGACCCGTATGAGGGGAGACAAAAATGACCATGAAACGCTTGGGACAGGCGGCGATCGCCTTGCTGCTGACAGGGCTCGCGGGCCAGGCGGCCGCGCAGTCGATCATCCTGTTTGAGGACAGCAATTATCGCGGCCGCCAGGTTCAGATAACGAGCGATGTCCGCAATCTCGATTCTGTCCGATTCAATGATCGAACCTCATCCTTCCGGATCGTGTCGGGTCAGTGGGAGCTGTGCCAGCACGATGACTATAACGGAACCTGCGAGATCCACTCATCCGACCAGGCGTCGATGGGCCGGATGAATGACCAGCTCACCTCCCTGCGCCCGGTCGCGGCGGGGCGTCCCGGCGGCGGTTATGGCGGCCCCTCTCTGACTTTCTATTCCGGCCCCAACTATACCGGGCGTTCTGTCGTGGTCTCGACCAGCACGCCGGACTTTTCCCGAATCAATTTCAACGACCAGGCCCGCTCCGTCCGCCACAGCGGCCGTGGTGCCTGGGTAGCCTGCCAGCATGCCAATTTCGACGGCGCCTGCATGGTGATCGATGGCGATATCGCCAATATCGGTGGCGGGATGGGCGGCGAAATCAGCTCGGCTGAACCGGATTATGCCGGTAGGCCCAGCCGGCCGGGCCGACCCGGTGGAGCCGATCGTCCGCGCTCCGGCGTCTTCCTGTTCGACGGGGTGAATTTTGACGGCCAGCGCGTCGCCGTGGATGCCGACATCTCCAACCTGTCCCGCATGGGCTTCAATGATCGCGCCGACAGCCTGATTGTGGCCCGGGGTGAAACCTGGATCGTCTGCGACGATGAAGGCTTCACCGACAGTTGCCAGCGTGTTCAGGGCGAGGTCCGCGACCTCACCAGCCTGGGCCTGCGCAACCGGATTACCTCGCTGCGCCGCGTCGATGACAGCTGGGGCGGCCCAGGCGGTGGTTATCCCGGACCGGGCGGAGGGCGTCTCGATATCCGCGGCGGCACGCGCGGCGTCGAAAGCCTCTTCTTCCCCCGCCCCGAGATCAATGGCTATGCGGTTGACCGCTGCCTCGGCGGCTACGGTGCCCGCTGTGACCAGGAGGCAGCAGATCGCATGTGCCAGGCTGCCGGCATGCGTCAGGCTGCTCACTACAGCGTCGACCGCTACAATCGCACCCGGACCTGGTTCATTGGCCAGAACCGCGCCTGCTCGTCGGGCCAGTGCGCCGCGCTGGTTGACGTGCTCTGCACGGACTGATCCACCCGCGTGGCATGAATGCGCCGCTCCCGGGCCGGGGGCGGCGTTTTTCATGCGCGGGTCGCTGACTTCGTGCAAAAGCGATATTGGGTCCGCGTCGGATTTGCCGTATATTAGTTTCATATGAAACTAATTCGCGCCCCGGCGCGACCGGAGCTGAACCATGCCCGTGAACGATCCCGTTGTTGCTGAACAAGAGCCCGCCGCAGACTTCACCATTGATCAGAAGTGGGACCGCTATTCCTCCGAGGAGCATGCGATCTGGACCACGCTCTATGAGCGACAGATGAAGGTGCTCAACGGGCGTGCCGCGCCGGAACACTTCGCCGGACTGAAAATGCTCAATCTCAACGAGGGTGGCATTCCCGACTTCCGCCGCGTCAACGAGAAGCTGGAAAAGCTGACCGGCTGGACTGTCGTGACCGTTCCCGGCCTGATCCCCGAGAAGGATTTCTACGAGCATCTCGCCAACCGGCGCTTCGTGTCGGGGCGCTTCATCCGAGACGGTGAAAAGCTGGACTACCTCCCCGAGCCCGACATCTTCCATGACGTGTTCGGGCATGTGCCGCTGCTCACCCAGCCAGTCTTCGCCGACTATATGCAGGCCTATGGCAAGGGCGGGCTGCGCTCGCTGGAATTTGACGCGATCAAGAACATGGCCCGGCTGTACTGGTATACGGTCGAGTTCGGCCTGATCAACACGCCCGAGGGTCGCCGCATCTATGGTGCCGGGATCGTTTCCTCACGGGCGGAGTCGATCTTCAGCCTTGAAGCAAGATCACCCAACCGGATCCACTTCGATCTCGAGCGCATCATGCGCACCGATTATCGCTATGACGACTTCCAGCAGTCCTATTTCGTCATCGACAGCTATGAGGAGTTGATGGAGGCGACTTATGCCGACTTCGCGCCGCTATACGAAAGGCTGCCGACCCTGTCGGATTACCGGCCGTCGGATGTCGTTGAGGGTGACCGCGTGTATTCGCGTGGCAGCCAGGAATACGCCCTGGCAGGCGGCCTGACCGGCAAGGCCGAAGCGGTCTGAGGCTCACAGGAGGACCGGCGTCACCCGGCCATTGCCCTGCTCGGCCAGCTTTATCCGGCCGCCCTTGGCCAGCGCATCAACAAGCTTTGCCCGTGAGACCGGTTTGACGATGTAAAAGGTCGCGCCGGCCGCGCGGCATTTCTCTTCAATCTCGGGATTGCGCGCACCGGAATACACGCCGATCGCGCCACCTCCCAGAAACGGCTGCGTGTCGCCGATGAAGGCCAGAGCGTCGCTACCAGCGAGGCTGAGATCGCACAGCACAAGCACAGGCTCCCCGGCACGCGCGCGCAGATGCCCCATCGCGTCCTCGGGCCGGGTAAAGCCGTTGAACTCGAAATCAATTCCCGCATCTTCAAGGTCAGCCTTGAACAGGAAGTGCTCGTCCGGATCATCATCAACGAGAATTACCGGAACAGGCTTGGCTTCAGTCAACTACGTCCTCCCCCTAGGTGATGAACGCCGCAAACTATCACGAAATTCCCGTTTGGGTAGCGCATTGAAGAATAGGAATATTCTGCAATCTCCACGATGCCTTAAACGCGCTGGAACGGGTAGAAATCGCTGCCCAGCCGCAAGATTTCCGTCAGGGAATCAAGCGCCGCACGCGACTCGGACAGCAATGCAGGATCGCCAAGCTCGCCCGGTGCCAGCCGCTCACGATAATGCCTGTGCGCCCAGGTTGTAAGCTCGACGTAAAGCGCATCGGTCATCAGGGCAGTAGGTGTGACGGCGGAAAATTCCTCATCTGTCAGGGTGACCCGTAACCGCAGACAGGCCGGACCCCCGCCATTGCGCATCGACTGACGGACATCGACATACTCGACCCGGCCGATCGGGCCGTTGCCGGCGACCATGTCCGCGCAATAATCCCGCGTCGATTGCGTCTCCTGCGTCTCCTTCGGCGCGATCAGGGCAAGACGCCGCTCGCCCGGCCACTCCAGGAGCTGTGAATTGAACAGATAGCTGGTGATCGCATCGCCGATCGGGACATCGCATTGGGCCACTTCCACAAAATCCGGTTCGAACAGCCCGTCCGCTGCACGACGAATCGCATCGAGCGCCGCCTGACGATTCTCGAAAGCCAGTTCGTGAAAGAAGAGCGTCGTGCGGGTTCCGACACACACGACATCATTGTGAAAGGCGCCCGCATCAATCGCGGCTTGCGACTGCCGCAGGAAGACACAGCGCTTCGGATCGAGTCCGTGCGAGCGCGCGACGGCCTGACTGGCCTCCAGCGTCTGGCGGGCCGGGAAGCTGCCGGCCCAATTCTCGTCAGCCGTGCGGCCATAGACGAAAATCTCCACCCCCTCACCGCCCTGCTCCGCGCACAGCCGGACGTGATTGGCCGCGCCTTCGTCCGCAAAGTCGGCCTGCATGGGAAGCGGATCGTGAACCGCGAAGCGAGTGCTGTCCGCAAAGGCCCATGACAGGGCGCGCTGCGTCTGCCGCCCCTCGATCGAGCGGTGCAGCGTGGTCAGGAGATTGGCCGGAGTAAAATGCAGCCGCCGGTCTGCAGTATCGGCTGACGGCGACACGGTCGCCGCATTGGCTGCCCACATCGGCGAGGCGGAGCTGGCTTTGCGCACCAGGCCCGGCGCCTGCTGCCAGGCAGTCTCGATGACATGTGAATCAGAGCCGGAGAAGCCGGCACGACGCAACAATGGCAGGAAGGGACGCTCATGCGGCGGCAGCAGACCTTGCACAAGGCCCGCATCCGCCAGCCGCTTCATCTTGGCGAGGCCTTCCAGCACGCCTTCGCGCGGCGAGGAAACGAGACCTTCATTCCTGGCACTGGCCAGATTGCCGTCCGACAGCCCGCCATAATTATGGGTCGGTCCGATCAGCCCGTCGAAATTCGCTTCACGCGCGGTCATGCCCCGTCGACCCCTTTCACCGCCATGCGCTCGGGCGTACGGGCCGCCTGGGTGGCAACCGGATAGGCACAATAATCGGCCGCATAATAGGCGCTCGGCCGCAGGTTGCCGGACTGACCGGGGCCACCGAACGGCATGTTCGAGGCAGCGCCGCAGGTCGGCCGGTTCCAGTTGACGATCCCGGCACGACTCTCGACCCAGAACCGGTCCCACAGATCCTCATCATCAGACACCAGGCCCGAGGACAGGCCATAGGCAGTGTTATTGGCAGCGGCGATGGCGGCCTCGAAACTGGCCACGCGTGTGACCTGGAGCAACGGTCCGAAGACTTCCTCGTCCGGCACGTCAACGCCGGTCACGTCGAGCAGGCCGGGTCGCAGGAAAGCATCGCCAAGTCCGGGCACGCGCGAAACCTCCAGGATCGGTCGGGCCCCGCGTCGGATCAGATCAGCCTGGGCATCCAGCACGCCCTGCGCGGCGCGTGCCGAGACAAGCGGGCCGATGAAGGGCTCGACCTCATCATCCCAGCGACCGATCGAAAGCGCACCGGCAATACGGATGATTTCTGCAATCACGGCCTCACCGAATTCGCCTTCAGGCAGGATCAGTCGGCGGGCACAGGAACAGCGTTGACCGGCGGTGACATAGGCCGACTGCACGGCGATTCGTGCAGCAGCCTCGGCATCCTCGGCGCCCCAGACAACGAGCGGGTTATTGCCACCCATTTCAAGCGCCAGCTGGATGCCGGTCCGACCGGCGAACTTCTCGTGGATGAACTTGCCCGTGCCCCATGACCCGGTGAACAAAACCCCGTCGAGTTCGCCGTTTTCGAGGGCGGCCGCGCCGGTCTCGCGCGCGCCCTGGACCAGATTGAGCACGCCCGCCGGCAGGCCGGCAGATTCCCAGGCCTTGACCATCGCCTCTGCAACGCCCGGCGTGATTTCCGACGGTTTGAACACGATCGTATTGCCAGCAATCAGCGCTGGCACGATGTGACCATTGGGCAGGTGGCCGGGAAAATTGTACGGGCCGAGAACGAACATGACGCCAAGCGGCTTGTGCGCCAGCCGCGCATAACCAAACGGCATCTCGGTCTGGTGCCCGGAAGCCCGCTCCGCATTGGCCTTCACGGAAATATCGATCTTACCGATCATGGCGCCGGCCTCTGCCAGACCTTCCCAGCGCGGCTTGCCGGTTTCGCGCGAGATCAGATCGGCGATCTCGGCCTTGCGGTCTTCCAGCACGGCCTTGAAACGCTCGGCGATCGCGATGCGCTCGGCGAGCGGGCGACGCCCCCAGGACGGGAAGGCGGAACGCGCCGCCGCAAACGCGTGATCGACTTCCGCCGGAGAAGCGGTTCGACCCGACCAGACCTGACTGTCATCGGCCGGATTGTGAGAGACCAGCTTCGCGCCGGTTCCGTCGCGCCATTCGCCATTGATGAAATTCATGGTCCTACCTCTTGCGTCGCCAGAAACGGGCGCGGTCGCCCTCGTGCAGGTCGAGTGCCTGCA
This sequence comes from Maricaulis sp., assembly GCF_015665295.1. Classification (GTDB taxonomy): domain Bacteria; phylum Pseudomonadota; class Alphaproteobacteria; order Caulobacterales; family Maricaulaceae; genus Maricaulis. The sequence goes on from NZ_JADFAJ010000006.1 coordinate 47,111, forward strand.
TGGTGTCATACGAAACGCCCACGACCTCGCCATCATCGACCACCTGGGCCTGACAGGTCCGGAAGTCTTCAAAGCGGTCGGTCGAAAGAATGCCCTCGGCCCCGCCAGCCGTTGTCGCGGCACGCACCGTCACTTCTCGGCTTTCGCGCAGGGTGCGGATATTCTCTGTCCAGGTCGAGACCAGCGGGCCACCATCGAAAATGTCGACATAGCGATCATAGTGGAAACCTTCCCACTTGAGCAGGTTGTAGGCGCCCTCGCCATCCTTGTGGGTCTTGCCGATCACGGCCCGGGCGGCCTCGGGCAGCAGGTCGACATAGATCAGGTGTTGCGGGCCAAGATCGAGGATGAACTGGTTGTCGGTCGCTGCCGACAGGCGGTCCGCATCATCGAAATCCATGCGGAAAAAGGGACGCGAGACGTGGTCGAAAAAGGGCGATGAGCCATCATCGTGAACAACACCACGCAGCTCCGCCAGAACCTTCTCGCCGAACCGGTCGGGGCCGGCGGCAATCAGGAGATAGCGCGACTGGGCAACCAGGCGACCGGCGCCTGTTCCGCGTCCGGCCTCGGACACAAACAGGGTTCCCACTTCCGACGCGCCGGCGAAGTCATTGACCAGCAGCATGGCATCCATGTCGAAACGGCGATTCGCTTCCTTGGAGTGTTGGGCCAGGGTCATGATCTTGAAATCCCAATAGGGCTTCGAGACTCCGACCATTGCCTTGACGGCCGAACAGCCAACGATCTGGCCGCTTTCCGTGTCCTCCAGCATCAGCTGATAGGTATCCTCGGTCTGCTTGTCGCCGGGTCCGGCAAAGGCAGCGACAGATTTGGCGAGACGCGCCTCGAGCACTTCAGGCGGAACGGCCAGCGAGGTGAAACCGGTACCGGCTTCCTCGGCCAGTCGCACCAGCGCATCCAGGTCCGACCGCTTGGCCGCACGTACGATCAGCATGATCCCTCCCGATCAGTTTTCAGACCCGGCCCTTGGCCAGGGCGCGCGCTTCCCGCGCGTCAAATTGGCCTTGCGCAAACTTCATCAGCATCACGGCTGACAATTTGGCGCGCTCGGCAAAGCTGGACAGTTTGACGATCTCGCGATCGGAATGGATATCGGCGCCCCGTACCCCCAGCGTGTCGACATTGGGACAGCCGGCGGCCCACAGATTATTGCCCTCGCAGACCCCGCCGGTATCCTGCCAGCGGATATCGAGCCCGAGCGCAGATCCGGCTGCCTTCGTCCACTCGAACATCTTCGCATTGGCGGGCGACATGGGCTTGGGCGGGCGGGTGAAGCCGCCATGCAGCTCCGCCTCGATACCGTCGCGAACCCGGATTTCGTCAACGAGCCGCTCGAGCTCGGCTTCGACCCAGACCCGGTCATTCTCGGTTTTCACACGCACGTTGAAGCGTGCAACGGCATTGTCCGGCACAACATTCGGCGGACCGCCACCATCGATCCGCGCGAGGTTGAATGTGACGTCGGGTCGCTTGCCATTGAGGGCATCAAGCCCGAGCCCGAACTGGCAGGCCGCAGCCAGGGCATTCCGGCCGAGATGATGCTCGCGCCCGGCGTGGGCAGCCCGGCCGGACACTTTCAGGGACCAGTTTCCCGAGCCCTTGCGGGCGCCCGCCAGCGAGCCATCTGCCAAGGCGGGCTCGTAGGTCATGCCGATATCGGCGCCCGCTCCCAGCTCGGCAAGAACAGGGCCGGAGCCAAGCGAGCCAATTTCCTCATCGGGGCTGATCAGGACATCGATACCGATCTGGTCCTTCCAGGGCGAACGTTCCAGCCCGAGAATGCCGTGCAGCATTACCAGGATGCCGCCCTTCATGTCGGCCACGCCAGGCCCGTTCAGCGTGTCGTCGTCCCACAGGGTCGTGCCCTGAAAATGGCTGTCGGCAGGAAAGACGGTGTCGTGATGGCCCGTCATGACGATCCGGATCGGGGCCTGGGGCCGGATGCGGCAATGAAATGACGGCGTGAAGGCCTGTTCGCGAACGGTGCCGTCGGGATCAACGACTGTCGTCGGCGGCAGCGCGACCGCACTGATCTCGCCACCGGTCTCGGCGAAGGCCGTTTCGAGCTCGCGTCGCATGGCCTCGAGACCGTCCGGATTGCGGCTGCCTGAATTGATCGCCGACCAGGCCTTGACCGTTTCGATCATGCCGTCGGCACGCGTATCGATCCAGTCGAGTACGGCGCGTTCGTCCGGATTGAGGTCCAGCTTGTTGTGCATGAGCCAGTGATAGCCGTTTAAACGGAGCCGTCCACCCCCGGCCGACAGGTTATGCCGGCCGGGGCGCATGGTCGCGCTATCAGACCTTCTGGAGGGCCTGGTCGAGGTCTGCGATCAGATCGTCCGGGTTCTCGATGCCGACCGAAATTCGGACCAGGCCTTCGGAGAAACCCTGGCGCTTGCGCAGCTCCGGATCGACGCCGCGGTGCGTGGTCGAGCCGGGGTGACAGATCAGGGTTTCGGTACCACCGAGACTGACCGCCAGCTTCATCACCTGCAGCTCGTTGAGCATGCGGAAGGCCGCTTTCTCATCGGCGAGGTCGAAGGCGAAGGTCGAGCCCGCCATTGTGGACTGCGCGTGGAATACGTCACCGTCGCGCGTGCCTTTTTCGAGGAAGCCGAGATAGCGGACACGGCCGACCTTGGGATGGTCGCGCAGGTATTCCGCGACCTTGCGGGCCCCAAGAGCGGCTGCCTCCATGCGGATTTTCACCGTCTCGAGCGAGCGCAACAACATCCAGCAAGTATGGGCATCCAGATTGGTACCGAGATATCCGCGAAGACCGCGGATCTGGGCCATCGCCGCGCTCGAGCCGGATGCCGAACCGGCGATCAGGTCGGAATGGCCGCCAATATACTTGGTGAGCGAATAGATGACGACGTCGGCACCGAGCGCCAGCGGCGCCTGCCCAACCGGTCCGAGGAAGGTGTTGTCGACCACGATCCAGGGCCGCTTGCCCTGCTTCTCCTTGATCATGTCGGCGATCCGGCGGCAGGCCGCGAGGTCGACAAGGTCATTGGTGGGATTGGTCGGTGTCTCGGTGTAGATGACCGAAACCTCACCTTGCGCCATCGCGGCCTCGGCCGCCTCGCGAAGCTCGTCCTCGCGCGCACCGGCAAAGAAGTCGACGGACTTGATGCCGTAATTTGGCAGGAATTTGCGGATCAGGCTTTCGGTACCGCCGTAGAGCGGCGTCGATTGCAGGATGACCGAGCCCGCATGTGCCAGCCCCATCAGGGTCGTGGAAATCGCCGCCATGCCGGAGGAGAAAACGGCCGCTTCTTCAGCACCATCATAGAGTGCAAGGCGGTCTTCCAAGACCTCCATGTTGGGATTGTTGAAGCGCGAATACATCAGGCCGGCGGCTTCGGGATCCCCCTCTTCGGCCTGACCGAGCGTCACCCGGAAGAAGGCGGCGCCGTCCTCGGCGCTCGCGAAGGCGAAGGTCGAAGTCAGGAAGATCGGCGGCTTGATCGACATTTCAGAGAGCTTTGGATCATAGCCATAGCTCATCATCTGGGTTTCCGGGCTCAGCGTGTGGCCGCCGACCTGGCGTTTGCGATAGGATTTGTCCGGCTTGCTCATCATTCTTCTCCCGACACTTCGCCGCCCTGATGGCGCGAAAGATTTCAGCCGGTTTGTACCGCGCTGCCGGGCGGGTCAAGCCTGTCCTCAGCATGGCGGGAAATCCGCCCAATCATGCCCCTGGACCGCCCTGCTTGCGCATTATATTTCCAAGCCTTGGCTCGGAACAAAAAAAAGCGGCCCGGTGACAAACACCGGGCCGCTCTCATTTCAGTGTCCGTTCCCGACGATTAATCGAGGACGATAACCACTTCCGTACGACGGTTCAGCGGCTCGCGGACACCATCGGCAGTGGCGCGCGCATTGCGCGTCTCACCGAAGGCTTCCATCGAGATCGTGCTGGCCGGGACGCCAAGGCGAACCAGCTCGTCGCGGACAACGCGGGCACGGCGCTCGGACAGACCCACATTGTAGGATGCTGCACCGGAACGGTCCGTGAAGCCGGCAACCGTCACACGAGTGACGTCACAGGAACCACGCTGGTTGGCAGCCTGGGCCACAACCGAACGCGCCTGGGCCGTAAGCGTCGAACTATCCCACTCGAAGTAGACCGGGAAGCTGACATCGTCACACGCCGGCGGAGGCGGAGGCGGAGGCGGCGGCGGAGGCGGCGGCGGGGGCGGAGGCGGCGGCGGAGGCGGCGGCGGAGGCGGCGGAGGCGGCGGAGCTGCGAAGGAATAACGCAGACCAACCCACACTTCGTGACCACCAAGGCCATCGACACTCACGCCCGGCGCGTAATCGCTGCTGCCGGTGGAGAAGTAGCGGTATTCCGTGTCCAGGGTCAGACGCTGGGTCAGATCCCAACCGACACCGGCCATAACCTGCCAAGCGAACGGGTTATCGCTGTCCTGGGCAAGTACGTAATCCGCCGGAGTCGGGTTCGCAGGCATGGTGCCCGTCGTCCAACCAGCAAGCGTGCCGCTGGTTTCGGCAAGACCGAGACCAAGGCCGACATATGGGTGGTAGGAACCATCCGGATTGAAGTCGAAGATAGCGTTCGCCATCAGCGCCCAAATCTGGAAGTCGCTGAGGCTGTCCTCGAAGCCACCAACAGCGCCCGTATCGTTATAACGATGCGCCAGTTCGCCTTCGAGGCGGAACCCGTCCATCCATTCATAGCCGAGAGCAACCGCTTCGCGGAAATTGCCTTCGCCCTGAATTTCACCATTCAGCGAACCGGAGACATCCGTGTCACCCGGGCCACCGTAACCGACGGCGCCACGCACATACCAGCCTTCGTCAGCGAACGCGGGGCCCGCTACCAGGAAGGCCCCAACGGCGGCCGCCGTAAAAAGCCGTTTCTTCATCATTCCCCCTCCGGGAGCGAGGCTCCCTTGGTGTGACTGACCGTTTTCGACCGAATGCCGAACACGAGGAGACTGCCCACACGGGCAAATCCTAGGAATTTCTCTACTACAATTAGATCGCGAGCGCCATACCGCAGCGAGGCAAATCAAGCATTTGGTGCAAAAATTCGAACCCGTTGCAACGATGATACAGTCAATTTGTCGTCGTGTGGCATCACTTGTCGATTAAACCGCCTTATCAAAGACTTAAGCCCGATACGCGAGGCCGGACCCCAGATTTCAGGAGGCCAAACCTGTAGCAAGATTACATCGCTTTCACATGCGACGCTGCGGACTCAATCAAAACTGGCAGCAAAGGCACCGGAAGGCCCGCGTGTGACCCGCGGCACGTCCCCGGCTCCGATTTCGTAGGCCGCAAGATAGGAGTCGATAACGCTACCATCGCGCCGGTAGAGATCATTGAGGTACCGCACCCGCCCCTCGCCATCCCCGACAACTGTCCAATAGGCAATATGGACGGGAATTCGATCATCCAGCCAGACAACGGTCGGCGAACTGCCGGCGGTGACAGCGTCGATGCGGCCACGATCCCAGCCCTCCTGGCCCTCGAGAACCCAGGCAGCCAGGGCCAGCGGGTCACGGACACGAATACACCCGGCCGAGAAGTCGCGACGGGTTCTCACGAACTGGTCCCGCTCGGTCGTGTCATGGATGTAGACATTGTGGCGATTGGGAAAAATGAATTTCACCTCACCCATCGGATTTGTCGGCCCCGGCGGTTGCGACATGCGGTAAGGCCAGTCATTGCCCCACCGGCTCCAGTCGATTTCATAGACCGAGACCGGCGCTCCGGCAGCATTGTAGATCTGGAATCCATGCTCGCGGACCAGGCCCGGATTGCGTCGGAAGGACTGGAATCGCGGTCGCGCCGAACCGGCCGGGAGTCCCCACCAGGGATTGAGCACGATATACTGCATTTCCTCGGAGAATTCGGGCGTCGAACTGGCCTGCGTCCCGACCATGACCTCGTGTTCGCGGACCAGCTCGCCATCCTGCCAGGCTTCCAGACGGAATTCGGCGAGATTGACCCAGATATGACGCTGCCCGAGCTCGCGTGTTCGCCAACGGCGCTGCTCGAGATTGGCCATGAGTTGCCCGACACGCCGGTCCGGCGGCAGGTTCAGCTGGCGCAGCGTGGCCTGGTCCATGCGGCCGGTCGGCGCAAGATTGGCCCGCCCCTGATAGCGACGCACCGCGGTCTCGAGGCGCAGGTCATAGGGGGCGCCCTCTTCCCAGTTCGCATCCAGCAGGCCTTCAGAGGTCAGGCGGGTTCGCAGCTGGTCAACGCGCGGCCCGTGATCACCCGGCACCAGGGACGGGCCGGCTGACACACCGGCCCAGATCGGCGTCACGGCCAGGACCCGCATCATCTCGAGACGCAGCGCCTCATAGTCCCGGACCCGCGGGACACTTTCATCAATCGCCTGCGCGGCATCACCCGCCTCGAAGGCCCAGCCGAGGCGACGGACAAGCAGCGCCGCTTCGCTGTCGAGCAATGGCCGGCGATCATGTGTTTCAGAATCGATCAGGCCGAACTCAAGCCAGCCGGCAAACCGCAGATAGGCGAGCCCGGCCAGGTGGTTGCGTTCCGCTTCGGGGCGTTGTTCGTCAAGAATGGCCTGCGCATAGGCATCCAGGTCCGGCAGGCCGTGACTGGGCGCATCGAACAGGCGGATACCGATGGCTTCACGGTGCGCGCCGGTCCACCCCTCTATCCTCGAGGCCCAGCGTTCGAGGTCGGCAACGGGAAGGACCGGAGCAGCGAGCGGGATCATTTCGGCCGCTTCGCCGGCCGTGTCAGAACCGGGCGGAAGGTTATCCCGGACGCTCCAGGCGGGTGAACAAGCGAGAACCAGCCACAGAGCGGCGGACACCGCGGTGCGAATGCTGCACAGAATCACCAGAACGCCCCTTTGTTTCCGTCCCCACGTTAACCAATTTAGCCGGGCGTGTAACCTCCGCGAGCGCGCGTTTCATAACAACGCGAAATCCCGCTATTCAGCCTCGTCATGCCCGGGCTTTCCTTCGGGATCACCGATATCCTCGGCCATGATCTCGGCCAGTGAAACGACACGCGACCTGGCCTTTTCCATGTAGGCCTCGTTGTCATAGACATTGGTGTCCGCGTCCCAGACCTCGAACAATTGCTGCAGGCTTTCCTCGTCATGACGGGCGAAGGCCTCGGTCTTGCGGCGGGCGCGCTCCGGCGCTTCGCCGAGCACTTCCAGCGAACGCCTGGCGGCGTCGAGCGAGGAGCCGAACATCTCGCGGATTGCCAGGTCGGCACCGGCCGCGCGCAGCTGGTAGACGTGCTCGCGGCTGGCGGCTCGCGCTATGACATAGACATGCGGGTAGCGTTGCTTGACGTGATTGACCAGTTCGACCGCGCGATCCCGGCTGTCCGTACAGACAACCAGCAAACGCGCCCGCGCAATCCCGGCCGCCTCGAGGAGCCCCGGTCGCATGGCATTGCCGTAATAGACCTGGATGCCGAACTTTCGCAGCCCTTCGATATGCGCGGCGGAATTGTCCAGCACGACCGGCTTGTAGCCATCCATCACCAGCAAGCGCTGAACGATCTGTCCGAACCGGCCCATCCCGGCAATGATCACAGGCGCCTCTTCCTCAATCGTGTCAGCCTCACGCTCCGGCGAGGCCGGACGGCGGACACGCGGTGAGACGAAGCGCTCGAAGACGATCATGATCAACGGCGTTGCCATCATCGACAGGGCGACGACGAGGCCGGCAATCTGCGCCACAGGCCCGGGCACCACGTTGACACCGCCGGCAAAGGCCAGCAGCACAAAACCGAACTCACCGCTCTGGGCAAGGGAGAAGGTGAACAGCCAGCGGGCCCGTCCCTTCATGCGGAAAGCGAAGGCAAGCCCCAGCAGGATCAGCCCCTTGAGCCCGATCAGCGCCAGGGTGAGGCCGATGATCAAGCCGGGCTGATCCGCGAGCACGGCGAATTCCATGCTCGCACCGACCGTGATGAAGAAGACGCCGAGCAGCAGCCCCTTGAACGGTTCGAGATCGCTTACCAGCTCGTGCCGGTATTCGCTCTCGGCCAGCAGGACACCGGCGAGAAACGTGCCCAGCGCCGGCGACAGGCCGACCATGCTCATCAGCACCGCGATCCCGATCACAAGGAACAGCGCTGCAGACAGGAAGAGCTCATGCTGGCCGGTCCTCGCGATGATGCGAAAGGCCGGACGGGTCAGGTAGCGTCCGCCGAGCACGATGGCGCCGACGACGCCGAGTGTCACCAGGCCCTGGGCCCAGGCCGGCAGATGCGCGAATGGCGTGTCCCCGCCGGCATGCGCAGCGGCCACGTCCGCACCGGCTGCCTCGACACCCGGCAGCGCCAGAAACGGCATCAGGGCCAGCATCGGGATAACGGCGATATCCTGGAACAGCAGGACCGAAAAGGCAGACTGCCCGCCATCCGTGCGCAGCCAGCCCTTTTCACCCAGCGTCTGCAGGACGATGGCGGTCGAGGACAAAGCAAAGATGAGGCCGAGCGCGATCGACAGGCGCAGATCCAGATCGATGACAAGACAGAAAGCCGCCACCGCCAGCGCGGTGACACCCACCTGCAGGCCACCAAGCCCGAACAATCGCACACGCAGGTCCCACAAGAGACGCGGCTGCAATTCCAGCCCGACCAGAAAGAGCATCATCACCACACCGAACTCGGCGAAGTGCTGAACGCTTTCAGGGTCGGAACCCACCAGATCAAGCACCGGCGCGATCGCAACTCCGGCCAGCAGATAGCCAAGCACCGAGCCCAGCCCGAGCCGGTGCGCAATCGGCACGGCGATCACGCCGGCGCCGAGATAAATGGCTGCCTGCAACAGGAGTGAGTCCATGCCACCCGCCGAATCACGACCGGACCGAATGTCCCGCCCCGAACAGCATAACGCGCAGGGCGCGCGTCACCAGTGGCTTGTTGCGACGCAGCGTCCGGCCGAATACCGCGATCGCGCTAGTTCGCCGAACAATCCAGCACGCTGTCGAACACATCCGTCAACGCCGGCTGACGCGCGGTCATTCCGCGCGCGATCCGGCAGCGCACCTCGTCGTCGACGCGGTCATCCGCCGCGAGATCTGCCGCGATGGCCAGCGGGCTTTCGATCCGCGACATGATGTCCGGACCGCCGCCTTCGCGGGTATCGAAACGCAGCGCAGCGCCGGTATCGGTCCATTGCGGCCATTCCGGACCCATGCCGATACCGTCACCCGGCTGACCGGTCGCCGCAAATTGTGCCCAGTAGGCCCCCATCGTGCCTGCCAGTTCCAGGCGTCCGACCTCATTGCGGTCGTTGAACAGGATGCGGTCGAATGAACCAAACAGCTCGAAATGATTGAACACGAAGGGAATTTCCATGGCATGCGAGGCCCCGAGCAAGTCGCCCGTATCGGTCACCAGGACCGAACCGCCTTCATCCCAGTCGAAGCGGTAAGCCCAAAGATCGCTGCGACCGTGCGCGGCGAGCCGGTTCAGCAGACCATCGACAGCATTGTAGCGCCAATTGCGGCTGGGGTATTCAACGGCGGCCTCATAGACATCGTGATCACGCAACCAGACAAGTGGACCCAGCCGCCGGGTCAATCGCGGATCAAACACCGTATAGAGCTTCATCTCGTCGCGATTGGTGCCGGTGATCAAGGGAACCGGCGCGAACCCGTCCGGATCTTCGGCCGCAGCGAGAATGCCACCCTCACGCAGCGTCACCCCGTCCTCGATCATGCGTGGCAGGGAGGTCAGTTCCCCGCTCTCGTCACGATAGGCCGCAAAGACAGTCGCCAGCGGCGCCGCGCGCAAAGCCGCGCCATCAGCCTCCGGACCGGCAATCGACGCCGCCGCAGCCAGACCGGCCACCGCGTCCGTACCGCCACCCTGCTCGGCGATTTCGAGCGGCACCGTCTCTGTGCCGCCACTTTGCATGATGGCACGATGGAACAGGCCGCGAGCCTGCGGCGTCGCCATCAATCCTGCGATATTATAGGCCCCTGCGCTCTCGCCGAAAATCGTCACCCGACCGGCATCGCCACCGAATGTCCCGATATTGACGCTGACCCAGTCTAGCGCCGCGACCAGGTCGAGCAGCGCAAAATTGGCAGCCGCATCGTCGGGCACGCCGGGATCTGCCCGCAGCGCGGGATGGGCCAGGAAACCCAGTGGCCCGAGCCGGTATTGCACGCTGACAATGATGACGCCCTGCTGGCTGGCCAGGCTGGACCCGTCATAGGCCGAAGACGAGCCCCAGACATTGGCGCCGCCATGGATCCACACCATCACCGGAAGCGCATCGCCGGGTCGCGCGTCGCGCGGGGCATAGATATCCAGCGTCAGGCAGTCCTCGGAGCCGATCAGCTCGCCGACTTCATACAGCTCGCCGGCCGACAGGTTATTGGTCACCTGCGGACAGACAGGGCCGGCGCTCAACGCCTCGAGGCGCGCCTCCAGGACCTGCGGCGGACGCGGTGCACGCCAACGCAAATCTCCAACCGGCGGAGCGGCATAGGGCACCGCCATCCAGGCTGCGGCGCCAGTCTCTGTCTCGAAGCCGGCAATCTCGCCCTGCGAGATCGTGCGGACGAGATCGTCTGCCGGCACCGGCGTGAAGGCGACGTCCTCGTCGGACGAACACGCCGTTACCCCCAATATGGCCAATCCCAGTAGCAGATGTGCAAGACGCATGAAGTCCTCCCGAAGTGTCTGCGGGAAAGCTGGGGCGGCATGGCAGGAAGGTCAAGCAGACCGCGGCCAGGAAGCAAATCTCCATTTCATGGAGTGAGGAGGCCGGACGGTGGACACCGCTTCGTGTTGCGCGACTCCAACACCGTCCATACCCATGCCCCGCCGCACTGCCGTTCAGGTGACAAACCCGGATTGCTCGCGCCGCACGAGAGCGCTATAGCTCCCGGCTCGCAGGGCTTGGCACCGTGGCGGAGTGGTGACGCAGCGGATTGCAAATCCGTGTACCCCGGTTCGATTCCGGGCGGTGCCTCCAAGCCCTCTGCGACTTCTCCCGATTTCGCGCCCCTCAAAAAGGGATTGGCTGCCCCTTGTGGTCGAAGAAGCCACCGGTTTGCGCGGGATCGAGCGAAGCGATGACCGCCAGAATGTCGTCTGCAGCTTCTGCTGGCGGACGCACGGCCAGGCCGGATTTGGAAAAGGGTGCCGACAGGCCGGTCTCGACCGTGCCGGGATGCAGCGCGACGCAGATTGCTTCCGGACGCTTGCGGGCAAACTCGATCGCGGCGCCACGCACCAGCTGGTTCAGCGCCGCCTTGGAGGCGCGATAGGCATGCCAGCCGCCAAGGCGGTTATCGCTGATCGAGCCGACCCGGGCCGACAGGGTGGCGAAGACGGACCGACCCGCGCGTGGCAGCAGCGGCAGCACATGCTTCATCAACAGCGCCGGTCCCACCGCATTGATTGCGAAGGCACGGTGCAGATGATCGGCGTCAAGGTCGCGCAGGGAACGCTCCGGCTGGAAGGTTTCATCATGCAGGAAGCCGGTCGCGTCGATCACGGTGCGGAGCTCACCCGGCTGATCGGCGAGCCAGGCGGCAACCTCTGACAGGCCGGAGAGCTGGTCAAAATCGATCGCCGGATCGCTCGCCCGCGACAAGGCGATGACGCGCCCATGCCGGCCCTGCCCGATCAGCGCCTCAGCCAGTGCCGCTCCGATGCCACCGCTCGCCCCGAATACCACCGCCAGTCCTGCTTCCGACATTGCCGCGCTCCTGTGCTGCCGCTGGTCTGATCCGCCGGTTTCTACGTAGACCGGGTCAGGATGGATGAAAGCCCCTGACATGACCGATCTTGTGCTCGTACTGGGCGACCAGCTCTCCCCCGGCCTGCCCAGCCTGCGCCAGACGCGCCCGGAGGCGGCCGACATCCTGATGGTCGAGGCCCTCAGCGAGAGCCGCTATGTCTGGCACCATCGCAAGAAGACCGCCCTCATCCTGTCGGCGATGCGCCATTTTGCGGCCGAGCTGGAGGCGACGGATCGCCGGGTGATCTATCACAGGCTCGACCAGGACGAACCGTGTCGCGACTTCACGGATGCGGTGACGCGGGCGCTTGCCCGTCGGGACTATGATCGCATCATCGTGACTGAGCCGGGCGAATGGCGGCTGCGAACCGAATTCGAGAGCTGGCAGGCGCGCTTCGGCGTGCCGGTGGTCATCCTCGAGGATGACCGTTTCCTGTGCTCACATGGCCGTTTCAACGCCTGGGCCGAGGGCCGCAAGCAATTGCGGATGGAGTATTTCTACCGCGAGATGCGGCGCGAAACCGGTCTCCTCATGGAGGGCGACAAGCCAGCCGGCGGGCAGTGGAATTACGATGCCGACAACCGCAAGCCGGCGGCCGGCGATCTCTTCATGCCGCGCCCCCATCACGTCGAGCCTGATGCGATCACCCGCGACGTGCTCGACATGGTGGCGGCCCACTTCCCCGACGGGTTCGGCGATCTGGAACCCTTCTGCTTTGCAGTCACGCGGCGCGACGCCGAGGCCGCGCTCGAGCATTTCATCGCCACCGCCCTTGCCGGCTTCGGCCCCTATCAGGACGCCATGCTGAAGGGCGAGGCCTTTCTCTACCACTCTGTCCTGTCGGCCTATATCAATATCGGCCTGCTTGACCCGCTGACAGTCTGCCGCCGTGTCGAGGCCGCCTGGCAAGCCGGCGACGTGCCGCTGAACTCGGCCGAGGGCTATATCCGCCAGATCATCGGCTGGCGCGAATATGTCCGCGGCATCTATTGGCGCGAAGGTCCCGACTATGTCCGCCGCAATGCCCTGAACGCCACCCGCCCCCTGCCCGCTTTCTACTGGAGCGGCGAGACCGACATGGCCTGCCTCGCCGACACGGTCCGCCAGACCCGGCGCGAGGCCTATGCCCACCACATCCAGCGCCTGATGGTCACCGGCACGTTCGCGCTCATCGCCGGGATCGACCCGCACGCCCTGCATGAATGGTATCTGGCCGTCTATGTCGACGCGTTCGAATGGGTCGAGGCACCCAACACGATCGGCATGTCGCAATTCGCCGATGGCGGACTGCTCGGATCCAAACCCTATGCCGCGAGCGGCGCCTATATCGACCGCATGTCCGATTACTGCGGCGATTGCCGCTACAAGGTGAAGGACAAGACCGGGCCGGACAGCTGCCCCTTCAATTCACTCTACTGGGACTTCCTCGACCGCAATGCCGACACGCTGCGCGGCAATCCGCGCCTGGGTCCGGTCTATCGGAACTGGGACCGGATGGACGAGGGCAAGCGCCAGGCCTATCGCGACCGGGCTCGCGACGTCATCGACGCACTCTAGCTCAGCGCGCCCGGCGGCACCGGTCGGAGCAGTATTTCACCTCATCCCAGACCGCTGCCCATTTGCGGCGCCATTCGAAGGGGCGGCCGCAAGCGGCACAGGTCTTGGTCGGCTTGGGCTGTTTCGAGACGTGACGCGCCATGCCACTCAGATAGATCGGATGGGTGCGGTTTAAAGCTCAGCCCTCATTGGCCTGCCGGCCGGTCGATACGCCGGCCTTGTCCAGCTCGGCATCGAGCCGTCCGATGAGGAAGAGGCCGTACATGCGGTAATCCGCGACCAGCGACCACAACGGATAGGTGAAGGTGGCCGGCTTGTTGCGCTCGACGAAGGCATGGCTCACCCACGCAAAGAAATAGCCTGACACCGGCACGGCCAGCAACAGCCACCAGCTCTGCGAGGCCAGGGCATAGATCAAAACCGCGATCGCCAGGGTAGAGCCCACAAAGTGCCAGGCCCGCGTCCACGGCTTGGCGTGCTCCTGGAGATAGAAGGGCCAGAATGATTCGAACGTGGCGTGCTCGCGCATGGTCAGCTCCGGTGATTCGCCTGCCGAATCAGTAGCACGACGTCGCCGCACCCCGAAAACCGGCAAAATCCATGGTGAATGAAATCTGCGCACTTATCCACGCATTTCCATGATTCAATTAGGATTCCGGCAAGGACGATAAACCAAATCCCAAATTCTCCCGACCCCGTTAACCCCGCTTTAAGGGTTCGAGGGCGAATTTGGGTGCGTCTTCCCGTGAAGACACCCCACCATCCACCCAATGCCTTTTCGGGAGCCTTTGCGGCTCCCGATTTTTTTTGCACACAGTTTGCGCTTCTTGCGCAGCAGGGTGCTTGCGCGGCGCGGCGAAGCTCTGATAAAAGCCGATCCTCGCTTGAGAGACGGTATTCCTCGGTAGCTCAGTTGGTAGAGCAGGTGACTGTTAATCACCGGGTCGGCGGTTCGAGCCCGTCCCGAGGAGCCATTCTCAAGAGACACCCCGACACAGGGGTCGGACAGCCCGCCGCAAGGCGGGCTTTTTCGTGGCCGCCAGCCAGCTCTGCCCCCTACTCCAGCCGCGCATCCAGCGCCCGCGCCGCTTCGAAGAAACGCGCACGCAGGGCGCCGGCATAGGGGTTGTGGCGTTCAATCGCACGGAAGAGTTCATCGCTGTCGCCGGCCACCAGGTCGGCCGCCTGTTTCAACAATTCATAGCTGCGCGTCGTATAGGGCGCAGCCGGCAGGTCGAGATCGGTGATGACCCTGGAGACCAGATGGGTCAGCGCCTGGACGCTGGCCATGGTCCGGTCATGGGTATCGGCGTCGGAGATGTGGACATCGAGCCGCAGATCATCGCGCAGGAAATCGGCGATACAGGCCGGATCAACCCCGTCATCCGGACACAGGACGATCGACTGCCCGTCCAGCCCGTCGGCCGCACTCTGCGGGCCGAACAGCGGGTGGGTGCCGAGGATGCGCGTGCCGGCCGGCAGGTTGTCGCGCATAGCCGCCATCGGCCCCAGCTTGACCGAGGCGACGTCCAGCACCAGCGCCCCCGGGCCGAGATGCCCGGCGACCTGCTGGCACGCCTCACCGATCAGCTGAACCGGGACGGCGAGGATGACAATGTCGCGCGCCGCAGCTTCGGCGACGCAGACACAATCGACATCCTTCAACGCGGACACGGCCGGATCATGGGCAACCAGATCGAGATGCGGGGCGAGATGGGTGGCCGCCAAGCGTCCAAACGCGCCCAGCCCGATCAGGCCGACTGAAGGGATTGATGTCATGAATGGTCCCCGCGCTGTTTCGACCAGACTAGGTGTGAGTTCTCATAAGGTTGTTCACCCGGGCTGAAGCCTTGAGACTGGTTGTTGCGAAACGATCAGCCATCGAGGAGAGCCCGGATGAACGCCCACAGGAATGCCAGAACTACGCCCTATTCGCGAGCCCTGATTGTCGAACGGCATGCTGCCGGAGCGCCGGTCGCTGTCATTGCGACAGCCTTCGGCATCTCGGTGCGGACCGTCTACAAATGGCTGGCGCGCTATCGCAGCGGCGGGATGGCCGCCCTGGAGACCCGCTCGAGCGCACCCGCCCGGACTGCCACATCGATCGGGGACTGGTGGGTAAAGATGGCGGCGCAGCTGCGCCGCGACTATCGCATGACCGCCGCCGAGATCGCCGAGCGGTTGCGGCTGGCGCGCTCAACCGTCGCGCGCTGGCTCACGCGCATGGGACTGGGTCGCCTGTCGGCCTTGGAGCCCCGGCCACCGGTAATCCGCTATCAGCGCGAGCGTCCCGGCGAGCTGATCCATCTGGACATCAAATCCCTGGGCCGCTTCAACAAACCCGGCCATCGCGTCACCGGTCAGCGCAAGGGCAACCGCAATACCGGCGCCGGCTGGGACTGCGTCCATGTCGCCATCGACGACGCCACACGCCTGGCCTATGTCGAGGTCCTGGCCGACCAGAAGCGCGGAACCACGACCGCCTTCCTGGTGCGCGCCCTGCGCTGGTTCAGGACGCGCGGCATCACCGTCGAGCGCGTCATGACCGACAATGGCAGCCCCTACGTCTCGCGCCTCTTCGCCAAGGCCCTGCGCTGGCTGGGCATCCGCCACATCCGCACAAGGCCCTATACGCCCCGCACCAACGGCAAGGCCGAGCGCTTCATCCAGACCCTGCTCAGGGAATGGGCCTACGCCATACCCTACAGATCATCCGATAGCCGGAACCGCGATCTCGCCCGATATCTAGACTGGTACAATACCGGCCGGCCGCACTATGCTCTCGCCAAACAGCCGCCA
>NZ_JADFAJ010000022.1 GCF_015665295.1 Maricaulis sp.
CGCTGACGGCACAGTGACCGTCGATGTCGATGCTGCCGTCGCCCAGGATGATGCCGGCAATGACAATACGGTTGCGACCCAGTTCTCGGTCGAGGCTGATGTCACGGCTCCGGATCTGGCGATTACGGGTCCGTCCGCGACCCAGGTCGGCGCCTTCACCGCGACCTTCACCTTCACCGAAGATGTCACCGGATTCGCTGTCGGTGATATCGACGTCGGCAACGGCACCGCGTCGGGCTTCTCCACGACGTCGGGCAGCGTCTACACGGCCACGATCACACCGGCCGCTGATGGCACAGTGACCGTCGATGTCGCCGCGGCCGTTGCTGTGGATGCTGCGGGCAACGACACGACGGTTGCGACCCAGTTCTCGGTCGAGGCTGATGTCACGGCTCCGGATCTGGCGATTACCGGTCCGTCCGCAACCCAGGTCGGCGCCTTCACCGCGACCTTTACCTTCACCGAAGACGTCACCGGATTCACCGTTGGCGATATCGATGTCGGCAACGGCACCGCGTCGGGCTTCTCCACGACGTCCGCGTCGATCTATACCGTCATCATTACCCCTGATTCCGATGGGAGCGTGACCGTGGATGTGGACGCTGCGGTCGCCCAGGATGATGCGGGCAATGACAATACGGCCGCGGCCCAATTCTCGGTCGAAGCTGATGTCACGGATCCAACCGTCTCGATCGACGGACCATTGGGTACCCAGGTGGGGGCCTTCAGCATCACCGTGACCTTCTCGGAAGGTGTCACCGGTTTTGCCGTGGGCGATATTGATGTCGGCAATGGTGCCGCGTCAGGTTTCTCCGCCACGACCGCCTCGGTTTACACTGCCACGATCACGCCGGCGGCTGACGGTACGGTTACCGTGGACATCGATGCTGCCGTCGCCCAGGACACCGCCGGAAACGACAATGCGGCCGCGACGCAGTACAATACGGATGCCGACATCACGGCACCGACGCTTGCGATCAGCGGCCCGTCGATCACGCAGACCGGCGCCTTCACCGCGACCTTTACCTTCTCCGAAAGCGTCACCGGTTTCGCCCTTGGCAATATCGATGTCGGCAACGGGGCGGCATCCGCCCTTGCCGGGTCCGGCGCGGTCTACACCGCGACCATTACCCCGGCGGCAGACGGCGCGGTGACAGTCGACGTCGACGCTGCCGTGTCCCAGGATGCAGCGGGCAATGACAATGATGCCGCAACCCAGTTCTCGGTAGAGGCAGACATCACGCCGCCGACGGTCACCATCACCGGACCGTCCGCGACGCAAACCGGCGTCTTCACCGTCTCCTTCACCTTCTCAGAAGACGTGACGGGTTTCACGCTTGGCGATGTCGCCGTCGGCAATGGTTCGGCCGGCAGCTTGATCGGAAGTGGCAGTAGCTACACAGCAGAAATCACGCCGGCTGCAAACGGCACCGTCACCGTCGATCTGGCGGCTGATGCCGCCGATGACGCGGCGGGCAATGGCAACGCTGTGGCGACCCAATTCTCGGTCGAGGCGGATATCACGCTTCCCACCGTGACAATCGATGGGCCGACAACCACCCAGATCGGTGCGTTCACTGTGACCGTGACCTTCTCGGAGGATGTCACCGGCTTTGCCCTGGGCGACCTCGTGGTTGGCAATGGCACGGCCGGGACGTTCGCCGGGGCTGACGATGTTTATACCGCGGTGATCACGCCAGCATCGGACGGTGCCGTCACGGTCAATATCGCTTCCGATGCTGCATCCGATGCTGCCGGCAATGGCAATGCCGCCGCGACACAGTTCAGCGTTGATGCCGATCTGACCGCGCCGAGCGTGGACATTGAAGGGCCGACGGCAACCCGGACCGGCGCCTTCACCATCGCAATCAGCTTCAGCGAGACAGTCGTCGGCTTCACCTTGGGTGATGTCCTGGTCGGCAATGGCGCCGCGTCGGATTTCTCCGGCTCGGATGCCGGGTATGAAGTCGTGATCACCCCCGCTGCAGACGGCACGGTCACGGTTGATATCCCGGCTGCGGCGGCACAGGATTCTGCCGGTAATGACAATACTGCCGCGACCCAGTTCTCGGTCGAGGCAGATATCACCGCGCCGACGGTGTCCATCGCCGGCCCGGCGGTCACCCAGGTCGGGGCTTTCTCGGTCGATTTCACCTTCTCGGAAAGCGTCACCGGTTTTGACCTGGCCGACATTGCGGTCAGCAATGGAACGGCCTCGGGTCTGACCGGGTCTGGAACGAGCTATTCGGCAACCATTACCCCGGCGGCAGACGGTTCCGTTACCGTTGATGTGGCCGCCGACGTGGCCGAGGATGCGGCGACCAACGGCAATACGGCGGCGACACAATTCAGTGTCGAAGCGGATGTAACCGCGCCGTCGGTGACGATTGACGGTCCGGCGCCGGTCCAGGCTGGCGCTTTCACGGTTTCTGTCACCTTCTCGGAAAGCGTCACCGGCTTCGCGCTGGCGGATATCACGGTCGGCAATGGCACGGCCTCGGGCTTGACCGGGTCCGGAACCAGTTATTCGGCAATTATCACACCGACTACCGACGGCACTGTCACAGTCGATGTGGCAGCGGACGTCGCCGCTGACGCCGCCGGAAATGGTAATTCCGCGGCTGCGCAGTTCGCTGTGGATACCGACTTGACCGCTCCGACGACAGAAATCACAGGTCCTAGCGAAGTCCAGACGGGTGCCTTCTCGGTCACGGTGGCCTTCAGCGAGGATGTATCGGGCTTCGTCCTGGCTGATCTGACAGTCGGCAATGGCACGGCATCGGACCTTGCCGGCTCGGGTGACAGCTATACAGCGACCATCACGCCGACCAGCGAAGGCACGGTGACGGTGGACGTCGCGGCCGATGTTGCCGCCGACGCGGCCGGCAATGGCAATACGGCAGCCACGCAATTCACCGCCGACGCCGATCTCAGCGCACCGGCACTTGATGCGCTGGCGGCCTCGGATATTGATGTGCGACTTGAGGATATCGGCGACACCTTCATTATATCGGCAACCTTCTCGGAGGCGCTGGACAGTGCGACCGAGCCGACCATCGCCTTCTCGGCCGACGTCAGCGCGACCCTGAGCCTGACAGAAACGGCCTTCTCGTCCGGCGATACCGTCTTCACCGCAAGCTACACCGTGATCGATGGCGGCGAGTCCTTCGCCGATCTCGATGTGACCGTGTCCGGCGCTTTCGACACGGCCGGCAACGCGCTGGTCGAGACAACGGTCGATGATGTCTTCTCGATCGAGATGCGGCGCGGCTCGGTGACCATCGCCCAGGCGATCGACGGGGCCGCTGACGCCCAGTTCGATTTCAGCGGCGATTTCGGCAATTTCTCGATCACCACGGTGGCGCAGGCCGGACAGCAGGTTTTCACCGACCTGGCCGAAGGCGATTACGCGGTGTCGGTCGCCGAGGTTGACGGCTTCACCCTGCAGTCCATCAGCTGCGACGCGGCCGGTGTGGTCACCGATGTGGCCGGAGGCACCGTGACCATCACGGTTGCGCCGACCGATACGATCACCTGCACGTTCGAGACGCTGGCCGAGCCTGCGGTTGATGAGACGACCATTCCGGAAGTCTCGCTGACCCTTCCTTCGGCCATCGACGACCCGTCCACACAGTCGGCCAGCTTCGATCTCGACAATACCGGTGGCACGCCCTTCTACTTCCTGGCTGCGACCGATGTGAACTGGCTCGATATCGACCCGATGTCCGGCGCGATCCCGGCGTCCGGTTCGCTGGAGTTCACCATCACCTTCAATGATGCGGTTCTTGATCTGGAGCCGGGTACCTACACGGCCAACATCACGATCACCGAGACAGCTGCCCCAGCGGCAGCAAGCAAGTCGCATCCGCGGGCCAATGAGCTGGTCAATATCCAGATCCCGGTGACGATCCAGGTCGCACCGCGTGAGGGTAATCTGACCATTATCGCGACCACGGCCCCGTCAGAGGCCGGCGAGGGTGTGTTCAACTACACGTCCACTCTGGCAGACCTTGACGGGCTGGCCCTGTCGACTGCGGGTGGGGTGGCAAGCTCCGAGGCGCTGACGGTGCTGCGCGGCAGCTACACGCTTGACCAGCTGGCCACAGAAGGCTGGGACCTGGCATCGATTTCCTGCGTCGGTGACACCGACAATGGTTCGGTGCTCGATCCGGCCAATGGGCGGGTGACAATTGATCTCGATCCGGAGGAAGCGATCGTCTGCACCTTCGCGAACCGTCGTAACGAGGATTACATCCGCCTCGTCACGCAGTCCGCGATCCGCAGCTTCATGGCGGCGCGTGCCGACCAGATCCTGACCCAGTCACCGGAACTTGTCGGCCGCATGCGCGGCGACCGGACCGGCGCAACGCCAAGCCGGTTTGCAGCGGACTTCACCGATGGCCGTTTCAACGTCAACCTGTCGACGAGCCTGAGTGCGCTGCGCCAGTCGGCCCAGCGTTCGGATCCGCAAATGCCCGGCTCGGACCAATTCAGCCTCGCCGGCCGGACCGGTGCGGCCAGCATGGATGTCTGGGTCCAGGCCAGTTTCTCCAGCGTCGATGACAATCGCGCCGGGCTGAATGCCGAGACAACGTTCGGCCTCTACTATCTCGGGGCGGATTTCATGGCGACCGAGAGCCTTCTTGTCGGCGCCCTGATCCAGTACGACCAGGCCGAGACCGTGACCGGCGAGCTGCGCTCGCATGTCGAGGGTGATGGCTGGCTGGTCGGCCCCTACATGGTCGCGCGGCTCTCCGAGAACGTCTATTTCGACGCCCGCGGCGCCTGGGGCCAGTCTGACAATGAGGTTAATCCGATCGGCACCTATACCGACAGTTTCGGGACCGATCGCTGGCTGCTTGAAGCCAATCTGACCGGCGACATCCTGCGTGGTAACTGGCGGATTTCGCCTGAGGTTGGCATCGCCTATTTCAGCGAAGAGCAGGGCGCCTACACCGATACGCTGGGCTTTTACATTCCAAGCCAGGACATCACGATCGGTCGGATCAACGCCGGTCCGGAGATCGCCTACCGCTTCAATTCCGCCGGCGGCGGCTATTTTGAGCCCTATCTCAAGCTCAATGCGCTGTTCGACTATGACGATGCGGAAGTCCTCAACGCCGGCGGCCAGCTTCAGACGCTGGGCAGCCTGCGCGGTGATGCCCGCTTTGGTCTGACGGCCGAGATGGCCAATGGCGGCCGGGTGACCGGTGAAGTCTCGATCATGGGCCTCGGCGAAGGCGAGTTCGAAGCCAACAGTGCCATGATCCGGGTCCGGATCCCGCTGAGCCTTGAACAATAGGCTTTGCAGAACAAATGGCGCCGGGGCGGGTGGAAACCTGCCCCGGTTCGCATTTCAAGCCGCTGACAAGACGTACACTTCCCGCCGGATTGCGATAGTCTGTGCCCATGGACACCGCTTTTTCCCGATTGCAGGCCCTGCAGGCTGACGGTTTCATCACCGCGCAGGATGTTGGTCATGCCCATGCGCTCATCGAGCGATCCGGAGAGCCACTTGACCATATTCTCACCCAGCTTGGCCTGATCACCGAAACCGAGCTGGCCGACCGCTTTGCCGGGGAAGCTCGCGTTCAGCGGTGGACGCCAAGCCTTGCGCCCGAACCTGTCGGGCTTGTCGGCAACGCCGACATCAATCCCGACTTCCTGCGCCACGAACGCGTGCTGCCGCTGGGCCAGACCAATGGCCGCATCCACGTCGCCTGTGTCGATCCCCAGCGCGATGCCGGTTTGCGCGGCATGGCTTTTGCCCTGGACGCGGAGATCGAGCCGGTTGTGGTAACGGCCGCGGAATTCTCGAGGCTCTACCAGGCCGTTTTCGGCGCCGGCGAAGCCGAAGCGGGTGATGTTCAAGCCACTGATATCCTGGAAGACAGTGATCGGCTGCGCGATCTCGCCAGCGCGGCGCCGACCGTGCGCCTGGCGAACCAGATCATCAGCCGCGCCGTCGAGGCGCGAGCCTCGGACATTCATATCGAACCTGGCGTGCGCGAAGCCGAGATCCGTTTCCGGATCGATGGCGTGCTGCGGGCGGTCGAGGCGCTGCCGTCGGCGCGGGCGCTCGGTCTGATTTCCCGCATCAAGGTACTCGCCGATCTCGACATTGCCGAACGCCGTCGGCCGCAGGATGGCCGGGTCAGCCTGCCCGTCGGCGGGCGATCGATCGATTTCAGGGTTTCTGTCGTACCGGCCCAGCATGGAGAGAGCCTGGTTATCCGCCTGCTCGACCCGGAAGCCAGTCTGCGCACGATCAACGCGCTTGGCCTGCCGGAACAGGTCCGCGCGGTGGTTCACCGGGCGCTCGACCGGCCGCATGGCCTGGTGCTGGTGACCGGGCCGACGGGCAGCGGCAAGACCACGTCGCTCTACGCCTTTCTGCGCGCACTGGCTGATGGCGAACGCAAGATCCTGACCATCGAGGACCCGATCGAATACCGGCTGGCCGGTATCGCCCAGTCGCAGACCAATGCCTTGATCGGCGTCACGTTCGCCAGCGCGCTGCGCTCCTTCCTGCGGCACGACCCCGATGTGGTGATGGTCGGCGAGATCCGCGATGCCGAGACGGCCCGCACGGCTGTGCAGGCCGCCATGACGGGACATCTCGTCCTGTCCACCCTCCACACCAACGACGCCCCCTCGGCAGTCGCTCGCCTGCTCGATATGGGCGTTGAGGACTATTTGCTGGCATCCAGCCTGTCGGCGGTTCTCGCTCAGCGCCTTGTCCGGCGCGTTTGCCCCGCTTGTGGCAGCGAAGGCTGCGAAACATGCGGGGGCAGCGGCTATCAGGGACGGCTCACCCTGGCGGAAGGCTTTTTGGTCGATGACGAGATCCGGCCCCTGATTGGCCGGGCACGCACGGCCGAGATGATCGCAGCCGTCAGCGCCAAGGGTTACCGCCCGATGGCGGCGGATGGTGCCGAGAAGGTCGCGGCGGGCCTGACCCGCGACATTGATGTGCGCCGCGCGATCGGGGGCGGTTGAGATGGCCGGCCCAAACGCCACGCCCGCGCCGGAGACCTGGCGCTATGTCGGTGAAAACCGGGCCGGTGAGACCGTTCGTGGTCTCTTGCAGGCCGACAGCGAGCAGGACGCGCTCAGACGGATGCAGACGCTCGGACTTGTGCCGGTCACGCTGAAGCGCGGGCAGGCCGGATTCCGCATCGGCTCGCCGCGCCTGTCGCGTCGGGAGATCATTGATTTTGTGCGCGGTCTGGCCGATCTGACGGCGGCCGGTCTGCCGCTCAAGGACGCGCTGGGCAGTCTCTCCGAGGGCGAGACGCGCAACCGGCTCAAGCGACTGGTCGAGCGTATCGAACAACGTATCAGCCAGGGCGACCCGCTTAGCACGGCACTGCGGGCCGAAGGTGATCTTCTGCCACGCGCCGTCGCGGCGCTTGCGGAGGCCGGCGAGGCGTCCGGCGAGATGGCGCGCAATTTTGCCGACCTGGCTGAACAGTTCGAAAGCGATGCGTCGCTTCGTCAGGAGCTGGTCGGGCAGATGATCTATCCTGGCGTACTGGTCGTGCTGATCGGGCTGACCCTCCTGTTCCTTGCTCATTTCGTCCTGCCGCAATTTGCCTCCGTATTTGCAAGTACCCGGGCGCCGGTACCTTGGGAGACGGCGCTGGTCCTGGACGCCGGAGTCTTCCTGCGCGCCTGGGGTCACTGGATCCCGGTCGCCCTCGTCGCCCTGATGGCGATGGGAAACTCACTGTCCCGAGCCGCGCCTGAGTTGGTTGATCGCTGGCTGGCGGCCATGCCCGTGGTCGGCGCGATCCGGTTGCGCTTGAATGCGGTACGTTATTGCCGCGTGCTCGGGATACTGCTGGCCTCCGGCGCGCCGCTGGCAAGGGCCGAACCTGTCGCGCGTGAGGCGGTGGGCTCACCAGGCTTGCGCCACCGGCATTCCGACGCCGCCGAGAGAATGCGGGCCGGGCAGAGCCTCTCTTCGGCATTGTCCGAAGCAGGTGCCCTGCCGCGCAATGCCCTGCGGCTCATGGCGCTGGGCGAGAAAAGCGGTCGTCTCAGCGAGATGCTGCTGCGTGCGGCAGCGTTTCATGACAATGAGGTGCGCACCCGTTTGAAGAATGCGGTCGAATTGATCGGTCCGGTCTTGATCGCCATACTGGGCATATGTGTGGGCGGGGTGATCGCCGCCGTGATCCTGGGAGTGATGAGTCTCAATGATGCCGTCCTCTGACCGCAAGTCGCCGCATTCGGCGCACACCGACCGCGAAGCCGGAATCACCTTGATGGAACTGCTTGTGGTTATGGTGATCATCGCCCTGCTGGCGACCCTCGTTGCGCCGCGGGTGATCGGCTATCTCGGGCGTTCCAAGGCAGATGTCGCCCGGGCGCAGTTATCGTCCATCGCCACTTCGCTCGAGCTTTACTATCTGGACATGGGCCGCTACCCGGATCCCGAGGGGGACGGCCTGCTGGCGCTCGTCGATCCACCGGAGGATGCAAACGGCTGGCAGGGTCCGTACTTCAACAATCGTGAGGGTCTCATCGACCCTTGGGGCACGGCTTATGCCTACACGCTGGCGGACGGTACGGATCGCTACGTGATCAGCAGCCTGGGGGCAGATGGCGTGGTCGGAGGCGAAGGTGAAGACCAGGACCTCACGCGGAGCTGAGATGCCGTTACAGGGCAGCCGCGCGCGTGACGCCGGTGTGTCGCTGTTCGAGCTGCTCGTCGCGCTCGCCATTCTGGCCATTGCGACAAGCCTGGCCGGTGTCGCGATTGGTGCCGGGTTTCGCGACAGGGTCCTTGAGCGGGCCGCGAACCAGCTTGAGCGTGATCTGAACCAGGCTCGGATCGACGCCCGGATGAGCGGCCAGCCGGTCCGGATCGAGATTTCGGAAACAGGCTATCGTTTGCCCGCGCTGGGAAGCGCTGGCGTCGACTGGCACGGATCGGTCGCCGCAGAATGGCGGACGGTCGAGGCTGGCCGGTCGCGCCCCATCGACCAGGTCGACATCCCGCCGCAACCGGTGTCCGCCCTGCATCTGGTCGTGACGCTGCGCGATGACAGGCGCGAGACCCGGTTGGAGATGCGCCCCTACAGCGCCCGGATCAGCAGGAGCGATCGTGACCCGAACGCCGACTGACGGATACGCCCTCACCGAGGCCCTCATAGCCTGTGCGATCGCGGCGGCTGTGGTCGCGGCCTCGATGGGTGGATTGACGACGTCGATGCGCGGCTCGAGGTCGGCGGCAAGCGCCCAGCAGGCCGTGCTTGAGGCGAACAATATCGCGGCCCGCCTCCGCGCCGGCGATCTTCCGGCCCGGATCGCCCGCGACTATCCGGCCTGGCAGATCGATATCGGCCCCTTTGACCGGCCAGTCGATCCGGCCAGCGGTGCCGTCCTGACACGGGCCCGGCTGGAACGCGCCGGTTTGCCGGGAAGCGCGGTGGAACTTGTCTACATGGAAGCCGGTCAGGTCCGGCCGAACCCGCCATGATGACGCCGCCCGCCACCAATGCGCCGGAGCTCGGTTTCTCACTGTTCGAGGTCCTTATTGCGGTCGCCCTGCTGGCGATGATTGCGGCCCTGTGCCTGCCGGTGGTGAGCAATGCGGCCCGCGTTGAAGCGGGGATTGCGGCAGAGACCGACCGCTGGTCCCGCCAGCAGGCGGTCGAAACGGTATTCCGGGACTTGCTGTTGCGGGCCCAAGCAGCGCCGCGCGGCGTTGACGCGTTATCGTTCACGGGTGACGGGTCGCGACTGAGTTTCCTGACCCGTCCGGACGGGCAGGGCGATCTTGTGTTGGCGCGGATCCAGCTGTCCCGGGATGCACTCCTGGTCTCGCTGGAGCCTGTGACGCATCCTGCCGACCTGCTCGAACCGGTCCGGATCGAGGCCGATCTGAGCGCAGGTCGCCTGCTCTATTTCGGTGCCGAGACGCCGGGCGCTGCTCCGGTCTGGCGCGAGCGCTGGGACGCCGCCCTGCCGCCCCGCCTAGTCGTGCTGGACATGACCCGCGATGACGGGCAGGTACGACGCATCGAGGCCCATGTCGGAGGGGGAGCGCCTGTGGATTGCCGGTTTGATTCCGGCCTGGGGATTTGCCTGGGGGATGAGGCGTGACGGGTATGCCATGGCTGACCCGTGCCGCCGGGATTCTTGGTGCGCTGCTTGCCTGGTCCTGGACGGAGCTTTGCGGCCGTTTGCCAGAGGCCCTGCGCCGTCTGGGGCCGCGCGCCAGAATGGCCGTCGCCGAACTCGATACCGCCGGCCGGTGGCGCTGGACCGGCCAGGTGGAAACAAGCTGGTTTGGTGCGGGGACCTTTCGCCGCGGCGGCGTGCCGGACGAGCCGCACCGCGCAGTCCTGGTGCTTCCGGAGAGCGGGCAATTTCGGACCCGTATCCGGCTCGGGGCGCAGGCGTGTCGTCGTGGCGAGGCCGCCATTGATCTCAGGCGCGGCCAGTTCACGCCCATCCCCGTCGAAGCGGCCAGTCATGCCAGTGAATTTGTCGAACCGGTCGCGGGCGGTGGCGCCGAGATCGACATCGCCGTCATTCGGACCTCGACACTGGAGTCTGCTTTGGCCGCCGCGCCCGCAAGTGTGCGCGATGTCCGGGTCGTCGGCGCACTCGATGCGGATGGTCTGCCGCGTTTTGTGTTCGATCGGACGGGCGATGCGGCGACACGATGGGCGCTTCCGGTCGCTGCTGCATTTCTGGCCTTGCTGCTGGCGGCCTCAATGTGGTCAGCGCGACTGGCCCGGGAAGAGGCAGGGCTCGATGCGCGGCGTGCCGGCCTGATGATCGAAGCGCGCGAGTTGCGCGAGCTGGACGAGGCCCTGACCTGGGCCGAAACCGTCCGTGCCGATGCATCAGGCGTATCGCTGGCGATGGTTATGCGCGGCCTTGCCGGCCTGCCGGATGCGCTGCCGTCGGATGTCGTGGTCGAGCGGTTCCGGCTGGAAGCCGGCACGCGCCTGGCCCTGCAGACAGCTCTCGCGACGCATGACGCGGTGGATGTGCAGACCATCCTGATCGAGTTCGACGAGGGCGTCGAATGAGCCTGAAATACCAAAGCCTCGCACCATCCCGTCGGCTTGGACTGGCCGTTACCGTGCTGACCGGCCTTGGCCTCGTGGTACTCTTGCCCCTCGTGCTCCTGGGGGCACAGGTCGCGCAGGCCTCCCTGGACCTTGCCGACCAGCATGGCCAGATGGACCGTCAGGCCGGCCAGCTCGCAGAACGCCACCGTGATCTTCTTGCGCGCCAGGCTTCGCTGGAAGATGCGCGTGACCTGGTCGGCGCTGCCCTTGATCCGGAGGATGCCTGGCAGGGCTTCGCCGTCGACATCGATTTGCTGGCGGAACGGCTCACAGATGCGGGCGCCGTGCTCGATGCGACGCCCGAAATGACACGGGCGACAGAGGGAGAGCTGCATGTTTTGCGCGCTGGGCTGAGCGGCCTGGCCAGGTATGAAGATCTGCTCATGGCGCTCGCGGCGCCGGACCTTGCCGCGCTGACGATTACCCGTTTCGATGTGGTCGCACTCGCCGGTGCCGAGCCAGTCCGGGTCCGCTTTTCAGTCGAGGCAGTTGCCTATCTGCCGGTGCCGGGAGGGGACGATGAATAGCGACCTGTCTGCCTTCGCGCGCTTCCTGCCAGCTCTGGTGATACTGCTGGCCGGGCTGGCCTCCTTCCTGCCGGACGATTCCAGTAGCGCGCCTGCCGCGCAGCCGGGGCCCTCCCGATCGGTCGAGATGCCAGAGGCCGGTGCGTGGATCGCGGACCTGGTTTCCCGCACCGCCATCGTGCCGCGACCAAGCCGCCAGGTCACTGACCAGCGCGTTCCGCTGGACGGCTACGCACTGGTTGGCCTGGTGGAGACGGATGGGCGTCAGCTGGCACTGGTCTCCTACCGGGGCGAAACCCGCACGATCGAGGCCGGCGAGCAGCTGGACGGATACGTGCTGATGCAAATACTCCAGGACAGGCTAGTATTTGCCCGCGATGGGGATGAGACTGTCCTGCGTCTGGAACGTTGAATTCCGGAGCGGATAAAGGGGCTGCCGTGAGGCGGTGGGATGGGGATGAAAGTGTTGTCGCAATTTCAGAGTTCATGCCTTGGCATGTTGATGATCGGACTGTCCCTGTGCGTGTCCGGCTGCGCGATGCTCACGACCGATGCCAGTGCCGTGCATGCCCGCGAATATCCGCAGACTCGATTGCCCGTGCAGCCTGCGCGCAACCCGGTTCCGGCGACGCAAGCAGGCGATGACGCCGCGGATCGTGATGTCGGTGCTGCGGTTCTCCCCGACGAAGCCGACCGTCTGGTCTTCTTTGAAAGCCAGCGCGGTGCCGCGCTAGGCGGGACCGGTGATCGCAATCTCGAAGGGCGCACGCTGCGTCTCAATTTTGTCGATGCACCGGTCGCCGATGCGGTGCGCACGATAATCGGTGACGCGCTTGGACAGACAGTTCTGGTTGCGGCAGGCGTTGAGGGTCGCATCACCCTGACTTCGCCGGAACCGGCCCCGGTCTCGGCCGCCCTGTCGGCGCTGGAAGCGGTGTTGACGGATTCCGGTCTGGCTCTCGTCGAGCGCGATTCCGGCTTCCTGCTCACCCGCGCCGAGGCTGCCCGCCCGAACATGCCCAATGCCAGCGGTGATGTGGGTCAGGGCGGGCGGATCATCGCGATTCGCAATACTGACCCGAGCGCCATTCTCGATCTGATCGACCCCTTTCTGACGGAGCGGGTCACCGCCGTCGCGATGGACCAGGACGGCGTGCTCGTCCTGGCCGGGCCCGGCGCCGAGCTGCGCGCCGCCGAAGATGCCATCCGCACATTTGACCGCCCCTTTCTGACTGACCGCGTTTTCGGGATGTTCGAGCTGCGCTACGCCAATGCGGAAACTGTTCGTTCAGAGGTCGCGCTTGTGCTCGGGGGCATGGGCGGGTCCGAGAACGTCACCCAGACCATTGCATTGCCGCGCCTCAACCTGCTGTTCGTGACAACGCGTGACCGGGCCCGCTTCGACCAGGTTGCGGATCTCGTCGCCCGTTTCGACCGACCGGCTGGCGGTGATGCCCGGCGCTTGCGCTACTATGTGGCCCGCAATGCCCCGGCTGCCACGCTGGCCGCACAGATCACGGCAGCGTTCGCCGGAGGTGCGGCCGGTGACGGCGCCAGCTTCCAGCCCAGCTTCGCAGGCGACAGCGCCGCGCGCGATGGCGCCTCCGGCAACCAGCAGGAAAGCCGTCTTGCCATCATTCCCGACCAGCTGAACAACGCCTTGATCATTCGCGCGACCGATCAGGAATATCGCGAAATCCTCGAACTGGTTCAGCGCATGGACGTGATGCCGCCGCAAGTCCTGATCGAAGCGACCATAGCCGAAGTGCGTCTGACCGACGGGTTAAGCTTCGGGGTACGCTGGTTCTTCGACAATCAGACCGGCGACGGGGCCGCGACGACCAGCTTCACCGATGATGTCAACGGTACCGCCAATCCGATCTTCCCGGGTTTCAACTATGCTTTTTCCGGGGCAGATCTCACGGCCACGCTGAGCGCGCTCAACTCGATCACCGATGTGACCGTGCTCTCGGCGCCGTCGATCATGGTGCAGAACAATCAGACGGCCCATCTGCAGGTCGGTGATGAAGTGCCGATCGTGACCCAGACGGCAACCTCGGTCACGGACGGGAATGCACCGCTGGTCTCGTCGATCGAATTGCGCGAAACGGGCGTGATCCTTGAGGTGACGCCGCGCATCAATGCCAATGGCATGGTGGTTCTGGACGTGAACCAGGAAGTGTCGAGCGTGCGACCGACGACAACCTCGGGTATCGACTCGCCAACCATCCAGAAACTCGAATTTACCAGCACGGTGGCGGTTCGCAGTGCCAACACGATTGCGCTGGGCGGCCTCATCCGCGAGACGCGGTCGGACAATGAGTCCGGCATCCCGCTGCTCGGCCGCATACCGGGCTTGGGCAATGTCTTCAAGAATCGCGACATCACATCGGAGCGCAGCGAGCTGGTGATCTTCCTGACGCCGCGCATCATCTCCAACGACACAGAGGCCGCGGACGCGCTGGTCGAGGTGCGCCGCGAACTGCGTGCGCTTGAGGCCCGTCTCCCCGACCTGTTTGACGAGTGATGCCGGCCACCCTTCCCATCAGGTCCGAGCGCGGCGCCGCGCTTGTCGTCGTGCTCTGGCTCTCGGTATTGCTTGCGATGGTCCTGCTCGGCGTTGCCAGCCTGGTTCAGGTGAGACTGCAGACGGCGCGTGCCGAACGCGAAACGCTGCTGCGCTCGCAAGTCATGTTGTCGGCGCTCGATATAGCGGCGTTTGACATTGCCCTGGTCGGTCGCACGGCCCTGTCCGATTTTCCGCGTCGCATCGTGGTTGGCGACCGCGCCGTGCAAGTGTCGCTGTTGTCCGGCGCGGGACGGGTCGATCTCAATATGGCCAACGACGAGGATTTGCGGGCGCTTTTTGCGCGCATGGGCGCGACGCCGGCGGATGCGCGACGGCTTTCCGACCGGGTGCTTGACTGGCGTGACGCTGATGCCGAGACCCGTCCGGCCGGGCTGGAAGCTGCAGATTATCCCGCGGACTGGCCTCGGCCTGCGGCCAACCGGCCCTTCCTGACTGTCGGGGAATTGCGGTATGTGGCCGGGATATCAGACGCGCTTGTCGACTGTCTTGCGCCCTATGTGACGGTGCTTGGCGGAACACCGCAGCCCGAGTTTACCGAATTGGCCGACCCGTCATCCGCCCCGCTGGATGGTATCCGGATCGCCTTTCTTGCCGAAACCGATAGGCCGAATGGCAGTCTGGACCGGATGACCGGGCTCGCGTTATTCGGAGGCGTTGGCAATCGGCCATTCGGCTGGGTGACTCTTGGGGATGATCGGCCTACACGCAGTCTTTGTGCGGCGGTCGCGGTCAGCGAACGGGGTAGAGGGTGATGATCGGACACGTGGTGGAGCGCGGTGCCTCAAGACGGCTGATTTTCGCTGCGTTTCTGGTCGGCCTGCTCGCCTATCTATTCTGGACCGAGTCGCGCTATCCCTCGCTTGATGAGAAAGCGATGATGGGCGGCGCGATCCAGCTCGAGGACCCGCTCAGCTTCGAGGCGCTCATTCCGGTTACGGATGACCAGGGCGTGGTCGAACGGATCGGCGTGTCGACCGTGAACTGGATCGATACCAACAAGAAGGGAATGACCTTCGGCGTATTGTTCGGCTCGGCCTTTCTGACTTTGCTGGGCTATATGCGTAGACGAAGTTTCTCGGGACCGTTTGCCAATTCGCTGTATGGCATGTTCCTTGGTGCGCCACTGGGTGTGTGCGTGAACTGCGCGGCGCCGATCGCCAAAGGCCTCTACCAGGGTGGCTCCCGAGCGGAGACTACCCTGTCGGCCATGGTCGCCTCCCCAACGCTCAACATTGTAGTGCTGACGATGGCCTTTGCGCTGCTTCCCTTCTACATCGCCGCCACGAAGCTGGTGCTCAGCCTGGTCGTGATCCTGATTGCCGTACCGGTCATCTGCCGCTTCATTCCGCAGGAAAAACTCCTTCATACCGTCAAGACACCAAAGCCCTTGCCGATTGCGCCACTGACGGACGATCCCGACGCGCTGCTGCCGTCGGAAAATATCGTGCAGGCCTTTGGTCGGTTCATCGGGGATTACGCACGGAATCTCTGGTTCATCATCCGCACGACGCTTCCCCTGATGCTGCTCGCCGGATTTCTCGGTGCGCTTTTTGCAACCTTCCTCCCAGCCAGCGCCATTGCTGGCTGGGAATTCGGCCCGCTGGGTGCGGCCTTTGCCGCCATCGTTGGGACATTTTTCCCGGTGCCGATCGGGTTCGACGTCGTGCTGTCCGGCGCGCTTCTGAATGGTGGCGCGGCGCATGGCTTCATCATGACGCTGGTGTTCACGCTTGGCAGCTTCTCGATCTATTCCTTCTTCGTGGTTGCGACCTCGGTTGGCCTGCGGGCCGGTCTGATCCTTGGTGCGACGATCATGACACTCGGCTTTGGCGCCGGCCTTGGCGCAGATGCCTGGCACACCTATCAGACCGACCGGGCCCTGCGGCTCCTGACACAGGAGGACGGGTTGCTGGACGCAGCGACCAGCCTGCCGGTCGCTGTCGCGGCACCGGGTGTCCAGAGGTCGGCCGGGCAAACCCTGCCGGGATCGGAGACCCAGCCGGGTCTCACCGTAACCCGCGAGGGGTATCGGGCGCCGGTCAGTTATGGCGACACCCCCTTTACCCGCGTCGAGGCGTGGACGATGGGGATTGATCACCCCGTCGAATTCTCCTTCGCGGATATGTGGCCGCCCTTCTGGGAAGGCCGCTCAATCGCCTCCGGCGATATTGACGGCGATGGCGATATCGATCTCGTCTACGCTTCGACGCGTAACGGGCTTTATATCTACGACAATGATGGTGAGGGCGGTTTTGTCGCCCGCCAGATGGATCTCGGCCGGATTGCGGACCTCGATGTCTTCAACGCGGTGCTCGTTGATATTGACGGCGACGGCTGGCGGGATCTCTTCCTGACAACCTATCTGGACGGACTCTTCGTCCTGCCCAATCGTGAGGGCGTGTTCGATGCGTCCGCCCTGCAGCCGGTCGCCAATCGCGATGGTGCAATCCTGGCCCTGGCGGCCAGTTTCGGGGATCTCGACCAGGACGGTGATCTCGATGTGGCGCTCGGAAACTGGGCTGCGGGCTGGTACCGCCGCGTTCCCGGCGAGGAAAGCCGGAACCGGATCCTGTTCAACGAGGGCGGGCGCATCACCGGCCAGTCCGGCTATGACCTGCCCGGCATTCCCGGCGAGACCCTGTCCATCCTGATGAGCGACATGAATAATGACGGCGCGCTCGATCTGCTCGTGGGCAATGATTTTGAGGTGCCGGACTATTTCTATCTCGGTGACGGCACCGGAGGTCTGAGGCCGATCGAGCGCTCTGCAGGCCTGATCCCCGAGACCACCACCACAACCATGTCGCTGACCACCGCTGACCTGACCAATAATGGCGCGTACGAGATCTATGCGGCGCAGATTGCCGGCCGCGCCTCCGGCGTGTCGGACCGGCTGCACATGCAGCCAATCGAACGTTATTGCGACGCGATAGGTCGCGATAGCGACCGCGCGACCTGTCAGATCAATATGGACATCAAGCGCTGGTATCGCCCCGGAAACAGTCTCGACCCGTCCCAGGCCAGCCGCTGTGCCGGCATGGACGAGCCCTACCGCTCGGAATGTCGCGGCATGCTGGTCAAGGACCTCGCCATTCAGAACAATAATCCGGCCTTGTGCGACCTCATCCCGGTCGGGCAGGAGCGCAGCGCGCATTATTGTCGCATCCATTTCCAGCCGATCCGTCCGCTTCGGCGCGACGAGCTGGCGCGCTCGATCCCGCAGGTCCTGGCCCGCAATGTCCTGCTCGAACTTCAGGCCGATGGTCACTACGCCGAGACTGCCGACGTGCGCGGACTTGAGGTTGGCGGGTGGAGCTGGGATGTCTCGACGGCGGATTTCGACAATGATGGCTGGCAGGACCTCTATATCGTTAATGGTACCTGGGTGCCCAATGAGGTGACGCCGTCGAACATCTTCCTGCACAATTCCGGCGGCGGGGTGTTTGAGGAAGAAACCGACGCATTTGGTCTGACAGACTATCTGATCACGGCGGCCACCAGCGTTGTCGATTTTGACCGTGATGGTGACCTCGACATCTTCACCGTCCCGGTGAACGGGCCGGCGACCGTGTTCTTGAACAATACCGGGACCGGCAATGGCCTTACCGTTCGGCTGCGCGACGGTCGCGGGAATCTGGACGGTATTGGCGCACGGATCGAACTTCGTCATGGGGCCGATGGCGGGTTGTTGCAGGTCCGTGAACTCCAGATGGGTGGCGGCTTCATGTCGTTTGATGTGCCGGAAGCCCATTTCGGCCTGGGGAGTGACCGTGCTGCGGCCTCCCTGACCATTCGCTGGCCGGATGGGACCGTGGACCAGATCGCCGGGCCGCTCGAGGCGGGCGCCATTTATACGATTAGCCGTTCCGCTCCGACCGATGGTCGTGCGACGGCAGCAGAGGACGACGAATGAACAGGTTTGCAATCGGACTGGTCGGTGGTGCCTTGCTCCTGCTGGGCGTGGCGGCGGGCGTGGCCATCAATCGCGGCATGGACTCCGAGCCTTCCGAGGCGGCGATCGCCCGGACCATGGCGGACGCCGAGGCGGCCTATGCACGCGGTGAGTACGGACGCGTGGTCGATATCCTGGGCGACCTGGCCGAGGAGGGTGTGCCGCTGGCGCAATACCGGCTCGGCCTGATGTACCGGTCCGGTTTCGGTGTCGAGGCTGATGCGGCCGAGGCGCGGCGACTGCTTGGCGAGGCCGAGGCTGGCGGGCTGGAAGAAGCTCGCGGGCCACTGGCAGAAATGATGTTCGAGGCGGCGCAAACCGCCGACGCGACCGAGGGCCCGGAGGCCGGCCTGGATTTCTGGGAGGCTGCCGCAAGGCTTGGCGATGCCGAGGCGCAGGCCGTGCTTGGCTCCTACTTATTGACCGGGGCGGTTGTCGGCACACCGGAGCCGCGGCGCGCCATCACGCTGCTGCGCAGTGCCGGCAATGCCGGTCATTTGGGCGCCCAGACCAATCTTGGCTATGCCTATTCCAATGGTATTGGCGTCGAGCGTGATGATGCTGAGGCGTTCAGCTGGTATTTGCGTGCATCCGAGGGTGGCCTCGTGCGGGCGCAAACGGTGCTCGGACTGTTCTATGAAACGGGTCGCGGAACCGAACCCAATCTTGGCCAGGCTCTGATCTGGTATCTCAATGCCTATGATGCGGGAGCGCCCGGCGCTGCTGCGCGCCTCGGACGCCTGCTGGTGGCCGGAGAGATTGAGAGCCGCAATGAAACCGATGCCGCCGCCTGGCTGACGGCGGCGGCCCGCGCCGGCATGGACGGCGCCTTGGAGCGCATGGAGGCCGAGGCCGAAGCGGGCAATGCCGATACGCTCTACGCGCTCGGGCATTTCTATACCGAAGGCGAAGTCGTGCCGCAGGACGACGGTATAGCGGTCGGCTATCTCAGCCGGGCGGCCGAGCTCGGCGCGCCCGGGGCTCAACTTGTCATGGCCGGCCGCTACGCGACCGGTGCCGGTGTGGAGCAGGATTATGTCGAGGCCCATAAATGGGCCAATCTTGCTGCGGCGGCCGGCGTTGAAGGCGCGGCTTCGGAACGATCCGTCATTGCGCAATTCCTGTCTCCCGATGATCTGGCCGCCGCTCAGGCCCGCGCAACCGCCTGGCGTGAATCCCGGCGATCGCGTGAATAGGCGGTGATCTCGATGCCCCACGTCACAAGCATCCGAGTTTCGCTCGCCAGCTTGGCGCTGCTTGCAGCCTGCGCTGCATGGCCGATGAGCGCGTCGGCGCAGGGTGCTCCGGATCCGGACCAGATATCGGCCCTGATCGACGCCGGGCGTGCCGGTGAAGCCCGCGAACGCCTGTTGCCGGCGGTCCGCGATGGCGATGCGACCGCGCAGGCGCTGCTGGCGGACATGTTGCGGCGCGGCGTCGGCGTAGCCCAGGATTTCCAGCGCGCGGTTGAACTCAATCGCGCAGCGGCCGGCCAGGGCAATGCGATGGCCCATAATGCCCTCGGCCAGGCCTATGCGTCGGGCCTCGGCGTGGCGGCCGATCGGGACCAGGCGCTGTTTCACCTTCGCGAAGCGGCGGAGTCCGGTGCGCCCGCCTACCAGGTCGATTACGGGCTCGCGCTCGAAGACGGGCTGGGCGGTACTGCTGATCCAGCCGGGGCGGCGCGCTGGTACGAGGAGGCAGCAGGCCAGGGCTTCGCGCCGGCGATGACCTCGCTCGGCGTGCTGTATTACGAGGGTCGTGGTGTCGAGCGGGACACGGTCGAAGCGATCGCGCAATTCCGTGCTGCTGCCGAACTGGGCGATGCCCGGGCCCAGAACAATCTCGGTCTGATCCTGGTGCGGGGCGAAGAGGTCGAGCGCGACTATGAGGCTGCTTTCGCGCTATTCCAGGCTGCAGTCGACCAGGGGCTGGAAGAGGCCTTCGGAAACTTGTCGGTCATGTATGCCAACGGGTTTGGTGTCGCGACGAGCGAGACCGAGGCGGCCCGCCTCCTCGAGGCCGGTCGTCGAGCCGGCGCGCTCGCCCTGCCGGCCCTGCTGGAGCGTATCGGTTTCCCCTATGATCCGCGCCTTCGCGAGGCCGATTGGGATGTTGAGCCTGGACCGGAGGACATTGCTGCGGCATCGGCCGGCGACCCGGTCGCGCTCTATCGCATGGCCTGGCGACGGTTGAACGGCTATGGCGTGCGCCAGAATTTCGATGCCGCGGTACAATTGTTTGAACAGGCATCAGAAGCCGGGCTCGGGAGCGGTGCTTTCGCACTTGGACTCATGTATGCACGCGGTACCGGTGTGCCCCAGGACTTCGAGACCGCTTATGTCTGGATGAGCGTGGCCGCCCGGCGCGGCAACATGAATGCGGCGATCGTGCGCGACGCCTTGATTCGAATCCTTCCCGCAGGCCGTGTTGAGCAGGCCCAGGAGCGCGTTTCGGCCCAACTCCCTGACTGAGGGGTTGCGCTATTTATGGTTGTGTTTTTGGCAGGTTTCCTGCCTGATTTCGCGTTAAAATTTATTTCATGAAACCAGATGCAGGCTTCCCGCGAAGCGTGTATGCTAGAGGTCAAAGGGAGAGATGATGCGCGGCCACGTTAGACAGCTCGCTACTATTCTGGTTGCCATGGCCGCCGCTGTGACGGCCGGGACGGCGTGTGCGCAGTCGGCGCTGAGCGCGTCCCAGCAGGCCGAGTTGGCGCGGTATGGTGAGGTTCGGGAGGAGTTTTCCGGCACCCGTCTTGGCTTCGTCGCAGATTCTTCGCTCTACAATTTCACGCTGACCGTCAGTGGGCCGAATGCCTATTACGGGCAGGTTTTCTCGGCCCGGACCGTTCCGACATTTCGCCTCGCCGATAATGGCGATGTCCCGGACGGCCTCTACACTTATTCGCTGACGGCTGCGACGCCGATCGCCCGGCCGGCCGCCGCGTCCGCCGGCCTTGAAAATGCAGATGGCCGAGGGCCGAATGCGCGGCGCCAGGCCGCGATGGGTGTTTCGCATACCGGCAATTTCCGCGTTGCCAATGGACGTATTCTCGAGTTGGACGCTTCGGCCGTTGAAGGCCGCGCCCAATAAATTGAAACGATTTTTCGGACTGGGGACTTAGATGACACGGCTTACCAAACTGATCCGGCTCGGCCTGATGGCTGGCGCTGCAAACCTGGCATTCGGCTCCGCAGCTTCTGCGGATCAGGTCTTCAATGATGACGTGATTATCACCCAGAGCCTTTGCGTCGGGTTCGACTGTGTGAATGGCGAAAATTTCGGGTTCGACACGCTCCGGCTGAAGGAAAACAACCTTCGCATCCATTTCGACGACACCAGTAATTCGGCCAGCTTCCCGAGCAATGATTGGCGCATTGTTGTCAATGACACGGGCAATGGCGGCGCGAGCTACCTGGGTATCGAGGATTCGACTGCCGGGCGGATGCCGTTCCGAGTCGAGGCCGGCGCTCCGGCAAATACGCTTTACGTTGAAGCCGATGGCGATGTCGGTATCAAGACGGCGAACCCGGTTGTTGACCTCCATATTGTCGAGGGCAATACGCCCACCGTTCGCCTGGAGCAGGACGGGTCTGACGGCTTCACTCCGCAGACCTGGGATCTCGCCGGGAATGAAGCGAACTTCTTCATCCGCGACGTGACCAATGGCAGCCAGCTCGTTTTCCGGATCGAGCCAGGCGCGTCCGAGAACCGAATCTTTGTTGAATCTGATAATGATGTCGGTATCGGTACGAATAACCCGAGCGAATTCCTGCATGTGCGCGGCACGGCCGGCGATACGCGCGTCCGAATTGAAGAAGCAAGCGCGACCCAGTCCCGCCGAGAAATGCTGCGCCTAGTCAATAAGGGTAACCCCGAGCTCGTTCTCGAAAACACGGGCAATGGCAATAGCTGGATCATGCATGCCGGTCGGAACCTCGCATTCGAGCATGGCGACGCTGTGGGAACCCAGCTGATCACGCTCACGCCGACGGGTGACATGACAATCCCCGGCACGCTGACAACCGGCGGCGGCACGTGCGGCGGTGGCTGCGATGCGGTTTTTGAAGACGATTTCAATCTTCCGAGCATTGAAGCCCACGCGGCCGCGATGTGGAATAATGGCTTCCTGCCGAATGTCGGTCCGACCATCGAAGGTGAGCCGATCAATGTGTCCGACAAACTGGGTCGCATGCTCAACGAGCTTGAAACTGCGCATATCTATATCGCGCAGCTCAATGACCGCCTGACCGCGCTCGAGACCCGCGCCGCCTCGCAAAATTGAGATCGATCCCGAACGGAAAACGGCCGATGCGAACAGATGGTTCGTATCGGCCGTCGTCTGTTTGGCGATACGCAGTCCCCGGCGTGCGAAGGGCTTTCAGACATGCTTAGAATCGGCCGAGCTAATTGATTTGCGGTCCCGGGTCAGCATGGCCGTGGTGACATCCATCTCTAGCGCGTGCAGTTTTCACCTATGATACCTCAATCCCGCAGTCCGGCTGTCAGTGTTGTAGTCATTGGATACAACATGGCGCGCGAGCTGCCGCGCACGGTCTTCTCCCTGTCGCCGCCCTACCAGAACGGGGTCGACGCGTCGGATGTGGAAATCATTGTCGTGGACAATGGTTCGGACCGGCCTGCTGATATCTCGGAACTGACACAGCAAGCCTGTGCAGTCCGCGTTCTGAATGTCCCGCATCCCAACAAATCCCCCGCCCGGGCCGCCAATTTCGGCGTCGCCCAGGCACGCGGCGATATTATCGGCCTTTGGATTGACGGGGCTCGACTGGCTTCACCCGGCATTCTGCGCGGCGTGCTCGATTCCCAGCGCCTCCGGCCGGCTGCCGGGATCCTGACGCTGGGCCTGCATCTCGGCCCGGGGCCACAACAGGAATCCATGCTGAACGGTTATGATCAGCGGGCCGAAGACCGGTTGCTGGAGACAATCGATTGGCGCGAAGACGGCTACCGCCTGTTCCAGATCGCCTCATTGGCACGCTCGTCAAGCGAGGGATGGTTTTCGGAACTGGCCGAAAGCAATGGCATTTTCATGCATCGCGAGCTCTGGCATGAACTTTCCGGCCTCGATGAGGCTTTCACATTGCCGGGCGGCGGACTGGTCAATCTCGACCTCCTGCAGCGCATGCTCGCGGCGTCGCCGGTCGACCCGGTGACCCTGCTGGGCGAAGGCACTTTCCACCAGATTCACGGCGGGGTTTCGACAAATGCCCGGGTCTCGCCCTGGCCGGAGTTTGCCCGGGAGTATCGCGAAATCCGTGGCCGGGATTTCGAACCTGTCAGCTATAGCTCGCGCTTTTATAGCTGTGTTGACCGTCACCGATTGCTCGATATCTTCCGCGCCTTCCAGCCGGTCTAGCCGCGCTGCGACTGCCAGGTCGGCTATCAGGCGGCGCGATCGGCGTTGCGCGCCTTGAGCTGGGTGGCCGGCAGCGGATGGCCAAAATGCCAGCCCTGCAGGTATTTGAACCCGAGCAATCGCAGCATCGCTGCCTGACCTTCGGTCTCGACGCCTTCAGCAACCATTTCCAGCGACAGGGCGTCGCCGAGCAGGGCGAGGGCCTGGAGCATCTTGTTCGGCCCTTCACCGCGACCAATGGTCTGAACGAAGCTCTTGTCGATCTTGATCTTTGAAAACGGTAGCATGTGAAGATAGCCCATGGAGGCAAAGCCGGTTCCGAAATCGTCCAGATTGACCTTGAACCCGGCTTCGTGAAGTTCCATCAGGCGCGCTTTTGCGCGGTCGAAGTCATCCACCAGGACAGCTTCGGTCAGCTCGAACTCGATTTGCCGCGCCGCCATGCCGTGAGAGTGCAGCTCGCGCATATAGCGTTCACACAGACGCTCATCGGTCAGTTGGGCCGGCGACAGGTTGATGGAAACCGAATAGGGCACCCTGGCACCGATTTCCTCGCACACTGATCGCACCACGAAATCGCCCAGTCGGCGGATGAGCTTCGAGTTTTCCGCAACCGGAATGAAGACATCCGGCGGAACCGCGCCGCGTGTCGGATGTTCCCACCGCAACAGGGCCTCGACCGACGCAGTGCTGCCATCACAGGCGCGGGCGATAGGCTGATACACAACGAAGAACTCATTGCGATCCAGGCCAGCCTCGATATCGGCCTCCAGCGCGCGGCGCGCGTCCGCTTCCAGGCCCAGGCTGGCGTTGAAGATGAGTGGCTTGTCGAGCTGATCGGCCTTGGCACGATACATGGCGAGGTCGGCATCATGGATCAGTTGGCTGAAAGGCTTGGGGCTTCCCGGGTCGGAATGCGCAATACCGATTGCGGCGCCGATCTCGAAGGCGCGGCCATCGATTTCGAACGGCCTGGCAAGACTGGCCGACAGTCTGCGCGCGATGTCGAGTGC
The DNA here is from genome assembly GCF_015665295.1 of Maricaulis sp. Classification (GTDB taxonomy): domain Bacteria; phylum Pseudomonadota; class Alphaproteobacteria; order Caulobacterales; family Maricaulaceae; genus Maricaulis. Next base: position 24,559 of record NZ_JADFAJ010000022.1, read on the forward strand.
TGCATGGGTGCTATCTGCGCCGATAAGGGCGCAGGCGAACTCGTCACCGCCAACGCGCGCGATGTGAATTTCGTCGCTGACGGCGCCGCGGAAGCGATGGGCAACACGGCGGATCACATCGTCGCCGGCGCGATGGCCGGCCTTGTCGTTGACGGCCTTGAAGCCATTGAGGTCGATATAGATGATCGCCGCTTCGCCGTCTTGTGCCGCCCGCCTTGCCAGCGTGCTCTCAATAAAGCTGGTAAAGCCGAGGCGATTGGGAAGCCCGCTGAGATTGTCGGTGCCGGCTGCGATGACCGCCCGCTTCTCATTGCTTGCGGCGTGTCGCGCCAGCGTTCGGGCCTTGTTGGCGATCAGCTGGGCGCAGAGGAAAAAGAAGACGATATAGGCAAGCAGTGGCAGGAAGGCGAGCCTCAGCGTGACCAGGCCGGGACGTGAAGCCTGCCAGCTCATCCAGCCGATCAGATGACCATTGTCATCAAGCAGTTCCAGGCCTTGCACGCCGCGCGGCATGGCGCCGTCGTGCAGTGCGGCGCCGGACACCAGGAAAACGTCGTGCGCTTCGGCAAGGAAAGCTTCATCCATCGCGGCACCAAGGACAATAATGGGGTCGCGCATCGGGTCGGTCATGGAGGCCCGATCCTCGTATTCGCCCATGACTGTGGCCGAGGCGATATAGGGCTGTCCGTCGACCTTGAGGAAATGCGTCGCGATATAGCGCCCCTGATGATAGGCGTCCGCGAGGTCTGCACGCAGGCCTGCGACATCTTCATGGGTCAGGACATCGGTGCGCAGCCGGGATCCTGACTCGCGGTGCCAACCCATGGTTTCAGTATCACCCTGGGCGAAGAGCGCGACAAAATCAAAGGCGCTGTGGTCGGAAAAGGACGAGGCCAGACTGCTGGTGAGGATGTCTTTTTCGCGTGCGTTCCAGAGCTCTAGAACTTCGCCCCACCAACCATAGTCGGCGACCCAGGTCTCGTTCTGGCGGCTTGCCGCCTCAATCCCGGCAGAAAGGAGCTGGCGGTCATTCTGAACTGCGTTGCGGTTAAGTGCGCCAACGAAAAAATAGATCGTCAGGACAGATGCAATCAGACTCACGAGCGTCGCTACATTGATGTAGCGACCCAGAGTGCTGTCGAGTGTCCGTCCCATCCAGTCCACCTTTCTGGTCTTGTTGGACGGGTGACACTGTCAGAGACTCGTAAAGTTACTGTCAGCAAAAAGGTGGCAATTGAAGCAAATTGGGGGCGCCGGAGCGCCGAGGCCCGGTATTCATGCAGGAAGTGGTGCCAGAGTCTCCCTAAACCCCCATCTGACGGGGTTTTGAGTAACAAAACTGCCCGACATCAATGCGGCCTGTCCGGAACCCGGCTTCGCAATAGGCCAGGTAATAGCGCCAGATCCGGTCAAAACGCGCATCAAATCCCATCGGCTCGATATCCGGCCAGCTCGCGCGATAAGCGCGATGCCAGGCAGACAGGGTCCGGGCATAACTGTCAGCAAACATCACTTCCCCCTCTGGCAAGAGACCGGCCTCCTGGGCGAGCTCGGCGAGCAGCGGGACCGGGGGCAGCATGCCACCGGGGAAGACATATTTCTGGATGAAATCGGCGGACACGCGATAGTTGGCGAAATCGCTTTCGCGGATCGTGATGATCTGCAGCGCAGCCCGACCGCCGGGCTTCAGGCAGTGGTGAAGTTGCTGGAAATAGATCGGCCAATGCGCCTCACCGACGGCTTCGAACATCTCGATGGAAGCAATGGCGTCGAAGCGTTCGCTGACATCCCGATAGTCCTGCAGTCGCAAGTCAGCCTTGTCGGAAAGACCGGCCTTCTCCAGTCGCGCATTGGCGAAATCAAGTTGTTCGCGCGACAGGGTCAAGCCGGTTACATGGCAGCCATACTCCCGGATAGCCACCTCGGCAAAACCTCCCCAACCGCAGCCGACTTCCAGCACGCGGTCGCCGGGCTTGAGGTTGAGGCTGTCGCAGATCCGGCGATATTTGCGCGCTTGCGCGTCGGCCAGACTCTCGTCGTCGCTGGCGAAGATCGCCGAGGAGTAGGTCATGCTCTCGTCAAGCCATTGGCGATAGAAATCATTCCCGAGGTCGTAGTGGAAAGCGATGTTCCGGCGACTGCCCTGACGCGTATTGGCGTTCATCCAGTGCTGGATACGCGCCAGCAGCCGGCTCGGCCCGCCCCGGCCCTGGGCAGCGGAAACCTTGTCGAGTTCGCGGGCCAGAGCCGTCAGCAAGGCCGGCAGGTTGGAGGTGTCCCACTCGCCATGCACGAAGCCCTCGGAAAATCCGAGTGCACCGCTGGCCGCGATCCGCAGCAGCGCATTCCACTTGTGGATCGTCCAGTCGGCGCTGAGCTCGGCCTGCTCCGGCCCGACCGAAAAATGATAACCGCCGGGCAGCTCCACCCGCAGCCGGCAGGACGTAAGCCCGTCCAGCGCTTGCGTGATGCGGCGCGCGGCGAAGGCCTGTAGCCGTGAGGGCCTCGCGCTGTCGGCCCCGGAATTATTACTGTACGCGTCCATCAATGCCTCCCCGGCATGGTGTCAATGGTGTCGCGGCGGGGCGCGAAGGTCGCCAACCCCTTGAGGCGCAGTTTCAGCGCCTCCCACAGGATAGCAAAAAATATCCGGGCCGTATTGCCCAGAACGAGCCAGGCCGCGTTGCGCAGCGCCTGGTTGCTCAGTGGAGCCAGGCAGGCGGTGTGAACGGCGCTCATGACGATCTGGTTGTCGCGCACAAGCTGGATGCCAAGTCGATAGGTCGTGCCGGTGCGGGTCAGGCGAAACAGATATTCGCCGGCGACCGGGTTGAAGGGCGAAACGAAGAAGCGCTTTTCGGCCGTGAACCGCACGCCATCGGTCGAATCATGACCTGGCTGCAGGGCGATGGCATAGGCGCCCCGGCCGCTGTGAAAATTGCTCACCTCGAAAACGAGGCCCGCCAGTGACCCGTCCGGCCGATGGGCAAAGAAGACCGAGATCGGATTGAAGGCGAGGCCGAATATGCGGGGAGCAGCGAGAAGCTGGATCCGACCGACCGCGCCCTCAAGCCCGGACTGCCGGAGCCGGGTTTCCACCCAGGTCCGCAGGCTCATGTCGTCGCGTCCGAAATCGCGCGTGAACAGGCTTACCAGTCCGGCCCGGTTGAAACCGAAGACCCGGCCGCGCGGCTTGGGGGCGTCAGGGCCGTCGATATCTACCAGCACCGAAGCCATGCGATAGCGCAGGCTGTGGTGCCGGGGCACGCGGCGCGTATGGCCGACCTGGCCGACGGCTAGGGAGGCGGGCAGCGGTGTCATTCTGCAGCTATTGCCATGCCGTCAGCCATCCTTGCCGATCCATGATCGGGCCAGGCGATGCGGGCATTCATGTCGGGATGGGACCAGGGGCGAACCGGTGCACCCAGGGCTTCCGCGACGATGAGGCCGGATTGCAGCCCGTCCTCGTGGAAACCCGAGCCCAGCCAGGCGCCGCTGTACCAGACGCCACCTTTGCCCTGGATTGCACCGATCGCGGTTTGCGCTGCAATGGCCGCCTGGTCGAAAACCGGGTGGGAATACTGATCGGTCCGCAGGACGCGCGCCGGATCCGGTTCGGTCTGCGGGTTCAGCGTTACCAGGACCGGGACGGCGACGGGCAAGGGCTGCAGACGGTTCATCCAGTAGGTCAGCGAGATTTCGCGCGTGTCCCCGTGGCTTCGCTCGAGATAATTCCAGCTCGCCCAGGCCGAGCGGCGCGCCGGCATGAGCCGCGTGTCGGTGTGCAGCACTGCCGTGTTCGGCCGATACCGGATGGCAGACAGAAGGGCGGCCTCTTCCGGGTCGGCATCAGCCAGCAGGGCGAGCGCCTGGTCGGAATGGCAGGCAAAGACGACCTCGTCAAAGTCCTCTGTTTCGCCTTGCTCGAGGGTCAGCGTTACCCCCCCGTCGTGACGACGGACCGAGCTGATCGGTGTGGACAGCCTGATCTCACCCTCGATGGCCTCGGCCAGCGCCTGGACATAGGCCTGGCTGCCGCCGGTGACCGTGCGCCACTGCGGCCGGTCGGTCAGTTGCAGCAGCCCGTGATTGAGGAAGAAGCGGAAGAATGCTCCAGCCGGAAAGCCGCGCATCTGGTCGACCGGGGAGGACCAGATTGCGGCACACATGGGCAGGATGTGATCTTCGCGAAAGGCGCGTGAATAGCCCTTCTGCTTGAGGAATTCGTCCAGGGTCAGTGTGGTCTCCGCGCTGGATTTCTGGCGGGCGTGGCGGTTGAGGCGGAGAATGTCGGCGATCATGCGCCACATGCGCGGCCGCAGGACATTGCGTCTCTGGGCGAACAGGCCGGACGGGTTGGAGGAGTACTCGAATCCGCCGTTGCCAATTGAGGCGGCAAAAGACATGTCGCTCTCGGCGGTTTCGACACCGAGCACATCCAGCAGGCCGACAAAATTCGGATAGTTTCGCGGGTTGTAGACGATGAAGCCGGTATCGACCCCGAACTCCGTGCCCCCGATCTCGACGGTCGCCGTATTGGCGTGGCCGCCCAAACGGTCGGCGGCTTCGAACAGAGTGACCCTGTAGGACTGGGAAAGACGCCAAGCGGCGGCGAGTCCGGAAATGCCTGAGCCGATTACGGCGATGCGGCGGTGGCTCTTGTCGGACATTCAAATGCTCGCGTTTCGTCTTAATTGAAGGGCTGTTGCATGGAGTTACGCAGCGAAGCGGCCGACGGATCACACGGCGCGGTGCTCAAGATGATCGTGTGCGGAGTGATCCGCTTCACCGCTGTCATCGTAAGGCGAAGCATGTACGCTGCGACCCACATATCACATCGTCCGGCCCGGAGCCGGATTTTCGACCCGGGAAGGGGGCGCATGACGGATCTGACGGACAGGCCGGTCCTTTCGACCGAGGGCCGGGAAATGTCCCGCCTGCTGGCACGGGTCGGTCAGACCCGCGACCGGGCCGCCTTTCGGGCCGTGTTCGACCATTTCGCGCCGCGCATCCGTGCCTTCCTGCTGCAGCGACGCCTGACGTCAGCGCTGGCAGATGATCTGACGCAGGACGTCATGCTCGCAGTCTGGCGTCGTGCCGCCAGTTTTGACCCGTCCAAAGCTGCGGCTTCGACCTGGATCTACACGATCGCACGCAACCAGCACATCGACCATTTCCGGAAGGTCCAGCGGGCAAGCCGGATGGACGAAACCGATCCATCGCTTCAGCCGGTCCCGCCGCCCGCCGCAGATGACCTGTGCGAACAGGCTGAGGCCGCCGAGACGGTTGGGAAGGCCCTTGAAGCCCTGTCGCCTGACCAGCGTCAGGTCGTCGAGATGGCGTTCACTGAAGGCCTCTCCCACAGTGAAATCGCCGAGCGGCTGAACTTGCCGCTCGGAACTGTCAAATCCCGCATACGGCTTGCCATGGGCAAGCTGAAAACCACCCTTGGAGACTTGGAATGACGCCCCATCGCGGTCACGTGCTTGACGACGCCTGGTATCTTGATTTCGCTGCCGGTTCCCTGGCCAGCGAAGCAGAGGCCGTGCTCGTCCGCTCGCATGTTGAACTCAATGAGGAGGCCGAACAACGCGTCGCCGGGCTGGACCGCATCGGCGGAGCCCTGCTTGAGCGTCTGCCTGTTGGTGAGCCGCTTACCTTCAGCGCTGAGGATCTGCTCGCCCTGGCCGCAGATGACGATATCGTCGAATCGAAAAGCGCCGGTTTTGATTTGCCCAGCGAGCTCGATGGTATTGATCTGCCCGACGCGTTGAAGACCTATCTCGCGGAGACGGGCGTCCGGGTAAAATGGGAATTCCTGGGGCCCGGGCTGCGTAAGGCGATCCTGTGGCGTGGCGAAGGTGACACGAATTTGTGGCTGCTCAAGGCCGAACCCGGCGTGGCGATTCCGCACCATGGTCATAATGGTTCCGAACTGACTCTCGTTCTCAAGGGGAGCTTCTGGGACGGCGACCAGGAGTATCGCCGTGGCGATGTCGAGGAAGCCCATCCGGATGTCGAGCATGATATTCGTATCGACCCGTCCGGCGTGTGCGTCTGCCTCGCCCTGACCCATGGCAAGCTGCGTTTCGCCAACCCGCTTTTGCGTGCATTTCAGGTCTTTACCGGTATCTGATACCGGCAGACGCGGCTCGCCTGTGTTTTTGTCGAGTGACGAAGGCGGGTGCGGGCCGCATGCGTTTGCGCTACCATCATCTATCACGTGATTTCGTCAGGTGCCGGGGTGGCGGTCAGCATGAGTGTGAAGACGCGGGCGAACAAGCAGTCCGGAGCGACGATCAAGGATGTGGCCAGCGCCGCAGGCGTCTCCGCGATGACGGTGTCACGCGTGCTCAACGCCGAGCCGAATGTACGCCCGGCCACCCGCGAGCGGGTCCAGGCGGCAATTCGTGACCTGAATTACCGCCCCAACCTGTCGGCTCGCAATCTGGCCCGCGCCAATGCCTATTTTATCGGTCTGCTCTACGACAATCCAAGCGCCGGCTATATCAGCGAGCTGTTGATCGGCGCGCTGAACCGGTGCCGGACATCGGGCTATCACCTCGTGCTCGAGAGCTGCGGTGCTGCGGGCGAGGACTGGACCAGTCAAATTGCGGACATGCTTCGGACTTCGAATTTCGACGGCGTGATCATGCCGCCGCCGGTCTGCGACAATCCCGACGTGCTCGATGCTGTCACTGAGGCCGGCATCCCCTATGTCCGGATTGCCCCGGATACGGATCTCGACCGGGCACCTTGCATCCTCACTGATGATCGCGCCGCAGCGCGGCGGATGACGGAGTATCTTGTCGAGCTCGGCCACAGGCGGATCGGTTTCATTCTCGGACCCGACGAGCACGGTGCCAGCCGTGAACGCCATGCCGGCTTCCTGGAAGGTCTTGCAGCACATGGTATCGAAAGCGATCCGGCCCTGACCACGGCGGGCGCTTTCACCTACAAGTCGGGACTGGAGGCAGCGGATGTGCTGCTTTCGCTCGCGGAGCGGCCGACCGCGATTTTCGCCTCGAATGACGACATGGCGGTGGCGGTCATTGCGCTCGCCCACAAGCATGCGCTTGATGTTCCGCGCGATCTGACCGTTGTGGGCTTTGATGATACCCAGACAGCGACGGCAATCTGGCCGCAACTGACCACGGTTCGCCAGCCGATTTCAGACATGTCGAGCGCCGCCATCGAGCTGCTGGCCAGTCATCTCAATGGTGAAGATGGCGCGGCAGCGCGACGCGAAATCCGCTCCGAAATCGTGATCCGGGATTCGTCGACCGCGCCGGTCGTTTAGCGGCACAAGTTGGCGGCCGCCCCCAAAGCTGCCATCAGCTTTTTTGTTTCAGCGCCCCATCGGGCAAACTTGAATTCTGGCGCCGGACAGCAATAGTCGGTGGTAATGGACGGAGAGCTGATTTGAACGACTGGCAAAACCACCCTGAAATTGACCCCGTGATCGTGCAGGCCCTGGTTGGTGCCGTCGGGGTCGAAACCTTTGCCGACATGCGCGAGCAATTCGCGACCGATCTGCGATCTCTGGCAGAAGCTTACCAGAAATCCTATGCGGACGGCGCGTATGACCAGGCGCGCGCACAAGCGCATGCCCTGAAGGGTGCCGCGGCCAATATCGGCCTGGTCCAGCTCAGCGTTCTGGCAGGTGAGTTCGAACGCGAAGCATCTGATCCGGGCACCGACCTCGCCGCCATTCTCGATCGGTCGCTGGTGAAGCTGGAAGCTGCGACCTGAAGCCAAGGCGGACCGGCCAGAGGTCGGGGTCGCAGAGCAAACTGACTGGGAGACTGTCATGGATTACCGTTGCGAAGTCGTGGGCGATCGTTTCATCGTCTCGATTTCCGGTGTGCTGACCTTCGATGACCACGAAAGATTCCGGCAGGTCATCGGCGAGATCGCCGAGTGTGCGCCCGCCATGGTCGAGCTGTCGCTGGCGTCCACGAAAATGGTCGACTCCGCCGGAATAGGGATGCTGCTGCTGGCCAATGACAAGGCAGTTCGGGGCGGCAAGACGCTGCGTCTGTCTGGCGTGACAGGGCATGTCGCCAAAGTGATCGAGCTGTCGAAGATCGATCAGCTGATTCCCGTTGATTGAAAGCCCTGTGGTGAGCGCCTCCCAATCTTCGGGCAATTCTATTGCCGATGACGATGCCGCCATCCTGGTGGTTGATGACCTTCGCTCGTCGCGGCTCCTCATCGGGGCCGTCCTCAATTCGGCCGGCTTCGCCAATCTCCACTTTGCCAGTGATGGTGTGGAAGCCGTCGCATTGCTTGAGACCACGCCTATCGATATGGTCGTGCTCGACATCGTGATGCCTCAGATGGACGGTTTCGAGGTCTGTCGGCAGGCCCGCGAGCGCCTGTCCCTGGACATCCCGATCCTGATCCAGACCGGGCTTCAGGATGCTGATCAACGCGCGACCGCTTTTGACGCCGGTGCGTCCGATATTGTCTCCAAGCCGCTCCACCCCCACGAATTGGTGTCACGCGTCCGCCTCCATCTCGAACGCCGACGCATGATTGACAGTCTGCAGACCTATCAACGGCGCATGGAGGATGAGCTCCAGGCGGCCGAGTCGATGCAGATTTCCCTCCTGAAATCCGATGACCAGGTGGCTGCCATTGCCGAACCCCGCGGCGCCGGTCTCACAACTTTCTACCAGGCGTCCAACCAGCTCGGCGGGGATTTATGGCAGGTCTTCGAGATCGACGAGACCCGTTTTGGCCTGTTCATCGTCGACCTGTCCGGCCACGGCGTTGCCGCTGCCATCAACGCCTTTCGCGTTCATATGCTGGCCGAGGCGATGGACCGCAATCGGGAACATCCCGGCAAATGGCTGGCTTTCCTCAACGACCATCTCTGCCAGATCTTGCCGGTCGAGCACTTCGCGACCGCATTTTACGGGGTTGTCGACATTGCCAGCGGCCGGATCAGCTACGCCGCCGCCGGGGCGCCGACCCCGATCATTCTTGAGGCGGCTGGCGGTTGGAGCACACTGGATGGGGGCGGGCTAATCCTGGGCTGCCGGGAAGGTATCGCCTACGACACCTATTCGGCTGACCTTGTCGTGGGCGATCACGTCCTGCTCTACAGCGACGCCCTGTACGAGAATTTCGAGACCCCCGGGGAATCGCTTGAACCGCAAGACATGGCGGTGCTCGCGCGCGAGGTGCTCGATGCCGCGGCAGGCGCCGAATTCCACCGGGCACTGGTCAACCGGGTCTTTGCGGACGAGACGGCGCAACGTCGTGACGACCTCACCTTGGTGCTATTGGAGGTCAAAGGCCATGTCTGACGTTGATGAAGTTGCGGCCCCGCAAGATGCGATCTGGGTCCGGTTGGCCGAAACACCCCTGGCGGCATCCGTAAAAGCCTATCTCGTTGAGCGCTTCGGCCTGGACGTAACGACAGCGGACGCGTTGCCGACCGGATCGACGATCGGCCTGGTCATTGTTGATGATGCCCACCGCGGCGATATCGAGGTGGCGGGTGCCCACAATGCCGGCGCGCTCCAGTCCATTCTGCTCACCACGGATACCTCGGCCGGCGCGCGGGCCGACTTCGTCCTCGCAGCCGACGCCGATATCGAGTCAGTGAAGTCGGTGCTGCGTGCCGCAAAGGAATTCCATGATCAGGTCATGACCCTCAAGTCGGACGTGGCTCGACGCAAGTCGGCGATCGGCACCATCATCACGGGCCAGTTTGTCCTGCGCACGCTCGACGAGGCGCGGAATCTGGCCACCATGTTGGCGCTGGCCTGCCCGAATGCTGATCTGGTTGCTGTCGGCCTGCAGGAATTGCTGATCAATGCTGTCGAGCACGGTAATCTCGAGATCGACGCCGCGATGAAGCAGGACTTGTTGATGTCCGGGCGCTGGCGCGCGGAAGTCGAGACCCGGTTGGCTGACCCGGCCTATTCGGACCGCGTCGTCATCGTGTCCTTCCAGCGCAGCGAGCGGATCATTTCCCTCACCGTGCAGGACGAGGGCGGCGGCTTCGACCATGAGAGCTATCTGTCCGCCGACCCGCCCGGCGAAGGTTACCGCGGTCGCGGGATTGCCATGGCGCGGGACCTCTCCTTCACCTCGCTGACCTATCACGGGGCCGGAAATCTGGTTGAGGCGACCATCCTGAATGAAGCGGAGGACGCTTAAACCGATTGAGGTCCGTCGGACCGGTTTTTGTTGACGAAATCAAGTCTTGCGTTACCCCTAATTCGAGCTGTGGTGTTGGATCAGGCGATGTGCCCGTTCGCTGTGGCGCTGAGGGGTGGCTCTAATGTCCAGAGCGATGATGAGTATTTGTGCTGCGATTGGCTTTGCTGGTGTTAGCTATGCGCAGGATCCCAATCTTCCACCACACTTCGGCGCCGTGGAAATCAGGACGGCGTGGGAACTGGATCCCTTTCTGGTCGATATCCAGTCAGGAGGGCCAATCCGGGCCAGCACGATATCACCCGCTTGCCAGGGATGGATTGCCGACAAGCCTGACTATGCGATCTATTTTACCAGCGCCGCTATCTGGGATGTGACCATCAGTGCCCTCTCGGAGGCTGATACGACCCTCGTCGTTCATTCCCCGGCGGGGTGGTCGTGTGATGATGACAGCGGCGAGGGTCTGAACCCCCAGGTCGTTATCGCCAACCCGCCGTCGGGCCGCTATTCGATCTGGATCGGGTCTTATAGTCAGGGCGACTATGCAGATGCGAGGCTGGCTTTTTCCGAGCACGGCTTTACCCGGGCCAATCAGCGCCGTGTGCGGGCTCCGGACCTGAACGCCGAGCAATCCCGAGAGGCGGCGCGTAGCCTCATTGAGAACTGGAGCGGCCCGAATTGATGCAGGTGTCTGTCGCCAGCTGTTTGTTCGCGGCAGACTTCGATTCTTTGTACGTTCAGCTTTGGTTCAGTCGGGAAACCCTCTAATCTGCCCCAGACCAGAGGTGGCGTTTGAGGCGCAGGGGCGTTTCGCACTGTCTGGGGGGAGCGGATATTGATGAGAACCCAAGTCTTCATGAGTGTGTTTGCGGCGGCATTGATGGCCAGCACCGCAGCGGCCCAGGATTATTCGGCGCCGGCGACGTTCGGCTCTGTCAATCTGAGCTCCGGCTTCACGCCGGACCCGTACAATGTGACCCTCACATCGGGCGGTCAGCTGCGCGCCAGCAATCTTTCCAGTTCCTGCCGTGGCTGGATCGCCAATGCGCCGGATTATTCGGTCTATTACGAGGCCGGCAACATGTTCGACCTGACCATCAGTTCAGTGTCGAACTCCGACACGACGCTGGTCATCAACGGGCCGGATACGAGCTGGTATTGCGATGATGACAGCGGCGAGGGCCTCAATCCGAGCCTGACCTTCGGCAATCCGCAATCCGGTCGTTATGACATCTGGGTCGGCTCCTATTCGGAAGGCGATTACGCTGAGGCGACGCTGTCGATTTCCGAGCTGGGCATGGCCGGCGGCCAGCCTTCGCAAGGTGGCAGCTATGGCGGCATTGACTGGTCCCTGCCGGCGAATTTCGGCTCGGCCAATCTGCAAGGCGGTTTCCAGCCCGATCCCTACCGCGTCAACATCGTTTCGGGTGGCAGCTATCGCGCTGACTCGGTTCGCAGTGGTTGTGCCGGCTGGGTATCAGCTGCGCCGGACTTCGAGCTGAATTTCACGGCTGGTTCATTGCCGCTGATCCTGTCGGCGGCTTCCAGCTCGGATACGACCATCCTGGTCAATGATCCGAACGGCAACTGGCACTGCAATGATGATGGCGGCAATGCGGGCCTCAACCCGGCTCTGACCTTCAACAATCCCGCGTCCGGGACCTATGACATCTGGATCGGCTCCTACAGTCAGGGCAATAGCGCCCAGTCCACGCTGTCGATCTCGGAACTCTACAGCGAATAATCTTTCCGCAATTCGCGCACACGAGGGCGGTCGGTTTTCACCGGCCGCCCTTTTGCTGCGTGGTGATCCGGTCTATGGCTTTTCCGGTCAGAACGGGCGGGGGCAACATGCGCATCTTCTTCGGCATCATCCTGGTGGTCATCCTGGGCGCGGCAATCACGTTCTTCGGGATCGTCCCGGCGCGCATTGATGCCGGCATGAATGTCGTCACGCCGCACGAGCCCTACACGCTGAGCGACGAGGCGGTGTCCCTGCACGACACGCTGCGGGTCGCCGACCTGCACTCCGACATGCTCCTGTGGATGCGCGATCCGACCCGCTGGAATGATCGCGGTCATACCGATTTGCCGCGCCTGCGCGCCGGCGGTGTGGCACTGCAGGTCTTCTCCAGCGTCACCAAGACCCCGTCCGGCCAGAATTATGACAGCAATACTGCCGACAGCGATGACATCACAGCGCTGGCCATCGTCCAGCGCTGGCCCATGCGGACGTGGGATTCAATCCTGGAACGTGCCGTTTATCACGCCGACCGGCTGAACCGGCTCGCGGCCCGCGATGACAGTTTCACCGTGGTGCGGACCCGGTCCGATCTGGAAGCCGTCCTCGCCGCTCGCGAAACAGACCCGGCGGCCATGGCCGGCCTGCTGGAAACCGAGGGCGCCCACCCGCTCGAGGGTGATCTCGGCAATATCGATGTGCTGTGGGACGCCGGCTACCGCATGCTCGGCCTGCAGCATTTCTTCGACAATGAGCTCGGCGGCTCCCTGCACGGCGTCTCGAATGCCGGGCTGACCGAGTTTGGCCGCGACGTCATCCGCCGCATGGACGAGCGCGGCCTGATCATCGATGTCGCCCATTCCTCGCCGCAGGTTGTCGAGGAGGTGCTGGCCATGACCGACAGTCCGCTGGTCGTCTCCCACACCGGCGTGCACGGCCATTGCGAGGTCAAGCGCAACATCCCCGACGCCCTGATGCAGCGCATCGCCGCCGGCGGCGGGCTGATCGGCATCGGCTTCTGGGCCGATGTGACCTGTGACGACAGCCCCGAGGGCGTCGCCGCCACCCTGCTGGCCGCCATCGACCTGGTCGGCATCGACCATGTCGCCCTCGGCTCGGACTATGACGGCACCGTCACTACCACATTCGACGCCTCAGAATACGCCGTCCTCACCGACCGCCTCCTGGCCGCCGGCCTGAGCGAAGGCGAAATCCGCCAGGTCATGGGCGAGAATACGGTGCGGTTCTTTCTGGAGAATTTGCCGGGGTAGGGGGGATTTCGCAAATGAACTGGATGCGCGTACAGAGATTTATAATATGCGTCCGGCATCAAAGAGTTGGATTTGCGCCAAAGTTACACAGGCGAGGCTGACCCAGCCCCCTGATCCGGGCCGTTTGTTAGTAGAGTCTGTTCGCCTTTCTTTCCTGTTTGGGGTCTGGGTTCAAGGCCCGGTGAGCGGAGCCCATGCGTAGCTCAGGCGAACCGGGCCGGTGTTTGCGGGTTTGCTGGGCGTAGATGGCAGGCGCCAGTCCGCCCAGCGAGGTTTGTGGCCGGCAGGTATTGTAGTCGACCCGCCAGGCCTCGATCAGGGTTCGCGCCTCGCCCAGCGAGGAGAACAGGTGCTCGTTGAGGCACTCGTCCCGCAGGCGACCGTTGAAGCTCTCCACGAAGCCGTTCTGCTGGGGCTTGCCCGGCGCGATGTAGTGCCACTCGACGCCGCGTTCCTTCTGCCAACGCAGGATGGCGTGGCTCGTCAGCTCGGTGCCATTGTCAGAGACGATCATGGCAGGCCAGCCGCGCCGTGCGATGATCCGGTCCAGTTCCCGGCCGACCCGTACGCCCGAGAGCGAGGTGTCCACCACGATCGCCAGCGCTTCACGGGTGAAGTCGTCGACCACGCACAGTGTGCGGAAGCGTCGGCCGTCCGTAAGCGCATCGGACACGAAGTCCAGGCTCCAGCGCTGGTTGGGACCGCTGGGCAGCACCATCGGACGCCGCGTGCCCGTGGCCCGCTTGCGACCCCGTCGTCGCCGCACGGCCAGACCTTCCTCGCGGTAGATGCGATAGAGCTTCTTGTGGTTCGCATTCAGCCCCTCCCGGGCCAGAAGGATGCCCAGGCGGCGGTAGCCGAAGCGGCGACGCTCCCCGGCCAGATCATGCAGACGTTCGCGCAGGACCTCATCGCCCGCATCGCGCTTGCGATACTGGAAGGTCGACCGGACCAGCCGGGCCAACCGGCACGCCCGACGTTCGCTCAGCCCGTGCGCCTCCATCAGGTGACGCGCGGCCCGCCGCTTCACATCGGGCGTTAGAAGTTTTTTGAGGCGAGATCCTTCAGCGCCGCATTGTCCAGCATCTGCTCGGCCAACAGCTTCTTCAGCTTGGCATTCTCGGCTTCCAGCGTACGAAGCCGCTGGGCGTCCGACACCGTCATGCCGCCAAACTTGGCCTTGTACTTGTAAAAGGTCGCGTCCGAGATGCCGTGCTTGCGGCATAGCTCCTTCGTCGTGACACCCGCTTCGTGCTCGCGGAGCATCCCGATAATCTGTTCTTCTGAATAACGGCTCTTGCGCATCGTCCATCCTCTTTTCGATGGACTCTACCATCCCATGGCCGGAATTCAGGGGGCTGGGTCAATGACGCTAAGCTGGTTCCCGAGGAGCGTGAGAAAGAAGCCATCTCTCGGCAAGCGCGAATACAGCTTCTCTCAGAGTTTATAGAAGAAAGTGAAGGTCAGATTTCCAAGTTCGGCGATAGTGAAAACCTTCGAGTGAATATGGCCGATCAACTCAGCCGCCTTGAGCAATCTCTCTCTCAAGAGCGAGCAATCCTGAGCTCTTCTGAAGCTCAATATCGGGAAGCACTGAATACGCGCAACGAGATGCGGTCGAACTTCACCGACGCACAAGATAGATCAGCAGAAATCTCTGAGATGCTCGCACGGTTCTCGCTTCTAGATCGGCAGTATTCGACGGATCTGTTGCGACTGGAGAACATTAGAGAGTCAGGCGCGTTGTTTTACGCGCTACCATCAGAGAATTGCCCAGTTTGCGGTGCGAAGCCTGACGATCATGATCCGGCTGGAAACTGCGACGCCAGTACCGAAGCCGTCGTCGCGGCCGCTGAAGGGGAACAAACGAAAATTCGGTCTCTGCAAGATGAACTCTACGACGTGGTCAAAAGCCTGGAGCGAGAGAAAGCAATCGTAGACCAACAACTGCCCGAACTGCGGCTAGCTCTAAAGGTGGCAACCTCAGCAGTAAGTAACATTACCCCACAGATCTCCGCTCAAAGAGCACGGTTTACGGACTTTCTAGACAAAAAGTCTGAGGTTGAGAGGGGTATGGAGCTTTTCGAGCATCTTGATCACCTCCGGCAGAGGCGCGACCAGATCGAGCAAGAGCGTCGGACAGAGGCCAATGATGACGACACCAGTACGCCATTACCAACCAAACCGCTCCACGACCTCTCTACATGTGTCGCGAGCTTCTTAGACGACTGGGGGCTAGCGACCGGGGCGTCGGTACACTTTGATAAAGATACAAAGGATTTTGTCATTGACGGCAAACATCGATCCAGCAACGGCAAGGGGTATCGGGCGCTAACCCATGCAGCAGCCACACTCGGGCTGCGAAAGGTCACTGAGAACAAGAACCTACCGCACCCCGGATTTGTAATCCTAGATTCGCCGCTTTTGGCGTATGAGAAGCCCGAAAACGCTGATGATGACCTATCTGGCACTGACGTAAACTTGCGCTTTCTCCGATCGCTCGCAGCGTGGAGGTCTACCCAATTGATAGTCTTGGAAAACCGAAAGTCTATCCCACCAGAATTTATTGATGGCGAAGGAATTACACAGTTCACCAAAACCGACGCGCAAGGGCGATATGGCTTCTTTCCACGGTAGTCGCCTTGGTGTTTCCCAGATATTCATGCTGTTCGGTATTTGAATTTGCCCCGGTGACCGGGCAGATGTTCCCATCGTCCACACCTGTGCCAAAGCGAACGTCGTCCTCCCTCCCCCGAACTTCAGCACCCCCGGCACCCCCTACTCCGCCGCCACAGCCTCCGCCTCCAGGCGTTCCACCAGCTTCACACCCGCCTGCGAACAGCTCAGCGAACCACCCAGATCACCCGTCCACTCCCCCGCCTGATGCATGGCATCGACCGCATCGCGGATCCGCCCCGCCGCCTTGGTCTCGCCCAGGCTTTCCAGCAATTGCGCGGCGGCCTCGATGGCGCCGAAGGGGTTGGCCTTGTCCTGGCCGGCGATGTCGGGGGCCGAGCCGTGGATGGGTTCGAAGAGGCCGGGTTTCTGGTCGCCCAGCGAGGCTGAGCCCAAAAGGCCGATCGAGCCGGGCAGCATGGAGGCCTCGTCGGATAGGATGTCGCCGAACATGTTCTCGGTGACGATGACGTCAAAGCTCGCCGGTGCGCGCAACATGTGCATGGCGGCGGCATCGACATACATGTGATCGAGTTCGATATCGGGGAAGTCGCGCGCGCCCATCTCGGTGACGACATCACGCCACAGGCGGCTGGTTTCCAGCACATTGGCCTTGTCGACCGAGGTCAGCTTGCCGCGCCGCAGGCGGGCCTGCTGGAAGGCGATGCGGGCCACCCTTTCGATCTCGCCGCGCGAATAGGTGCAGGTGTCGCTGGCGCTGTCGGCGCTGCGTTCGCGCGTCCCGAAATAAATCCCGCCGGTCAGCTCGCGCACGATCAGCACATCGGTGCCGGCCACCAGGTCGGGGCGCAGGGGGGATTTGCCGGCCAGGGCCGGATGCACGGCCGCCGGGCGCAGATTGGCATAGACGCCGAGCGCCTTGCGCAGGGCCAGAAGGCCGGCTTCTGGGCGGACATCGGCCCGGTCCCATTTCGGACCGCCGACGGCGCCGAGGAAGATCGCGTCCGAGGCCCGGCAGGTTTTCAGCGTGGCCTCGGTCAGCGGTTCGCCGAAGGCGTCGATCGAGGCGCCGCCGAAGGCACAGGTCTCGAAGGCGACGCCAAAGCCCTCCAGGGCGGCGACATGTTCCAGCACGGCGCGGGCGACGGCGGTGATTTCCGGTCCGATCCCGTCACCAGGCAGGAGTGTGATGCGATAGGTCATGTGTGGTCGGCCTCATATGCGTCGATCGCGTCGGCATGGCTCATCAGGAAGCCGAGCGGATCGGTCCCTTCCATCAGGCAGTGTTTGGCAAAGGGTTCGATGGCGAAGTCGAAACTGGGACCATTGCCCAGGTCAACATGCTGGCTGGCCAGGTCGATGCGGATGGCAACGCCCGGATTTTCCAGCAGCCAGTTATGCGCCGCTTCCGGTGCCATGATCGGCAGGAGTCCGTTGCGGGCCGAGTTGGAGCGGAAAATATCGGCAAACTCGCTGGAGATGACGGCGCGGAATCCGAAATCATGCAGCGCCCAGGGGGCATGCTCGCGCGACGAGCCACAGCCGAAATTGCGACCGGCGACCAGGACCCGGCATTGCGCCGTGTCGAGACTGTTCAGGGAGACCGCGTCCAGCGGCTTGCCCTCGCTGTCATAGCGCCAGTCATGGAAGGCCAGCTTGCCCAGCCCGTCACGGCTGGTCGTGGTCAGGAAGCGGGCCGGGATGATCTGGTCGGTATCAATGTCTTCCTGGTCGATCACGAAGGTCCGGCTGTCGATCTGGCGGATATCGTCCTTGGCCTCGGGGGCTTGGATGTCAGGCATGGGCCGGCTCCATCAGCTCAGCCGGATCGATGACATGACCGGCAATCGCGGCGGCAGCGGCCGTGGTCGGGCTGGCCAGAACGGTGCGGACACCCGGCCCCTGCCGGCCTTCGAAATTGCGGTTCGAGGTCGAGACGACCAGCTGGCCCGGCTCGCCGCGATCGCCATTCATGGCGATGCACATCGAACATCCCGGCTGGCGCCATTCGGCGCCGGCCTCGATGAAGATCCGGTCGAGGCCCTCCGCCTCGGCCTGGGCCCTCACCGCGACGGAACCGGGTACGACGAGGGCACGCACACCCGCGGCGACCCGTCGCCCGCTCATGATGGTGGCGGCCTCGCGCAGATCGGTGATTCGGGAATTGGTGCAGGAGCCGATGAAGACCTGGTCCACCCTGGCGCCCGCGACCGGCTTGCCCGCCTGCAGCCCCATATAGGCGAGGGCCCTCTTGTGCGAGGCGCTGCGCGGCTGCGGGATCGGCGTGTTGACGGCGATACCGGTGTCCGGCGCCGTGCCCCAGGTCACCATCGGACGGATCGAGGCCGCGTCGATCATGACCTCATGATCGAAATGGGCGCCGGGCTCACTGCGAAGGGCGCGCCAGCGCGTGACAGCGGCGTCCCAGTCCGCGCCTTCCGGGCAATGTTCACGGCCCTCAAGCCAGGCGAAAGTCGTCGCGTCCGGCGCGATCATGCCGGCGCGGGCACCGGCCTCGATCGACATGTTGCAGACCGTCATCCGGCCTTCCATGTCGAGCGCCTCGATGGCGCTGCCGGCATATTCGATGACGCAACCCGTGCCGCCATCCACCCCGATTTCCGCGATCACGGCGAGGATGATGTCCTTGGCGGAAATGCCCGGCCCTGTTTCGCCCTCAAGGGTGATCCGCATGGATTTCGGCTTGCGTTGAAGCAGGCATTGCGAGGCCAGGACATGGCCGACCTCGGTCGTGCCGATGCCGAAGGCCAGCGCTCCGAAAGCGCCATGGGTGGCGGTATGGCTGTCGCCGCAGACAATCGTCATGCCTGGCTGGGTGGCGCCCAGTTCCGGGCCGATCACATGCACGACACCGCGATGCCCGCTGCCCCAGCCGTGCAGGGTGATGCCATGCTTCTTCGCATTGTCCTGCAGACGCTCGACCTGGCTTTGCGCCGCCGCGGTTGCATAGGGCGGTGTTTCGCCGGCCGCGAAATCCAGCGTTGGTGTCGAATGGTCGATCGTCGCCAGCGTCCGGTCGGGACGGCGCACTTTCAGGCCGCGCTCATCGAGCACGGAGAAGGCCTGCGGCGAGGTCACCTCGTGCACCAGGTGCAGGTCGATATAGAGCAGGCCCGGCGTTTCGGCCGTTTCGGCGCGAACCTGGTGGGCCTGCCAGACCTTGTCGAACAGTGAGCGCGGGCCGAAGTCCGTCTTCGTGTCCGCGCGCTCAGTCTCAGGCGACATGCTGGACCTCCATCGCATTGTCCTGGACCGGCTGCAGCCAGCCATGGCGGTCGGGCGTCTTGCCCGAGAACAGGCCGAAGAAGCGCTCCTGCATCAGCTCGGCAATGGGGCCGCGGCCACCGGCGCGAACGACATGCCCGTCGACCGAGCGGACCGGGGTGATTTCGGCCGCCGTCCCGGTGAAGAATATCTCGTCGGCGAAATACAGGCTCTCGCGCGACAAGGTCTGTTCGCGCACGTCGAAGCCCTCCGCCTCAGCCAGCTTGATGACGCTATCGCGGGTCAGGCCGGACAGGATCGAGGCCGAGGTTGGCGGGGTGCGGATGACGCCATCGGAGACCACGAAGATATTCTCGCCGGCGCCTTCGGAGACCAGCCCGTTGACGTCCAGCCCGATGCCTTCGTCAAAGCCGCGCGAATGAGCCTCATGGCTGATCAGCATGGAGGAGAGATAATTGCCGCCGGCCTTGGCACCGGTCGGGATGGTGTTCGGGGCCGGACGGCTCCATGAGGAGATGCAGCAATTGACACCATTGGTCAGCGCGTCCTCGCCCAGATAGGCGCCCCACGGGAAGGCCGCGATGCAGATTTCCGGCTTGGAGTCGGCGCCCGGCAGGACGCCGATCCCGCCATAGCCGAAAAAAGCGACCGGGCGGATATAGGCGTTCCTGAGATGGTTGGCGCGGATCACCATGCGGCAGGCCGCTTCGACCTCCGCTTCGGTGTGGTTGATCGGCATATGATAGACCTTGGCGCTGTTGAACAGGCGCTTGACGTGGTCGGTCAGCCGGAAGATTTGCGGCCCGGTCGGCGTGTCATAGCAGCGGATTCCCTCGAAGACGGAGGAGCCGTAATGCAGGGCATGGGAGAGAACATGGGTCTGGGCTTCGTGCCAGTCGATCAGTTCGCCATTGCGCCAGATGAAGTCGGTTTCCTGGATAGCCATTGTTTGAAGTCCTGTCAGACGGCCGCGGCCGGTTGTTTCGGGGTTATTTCGGCCCGGCCATAGGCCTCGCCGCGATCGAGTGTGAAGAGCAGCGAGTCGATCGCTGCGGTGACAACATCCGGTCCGCGAGCGCGGCCGGAAAAGGTCTCACCGGCAATGTCGACGCTGATATCGGCGACGAATTCGCGGCCCGATGCGGTCGAGCGCATGCGGGTTTCCAGGGCGATGATCGTGGCATCGGTCCCGGTAATGCGCTGGACCGCAGCGAAGGCTGCCGCCATGGGGCCGTCGCCTGACGCAATGTCGGATACACGGCCCCGGTCGGGATGCTCGAGCTCGACCCGCGCGAACTGCTTGGGCTGGCGCCCCGCGGTGGTGCGCAATTCGGTGCGCAGCACCGTCCAGCGTGAACCGCTGGGCGAAAAGCCCTCCATCATGGCGACTAGGTCGGCATCATTCACCTCGCCAAGCTCGTCGGCCAGGATCTTGAAATCCGTGAAGATACGGTTGAGCGCGTCCGGATCGGGCTGATAGCCCAGCTTGGCCAGGCGCTGGACCAGCGCGTGTTTGCCGGAATGCTTGCCCAATACCAGAGCCGAGCCTGGCGCACCGACGCTTTCCGGGGTCATGATTTCATAGGTGCGGCGGTCCGAGATCATGCCGTGCTGGTGGATGCCCGCCTCGTGCGCGAAGGCATTCCTGCCAACAATCGCCTTGTTCGGTGCCACGACGGTCCCCGTCACCCGCGCCAGGCGCTGGCTGGCGGCCCAGATCTTGGTTGCATCGACATGGCTGATTGCCGGGAAGATATCGGCACGCACCTGCAGCGCCATGACAATCTCCTCCAGCGAGCAATTGCCGGCCCGCTCGCCGATCCCGTTGATTGCACATTCGACCTGGCGGGCGCCGCCCTTGACGGCAGCCAGTGAATTGGAGACGGCGAGGCCGAGATCATTGTGACAATGGGCCGAGAAGATCACATGATCGGGCCGCTCGACCTCTGCCATCAGCCGCTCGAAGACGGCGCGGATCTCGTCCGGCTCTGAATAGCCGACCGTGTCCGGCACGTTCAGCACGTCGGCGCCATAGGCCGCGGCGCAGCTCATTGCCTCGACCAGGAAATCCGGTTCGGTGCGCAGCGCGTCCTCGGCCGAGAACTCGATCTCGTCGAAGCTGCCGGCGGCATGCCTCAGGCAGCGCTCGATGGTCTGCAGGACTTCGCGACGCGACATGCGCAGCTTGGCCTCGCGGTGGATCGGACTGGTGGCGATGAAGATGTGCAGGCGCTTGCGACGTGCCGGTTCGAGGGCGATCGCGGCGGCATCGATATCGGTCTCGTTGGCACGGGCCAGCGAGCACAGCGTCGAATTGCGGATCTCCGACGCGATAAGCCGGATGGCCTCGCTGTCGCCGGGCGAAGCGGCGGCAAAACCGGCCTCGATTGTGTCGACACGCATCGCCTCCAGCAGGTGGGCGATCTCCAGCTTTTCCGCCGGATTCATCGAGAAGCCGGGCGCCTGTTCACCATCACGCAGCGTGGTATCGAAGATCTGCAGCCGGTCCGGCTGCGGGGTTTTCACGGGTCTCAGCGTCGGGGCGGACATGCTTGTCTCCATCGGTCGGGACCGGCAGCCGCCTCGGCTGCGATTTCGGGTGCGATCCGGGCATGGGTGTCGGACGTGAAGACGCCGCGCACGTCGAGCAGGCGTGCGACCTGGCGGGCCAGCACATCCATGTTGCGGGCGGCGTCACGGGCATCGAGCATCATCGTGACGGTCGACTGCCCGTTGCTGGCGGCGGCCTTGTCGAGCGTGGCAATGGTGAAGCCGCGGCGTTCCACGAGGCCGATAAGCCGCATCAGGGCGCCTTCCGCATCAGCGAGTTCAATACGAAGAGACGTGCGCATGATCAGTCCTCCATCATGTCGGCATTGGACGCGCCCGGCGGCACCAGCGGCCAGACATTCTCGCGCGGGTCGATCAGGACATGCGCGAGGATCGGGCCGCGAGCGTTGAGCAGGCGGTCGATCGCCGCGGGAACTTCCTCGCGGCTGTGAACGGTGAAGGCCTCGATGCCGAAGGCATGGGCCACTTCCGCGAAATCGGGATTGTCGTAGAGGTCGATCTCGGAGAAATTCTCGTCGAAGAAATACTCCTGCCACTGCCGGACCAGGCCCAGAGAGGCATTGTCCAGCAGCAGGATCCTGATCGGCACGCCATAGCGACGGGCGGTGGCCAGCTCCTGGATATTCATCATGATCGAGCCGTCGCCGGTGATGGTGACGACCTTGGCGTCCGGGCGGGTCATCGCGGCCCCGATGCCGGCTGGCAGGCCATAACCCATGGCGCCCAGCCCTGCCGATGTCAGGTGATGCTCGGGGCGCGAGAAGCGGCAATGCTGGGCGACCCACATCTGGTGCTGGCCGACATCGCAGGCGGCGATGAAATCGTCACCGGCGACTTCCGACAACTGCTTCAGCATGGCCGGCGCAAACACGCCCGAGCCCGGCGCGTCATAGCGGAAAGCGTGGCGGTGCTTGCGTTCAACGCAGAGGTCGCGCCATTCGGCGATGTCCAGCCAGTCATTGGTGATACCCGCCAGGATGGCCGAGATATCGCCAGCCAGCCCGATCTCGGCCCGGCGCAGCTTGTCGATCTCCGCTGCATCGCCATCAATATGGATGATGCGGGCACCAGGGGCGAAGCTGTCGAGACGGCCGGTCGCCCGGTCGTCGAAACGGGCGCCGCAGCAAATCAGCAGGTCGCTTTCATCGACCGCAACATTGGCCGCCCGGCCGCCATGCATGCCCAGCATGCCGAGATAGGTCTCGCTGTCGGGATGGGCACAGCCCAGCCCTTTCAACGTGGCAACGGAGGGGATGCCGGTGCGGGTCATGAAGTCGCGCACGGCATCGACCGCGCCGCCCAGGGTAACGCCCCCGCCGATATAGAGGACCGGACGTCGCGACCGGGCCAGCAGGGCCGTCGCAGCTGCCAGGTCTGATTCTGACGGATGCGACGGCCCGGCCTCAAGCCGAGGCTCTGGGGGTAGGGTGGGGTACGCCTCGGCTTGTAAGACATCCTTCGGCAGATCGATCAGGACAGGGCCGGGGCGCCCGCCTTCCGCGATTGCAAAGGCTTCGGCGATCATCTCCGGAATCCGCATCGGGTCGCGGATGATGATCGAGTGTTTCACGACCGGCATGGACATGCCGAAGACATCGACTTCCTGGAAAGCGTCGGTCCCCATCAGTCCCGACGGCACCTGGCCGGTCAGAATGATCATCGGGACACTGTCCAGATAGGCATTGGCGATGCCGGTCAGGAGATTCGTCGCGCCGGGCCCGGACGTCGCCAGGCAAACGCCGGCTTTGCCTGTCAGACGCGCCTGGGCGTCGGCGGCAAAGGCGGCTGCCTGTTCATGGCGGACGAGAATATGCTGCAGGGACGAGCCGGTCAGCGCGTCATAGACCGGCATGATGGCTCCGCCCGGATAGCCGAAGACGCGGGTGACGCCCAGCGCTTCCAGCGTGCGCACGACCGCATGCGCCCCGGTTTGCCGGCGGGCGGGGCGTTCGGCAGCGGCGGTGGTTGCCGTGTCGTCGATTTCGGTGGCGGGCAGGGCCGTCATCACATTTCGTCCTTTGTCAGCTCAAGGCCGGTCAGGCATTGGCGCCAGGCTGCAGCCACGGCATGTCGGCGCGCAGCGCGGCGCCGGTCTTTTCGATCGGGTGTTCCAGGTCCTTGCGCAGAAGCGCCTGGTATTGCGGCTTGCCGGCCTGGTTCTCGGTGATCCAGTCGCGCGCGAAAGTGCCGTCCTGGATATCCTTGAGAACTTCGCGCATGCGGGCGCGGGTCTCGTCATTGATGACGCGCGGGCCGGAGCGCAGATCGCCGTAAATGGCGGTCTCCGAGATGAACTCGTGCATCTTCGCCATGCCGCCCTCATAGAGCAGGTCGACGATCAGCTTGAGCTCGTGCAGGCATTCGAAATACGCGACTTCCGGCTGATAGCCGGCATCGACCAGGGTTTCGTAGCCGGCCATGACCAGCTCGGTCGCGCCGCCGCACAGGACAGCCTGTTCGCCGAACAGGTCGGTCTCGGTCTCTTCGGCGAAGGTGGTCTCGATGATGCCGGAATTGGCACCGCCAATGCACGCGGTATAGGCCAGGGCCCGGTTGCGGGCCTCGCCGGTCGCATCCTGCTGGACCGCGAAAAGGCAAGGCACGCCGCGGCCGATCTCGTATTCACGGCGGACCAGATCGCCGGGACCTTTCGGGGCGACCAGGATGATGTCGACGCCTTCAGGCGGGGTGACGCGGCCGAAATGGACCGAGAAGCCGTGCGCGAACAGGACCGCATCACCAGCCGAGAGGTTGGGCGCGATCGACTCGCGGAACAGGGCTTCATGGCTCATGTCCGGCGTCAGGATGGCGATCAGCTTGCCGGCTTTGGCCGCCTCTTCCGGCGTCGCGGTCTTGAGACCATCGGCTTTGGCCTTCTTCTCGCCGGCACCGCCGGGACGAACGCCGACCGTGACATCACATCCACTTTCCTTGAGGTTCATGGCGTGGGCACGGCCCTGGCTGCCATAGCCGATCACGGCGATCGGCTGGGACTTGAAGGTTGTCGTGTCGACCTCGAAAGCGGCACGGCGGGACGGGGTGGACGCAGTCATGCTGGCATCTCCTGCTTGGATGGCTTGGGTGTGGCTTGTGGGGTCGATGCTGAGGGCATCGGCGCGATGAGTGTGGTGGCGCCGCGCGAGGCTGAAGAGACCAGGGCGGCATATTTGGCGAAAACGCCGGTCGGCGCGGCGCGGTTTGAGGTCCAGGCCGGGCGGTTGCCGAGATCGGCGTCGACATCGATCCGGCGCGCGGCGACATCGATGCGGATCATGTCGCCATTGCGGACCCGCCCGATCGGGCCGCCATCGGCTGCCTCCGGGCTGACATGGCCGATCACGAAGCCTTTGGAGGCACCGGAAAAGCGACCGTCCGTAATCAGGGCGACATCGCTGGCCAGGCCCTGGCCGACAAGGGCGGCGGTAACGCCCAGCATTTCGCGCATGCCAGGCCCCCCCTTGGGGCCCTCATTGCGGATGATGATGATGTCGCCGGCCTTGACCGAGTTGGACTCGACGGCGGCGAAGGCATCTTCCTCGCATTCGAAGACGCGGGCGGGACCGGAGAATTCGCTGCGGTCATGGCCGGACAGTTTCAGGACGGCGCCCTCGGGGGCTAGGTCACCGCTCAGGATGCGGAAACCGCCATCCGGCTTGACCGGATTGGTGACCGAGTGGATGACACGCTGGTTTTTCGCCTCGGTCGCGCTTGCGCACTCGGTGTGCAGGCTCTGGCCGGTCACGGTCGGCGTGTCAGCCAGCAGCCCGCCTTCGATCAGGCGCTGACCGAACAGGCGCGACCCGCCGGCCAGGAACATGTGATGGGCCAGGAAGCGGCCGCCGGGCTTCAGGTCGGTGATGACGGGGGCTTCGCTGGAAATGCGGTCGAAATCGGCAATGTCGAAGGGGACACCCGCTTCCGCTGCGATCGCAGCGACGTGCAGGACGGCATTGGTCGAGCCACCCGAGGCCGAAGCCGCGATGACGGCATTGCGCAATGAGGCTTCGGTGATGAAACGGCGCGGTGTCGTGCCGGCCTTTGCCAGCTCCACTGCCAGGCGACCGCAACGGGCGGCCGCAGCTGGCTTGTCGGGATGCGGCGCCGGAATGTCGTTCACACCCATCGGCGACAAGCCCAGCATGGTCAGGATCATCGCCATCGTGTTGGCGGTGAACTGGCCTCCACAGGCACCGGCGCCGGGGCAGGCGGCCTTTTCGACCTTGGCCAGGCCGTCATCGTCCAGCGTGCCGGCTGCGTGGGCGCCAACGGCTTCGAAGACATCCTGGATCGACAGCGCCCGGTCGCCCAGCTTGCCCGGCATGATCGTGCCGCCATAGAGGATGCAGCCCGGCACATCCATGCGGGCCAGCGCCATGGCGGCGGCCGGGATGGTCTTGTCGCAACCGACCAGGATGACGACGCCGTCCAGGCTGTGACCGCGGGTCGCCAGTTCGATCGAGTCGGTAATGACCTCGCGCGAGATCAGCGAGGCGCGCATGCCTTCCGTGCCCATCGAGATGCCATCGGAAACAACGATCGTGTTGAAATCGACTGGATGACCACCAGCTTCGCGAACCGCCTCACGAACCGGTTCGGCCAGGTCGGCCAGGTGCATGTTGCACGGCGTGACCGTGGTCCAGGTGTTGATCACCCCGATCATAGGTTTGCCGAAATCGCCATCCTCCATGCCGGTCGCGCGCAGCATGGCGCGGGCCGGCGCGCGGGCCGGTCCTGCCGTGATGGCGTCTGAGGATTTGCGGTGGGTCTGGGTCATTTCATGTTCCGTGGTTCGAAACACAAAAAAACCCGCTCCGGTTTCCGGGAGCGGGTCTTTTGTGTCTGCCGGTTGGCGAGGTCTCTCGTCAGGCAGGCGCGCTAACCGCTCCCGTTATGGAGGAGGTAATAAGTACAAGTACGAGGAGGCCGAGCATGTTCGCCCGCTCGCCCGTCAGGGCAGCGGCCGGGGCAACCGGCATGGCGTATGCTTTGATCATAAGATCGGCTTTCCAGAACTCTATTGCGGTGCAACGTGACGCGCGAATTTGGTTAAGGCAACCCCGATTTGGAAAAAAACTGCACCGAAGTCGGAATTCTGGCACAAAGCGGCAGGTTCATTCTCCCAGTGCCGATTTTAAGCACGAGAATACTACGCGCTCGCGCGCGCGAGACGGGGTAGGGTTTGGTCATGTGGGTGAAACGGTTGATTTGGCGCGCCTTGGGCCTGGTCTTCGTGGCGCTGGCCATCGCCGGTGCCATCTTGCCGCTTGTGCCGACAACGCCCTTCCTTCTCCTCGCGGCATTCTTCTTCGCCCGCTCTTCGCCCCGCCTGCATGGCTGGTTGATGGCGCACCGCCAGTTCGGGCCCTTGATCCGCAACTGGCGGGACCATGGCAGTATCGACCGTCGCTCCAAGTATTTCGCGCTTGCAGCGATGCTTGCCGCCCTGTTGACCAGCCTGGTGATGGGGGTTCGCCCCGTCCTGATCGCCATCCAGATTCTCGTGCTGGCCGGCGTTGGCTGGTTCATCCTGAGCCGACCCGAAGGTCCTCAAAACGAAACCTGATGCGCGAACTGAACCGAGTACCATCTTGCTGCATCGGCACGCAGGCCTGTTCATTTCCGTGCAGCGTGAAACGTCCGCACCTGAATCTCGATTAACCGGTTGACGAAAAATTGTGCACGCGCAGCAAATTTTCAGGCGACATCCGATCATGTCGCGACTCTGTGGATTGAACTGCTGGCGGCGGCCGACGTCAGCCTCTTTCTCGGAGAAGAAAGTTGCAGGTCGGAGCGAAATTCGGACTCCCGGTGAAACAAAAAACCGGAAAAGCGTTGTGATGAGAAAATTGTTGCAACGCAGCATAACTGGTCCTACGCTGTTGAAATCAAGAGTCGCCTCAAGGTGACCTGACCACAGAGCGCACAGATTGGATCCGTCACCACAGCCATGTGGTGCGGATCGTGAGTGAAGGCGGGGCCAGGTGTCCTCGCGAGTGCGCGCCGCGTCTGGCGACCATCACCTCACTGATCCTGAAAGGGTTTTTCAAGCGCTGCGGGAAGTCCGCAGCCCTGTTCGCGACCTGATGACAGGCCGGATGGTGAGGGGCAGTTGCCAGAAACGGGGGGATCCCAATGATTGGCAGATCACAGATGAACAAGACACTGGCGCGAGGTGCCATGTGCGCCGTGGTGGCCGGTATCGGTTTGACCGGTGCTGCGCATGCCGAAGTGTCGGAAGAAACAGCGTTTGTTTTCAATACGCTGCTATTCCTGATCGGGGGGTTCCTGGTCATGCTCATGGCGGCCGGTTTCGCCATGCTCGAAGCCGGTTTTGTGCGCACCAAGCACACCGCCGCCATATGTCTCAAGAATATCGCGCTCTACTCGATCGCCGGCATCATGTTCTACCTTGTCGGCTACCAGGTCATGTATGGCGGGCAGACGCCGTATTTCGGCATTCCGGCCATCTGGGTACCGTCCGAGATCGCGAGCGATGAAGCGATCGACCTCGGCACCGGCTACGCGGCAGCGTCCGACTGGTTCTTCCAGATGGTCTTCGTGGCCACTGCGGCGTCCATCGTATCCGGCACGATTGCCGAACGCGTGAAGCTTGGCCCCTTCTTCATCTTTGTCGTGGTTCTGACGGCCCTGATCTACCCGATCCAGGGCAGCTGGGAGTGGGGCGGCGGTTGGCTGGATGCCGATTTCGGCTTCTCTGACTTTGCCGGTTCCACCCTCGTTCACTCGACCGGTGGATGGGCAGCCCTTGCCGGCGCTATCCTGCTCGGTGCGCGGGCTGGCCGTTTCGGACCTGACGCCAAGCCGATGATGCCCGGTTCCCTGCCGCTCGCGACGTTAGGCACCTTCATTCTCTGGTTCGGCTGGTTCGGTTTCAACGGCGCGTCCCAGCTTGCTTTGGGTTCGTCGGCTGATGCTGTCGCGATCTCGCAGATTTTCGCTAACACCAATATGGCCGCTGCTGGTGGCGTGGTGACGGCCTACCTGCTGTCGATGTTGCTCGGTGGCGGCAAAGCCAACCTTGCGCTCTGCCTCAATGGCGCGCTGGCGGGTCTTGTGGCCATCACGGCCGAGCCGCTGACGCCGACCATCATGCAGGCCATCGCCATTGGAGCGTTCGGCTCGGTGATCGCAACCTTCGGCGCCAAGCTGCTTGAGATCGTCCGTATCGATGACGTCGTCGGTGCCATCCCGGTCCACCTCTTCGCCGGTATATGGGGCACGATGGCGGTGCCGCTGACGAATTCCGACGCCACCTTCTTCGGGCAGGCGGTCGGCGTTGGTGCCATCGGCGCCTTTGTCTTCGTCACCAGCTTTGTTGTCTGGCTGATCCTCAAGATCACCGTCGGTATCCGACTGTCACCGGACGCAGAGAATGTCGGCGGCGACCTGTCAGAACTCGGACATGACGCCGGCTCCATCTTCGCCAGTGACGTGGGAAAGACGTCAGCCCCGGCGCAGTAACGGCTCAAGCGGCCGGATCCGGTGAGCCCGTCTCGCCGGATCCGGTTCCGCCGCCGGACGGGGCCGTCCCGGAGCCAAGTCAGACTGTTTCACCAACCCCGGAGCGCCGGTCCAGTCCGGCACTCCCCCAGACACTGAAATCCGCGCCGGTCATCACGCGGTCATCGGGAGAGCTGCGCTCCCGGCCCGCCGACCGGAGACTCAGGAAACCCAGCTCTTCAACACCCGAACTTCCACCCAGGAGTAAGTCATGAAAACCAAATTTCTCGCCCTCGGCCTTGCGGCCTGCTGTTTCACCGCCCCGGTTGCGGCCCAGGAAGTCGTCGGTAACGTTTCGATCGCGACCGACTACGTCTTCCGCGGCATCACCCAGACCGACAATGGTCCGGCCATCTCCGGCGGTTTCGACGTCGAAAGCGGTGGCTTTTATGGCGGTGTGTGGGCATCCAGCGTCGATTTCAGCGATGACACCACGATGGAACTCGATCTCTACGGCGGCTACGGCTTCGCCGCAGGCGGTTTCGACTTCGATGTCGGAGGCATCTATTACGCCTATCCCGACAGCCCGAGCGCCGGTGGCGACCAGAACTTCTTCGAGTTCTACGGTGGCATTGCGCGCAGCTTCGAGATTCTGAGCTGGGACGCCAAGCTGTCCTATTCGCCGGAATTCTACGGTGAGACCGGCCCGGCATTCTACCTCGAGACCGGGCTTGGACTGGAAATCGGCGGCGGCATCACGCTGGACGGGCGTGTCGGCGCCAGCCGCTTCGATGATTTCTCGGGCGCGGACTATGAGGATTACAGTATCGGGCTTTCCGGTACGATCTTCGACAATGTCGGTTGGGGTCTGCGCGCTCACGACGTGTCGGGTGGCGGCAATGAGTCGGTCGTCCTGTCCTTCTCCCAGAGCTTCGGCGGCTGAGCGTAACGACCGCTGAGGTCAAAACGACATCATGGACGGGTCCGGCCTGGCGCCGGGCCCGTTTCCTTTTTTCTGTGAGGTCTATCGGGCTTTCAGACGCCAGATGCCGCCCTCGGCCCCAATGATCCAGGCCGTTTCGCCGGACGGGGAAATCGCCACGGCATTCGGGGCCGCTATGTCCCAGCCGCTGTCGCGCCACATAATGGATAGCTCGATCTCCCGGCCCAGATCCACGCCGGTTGTGCCGACCGCGATCCACTCGCCCCAAAGGCGGACAATGTCCGACCGGTAGCCAAGCGGCGGCGCGTCGGAGCCTAGCCAGGCATCGCCATTGTCGCGCGAGATCGCGAATGTTCCGGCCATGCTTTCGGGAGACTGATAATCGCCGCCACTGACCGCCAAAGTCGACGGGCCAGAGGCCGTGACGGCAAATATCCCGGCGCCGTCCGAACCCGCTGCGATCGGTGTGTCAAGCGCGATCCAGTGTTCGCCATGATCGCAGCTGCGCAGGACCCGTGCGACCGGGCCGCCACCGGTACCGATAAAGGCGCAGCCGGTCCCGGTCAGGGCAATCGAGGAATTTGATGCGGCAAACCCGGCTTCCCCCTCCAGTGGCGCGGGCAGCCCGGTGAGTGTTTGCCAGCTTTCCCCGCCATCGTGTGTCCTCAAAACGAGGAAGGCGCCGTCCACCGGATCTGAGAAGGCGAGGCCCTGCTGGTCGTCCCAGAAGGCGAGGCTGTCAAAGAAAGCGGAGCCGCTGTCGTCTTGCCAGACGATGGCAAAACTTGCCCCGCCATCCCGCGTTGCCAGGATCCGGGCCGGCTGCCCGGCGGTGATGAAAAGGGCGTGCTCCTCGTCGAACCCGTGCGCCGAGCGCAGGTCGGCGCCACCTGCGAGCTCGGTCGTCATGACCTGCCAGGTCTGGCCGCCGTTCAGCGTGCGCAGGATGGTGCCCTCGGGCGCGCCGATCCAGACAATATCGTCCGACACGACGCTGAGCCCGCGCAGCGATGAGGAGACGCCGCTCACCTGCGGTTCCACGCGCCAGGCCTCGCTCGAACAGCCAGCCAGAATAAGAGAGACGCCCACCAGGCCGAGGCTGATGCGCCGCGTCACTCTTCCAGTCCCAGCAGGCTGGCGCTGTCGCAATGCCAGCACGTGTGCGCTCCGATCGGGCTGCCGGGCGGCACCGGCGTGTCGACGAGTTCCGGCGTCTCGCCCTCGTCAAAGCGGGCCAAGCCGGCAGCGGCCGCGCGCGCCAGCCACAGCTGATGCGCCGCGGCTGCATCATTGCGCTGCCGGGCCGGTTCATTTCGCGCCATGGCTTCAAGGCGTTGCCGGGCCATGGCTGACGGTGTGACGGGGTCTGCGGCGAGAATGACGAGCAATTGCGTCACATATTCGGTCTGCAGCGCCTGACGCAGCGGCATCAGGCGGGCGGCCTCATTGCGCGGCGCGTCGAACAGGCGGCCCTCGACCCGGTCAAGCAGGCTCGCGAGGCTCATCCGGGTCCCGTCGCGGGCGGCCTGGTCCGCCAGGCGTGACAGGCGGGCCGGGTTGAGCAGGGCTTGCAGGGTGATCTGTCCAGCAGCGGCGGCCGCTCCGGCGCGGCTGAAGGCCGGGTAGTCGTCAGACCGGAAGAGGTCCCGCGTTGCCGCCGGATCATAGTCGGCAAACGGTGCCGGCATCATGAGGGTGAGAATTTCATCAGAAACATCGAGCGCTTGCGGGTCGAGCGTTGCCAGAAGCGCGTCCAGCGCGCGGGCCTGGTCTGCCGCGCTGACGGGTGTCATCCCGACCAGGCCGGCCCGGTTGGGCCCGTAATTGAACATGACTCCACCGATCGACTTGCCAACCGCCTCGACCTGGTAGCGGTGGTAGAGATAGATCGGCGGCAGTATGCCGCGCAGGGCGCTCGCGGGCTGGCCTGTGGCCAGGACATGACGTCCAAAGCCGGCCAGCGCGCGAGACCTGACAGCCATTGTCTCCTCCAGCATGGCTACCGGATCGCTGCCATTGTCCCAGAGATTGGCGAGGGGGTGGGCGCTGGAATTGCCGCGGGCATGGCGGTCGGTGATGTAGAGCAGGCCGCTGGCAGCTGCCTCATCGAGAATGGCGTTGAGCACTGCGGCTTCGGTACCGGCATCGCCGAACTCACCATAAAGCCATGAAATCGCAACGCGATCCCAGGCCGCAATGCCGCTATCATAGGCCTGGCTGGTATCGATTTCGCCGGACGCGTCGAGCGTGACGAGGGGAGCGGGATAGTCCATCACCGAGGCGCGATCCGAAACGCTGGCCGCGAAATTATGGGCCAGGCCGATCGTGTGTCCGATCTCGTGGGCCGAGAGCTGGCGGATGCGGGCGAGGGCGAGTTCGAGCGGATCGTTCGCGGCACCGGTCCCGGTATTTTCCACCCCAACAAGCCCTTCAAAGATCATGCGATCCTGGCGCACGCGCTGGGAGCCGAGAATGACGTGTCCCTTGAGAATCTCACCCGTGCGCGGGTCGATCACCGAGCCGCCATAGGACCAGCCACGGGTCTGCCGGTGCACCCACTGGATGACATTGTAGCGAACATCGAGCGGGTGGGCGCCTTCCGGCAGAAGCGCGACCCGGAAGGCGTTTTCGTATCCGGCGGCGGCGAAAGCCTCGGCCCACCAATTGCCGCCTTCGATGAGGGCGTCGCGGATCAGCGGTGGTGTGCCGCGATCGAGATAATAGATGATCGGTTCGACAACCGGCCCCGATTGTGCTGTCGGATCCACACGTTCCAGCCGGTGTCTCAGGGCGAGCGAGCGCCGGACGGGACCCTCCAGCGGGGTCGCCATATCGTAAAAATCCAGCGTGATGGCGCCGGACCGGTCATCCGCTTCGCGCGGCTCATAGCCCAGTTCCGGCAGGGCGGCGAAGGAGTGATGGACGGTGAGGGTGACCGATTCCGGGGCCGGGGTGACAGCCCGGACTTCCGAGCCGGGACTGGCGCTGGAAAGCGTCAGAAGTGCATCGATTTCAACGTTTTGCGGGAAGACCAACGCACTGTCGGTGAGCGCCGCCGAACGGTCGCCGGCAATCGAGAAGGACCCCTGGCCGCTGCTCGCCAACTGGCTGACGGTACCAATCGGGTCGCGCAGGAGGAAATCAGATAAATCAATCAAAAGGTTGCCGCCATCTTCGGCAATAATTTCGGTCGACCAGATGATGGAGCGGGCAAAGGAGTTTCGGGTTGCCGCGGCTTCTTCCGGACCGGCCCCGCCGGCGCGGTATCCGGTGTTTTCGAACTCGGCGAAGACCCGGTCATTGACCCGGAAAAAGTGAAGGATTTCAGAGCTTGAGCCCAATCCGCGATCCAGTCCGACCGGGTTGGAACCAAGGCCCGAAGTCAGCCGGGCGGTGTAAATCATGCGGCCCAGCCCATCGCCGTCGCCCTGGTTCAGGCGCGCCAGGATGCGACCGTCGGATGGATCGACATAGAGCGGGATGAATCCCTCGCGAAGCTCAAGGTTTTCAACCACATCGGCGTAGGTGTCCGCCTCTTGTGCGGTCGCCGGCGCAATCATCGCCAGTGCCATGGCGCCAAGCGTTATCATCGTGCGGGTCTTTCTGATGGTCTTCATGGTGGTCTTCATCCCCTGCTCGGGTCGACGCTAGACGAGGTTTTCCGGAGTGTCACCCGCCCGGCTTGACCCGATTGGATATTGTATCCAATTTGCGAGCCAGTCGATTTTCCGGTCCGGGAGTGACAGGCTGGGCCCGACGCACCGCCGGAGAGGCGAGGCGGCGGGAAAACGGACGAAACAGGCTCGATCAGACCGGTCATGACAAGCGCGCATGGCCGGCCCGGAAGCCGGTGAAGGGACGCGTGATGACAGCAAGCAATTGGCGCGGGGTCTTCCCCGCCGCAACGACACAGTTTGCCGAGGATTTCTCGGTTGATCTCGAAGCCACGACGGCGGTTGTGAAAGCCCTCGTCGAGGACGGGGTGCACGGGCTCATCGCCATGGGCACGGTCGGCGAGAACAATTCCCTGAGCGCGCCGGAGAAACGCGCCGTGCTCACCGCCATCGTCGATGCGGTCGATGGCCGGGTGCCGGTGCTGACCGGCGTCTCCGAACTGACCACCGATCTCGCCCGGACCTATGCCATCGACGCAGCGCGGATCGGGGCGGACGGGCTGATGCTGCTGCCGGCCATGGTCTATGTCCCCTCCGAAGCCGAGCTGGAAGCGCATATCCGCACCGTGGCGGCCGCGACCTCCCTGCCGGTCATGCTCTACAACAACCCGCCCGCCTACCGCGTCGCCATCTCGCTCGACACGCTGGAACGCCTGACCGATGTCGAGACCCTGGTGGCGATCAAGGAGAGCGCGCCCGATCCGCGCCGCATCACCGACATCCTCAATCGCTGCGGCGATCGTTACCGGGTCTTCGCCGGCCTGGATGATGTCGCGCTGGAGGAAATCCTGCTCGGCGCGGTCGGCTGGGTGTCCGGCCTGACCAATGCCTTCCCGACCGAATCGATCGCCCTGTGGGAGGCCGTCGAGAGCGGCGACCTGGAGACCGCGCGGGCCATCTATCGCTGGTTCATGCCGCTTTTGCATCTCGATGCCGAGCATGATCTCGTCCAGTCCATCAAGCTGGCCGAACAGGTCATGGGCCGCGGCTCGGAACGCGTCCGCATGCCGCGCCTGCCGCTGGCCGGTGCCCGCCGCGCCGAAGTCATCGCCATGGTCGAGACGGCGCGCGACACGCGTCCGCTCAAACTGCCCTCGGTCCTGGCCCACTAGGCCCAATGTCGGAGCGCGCCATGCGCCATGTCTTCCAGTGCCTCGACGGGCATACCTGCGGCAATCCGGTGCGGCTGGTCACCGGGCCGCTGCCCTTTCTGGCAGGCGACACGATGGCCGGGAAACGGGCCGACTTCATCGCCCGTTTCGACTGGATCCGGCGATCGCTCATGTTCGAGCCGCGCGGCCACGACATGATGTCCGGCGCGATGTTCTACCCGCCCTCAACGCCGGATGCCGACGCCTC
The DNA here is from genome assembly GCF_015665295.1 of Maricaulis sp. Lineage (GTDB taxonomy): Bacteria > Pseudomonadota > Alphaproteobacteria > Caulobacterales > Maricaulaceae > Maricaulis. The sequence goes on from NZ_JADFAJ010000022.1 coordinate 59,635, forward strand.
CATCCTCTTCATCGAGACCTCGGGCTGCCTGCCCATGTGCGGCCATGGCACGATCGGGGCCGTGACCATGGCGCTGGAAAACGGCGTCTTCACCCCGGCCGACCGCAAGCATGTGAAACTGGATGCCCCGGCCGGCCGGATCGAGGCGGAGATCGACTGGCAGGGCGAGCACGTCACCGGCGTGCGCATCCGCAATGTCGCCTCCTATCTCGCGATCACCGGCCTCGTGCTGGACATTCCCGGCTGGCAGGCGATCACGGTCGACATCGCCTATGGCGGCAATTTCTACATCATCATCGAACCGCAGCCCGGCTATGGCGATCTTGACGAGATGGGCGTCGCCGACCTGCTGCGCCTCAGCCCGCTGGTCCGCGCCGCCGCCAATGCCGCCGTCACCCTCAGCCATCCCGACGACCCGCGCGTCGGCGGCGCCAGCCATGTCCTGTGGACCGGCCGCCCGCGCGATCCGAAGGCCGATGCCCGCAACGCCGTCTTCTATGGCAGCCGCGCCCTCGACCGCTCCCCCTGCGGCACCGGCACCAGCGCCCGCATGGCCCAGCTTGCCGCCCGCGGCGAGCTCAGGCCGGGCGACACCTTCATCCATGAAAGCCTCATCGGCAGCCTGTTTGAGGGGAAGGTGGAGGCCGCGACCACGCTCGGCGGCCACGCCGCCATCATCCCCAGCATCAAGGGCTGGGCCATCCAGACCGGCATCAACACGATCTGGGTCGATGAGCGCGACCCCTATGCGGGCGGGTTTTCGGTGGGGTAGGGGCGACGTCTTTCTCCCCCGCAAACCCAACCACATTTTTCCCGGCCGGAGCCCCGCAAAAGCGGGGCGGAGAGCCGGGACCGACGAGCCCCTCCGGCCAGCGATGAGTCTCCCGTCGGTCCCGGATGGCGCTGCGCGCCTCCGGGAAAAATGCAGGGGGGATGGAAAACCCCTTTCTGCCCCCGCTTGCGGGGGAAGTGGCCTGGCGCGCAAGCGACAGGACGAAGGGGGCCGAGCGCAGCGAGGGGGAGCCTGGGCTACCGCCTGCGGCGTCATCCCTTCGTCCGGCGCTTCGGGCGCGACACCTCTCCATGGTGTGGGGAGAAACATCAGGGTCCAGGTCCTTCCCCAGACCAGGGAAGGTGCCCCGGATTGAATCCGGGGCGGAAGGGGTGAGACGCGTCAGCGTTCCGTCAGCGGCCGCCCATCACCCACTCCGTCTCGCCCTCACGGGCGATCCACCTCGCCCATCAAGGGCGAGGACCTATTCAGCACCACTGCCACCGTCCACAATCCAGCATTGCCGCGCCGGGCAGGCGCCGCATACAGTCAGGCCGGACTTGCAGACGGGGACGGGCCGCATGGCGGACGCAGGCATGGATGACGGGCTCGACCCGGCGATCGTGGAGGCCTTCATTGCGCGCTGGCAGAAGTCCGGCGGGGCGGAGCGTTCGAACACGCAGTCCTTCCTCAACGAGCTGTGCGACCTGATCGGCCAGCCGCACCCGGACCCGGTGCAGGAGGCCAATCATCTCAATGATTACGTCTATGACCGTTCGGTCACCCGCAATCATGCCGACGGTCACACCTCGACCCGCTTTCTCGATCTCTACAAGCGCGGCCATTTCGTGCTGGAGGCGAAACAAAGCGCCAAATCCGGCAAGGGGAAAGTCGATCCGGCGCAGACGGAATTGCACGGGATCGAGGCCGGCGACCGCAAGACCGGCACCGCCAAGCGGGGCACCAATGCCTGGGTCACGGCCATGCGCAAGGCGCGCGAACAGGCCGAGGCCTATGCCAAGGACCTGCCGCCGGAACATGGCTGGCCACCCTTCCTGATCGTCTGCGATGTCGGTTATTGCTTTGAAATCTATGCCGACTTCTCCGGTCAGGGCAAAAATTACGCGCACTTTCCGGACCGCCGCTCCTTCCGTGTCCTGCTGGAGGATTTGCGCAGCCCGGTGGTGCGCGAACGCCTGCGCACGATCTGGACCGACCCGCATGCGCTCGACCCGGCCAAGAAATCAGCCGAGGTCACGCGCGACATCGCTGCCCGGCTGGCCAGGGTCGCCCGCGATCTGGAGCAAAAGCACGACGCCGAGACGGTCGCCATGTTCCTCATGCGCTGCCTGTTCACCATGTTTGCCGAAGATGTGGACCTGCTGAAACGGCACAGCTTCACCCGCATGCTGGAAGAGCTTCAGGCCATGCCCGACAAGGCGCATCTGGCGCTGGAACAGCTCTGGACCGACATGGATACCGGCTCGGCGCTCAATGCCTGGATCCGCGAGCCGGTCCGCAAATTCAATGGCGGTCTCTTCCGCGATGCGCGGGCCCTGCCGCTGACGGCGGACATGGTGGCCGAACTCACCCTCGCCGCGCGCCGCGACTGGCGCGATGTGGAACCGGCGATTTTCGGCACCTTGCTGGAACAGGCACTCGACAAGAAGGAGCGCCACAAGCTGGGCGCCCATTACACGCCGCGCGCCTATGTCGAGCGTCTGGTGACGCCAACCATCATCGAGCCGCTGCGCGACGACTGGCGCGATGTGATGGTGGAATGCCAGGCCCTGATCGAGGATGGCAAGTCCGACGAGGCCCTGCGCGAGGCGCGGCGTTTCCATGAAAGCCTGTGCGAGATCCGCGTGCTGGACCCGGCCTGCGGCACCGGCAATTTCCTCTATGTCGCCATGGAGATGATGAAAAAGCTGGAAGGCGATGTGGTCGATTTCATCACCGAGCTGGGCGGCGAGGCGACGCTGGAATTCCAGGGCCACACGGTTGATCCGCACCAGTTTCTCGGCATCGAACTCAATCCGCGTGCCGCCGCGATTGCCGAACTGGTCCTGTGGATCGGTTTCATCAAATGGCAATTGAAGACCGGCGGCCAGGACGTGGTGCGCGACCCGGTGCTGAAGGATTTCCACAATATCGAATGCCGCGACGCGGTGCTGGACTATAGCGAGCGCACCCTGCGCCTGGCCGACAGCGGCAAGCCGGTCTCGCGCTGGGATGGCGAGACGGTGAAAGCCCACCCCGTCACCGGCGAAAACGTGCCGGACGAAAGCGCCCAGGTTGAAATCTGGGACTATGCCAAACCGAAACCGGCGGTCTGGCCGAAGGCGGATTTCATTGTGGGGAATCCGCCTTTTATTGGGAATAAACGGATGCGGGCGGAGTTGGGCGACGAGTATGTGGAGGCACTGAGGGCTGCGTACTCACCCGTCTCAAGTTCCATTGATTTCGTAATGTACTGGTGGAAAAAAGCAGCCGCGGAACTAGGTACTGTACCCATAAACCGGATTCCCAAATCACTCCGGCCGTGATTCAAGCTTCTTGGAGGAGTTGGATCATGGCCCGTTTTGATTTGAGCGATGGGGAGTGGGCGATTATCGCGCCGCTCTTGCCGAAC
>NZ_JADFAJ010000020.1 GCF_015665295.1 Maricaulis sp.
CTTCTGCAAAATCAAGCACTTCCGCCGATGCGCAACACGCTTCGACAAGCTCGCAAGAAACTTCCTAGCCGCAGTCGCTCTCGCTTCAATCCGACTCTGGGCCAGAAGTTATGAGTCCACGACCTAGGACGTCGCGTCGCCTTTCAGAGCGCTTCGATCACGTCAGACCAGTCCGGGTTGCGCGCTGCCTGGGCTTGCAGAAAGGGGCAGAGCGGCACGATGGTGAACCCGATCTTGCGGGCCTCTGCGACGACATGACGGGCCAGCGCCGCGCCGACGCCAAGCCCCCGCAAACTGTCCGGCACACCGGTATGGTCGACGATGATCCGTGTTGCCGAGAGGCGCGAATAGGTCATTTCGCCCGTTTCTTCCTCGCCCTCGACATGCGCGACATAGCGACCTTTTGAGCCAGTCTCTTCCTGGCTGAAACTCATGCTCATGAATCTCTCCGTCCGGGTCAGCCGCTGACCGGTTGATCGAGTGCTGGGCGTACCGTCAGGGCGCTGCCGGAGGCAGCTTCCTGCCAGGCGAGCAGCCCGGTTCCGGCAAGGATCATGATGGAAAGTACAAGTCCGACAAAGCGCATCTTCGCCTCCGTTTTCGTTGACGGAGATGTAATTGGGTCGATCAGGCGTTATTAGTGGCTATTTTGGAAAAACTGAACCGTTCCGCCGGACCCAATCCGCTCGGGACTTCGCCGGATCGGCCGACCGCTGGTTCGGTCGATCGTTGGTTCGGTCGACGCGCGCGTTCAGTCGAAGTCGGGCAGCCGCTTTTGCAGTTGCGCCAGGACGGCCTCGGTCTGGTCCGGTCCGCCCATCAGGGCGGATTGTTCCACCGATTCCGCCATCAGGACGGTAGCGGCATCCGCGCCGGCCGCAAGGTTCAGCAGGCGCTTGCTGGCCCGCATGGCCGACGGGCTGCGTGTTGCGATCCCGGCAGCCATGGCCTGCGCCTCCGCCAGCGGATCATCGGCGCACAAGGTGGCGAGCCCGAGCGTGACCGCTTCCTTGCCGGTCACGTCCCGACCGCTATAGGTCAGGGCCCGGATCTGGTCGTCGCGCATTAGTCCCGGCAGGACAACGCAGCCGCCCATATCCGGCACCAGGCCCCAACGTATTTCGGCAATTGCCAGCCGGGCTTGCGGCGCGACGACGCGGATATCCGCACCCAGGGCAATCTGCAGCCCACCACCGAGCGCGCCGCCCTGGATCGCCGCGATGACCGGGACAGGCAGGTCGCGCCATTGCAGGCAGGCCTGCTGCGGCCGGTTGGTGAGGCCGTGTGTCCGCTTCTCCAGGGGTTCGCGAGTGAGATCCTCGCCGGCCATGGCGGCAAAGCTCGCAAAGTCCAGCCCGGCGCAGAACATGCGTCCGGACCCGGCGAGAACCACGGCGCGGATGTCCGTCCGCCTGGCCAGAAACGAACCGGCAGCCAGCAAGCCCTCGAACATGGCGGGGTCGATCGCATTGAGCTTGTCCGGCCGATCCAGCGTAACATGGGCGACCCGGTCGATGATCCGCACCTGCACGCGGTCGGCAAAGCGTTCATCCATGGTCCTGCGCCTCCAGCGGTCCATTGCCAGGATTTCCTGATTCCCGAGGGCCTGCAGCAAGGCAGTCGCCGAGCCAGGCGGCAACCCGGTCGGGAACCTCCAGCGGTGCGAGATGACCTGTGCCGGCCATGCGGTCGATCACGATCCCGCGTCTCGTCAGGGTCCGCGGGTTGACGATCGTCGAGGCCCGCTCGGCGCCGAGCACCCGGATCGGGCCGCGGTGGCGGCGCAGGGCGGCGCCGATATCATGTCCCTGGGCCTCAAAATTTGCCGCTTCCCAGCCGGGCGTGCAGGACAGGTGGTACATCCCGTCCTCGGCCCGCGTAAGCCCGTCTTCCAGATAGTCATCCAGAACCCCCTCGGCCCAGTTGCGGAAAGTGCGGTGCCGCACATAGCGCGCATGGGCATCGGCGGGGCTTGCCCAGCCGTCAAACCGTTTCCGGGCCGCATTGGCGATCGGGATCCGACCCTTGATCAGCCCGCGAAACGGGCTGGCGGCGGTCAAATAGAACACGGGCGGAAGGATGACCGGCTCGATCAGGGCGAGCGGTGCCGTGTCGGCCGCAGCGCTGGCGCTGAGCAGGGCGACGATTGCCCCCATGGAATGGCCGGCAAAGGCATCGGCCGGTCGGTCCAGCTGTTTGAGCCAGTCCAGGACATCCTGCGCGTAGAGAGCCCAGCTGCGATGGTTGTCGGGGTCGGTCGGCAGACGCGACCGGCCATGGCCGCGCAGATCCGGCGCGATAATGTCGAAACGCGGCGCCAGCCGTCCCAGAAGCCGTTTATAGGCGCTGGCGCAGAATCCGTTCGCATGGATGAAGACCAGCCGCGGCGAGCCGGGATTGGGCCATGCCAGCCCGGCGAGCGTGCCATTGGCGAGCGCGTGGGAGAAGCGAACCGGATCGGGTGTGTCAGACGTTTCGGTCATGCCTTTGTTTCCTCCCATCGCCCCGGCAAGGCTAGTGCGGCGAACGGGCGGGTTCGAGCCGGGATTGCACACATGGCTGCATGCGGGACATTCAGCGGTGCTTGCAGGACGGGCAATCCGCACATCGCCGCCGGCTGCCCATTGCCCGGGCAGGTGATCCGTGATTTTTCGCCAGATACATCTTCAGCGGGCGGCGCTTTGCGCTACACTAGGGCTCGACCAGACATGAGGGAGCAGGACATGTTGACCCGCAATTTCACATTGGCGGAATTCATCCGTTCGGACACAGCCAAATCCATGGGTGATCCGAATACGCCGGAGGAGGAGCATCTGCGTGCGCTGCATGGCCTGGCTTGCGGCATGGAGCAGGTCCGCCGCGTGCTGGGTGACCGTCCGGTCAGCATCACATCGGGCTACCGGAACCCGGCGGTCAACAAGCAGGTCGGTGGCGTACCCAATTCGGCGCATGCATTGGGATACGCCGCTGATTTTACCGTCAAGGACATGCAGCCGGTTGATGTTGCCAAAGCGCTGGAGGCCTCGCCGCTGGCCTTCGATCAGCTGATCTATGAGGCGTCGCGCAAGATCAATCATATCAGTTTCGATCCGCGCATGCGCCGCGAAGTCAAGACCCAGAAGGGCGGGCCGGGCACGCCGGTCGAGTGGGGGATCGTCGAAGACTAGTCCGCTACCGCCGGCGCCGCGAATACCGTGATCCCGTCGCGGGCCAGTCCGGCCGTCCACAACTCCCCATTCCAGATCAGGGCCGTGGTGATCCCGTCTGCATCCTCCAGCGGACCCCGCAGCCCGAAGACAGGCTGGCCGTCCGTGTCGACCGCAATCGCCATGGCCGGACGGTCGGGCAGCGCCGGTAGTCCGGCGATCTGCAGCCAGCGCCATATCAGGCGTTTCAAGAAGGGGCGGGCATGCAGGGCTTCGAGGTCCGCCGCACGCAGCGACGGCATGGCAGTCCAGACAAGCCCGCTTGCCGGGTCGAACTCCAGATTGTCGGGATAACCCGGCAGGCCCTCGATCAGCACCGTCAGCTCGCCGGCGTCCGGATCGAGCTGCCAGATGCGTCCGGCCCAGGTTTCATTGACATAGACCAGGCCGGTCGCCGGATCATGGTCGACGCCATTGATGAAGCCCAGCCCGCTGGCGAGCTCGGTCATGTCGCCGGGCGCTGTGACCAGCAGGATGCGCCCCGTTTGCTCGGCTTCCAGGAAGGAATCGAGATGTGCGCCATAGCCGTGCCGCAGCGAAGCATCGGTCAGGATGATGCGGCCGTCTTCCAGCACGCTGAGGTCATCGGTAAAGACGAGGGGGCCGCCATCCTGGGCCGAGGCGATCCAGACCGTCCAGCCGTCCGGCGTCAGCTGCAGAAGCCCGCGCAAGGCATCGGCCACGAAGAGCGATCCGTCCGGCGCAAAGCTCAGTCCGAGCGGGCGGCCGCCGGTATCGGCGATCTCCGACCAGATACCGGCCGTGTCACGGGCCATGATCCGCCCGTCGGCGAGCGAGGCATACAGCCGGCCGTCCGGCCCGGGTTCGAGATCCTCGGCGCCGTGGAAATCAGCACGTTCCGTGCGGATCGGCGTCTGGACCCGTTCGAACCGCTCATCCAGCGCCGGATCGGCGACCGGTGGTGCAAAGTGCATGGCATTCAGAGCGCCCGGCCCGTAGGCGGCGAACCCGACCAGCGCCGCGATCAGCCCCAGAATGATCAGAATCATCCGCATCTTCTTCTCCCCGGATCCCGACACGAGCAAAGCGGATTTCGGCCTGGAACGAAAGCGCGGCGTCGATGATGCCATCAGGCGCGTGGCTTGATCCGGCCTGCCTCGATCAATTGCTGGAAATGCTCCGTGACGGTCTCGGCCAACGGCCGGTAGCTGATGGACAGGGCCTCGCGGCTCTTTGAATTGTCTGCCGTGAACGGGATACCGACATTGCGGCTGACCATCTTGCGGGTCAGCGCCGGATTGATCATCGGACCGATCAGCCAGACCAGGAATTTCGGCAGGATGGACTTCCCGAAGCGGTAGCGGTCGCCGAAATGCTCGCGCAGGAGGGCGCTGATCTCGACGAAGCCCGTGTCGTGGGCCGAGAGGATATGGCGGCCCAGCGCCTCGGGCGTGTAGCCGGCCGCAATGTGGGCGGCGGCAACCTCGCGCACATCGACGGCGCCGATACGGAAGTCGGGTATGCCGGCTGCCATCGTGCCATCCCCCATCTGGGTCAGGATGGAATAGCTTTCGCCGCTCGCCTGCGGATTGATGCCCGGGCCGAGAATGAGGGACGGGTTGATGGTCACCAGATCCCAGCGAGACTGGGCGTGGACGATATCCCAGGCGGCTTTCTCGGCGCGGGTTTTTGACAGGGAATAGGCCTGGTGGCCGAGTGTGGAACTGGTGTTCCAGACGGTTTCGGTGAGCCGCCTCTCCGGCATGCCGGCAATGTCGCTGTTATCGCCATAGATGGCCGCGCAGCTGGAGGTCAGCACAACGCGTCTGACTGTTTCCGTGGCGTTCACTGCCGCCAGCACATTGCGCGTTCCCTCGACAGCCGGATCGATGAGATCGCGTTGCGGATCCTCGACATGGGCGATGAAGGGCGAGGCGGTGTGGATGACCAGCTCGCAGCCGGCCATCGCCGGAGCAAAGGCGTCCGGATTGAGCAGGTCGGCGCGAAAATAGCGGATCGAACCGGGTGAGGCCGCCGCGACTGCCTCGAGGTGTTTCAGCTTTTCGCGCTGGTCCGGGTCGCGAACCGTCACATGGACGACATGTCCTTTGCCGAGAAGCTGGGCGATGATCACGCCGGCCAGATAGCCTGTACCGCCGGTTACCAGGACGGGGCTGGCGGGATTGATCTGCGTCATGACGGGCCTCACGTGTTTCAGGGTCGCGGCACAGGTTAGTCCGATCCGTGCCCGATGCCAGCGCGCTCGTCGCGCGCGCCCATGGAACAGGCTCGATGGTTCTCCGGACGGGCAAAGCCCTGCCTGTCTGCGCCCGCAGCACGCGGCCTGGCCCGCTGCGGTGGGGCGGCCACGACATGATCACCGATATCAGGACTTCCTTGCCACCGGCTGCGGTCGCTGCGACCGTTTCGACGCGCCGGCCTGTTCGGCCCGGCCGCGCAGCCCTTGCGGACGCGCTTGTGGTCAGGCCTTGGCGCCAAGGTGGCGCGAAACAGCGACCTGTGTCGGGCGCTGACCGTTCGGCCCGTAGAGATTGACCTCAAGGCTGGAGATCGCGTGCACCAGCGTATTCGGCGAAATTGTCTGCTTCCCGGTCCAGGCAATGTTCGGGAAGCGCTCAAGGATCTTGGTTAGGGCGCGCTGGAGCTGCATTTGCGCGATGCGGTTGCCGAGGCATTTGTGCGGGCCGTGTCCGAAGGCAATGTGCTTGTCGACATTTTCGCGCGAGACGTCGAAGCGGTCAGGATCCGCAAAGACATCCGGGTCGCGATTGGCGGCCGGATACCAGAGCACAACCTTCTCGTCGCGGGCGATGCGCTGACCGCTCAGCTCGGTATCCTCCATCGCTGTGCGCCGCATGTGCTGGACGGGTGAGATCATCCGCAGCGCCTCATTTGTCATGGCCGGGATCAGCGAGCGGTCGGCCAGGACGCGCGCGCGCTGGTCCGGGAACTCGGTGAGCAGCCGGATCGTGCCCGACAGCGAGTTTCGCGAGGTATCGTTTCCGGCGAAAATGATCAGCAGCCAGGAGCCGTCGAGATATTCCTGGGGCAGGGGTTTGCCGGCCATCCGGGTATTGGCGATCGCCGTCATCAGGTCCGGCCTGGGATTGACCCGCCGATCCGCCATCACGCGCTCGCCATAGGCGAACATCTCGTTGACATAGTGGTAGAATTTGATCGGGAACCAGGGACGGCGCGAAAGCAGGGTCCAGGGATTGACGAAATACTGGTTGGCCAGTTCCAGATAGTGCATCCAGCGGATGATTTTCGGCCGGTCCGCCTCGTCGATCCCCAGCATTTCGCACAAGGTGAAGAGCGGCAATTCCTGCGAGAAGAGCGACACGAAATCGACGACGGGGCCGCGTCTTTCCATCTCGTCCAGCAGGCTGTCGATCTTGGCATCAACACGCTCGCCCAGTTCGGCTACGAAGCGCGGTATGAAGTAATCCTTCTGCTGGATCCGCATCTGCATGTGCTGGGGCTGGTCCAGATTGATGATGGAGTTGAAGGCGGCCGGGATCAGCTTTTTCGGCTTCCATTCATTCCGCGGCATCACGAACATGTTGATGCTGCCGCGCTCGGACGAATAGATCTCGGGCGCCAGTTCCACCGCCTTGATGTCGTCATAGCGGCTGACCGACCAGTAGCCGGCGCGCTTCGGGTCGGCGCTTTGCCACATCACCGGTGCCTCCTCGCGCATGCGCCGGAAGAAATCGTGCGGATGACCGTTCGTCCAGGCCTGCGGATCCCACAGGGCAAACCCCTCCAGGGATGGATAGCGAGCCTCGAAATGGGGGGCGACCTGCGGCTGGTCTTCCAGAATGACATCGCTGACGAGTTGCATCGGTTCGGACCGTTCCTGTCAAAAATCGAACAATGTTCACGTTTGACGTTAGGGCGGGCCGGGACAGTGTGGCAAGCGAAGTTCGCGCCGCGGCAGAGAATGAAGTTGTGTCGGCGGCCGTCCCGCGCTTGTCTGTCCGGGCAACAAGATGGGGAGACAGGACATGGCCATATCCGACCAGGTACCGACACAATCGGGCTTTCATGCCAAGAGCAGCGGTGCAGAGGTGCTCGCCGACATCGATTTGGCGGGCAAGTTCGCCATCGTCACTGGCGGCTATAGCGGGATCGGCCTGGAAACCGTGCGCGCCCTGGCGGCCAAGGGCGTCTCCGTCCTGGTGCCGGTCCGGTCGCCGGAAAAGGCGGCTGAAACGCTGGCAGATGTTGCGGGCAATGTGACAACAGCCGCGATGGATCTCGCGGACCTGGCCTCGGTCCGGCGCTTTGCCGCCGACATTCTTGAGACGCGCGCTTCGATCGATCTCCTGATCAATAATGCCGGTATCATGGCCTGCCCGGAAGCGCGGGTCGGGCCGGGCTGGGAATCCCAGTTCGGCATCAATCACATGGGCCATTTCGCGCTGACCCAGGCCTTGATGCCGGCACTGACCTCAAAGCCTGGCACACGGGTCGTGGCGCTGTCCTCCACCGCACACAAGATTTGCGGCATTCGCTGGGACGATATCCAGTTCACCGACACGCCCTATGACAAATGGCAGGCCTATGGCCAGGCTAAGACCGCCAATGCGCTGTTCGCCAATGCCCTGTCCCGCCGTTTCAAGGCGAGTGGCGGCGCGGCCTTTGCGGTTCATCCGGGCGGGATTTTCACGCCGCTGCAGCGCCATCTGCCGCAGGAGGAGATGATTGCGCTGGGCTGGCTCGACGAGAATGGCGAAATGTCGGAATTGGCCAAACAGGGCTTCAAGACGCCGGAGCAGGGCTGTTCAACCACGCTGTGGGCCGCCAGCTCGGCCCTGTTGGACGGCAAGCCGGGCGTCTATTGCGAGAATTGCGACATCGCCGCGCCGACCAACCCCGACAGCCCGCTCGCCCGCTATGCCGGCGTTGACGCCCATGCCTGCGATGACGAGGCGGCAGAGCGCCTGTGGACGGTGAGTGAGACGCTGCTGGCGGAGGTGTGAGAGACGGTCGCCGGACGTGAATTCAACCGTAAGCGCCCAGGACGCGTGGAACGGTAGTCGTGCCTGGTCTTCCAGTTGCCTCGCGTCGCCTATTCGGCGGGCGGCTCGCTGAGATCGGGTACTGTGACTGCCATCGCGCAGCCGGTCTCGTTCGCCAGCACGCAGGCGAAGTAGGCGCGTAGCCTCGCTTCCATCGCGTCCGGGGTCGTATGACCGATACCGGGCAGGAGGAGAGAGTTGAAATCCTCCATGCCGAAGTCCGAGTAGATCGCGCGGACGGCCGGCACACGGGCGATGGTTGAAGCACCGAGCGTTTCATTTACCCAGATGCTCTGCTCACAATCATAGCTGTCGGACCGGAAATTCTCGCAGGTGAAGGGCGGCTCCCGCACTGAATCGTTTTCGTCACTGCCGCCCTGGAACAGCAGAAAGGGCGTCTCGCGCAAGGCGGCGCCATTCAGAGGGCGGCCGGAAACCTGCTCGAGGTCGGCAATGCCGACCGGATAGGCCAGGCTTTCGCCATCATGGGTCTCGACGGGCAGGATGGGCAATCCACCAACCCCGCCAGCGGCGACCGCCCGCACGCGCTCGGGATGAAGGACCGTCATGCGGGTTACGAAATCCGCCGCCGCGGAAAAGCCCCAGAAGAGCGCGTCGTCGGAGAGCTGATGGCCGTTGGATGCGAGCTTGGCCCGGGCGTCATCCAGCATCGCCAGAATTTGAAGATCCGGACGGGCATACCGTCCATCGGCGTGCGTCATCGTCGGAAGGGTCAGGGCATGGATGTAGAGATTGCCGCCGATGCCTTCGACCAGCGGTCGCGGGAAGACCGGGGTCAACATCGGGGTGCCGAGATGGCGGCCGAAATCGAAATACAGCTGCTCGTTTCGGATCGCGGCCCAGTATTCATGCGTTTCAAACGGGGCGCCGGGCAATCCGTCATTATTGGGCTGGACCAGAACGGCGCCGTCCGGGGCGACGGTCTCGGGCAGGAGCAAGAGGTAGGGCCAGTGAAAGCCCAGTTCGGGATTGGCCTCGATACGATAGACCTGCCTAGGCTCAAGGACACCCTCATAGACATGCAGTTCGGGGGCGGGGCCGACAATCTCGCTTATATGATCGGGAATGCGTGAGCTTGGATCCATGGAGACCCGAGCACGAGGATGATAGCCGTCCCCCTCTTGGGCAAAGGTGCAGTCAAGTCCCGCGAGAGCGATCAGAAGTCCTGCAAGAAATCGTGCCATCTACATACCCCTTTGCATACACGACGCTTGTATCGCAGGTCGTTGTCAGACGAAAGCGGACCGGTCCCCTATCTACAACGCTTGGCAAATTCGGGCAGCAAACTGCCGGCATTCGGCCAGCGCGATTTGCCGATTCTCCCTGAACCGGTAAAACGTCAACACGTAAGGTAGTGGCGGAGAGGATGGGATTCGAACCCACGGTACGCTTTTGGCGCACACTCCCTTAGCAGGGGAGCGCCTTCGACCACTCGGCCACCTCTCCACTGACCGGTTTAGAATGCGGCGGCGCGGGCTTCAAGTGCGAGCTGCCGCAATTCGTGGGCGGATTGCAGAGACATGGCCCTGGCGATTGCTCAGGCGCGGCTGCGGGCCATGTCCAGCCAGCGATGATGGGTGCGCTGGACGAATTTCGGCGCGTGACGCGCGGCCGCCGTAATCTCCTGCCATCGGGCCCGGGCTTCATCGGCCTCGCCGAGGCTTTCAAGCATCAGGGCCCAGCGGGCGCGGGCCTCCGGACCGGGGAAATGGTCCGACACGCTGGCATAGGTCGCGGCAGCCTCCTCATGGCGGCCCAGGGCTTCCTGGGTGCGCGCGAAGAGCAGGTGGGCCTCCGGGTGGCGGATGTCGGGATGGGCGGCCTGCATGGCCTCGAGCTGGGCGAGGGCGGCCGTGTAATCGCCGGTCTCGTATTGGGCCCGCGCCAGGGTGAACATCATCGCCGCATCCTCGGCGAAGGCGCCACTGGTAGCCTCGCGGGCCATGACCAAGGCATCGGCGGGCCGGTTCGTGGCCAGCAAGGCATCGGCGGCGCGGCGCATATTCCCGGGGGTCCGGCTGATCTCGACCTGGGTGAGCGCCTCGCGGGCTTCGCGCCCCGGATCGAGTGCCTTGCGCGCGGCGGCTCCGGCCTTGCGCGCCTGGGCGCTGCCGGCCATCGAGGGCAGGACTTCCGCGAGGATGTAGACGATCGAGCCCAGCGCGGGGAAGATGAACAGGATCATGATCCAGTACATCTGGCGCTGCGTGCGGATGACGTGAACCGCGCAGGCAAGCGCGACCAGAATGTGAATCCCCATCAGAATCGGCATGTTGTCCCCCCTGCCAACCCCACCGGTTTAAGCGAGAGGGTTGCAGGGGGCAAGACAGCGCGTCTGACGGGAGCGCCCTGAGGTTTGGTCGATCCTAGAAGAAGGCCTGCAATCCGGTCTGGGCGCGGCCGAGGATGAGGGCGTGCACATCGTGGGCGCCTTCATAGGTGTTGACCGTTTCCAGATTGACCATGTGGCGCATGACCTGGAATTCCTCGGAGATGCCGTTGCCGCCGTGCATGTCGCGCGCCATGCGGGCGATATCCAGCGCCTTGCCGCAATTATTGCGCTTCATGATCGAGATCATTTCCGGCGCCGCCCTGGCTTCGTCCATCAGGCGGCCGATGCGCAGCGAACCCTGCAGGCCGAGCGTGATCTCGGTCTGCATGTCGGCCAGTTTCTTCTGGTAGAGCTGGGTCTGGGCGAGCGGCTTGTTGAACTGGTGCCGGTCGAGCCCGTATTGCCGCGCCGCATGCCAGCAGAATTCGGCCGCGCCCATGGCGCCCCAGGAAATGCCGTAGCGGGCGCGGTTGAGGCAGCCGAACGGGCCCTTGAGGCCGGAGACATGCGGCAGGAGGGCGTCTTCGCCGACCTCGACATTGTCCATCACGATCTCGCCGGTGATCGAGGCGCGCAGCGACAGCTTGCCGCCGATCTTGGGAGCCGACAGGCCTTTCATGCCCTTTTCCAGCACGAAACCGCGGATCTTGCCGTCATGGGCGTCCGACTTCGCCCACACTACGAAAACGTCAGCGATGGGCGAGTTGGAGATCCACATTTTCGAGCCGGTCAGACGGTAACCGCCCTCGATTTTTGTGGCGCGCGTCTTCATGCCGGCCGGGTCCGAGCCGGCATCGGGCTCGGTCAGGCCGAAACAGCCGATCCATTCGCCCGAGGCGAGTTTGGGCAGATATTTCTGGCGCTGTTCTTCCGAGCCATAGGCATAGATCGGATACATGACGAGGGAGGACTGGACCGACATCATCGAGCGGTAACCACTGTCCACACGCTCGACCTCGCGGGCGACCAAGCCATAGGCGACATAGCCCAGGCCGGCGCCGCCATATTCTTCCGGCAGGGTGCAGCCCAAAAGGCCCTGCTCACCCATTTCGCGGAAAATGGCCGGGTCGGTGTTTTCCTCGCGATAGGCATCGATGACCCGCGGCTGCAGCCTGGCCTGGGCATAGCTGTGCGCGGTGTCGCGGACCAGGCGCTCTTCCTCGGTCAGCTGGTCGTCGAGTTGGAACGGGTCCTGCCAGTTGAACGAACCCAGATCCGGAGCGTCCTTGGCTTTTAGCGTCGGCTTGTCGGTCATGATGTTTCCGTCCCCTCGGGCGTCTTTGCGTTTCGCTTTATTGCCGGATTAGCCGGGCGGGAAGCGCGGAGCAAGCCGCCGGAGCGGTTCGGCTTGGCGTGGTATCGCAAACACGGCTAGAGGTGACCGCGGACAGGGTCACACGACTCTGAACGACGTCATTCGGGGAGGGATGCATGTCGCAGGAAAGCCTGATCGTTCTGGCCACGCTGGTTGGCTACAAGCTCTTGCTCATCGGAGTCGGCGTCTGGGCCTCGCGGCGCAACCAGACCGAAAGCGATTTCTTCATCGCCGGGCAGGGGCTTGGTCCCTGGGTTGCAGGGCTGTCCTATGCCGCCTCCACCTCTTCAGCCTGGGTGTTGCTCGGCTTTTCCGGCTTTGTCTATCTCAACGGCCTGTCGGCCCTGTGGATGGTGCCGGGAATCTGGGGCGGCTATGTCGCTGTCTGGCTGTGGTTCGGTCGGCGCCTGCGCGCCGAGACACAGGCCGAGGGCCATGTCACGACGGCCGATTTCCTCGCCGGCGGCCAGTCGCCGGGCGGCAAGCGCCTGATTGCCATGGTTGCGGCGTTCATGATCCTGTTCTGCTTCATCTTCTATATCGCAGCCCAGTTCGGCGCTGCCGCCCAGGCCTTCGAAACGCAATTCGCGCTGCCGCGGCTGGAATCGGTGCTGGTCGGTGCCGGTGTGGTGCTGGTCTATTCCCTGCTCGGAGGCTTCTGGGCGGTCAGCGTGACCGACATGCTGCAGGGTGCGCTCATGCTGCTGGTCGCACTGCTCCTGCCGGTCGCAGCGCTGGTCGCGGCGGGCGGCCCGGCCGGTGTCATGGCAAGCCTCTCGGCCAATGAAAGCGCGGCCTATCTGAGCTTTGGCGGTGACATGCCGGTCATGCTGCTGGCCGGCTTCGTGATCGGCGTGTGGGGTGTCGGCCTCGGCGCGCTGGGACAGCCACAGCTGATCGCCCGCCTGATGGCGGTCAAGGATGAGGCGGCGCGCCGCCGCGGCTTCCAGATCGCCATCGTCTGGGCGGTGCTTGTCTTTGTCGGCATGACCGTGCTCGGCCTGGCCGGCCGGGCGCTGGTCGGGGCCGGGTCGAATGGCGAAGCGGTCTTCTACCAGGTCGCGCGTGACTTTCTGCCGCCGATCGTCGGCGGTCTGGTCATCGCTGCCGTCCTGTCTGCCGTCATGTCGACGGTCGATTCCATCCTGCTGGTCGCGGCTTCGGCGGTGAGCCGGGATCTCGGTGTGTCGCGCCGGTTTGCCGGGCAGGAAGTCACGGTCTCGCGGATCGTCATGGTCGCCATCGCACTGGTTGCCGTGTGGATGACGCTGGCCCTGCCATCCACGATCTTCGCCCGCGTCCTGTTCGCCTGGGCCGCGCTCGGCGCGGCCTTCGGCCCGGTCATCGTGATGCGGGTCTGCGGCGTCCAGTCCGGTCACAGGGCCGTGCTCGCCGCGATGATTGTCGGCTTCGGCCTGACGGTTTTCTTCAACGCCATGGGCGCCCTCGATCCCGCCGGTCTGCCGGCGCCGGCGGCAATGGCGGCACACTGGGCGCAATTGCCGGGCGATCCGTTCGAGCGGGTTTTCCCGTGGGTTCCCGCTTTGCTGATCCTGTGGTTCGGGCGGGTGAGGGGCCGCGTGTAACATCCACCTGCGACACCTCGCGCCTTGACCTTCGTGGCTTCCCGTAACAAGTCGGCGTCATGATTGCTGAACTCGGGCAATTTGCCCTCATCCTGGCCTTCGTGGTCGCGCTCTTCCAGTCGGTGGCCATCTTTGCGGGGCTGCGGACCGGCGATGCCGTGGTGCACGGCTTTGCCCGGATCGGCGCGATCGCGCAGTTCGCCCTGGTGCTGGCGGCCTTCGCCTGTCTGGCCTGGCTGTTTGCCGTGTCCGATTTCAGCGTGCTGGTCGTTGCCGAGAACTCGCACACCGACAAGCCCTTGCTCTACAAGCTGACCGGCGTCTGGGGCAATCATGAGGGCTCGATGCTGCTCTGGGCCCTCATACTGACGGGCTATACGGCGGCGCTGGCCTGGTCGGCCGGACCGGTCGAAGCGCGGCTGATTTCGCTGACCTTTGCCGTTCAGTCGCTGATTACCGCGGCGTTTACCGCCTTTTTGCTGTTCACCTCCAACCCGTTTGCCCGCCTGTGGCCGGGGCCGGAGAACGGCCTCGATCTCAATCCGCTTCTGCAGGACCCTGGCCTCGCCTCGCATCCGCCCATGCTCTACGCGGGTTATGTCGGTTTCTCGATCACCTTCTCCTTCGCGGTTGCCGCCCTGCTGGAGGGACGTGTGGATGCCCGCTGGGCCCGTATTGTGCGGCCCTGGGCGCTCGCGGCCTGGACTTTCCTGACGGTTGGAATCGCGCTGGGTGCCAGCTGGGCCTATTACGAGCTTGGCTGGGGCGGCTGGTGGGCCTGGGATCCGGTCGAGAACGCCTCGCTCATGCCCTGGCTGGCAGGCACCGCCTTCATCCACTCGCTGCGAGTGATGGAAAAGCGCGACACGCTGAAGGCCTGGACCATCCTGCTCGCCCTGCTGACCTTCGCCCTGTCTATGGTGGGCACCTTCCTGGTCCGCTCCGGCGTCCTGACTTCAGTACACGCCTTCGCCGTCGATCCCGAGCGCGGCGTCTTCATCCTGGCCATCCTGATCGCGCTGATCGGTGGCTCGCTGCTGATCTATGGGCTGCGGGCCAACCTGCTGAAGCCGACCGGCATGTTTTCCGAGGTCAGCCGCGAGAGCACGCTGCTGGTCAATAACCTGGTTTTGGCCGCAGCCTGCGCCCTGGTCTTTTTTGGCACCTTCTATCCGCTTTTCATCACCACGGTGAGTGATGAGACGGTGACTGTAGGCGCGCCCTTCTACAACCAGACCTTCAACCCGATGATGGGCGCCTTGCTCGTCCTGGTGCCGATCTCGGGCATGCTGGCGTGGAAACGTGGCAAGTTGCTGCCGGTGCTCAAGGATCTCGCGCCGGCGGGGCTTGCGGCGCTGGCCGGTGCCCTGGCGGCATTCTGGATTGCTGATCGCAGCCTGGTGGCGGGCGCCCTGGGGACCGCCCTTGCGATCTGGATCGCGGTCGGGGTGCTGATCGATCTGGGCAAGCGCTTCAAGCTCGGGCAGATCCCGGTCGCGGCCTCGCTGGCGCGGGCGGCGCGCCTGCCGCTCGGGATTTGGGGCATGTCTGTGGCCCATTTCGGTCTCGCCATCATGGTTTTCGCCATTACCGGGGTCAGTGCGTGGAAACAGGAGACGAGCAGTTTTCTGATGCCTGGCCAGCATCTCGACATTCGCGAGCTCACCGTCACCCTGGATCGGGTCGAACAGGTTGAGGGGGCCAATTATGTTGCCGAGCGCGGATATCTGACTGTTCGCCGCGACCAGAGGCTGGTGGCGAACCTGACGGCTGAACGGCGTCTTTACCCGGTGCGCGGCATGTCGACGACCGAATCCGCCATCCATGCGCGGGCGACCGGCGACGTTTATGTCACCATCGGGCAACCCAGCCCGGAGCACGGTTGGCCGGTGCATGTCTATCTCTACCCGTTTGCGGTCTGGCTGTGGATCGGCTCTGGCGTGCTCGGCCTGGGCGGTTTGCTGTCGATCTCGGACCGGGGCCGTCGGGCACTCGGTGCGAAATCGATGAACAAGGCCGGCGCCGGTGTCGCGGAGCCGGCGGAATGAATCGCGCCTTTCTCTTTCTGCCCCTGGCGATCTTCATCGTGATGGGGGTCTATTTTGCGCTCGGCCTGCGTGAGGATCCGTCCGCCATTCCCAGTCAGATGATCGACCGGCCTCTGCCGGCATTCGACCTTGCGGGGATTGCCGAGGGCGAGCCCGGCCTGTCGCGCGCTGACCTGGACGGGCGGGTCGCCTTGCTCAACGTGTTCGGATCCTGGTGCCCGCCCTGCGAGATCGAGCATCCGATGCTGATGCAGATCAGTCGCTCGGGCCGCGTCCCGATCTATGGCGTCAACTGGCGCGACGCGCCGGGCGACGGCGCGGCCTGGCTGGCGCGCAATGGCAATCCCTACCACCGCGTTGGCGATGACGCGGCAGGCAATCTGGCTTTCGAGCTGGGGATCACCGGTGCCCCGGAAACCTTCCTTGTCGATCAGCAGGGGCGCGTGCGCTTCCATCATGTTGGCATTATCGACGAAACCGTGTGGCGCAGCATTCTTCTTCCCATGATCGAGGCGCTGGAGGCGGAATGACCAGAGCATTTCGCATCCTGGCGCTCGTCGCCGCCCTGTTGTGCCTGGCGCCTGTGGCACAGGCATCGCCGCCGCCGGACGAGCGGATGGACGATGCCGTCATGGAGACGCGGGCCCGCGATC
This sequence comes from Maricaulis sp., assembly GCF_015665295.1. GTDB lineage: Bacteria > Pseudomonadota > Alphaproteobacteria > Caulobacterales > Maricaulaceae > Maricaulis. The sequence goes on from NZ_JADFAJ010000020.1 coordinate 16,168, forward strand.
TTTATCGCGAGCTGCGCTGCGTGGTCTGCCAGAGCCAGAGCATCGACGAGAGCAATGCTGCCCTGGCGGCCGATATGCGGATCAAGGTGAGGGAGCGCCTGCTGGCCGGCGACAGCAATGCCGAGGTCCGCGCCTGGGTGCGTGAACGCTACGGCGATTATGTGCTGATGAGCCCGCCCGTTCAGGCCAATACGCTGTTCCTCTGGTTGCTGCCCTTTATCGCCCTCATCGGTGGCGGCACCGTTCTGGTCATTTTCGTCCGGCAGCAGGCGCGCCGCGTTGATATCGCGCCTGACGCCGACGAGGACGCCGAACTGGCGCGGCTGCGTGAGCAGGAGGGGCAGTCATGATCTGGATCCTGATCGCTTTTCTTGCCAGCCTGGTGGTTCTTGCGCTTGTCCTGCCGGTCATGCGCGGTGTTCGCGGTTCGCTGGCTGATGGCACGGATGTGTTTGTCGGTCAGCTGGCCGAACTCGACCGGGACCGGGAACTCGGCTTTATCGAAACCGCTGCCGCGCGCCAGGCCGAGCTGGAAATCCGCCGCCGCATGAGCCAGTCCGCCGCCGTCGCCGGGACAGACGCAGCTTCGGTTTCGACGGTCCTGCGGCGTGGTCTGGTCGCGGGCTCCGGCGTGTCGGCCATCCTCGCGGTGGCTCTGTACCTGATACTGGGTAGTCCGCATCTGGTTGGCATGGAGCCGGCCCGTGCGCCGGAACTCCCCGAGGAGGCCCGGGAAATCATGGCCGAACTGGCCAATCTTCGCGCCAGCCTCGAGAGTAATCCCGACAATCCGCAGGGCTGGGCCGTCCTTGGCGAGGCGAATTTGCGGATCGGGCGGTATACGGTCGCCGCCGAGGCATTCGAGTCAGCCATCGATTGGGAACCGGGCTCGGCCTATCTGTTTGCCTCGTTGGGACAGGCGCGCCTGTTTGAAGCCGGTGGCACAATGACGCCGACTGCGCGCGAGGCCTTTGCCCGCGCGCTGGATGTTGATCCGCTCGATGTCCGGGCTCGTTTCTTCATGGCTGAGGCGGTGTATCAGGACGGTGATCGGGAGGCCGCACTGGCGAGCTGGCAGGCGATTCTCGACGAATCGGGGGCCGACGCGGCCTATCGCGGCATGGTCGAGGCGCGGATCGCCGCCGCGCGCGCTGAGAGCGCGCTCGACGGCCAGCCCGGTGATGATGGCAATCAATAGGTCGACGAGGCCCTAGGAGGCCGGCAGGTCGCGCGGTGCCATCTGCGGGACATTGGCGTCATTCCGCGCCCAGGCCACGAAGACGTCCAGCTGACGCTCGGCTTCTTCATAGACATGGTCCGGAATCTGGGTCCGCTCGGACACCGCCGCGCGGACCGATGCCGGACAGTTGATGGCCAGCATTGTAACGGCAAGTGTGCCACCCAAGATGATTGCAGTCGTTTTCATCCTCAGCTCCCCAGCGATGAATCGATTAGCAGGTATCGTTACAAAAACGTAATAAGATCGCGAGGTCCATCCCGACAATCGATAAGACTTGTTGTTTTTTCGCCCCTTCATGCCGGCCTTGCGCGGGGAGGTTGCTTGCGCCGCCACTGGGTGGCGATTAGCATGTGACCTACAGGGCGAGGCAAGGTTGACCGGAAAATGGGGTGTCGGCCAGCCGTTATGGAACGCATGAAGCAGCCGAAAACGACAGTGCGCGCCGGTACATCAGAGCCGACGCAGGAGATTTTGTTGCAGCTCGTGCAAATCAGCACGAGCGGGGAGGGTGGTCACGACGCTTGCATTGATCGCTTGCTGGAGACGGTCGCGCGCTTTTTCGACCTTCCACTTGCCATTATCGCGCAAATCGAAGGCGCACGTTACGAGGTTCAATTCGTTCGTGATGTGAATGCCGAGGTCGAGGTTGGCCAGGTCTTCGATCTCAGCCAGACCTATTGCGAACGCGTGATCACGCTTGAGAAGCCGATCTATGTCCACAAGGCGTCGGAAAGCCTGTTTTCCGATCATCCCTGCTATCGCGACATGGCGCTTGAGACCTATCTCGGCGTTCGCCTTTTCGTTGGTGGCGCCGTTTACGGGACCCTCAATCTGACAGCGCCAGACGCACAACCGCGCGCTTGGAGCCCCGACGCCGTCGCCGTATTGGAGACTGCCGGCGCCCTGGTCAGTCACCACCTCGCCCTTCGCGAGGCTGATCGACGCTTCTCGCTCGCCGTCAAGGGTGCCAGCGTTGGTTTGTGGGAATGGGATGTCCGAAGCGATGCGCTTTACTGGTCGCCGCGCTTTCTCGAACTGGTGGGGGTTTTGGATCCGGATTTCCAACCGACTTTTGATGATTTTGTGGACCGGCTGCACGCGGCAGACCTGGACCGGGTCATTCTGGCCATCAACGATCACCTGTCCCAGCGCAAGCCCTTCGCGATCGAGTATCGGTTGCGGCACGAGGGCGGGGAGTATTTCTGGGTTCAGGCGCGTGGGCAGGCGGAATGGGGGCGGGGCGGCCAGGCCTTGCGAATGGCAGGGTCGATCGATGACATCACCGAGCGCAAGACTGCCGAAATGCGCGCCAGGGACCGGCTCCGCTTGCTGGAAATGGCCGGCGAGGCTGCCCGGGTCGGTTATATCGAGATCAGTCCCGAGGCCGGGCCGGGGTCAGCCAGTGACGAGGTCTACAGCATTCTCGGGCTTGATCGGACGCAGTTTGAGCTGTCTTTCGACACCCTGCTCTCGCGTGTGCATCCCGATGATTTCGCGACGGCCCGCAGCCTTTTTGAACGATCGGTCGAGAGCGGTGCGCTTGAAGCCGAGGCGATCCGTTTCACGCGGGCAAGTGATGGTGAAGAACGCCTCGTCCATGTCTGGGTCCAGTCACTGCTCGATCCGGGTGACCGGATTCCGCGCAGCTTCAGTGTCATCCAGGATGTCACCGGGCAGCGGGCGGATGAACAAAGATTGCGCCGCCAGGCAGCTGAACTGAAACGCAACAATGCCGAACTCGAGCGCTTCGCCTCGATTGCCTCGCATGACCTGCAGGAGCCGCTGCGAAAAGTATCCACGTTCGGCAGTCTCCTGGCGCGTGATTACAGTCCGCTGCTGGACGAACGCGGTACCAAGATGATTGGCCAGATGGTCGATGCGGCGCAGCGCATGCAACAACTCATCGCCGACCTCCTGCAATATTCCCGTTCGGCGCACACCGCGCTGAATGTGGAGGTCCTGCAGCTCGACGAGTTGATGCAGGACGTCATGACGGATCTCGAGATTGCTGTGGACGACTGTCACGCGACAATCAATTTCCCGCCCGAGGCGAAGATTGCCGGCGACCGGATATTGATGCGTCAGCTATTCGTCAATCTGATTGGCAACGCGTTGAAATACAGGGCTGCCGGCCGCCGCCCGGTGATTGATATCGGTGTGCAGAATGGCAAGCGATGCTGCCGGATCGCGATCAGCGACAATGGAATCGGCTTTTCCCAGAAGTATGCCGAACGGATATTCGAGGTCTTCCAGCGCTTGCATTCGCGCGATGCCTATCCGGGTACCGGGGTCGGGCTCGCCCTGTGCCAGCGGATAGTCGAGCGCCATGGCGGGACGATTCGTGCCGAGGGCGAGGTCGATGTCGGCGCATGTTTTACCGTAGCGTTACCGCGAGACCCCGTGGATCGCTATTCCCTTATGACTGGCGAAGCGGTCTAGACGCAGTCCATACATTGAGTGTTTGACGAGGGGTTCGGGACGGCTGACACTCACGGTCCGTTCCGTACCGGTTCTTTTGTTTTCATTGCGAGTAGCCATCCATGATCCTTGAATCCCGTATCCTTGCGCGCTCCGAGGCGATCCTGAAATCCTGGCGTACGCTCAATTGGGCGAGCGCGTTTTCCGCGATCATCTATCCCGCGCTCGGCCTTGCCCTTCTCACCACAATGGTCGTGCTCGGTCTTGCCCTTGGCGGGCTGACCCTGCGCTGGTGGTATGCGCCGCTGTGTTTCGGCGTGACCGCGCTGACCATCTTCCTGTGCAATATGGGTATCGGCCCACTCCACCGGATCTGGCAACATCGCGCCGGCGAGATCAAATGGCCCGGCCAGGTGATCATCATGGTCAACTGCATCCTAGCCATGCAGGGTTCACTGAAGGATTGGGTGAATTATCATTCCCAGCACCACCGCTTCGCCGACAAGCCTGGTGATCCGCATAATCCGTTTGAATCCAAGGTCTGGGCCTGGGTTGGCTGGATCCTGTGGCGCGACGAAAAAGATCTCGCCCGTCCGATGCCGATGTGGCTGAAGGACAATCCGGTCGTGCATTTCGCCGACCGTTTTCACATCACCCTGTCTCTGGTCATGCACTTTGCCATTCCGGCCATGATCTATCTCATCGTTGCCCTGGCGGGCGGCTCGCTGATCCTGACCGCGCTGATCCATGCCAGCGTGATCATAGGTCGCGGTCTGCAGTTTCACGCCACCACGCTCGGCGTGAACGTGTTCGGTCACATGAAGACCCCGAAATGGTTCGATTATCTTCTGGCGCTTCTGACCGGCGGCGAGGCGCTGCACGACCATCATCACGACTTCCCGCGCTCGGCGCTGCACCTTCCCAAGAAGGGGTTCTGGAACCGGGTCGTCGACTATAATGGCACGGCGCTCCTGGTGATGCGCCGTCTCGGCATCGCCAAGAACCTGGAGATCGCACCGCAATTTGCCTGATTGCGGGCGATCTGCCGCACTGCACCTGAAAGCCCCGGTCCGTCGACCGGGGCTTTTTCATGCGTTCCTGCATGCGGCGATTTCACTGAAATCGCCGCTTTCAACCATGGACCTGACCCCGGTTCGGCGCTAGCGTCTTCGCAAGTGCATCATACCGAATGCTCGATAAAGTCGATAAAGGGGAGATCATGTCCGATCTGGAAAGCTTCCGCGAAGAAGTCCGGGACTGGCTTGAGGCCAATTGTCCCGAGGAAATGCGCCGGCCCATGGAAAGCGAGGCCGACGCTGTCTGGGGTGGCAAGAAGGGGCAATACTCAGAACCGCAAAAGACCTGGCTGGAGCGGATGGCGGCCAAGGGCTGGACGGTTCCGGAATGGCCGACCGAATATGGCGGCGGCGGTCTTTCCAAGGAGGAAGCCAAGGTCCTGCGCGCGGAAATGCAGCGCATCAAGGCGCGCTCGCCGCTGCAGTCCTTCGGGATATGGATGCTTGGGCCGGCGCTGTTGAAATTCGGCACGCACGAGCAGAAACTCGAGCATCTTCCCCGCATCGCCCGTGGCGAAATCCGCTGGGCACAGGGCTATTCCGAGCCGAACGCCGGCTCCGATCTGGCAGCATTGATGACCAGGTGCGAGGACAAGGGCGATCACTACCTGATCAACGGCCAGAAGATCTGGACCTCCTACGCCGATCAGGCCGACTGGATCTTCGCGCTGGTCCGGACCGATTTCGAGGCCAAGAAGCATGAAGGCATCTCCTTCATCCTCGTCGACATGGACCAGCCGGGCGTCACCACGAAACCGATCAAGCTGATTTCCGGCAAGTCACCCTTCTGCGAGACCTTCTTTGATGATGCGAAGGCGGAAAAGCGCAATGTGGTTGGCGAGCTCAACAAGGGCTGGACCGTCGCCAAATACCTGCTCACCCATGAGCGCGAAATGATTGGCGGCATGGGATCAGGTGCCATGCGCCCGGCTGGCGATGTGGCCGTGCAAATGCTCGGCAAGGACGAGCAAGGCCGTCTCGCCGACCCGCTGCTGCGCACCGATATCGTGCGCCTGGAAATCGACGGGCTCGCCTTCATGTCGACGATGGAGCGGGTTCTTGACGAGGCCAAGGCCGGGCAGGGGACAGGCGCCAATTCCTCGGTCCTGAAATACTACGGCACCGAGCTCAACAAGCGCCGCCTCGAACTGATGATCGACAGTGCCGGCCAGGACGGGCTGGAATGGGGAGCGGATGATGATGTCGCGGCCACATGGCTGCGCACCAAGGGCAATTCGATCGAGGGCGGTACGTCCGAGGTCCAGCTCAACATCATCTCCAAACGCATTCTCGAATTGCCGTCGGCCTAGACGCCGCACCACAGGGGAGAGACCATCATGGCCATGGTGCTCAATGAAGAAGCCGGCATGCTCAAGGATGCCGCCCGCGGATTTCTCGCGGACAGCGCGCCGGTCGCGCAATTGCGCAAGCTGCGCGACACCGAAAGTGCGGACGGGTTCGACCGCAAGACCTGGGCCGCGATGGCCGAGATGGGCTGGACCAGCGTTTTGGTTCCCGAAGACCAGGGCGGTGTGGAGATGGGCTATGTCGCCGCGGGCGTCATCGCCGAGGAGATGGGCCGCACGCTGACAGCCTCGCCCTTCCTGTCGACCGCCATCATGGGCGCAACAGCCCTGTCGCGCTTCGGCTCGGACGGGCAAAAAGCCGAATGGCTGCCGCGTATTGCCGCTGGCGAGGCGATAACTGCGGTCGCGGTCGATGAAGGCCGCAAGCACAATCCTTCAAGCGTCGCCACCACGGCCGAGCGCTCGGGCAATGGTTTCAAGCTGTCCGGCCGCAAGAGCTTCGTGGCTGAAGGCCATGTCGCCGACATGCTGATCGTGTCCGCGCGAACCGCCGGCAGCGGGAGCGAGGACGAAGGTGTGTCGCTCTTTCTGGTGCCGATGGGGGCTGCCGGACTGACGGTGGACCGGATCAAGACCGTCGACAGCCGCAATTTCGCAACCGTCACGCTGGACGGCGTTGACGTGACCGCGGATGCGGTGCTGGGCGAGGTGGATGGCGGGCTCAAGGCGCTGGAAGCCGTGCTCGACGCCGGTCGTGCCGGCCTGTCGGCGGAAATGTCCGGCTCGGCACAGCAATGCCTTGAAAGCACGGTGGGCTATCTCAAGGAACGCAAGCAGTTCGGTCAGATCATCGGCACCTTCCAGGCGCTGCAGCACCGGGCCGCGCATCTCTATTCCGAGGTCGAACTGGGCAAGTCGATCGTCTTGAAGGCGCTTCAGTCGCTGGACGCCGCACCGGATCATGCCGCGATGATGGTGTCGGCCGCCAAGGCCAAGCTGGGCCAGGTCGCCCAGCTGGCGGCTCAGGAAGGCGTACAGATGCATGGCGGGATGGGCATGACGGACGAGTTCGATATCGGCTTCTTCATGAAGCGGATCCGGGTCGCCGAAGCGCTCTATGGTGACGCCAATTACCACGCCGAGAAATTCGCTCGGATGCGCCAGTACTGATCCGGACCGGAACCAATCCGGCGGAGGAGAGACGGATGGAATATCAAGGCAAGGTGGTTGCGATCACAGGTGGTGCGCGCGGTATCGGGCTCGCCATGGCGCGCGCTTTCCACGCGGCAGGCGCGAAGATTGCGCTCGCCGACCTCGACGGCGCGGAAGCGGCCGCGGCCGAGTTTGGCGGCATTGGCATGAAAGTCGATGTCACGAAGGAAGCGGAAATCGCGGCCTTCCTCGACCGGGCTGAAGCAGAGCTGGGCCCGGTTGAGGTCTATGTCTCGAACGCGGGCATCCTGCGCACGGACGAGCCGAGCTGGGACGCCGCTGGTGCCGACGACAAGGCGTGGCATGACAGTTTCGAGGTCAATGTGATGGGCGCTGTTCGCGCTGCCCGCCAGGTCTGGCCGCGCATGAAAGCGCATGGCGGCGGGGTGTTCGTGATCGTCGCCTCTGCGGCCGGTCTGCTGGCCCAGATCGGCGCGTCTTCCTATACCGCGTCGAAGCATGCGGCTGTCTCCTTTGCGGAGAGCATGGCGATCGCCCATGGTGATGAGGGGCTGCAGGTGGTGTGCGTTTGTCCGCAAGCCGTCCGGACCGACATGCTCGGCGGCAGCGAGGATGGCGGGATTGCCGGAGCGGATGGTATTGTCGAGCCCGCCGATGTTGCGGCCGAGACCCTCGCTGCGATTGCGGAGAAGCGCTTTCTGGCGCTGCCGCACGAGAATGTCCCGGCCTATGAGCAGGCGCGCGCGAATGAACGCGATCGCTGGCTTGGCGGGATGCGCAAGTTTCGCCGCATGATGGTCGGCGCACGCGGTCGGCCCGTCTAGGCACGGGGCGCGCCGAACAGAATTCGAAGAACAGTAAAAACGGTTAAAAGATCAAAGGGGAGAGATATGGATCTCGGTGTATCCGAGCGCGTGAAGCCGCTCATCGAACAGGTTCGTGCCATGGTGCGCGATGTGGTCATGCCGGTTGAGGCGGAATACCATGCGGAGATCGGCAAGGCCGGTGACCGTTTCGCCTTCACCGACCGCCAGACCGAGATCCTTGAAAGTCTGAAGGCCGAGGCGCGCAAGCGCGGCCTGTGGAATTTCTGGCTGACCGGATCGGATCGTGGCTACGGCTTGTCCACTGTGGAATATGCCTTCCTGGCCGAGGAAATGGGCTGGTCCCACCTGGCCGCCGAGACCTTCAACTGTTCGGCGCCGGATACCGGCAATATGGAAGTCATCGAGCGCTACGGAAACGCCGAGCAGAAGAAGCGATATCTCGAGCCGCTGCTCGAGGGCAAGATGCGGTCGGCCTATCTGATGACCGAGCCGGACGTAGCCTCCTCGGATGCCACCAATATTGCCTTTTCCGCCGTCGAAGATGGCGATGAGTGGGTGCTCAACGGCGAAAAATACTGGGCTTCGGGCGCCGGGGATCCGCGTTGTGCCGTCTATGTCCTGATGACCCGCACCGAGGGCGATGACGCGCCGAGACACGGTCGTCACTCGCAATTCCTCATTCCTTCCGGCCTGCCGGGCATCGAGATACTGCGTCCGATGACCGTGTTCGGTCATGACGATGCACCGCACGGCCACATGCATATCCGCTTTACCGATGTGCGCGTGCCCAAGGAATGTCTCATCCTTGGCCGCGGGCGTGGTTTCGAGATTTCGCAAGGCCGTCTCGGGCCGGGGCGGATCCACCACTGCATGCGGGCTATCGGCCAGGCCGAGCGGGCGCTCGAGCTGATGTGCCGCCGCGCTGTTTCGCGGACCGCGTTTGGCAAGCCGCTCGCCAAGCTTGGGGCCAATTACGACATTATCGCGGAACGGCGCATGGCGATCGAACAGGCACGCCTGCTTTGTCTCAAGGCCGCCTGGATGATGGATCAGGGCGATCCGCGCGCCGCCGCGCCCTGGATCTCGCAGATCAAGGTCGTGGCGCCTCGCGTCGCTCTGGAGACCGTTGACGAGGCCATGCAGATGCATGGCGGGACCGGCGTCTCCCAGGACACGCCGCTGGCCATGATGTGGACCGGTTTGCGTACCCTGCGCTTCGCCGATGGCCCCGATGCCGTCCACCGCATGGTGATCGGCCGCAAGGAACTCAAACCATACGCCAATGAGGTCTGAGCATGGCCCAGCGTAAACCTGCCCCCCCAAGGGCCGTTCTCGAACAGATTGCGCGGCAGGTCGCCGAAGCCGAACCGGTCCTCAACATAGGCGAGGCCGATGTCCTGGGCGTGCGCCAGAAGGCCTATGTCAACGCACCGGCCGATCTGCGTTTTCTCCTGCTCAAGGCCATGGAGCATGGCGATGCCACGGCTGTGGTGTTTGAAGGCCAGCGCTGGTCCTTCGCGGATCTGGTGGCGCGCTCGGTTGCCGTCGCCAACACGCTGATCGACCGGCATGGCGTCAAGCCGGGCACGCGCGTCGCGCTGGCCTTGCGCAATTGTCCGGAATGGATGGCCTGTTTCCTCGGCGTCATCGCCGCCGGGGGTGTCATCGTGCCGCTCAATGGCTGGTGGACCAGCGAGGAGATGGCGTTCGGGCTTGAGGATTGCGGCGCCAGGATCGTGATTGCCGGGGCCCGCCAGGTCGAGCGTATCCGGCCGCATGCCGGTCGGCTCGGCCTGACACTCATTGCCGGCCGCGGCGAGATCGACAATGTCGCGGATACATTCGACAACATGGTCGCGGCCGGCGCCGGCAAGGCGCCGCCTGAACTGGTCATCGATACCGACAGCGATTTCGCGATCTTCTACACCTCCGGCTCGACCGGAAAACCCAAGGGCGCGCAGCTCACTCATCGCGGCGCGGTGACAACCATATTGTCGTTTGCCCTGCTGGGCGCTGCGCTGAAACTGGCCAATGGCAACCAGGAATTTGTCGATGGCGATCCCGGCGTCCTGGTCTGCCTGCCGCTCTTCCATTGCACCGGCTCACACGCCGTCTTCATGCTGTCGCTGTTTTCCGGCCGCAAGATGGTGCTGATGCGCAAATGGGATGCCGGCGAAGCCGTCGATCTCATCCAGGCGGAGAAACTGACAGACATGGTGGGCGTGCCGACCATGTCGCATGAGCTTACCCTGGAGGCCGAACGCCGCGGTGTAGTGCTTGAAACCCTGCAATCGATGGGGACTGGAGGCGCCAAGCGTCCCGAGGCTCATGTCGAGAAGATCAATGAGGTCTTTCCGCAGGCCTGGGCCTCCTCGGGCTACGGCCTCACGGAGACCAATGCGCTTGGCACCTATAACGGGCTGGCGGAATACCAGGCCAAGCCGGGATCCTGTGGCGCGCCGCTGCCGGCTGTCACCTTCATCAAGACGGTTGATGCCCAGGGCCATGAGACCCCGACCGGCGAGCCGGGCGAGGTCTGGATTCAGTCCCCTGCCGTGTTTCGCGGCTATCTCAACCAGCCCGAGGCCACCGCTGACGTCCTGACTGCAGATCGCTGGTTCAAGACCGGCGATGTCGGCATCCTCGACGAGGACGGCTTCCTGTTCATCGTCGACCGCATCAAGGACATGGTGATCCGGGGCGGCGAGAATGTCAGCTGCCTGGAAGTCGAGGGCGCGCTGGCGCATCATCCCGACATACTGGAAGCGGCGGTGATCGGCATTCCCGACGAGCGCCTGGGTGAGCGTGTCGGTGCGGCGATCCTGCTGCGCGAGGGCGCGAGCCTGTCCGATGACGACCTCAAGGCCTTCCTCAAACCGCACCTGGCGCCGTTCAAGATTCCCGACCGTGTCTGGCGGATGGATGGTCCCCTGCCGCGCGGCGGGACCAGCAAGATCGACAAGCCGGGGCTTCGCAAGATGCTTTTGAACGATGGGGAGACGGCCTGATGCCTGTTATCAAGAAGGAAGACCTCGCCGCCGCGGTCGGAACCGAGATCGGCGTGTCTGGCTGGACCGAGATCAGCCAGGAACAGATCAACACCTTCGCCGATGTCACGGATGATCATCAATTCATCCATATCGACCCGGAGCGGGCCGTCAGGGAAACGCCTTTCGGCGGGACGATCGCGCACGGTTTTTTGACCCTGTCCATGCTGTCTTCGCTGGCGGCTGGAACCACACTGGTGCTCGAGGGCATTGTGATGGGGATCAATTATGGTTTCGAAAAGGTGCGCTTCCTCACCCCGGTCCGGGCTGGCAAGCGCGTTCGCGGTCGCTTCACCCTGGCCGATGCGGTTGAGCGCAATCCGGGCCAGTGGATGCTCAAATACGATGTGACGGTCGAGATCGAAGGCGAGGACAAGCCGGCGCTGATGGCGCAATGGCTCACCCTCCAGATCGTCGGCTGACCGGCACACACCACAATCAGGGAATTGAGACGATATGAGTGAAATTCGTTTTGACGGCCGCGTCGCCATTGTCACCGGCTCGGGCCAGGGCTTGGGCCGGACCCACGCGCTTGCGCTGGCCTCACGCGGTGCCAAACTGGTCATCAATGACCTGGGCGGCTCGCTGGACGGCACCGGAACCGGCTCTGCCGCCGAGGACGTCGCCGCCGAGATCCGCGACGCGGGTGGCGAGGCGATCTCGCATCGCGCCAATGTCACCAAGGCCGATGAAGTCGCCGACATGGTCGAACAGGCCAGGGCCAAATGGGGCCGGATCGACATCCTGGTCAATAATGCCGGCATCCTGCGCGACAAGTCCTTCTCCAAGATGGAGCTGGATGATTTTCGCGCCGTGGTCGATGTCCATCTCAACGGGTCGGCGGTTTGTACCAAGGCGGTCTGGGACATCATGCGCGAGCAGGAGTATGGCCGTATCGCCATGACCACCTCCTCCTCGGGCATGTATGGCAATTTCGGCCAGTCCAATTACGGCGCCGCGAAGTTCGGCGTGGTCGGGCTTATGAATACGCTCCACCTGGAAGGCGCCAAGTACAATATCCGCGTCAATGCCCTGTCGCCGACCGCCGCCACGCGCATGACCGAAGGCCTGCTGCCGCCGGCCGCGCTCGACCTGATGACGCCGGAATCCGTCTCGACGGGCCTTGTCTATCTCGTCAGTGAAGACGGTCCGAGCCGCACCATCCTGTGCGCTGGCGCCGGCGGTTATGCCGTCACCAAGATCCACGAGACCGATGGCATCTACCTGCCGCCGGAACAGCAGACGCCGGAGAATGTTGCGGCACGCTTCTCGGAGATTGCCGATGAGGCCGGCCAGAAAGAGCTCAAGGCAGGCGGCGAGCAGACCATCAAATTCCTCACCAAGGCGGCGGCACATGCCGGCGTGAAACTGGGCTGACCCCCAAGACAGGAGACGCCAAATCATGAAAGCGCTTATCTGCAAGGCGTTCGGTCCCGAGGACCAGCTCGTCGTTGAAGACATCGATGCCCCGGCCATCCAGCCCGGCCATGTCCGCATCGACGTGAAGGCCGGGGGGCTGAACTTCCCCGATCTTCTGTGCGTGCGCGGGCAGTACCAGTTCAAGCCGCCACTCCCCTTCGTGCCGGGCACGGAAGGCGCCGGTGTGATTGCCGAACTGGGGGAGGGCGTTGAAGGTCTCGCAGTCGGCGACAAGGTCTTGTTCAACACCCCGGTCGGGGCCTTTGCCGAACAGGCCGTGGTCCCCGCGGCCTCTGTCACCCCGATCCCGGACTCCATGCCCTATGAGGCGGCCGCGGGTCTGACGATCGTCTACGGCACCTCCTATCATGCGCTCAAGCAGCGGGCCCTGCTCAAGCCGGGCGAGAGCCTGCTGGTGCTCGGCGCGGCCGGCGGTGTCGGCCTGGCCACGGTCGAGCTGGGCAAGGCCATGGGCGCGCGTGTCATCGCCGCGGCGTCCAGCGATGAAAAGCTGGCCGTCTGCAAGGAGCATGGCGCCGACGAGCTGATCAATTACTCGACCGAAGACCTCAAGGCCCGGATCAAGGAATTGACCGGCGGCAAGGGCGTCGACGTGATCTATGACCCGGTCGGCGGTGATTACGCCGAGACCGCCTTCCGCGGCATTGCTGCGGGCGGTCGCCATCTGGTCATCGGTTTTGCGGCCGGCGAGATTCCGAAATTGCCGCTCAACCTGCCGCTTCTGAAAATGGCCAGCGTGGTGGGTGTGTTCTGGGGCGCCTGGGCCGGTGCCATGCCAGCCGCGCACAAGCAGAACATGGCCGAGCTCTTCGAGATGTTCGAAGCCGGCAAGATCAAGCCCCACGTGGCCGGCACCTACCGGCTGGAAGACTTTCTCGAGGGCTTCAACGCCCTGTCCGGCCGCAAGGCGATCGGCAAGGTCATCCTGGTGCCCTAGGCATCCGGATCGGTTCGACATGAAGCGGCGCGGCGGAGTTCTGTCGCGCCGCTTTGCTTTGCCTGCGTGGATGGCCGGAAGCCGCGCGCAAGGCTTGACCGGGCGAGCAGTCGGCCCATCATCATAACCAGCTTGTACGAAATCCCGGGGGAGAGAAGAATGAAACTCGTGACCGCAGCCGCCCTGTCGGCCTTGTTCGCCGCGCCCGCTTTGGCACAGCAACATGCACCGCCATCGGAAGTTCTCGCCGTGCACGATTACGTTGCAGCCGTGTCAGCTGACCGGATCGAGGCGGATATCCGCACCCTGGCCGAATTCGGCACGCGCCACACCCTGTCGGAAACCGAGAGCGATACCCGCGGCATTGGCGCCGCCCGGCGCTGGATCTTCGAGGAGTTCGAGCGTATCTCCGCCGAGTGCGGCGGCTGCCTGGAGGTCATGTATATCTCCGACACGATTTCCGGTACCGCTCGCATTCCCGACCCGGTCGAAGTCGTCTCGGTCATCGCTATCCAGCGTGGCCGGATCGACCCGGATCGCCATGTCATGATGTCCGGCGATATCGACAGCCGGGTCACCGATCCGCTGGACGGAACCTCCGACAGTCCCGGCGCCAATGACAATGCGTCGGGCATGGCAGGCGTGATCGAGGCGGCACGGGTCCTGAGCCGGCACGAGTTCGACGGCTCGATCATCTATGCCGGACTGTCCGGCGAGGAGCAGGGCCTGTTCGGCGGCCAGATCGTGGCCGCCCACGCCATCGAGAATGGATGGCGGATCAAGGGCGTGCTCAATAATGACATGATCGGCAATATCGCCGGCATCAATGGTGTCATCAACAACACCACGGCCCGTGTCTTCTCCGAAGGCACGCGCGCCGTCGAGACGCCGGAGGAAGCCCGGATCCGTCGCTTCACCGGTGGTGAGGTCGACAGCCCGTCCCGCAATCTGGCGCGTTTCGTTGATCGCACGGCGGACCAGTACATTCCCAATCTCGATGTGATGATGGTCTACCGGCTCGACCGTTTCGGCCGCGGCGGCCATCACCGCCCGTTCAATGCGGTGGGCTATCCCGGCGTGCGCATCATGGAGACCAATGAGCATTATGACCGCCAGCATCAGGACCTGCGCACCGAAGACGGCCGACCCTATGGCGATACGATTGACGGGGTCGATTTCGACCATGCGGCGCGACTGACGGCCCTCAATATTGCCGTCATGGCGCAGATGGCCGGTGCCCCGCCTTTCCCCTCCAATGTCACCGTAGCGGGTGCCGTCCAGCCATCGACCACGCTGAGCTGGAACATGGCCGAGGGTGAGGCTGCGGAGAATCTCTCCGGCTATCGGGTCTACTGGCGCCTGACCGATCAGCCGCAATGGCAGTGGAGCCGTTTTGTCGGACAGACAGACACGTTCACGCTCGAGAATGTGGTGATCGACAATTACTATTTCGGCGTTTCAGCCGTGGCGCTTGATGGCTCGGAAACGCCGGTCGTATTTCCCGGCCCGGCCGGCTCGTTCGGCAATTAGAGTCCGGGATTCATCCCTCTGGCGGCACGATCGGATGTATTGTGCCGCCGGGGCGGGCCACACTTGGCCGCATCTGACACGAGAGGATTCGGATCATGATCATGACCTTGCTGGCCGCGACCGCCCTGGCACTTGCACCGAATGCCCCTGCGCGGGCCGAGGAGCAAGCCTTTGAGCAGGCTGAAACGGGGGCTTTGTCCCTGGCCGATCATCTGGCGCCCGAGCTCGGGCGCTTCGCCGTTGCCAATTGGGTGATGAGTGGGCCCGGCGAGATGTCGGAGCTCCACTTCACCGTCGAAACAGGTCTGGTCCTGGGTGGGCAGGGTGTCCGCACGATCTGGCGCGAGGCCGGCACCGGTGCCTTCTTTGGCGAGCTGACCCGCGTCCTGGATGCTGAAACCGGCGAGGTCGTGCAGCACTGGTTTGCTGCGGCGCGTGGCGAATGGGCGGTGACCCGCCAGGCCCTGGAATTTGCGCCGGACGGCCATGGCTCGGAATTTTCCGGTGAGGACGGGTTCGGGCCCTTCGATGCGCGAACGCGGACCCGGCATAATGCCGATGGCAGCTATGTCTGGACGATCGAGCGTCGCTATCCCGGCACGAACTGGTTCCTGGTCGACCGCGGCGAAGCCGTCCCGATCGCGAATTGACGGGCGGGGCAGGGCCCGCCCGCCAGGGCGCGTCTGCCTAGTCGCGCGCGACGATGGTGTAGGTCACGGTTTGGCCGGTGGCGGCATTGACACCGGTCCAGCTTGCGCCGACGTCCTCGGCGTCACCGAGCGGTGCGCATCCGCCTTCACCCGTGCTGCGCTGGAAGCAAAGCTCATTGCCGTCAACCCACCAGGTACCGGCAATCCCGGCATTGGTGGTGTAGGTTCCGTCGGCCTCGAAATAGGTGATGTAGCTGCCTTGCGCGGTGGAGACTTCCAGCGCGTTGGCGACCAGCGTGTCGACCGGTGAGGCCTGCAGCGCGGCGGCGAGAAGAAGTGAACTGATCAACATGATGTATTCCCCTGACAGTGTGGTTGATTGATTGCGGCGGGAACGCCGTTTCCAACACTCGGTACGACCATAGGCGGCGAATTCGCCTGTCTCAATACATTCGTTGAAGAAATTCCCGTGACAGGGGATGCTCCGGGCATCGGCTGGCAGGGCCGTGGCCGAGGCGCCCCCGGTGCGCGCGCGCGGGCATTGGGCGGTCAGTCAGGCCGGCGGAATGATCATATGGATTTGAGCAAGGCGTATGCCGACCGGGCCGGCAAGGCCCGACTAGCCGGCTTCGCGAACCGAACGCGGGCGCGGATCGCGCCCGGCGATGTCACGATGGGTGACTTCTTCGCCGCTCTGATTGGCGACGCTTATCGGCGCGATTTGTTCGCCGGTCCGGGCGTCATAGACTTCCACGGGAAGCCCGTCATCGCCATAGACCCATTTGTCGCCCCATTGCTGCATCGCCATGAGGATGGGGAAGAGAGCTTCGCCGCGCTCGGTCAGTACATATTCCTGACGCTGACCGCGAACGCCGACTTCTTCGCGCTCCATGATGCCGTTCTCGACAAGCTTGTTGAGGCGGTCTGTAAGGATATTCTTGGCAATGCCGGTGCGCTCGTGGAAATCGCTGAACCGGCGTGCACCCTTCATGGCATCCCGCACGATCAGAAGCGTCCACCAATCGCCCACCTGATTCAAAGTCTGCGCAATCGCGCAAGACATTTCATCAAAACGTTTCCGGCCCATTCTTGGTCCCCCAAAAACCAGATCGCTGCCCGTGCGACCTACCAATCCAACACCAAAACCATCACGGCATCCGGCCCCCGAGGCGAGATGTTGTCTCAGTGATCATAGCGCGCGACAGTGCGGGTCTGAGCTATCAAGGCCCGCAAAAAGTCTTGTCACAGGATACAGCCTCTACCGAGTTTGGCGACCCCTTATGTTGCCATGACAACTGGTTAACCGCTGATCGGGCAGGGGTTTCTGGCATTGGTTAGTATGACAAGTCATTGACAGGACAGTTTTTTATGGACGCCTCTTCGATCGACCAATTGCAGGTAATAGTTGATGACCAGTCGCGGCTCGGGATCACCCTCATCCTCTTTGTGATGATGCTGTCAGTGTCACTGACGCTGAATCTGTCCGATTTCGCATTGATGAGGCGCGAACCCCTGCGCGTGCTGGGGGGCGTGGCAGTCCAGCTGATCGGTCTGCCGCTTTTGACGCTGGGTCTGATTTTGCTTCTCTCTCCGCCCGCAAGTATCGCGCTGGGCATGCTCATTGTCGCGAGTTGTCCGGGCGGGAACGTCTCGAACGTGCTGACCCGGGCGGCTGGCGGCAATACTGCCTATTCGGTCACGCTGACCTCGATCTCAAGTGTCTCGGCCGCAGTGATGACACCGCTCTCCATCCTGTTCTGGTCAGGCCTCTATGCGCCGGCCAGCGCCCTGGTCACCTCGCTGGAAATCGACCCGCTTCCCTTTTTCGCGCAAACCGCCGTGCTGCTCGCGTTTCCACTTGTGCTGGGCATGGTCATCCGAGCCTGGCGGCCGGCCTTTGCCAAGCAGGCTGCGGCGGTGCTGGGGCCCATCGGGCTGGCTTTCATCGGGCTGCTCGTGCTCGTCGGCATCGTCCAGAACCTTTCGATTTTCATCGCGACCGGGGCGCTGATCATCCCCATCGTCATCCTGCACAACAGCGCCGCCTTCGGGCTCGGCTGGCTGGCCGGCCGCGGCATGGGCATGGAAGCGGCGCGGGCGCGGGCGCTGACCTTCGAGGTCGGCATCCAGAATGCCGGGCTCGGCCTGGTCATCCTGCTCAGCCAGTTTGACGGCGTCGGGGGCGCGGCAGCCATCATCGGCACCTGGAGCATCTGGCACCTGATCGGCGGTTCGCTGTTGGCGGGCTTGTTCCGGCTGATCGATTCACGGAAACTCGGGCCACGTGCCGCAGAGCGCGAGACCTGACGGGAGGCTGACATGCACGATATCAAGATCACCGGTGGTGAACTCCATGACGGAGCCGGCGCGGCCCCTGTCACCGCCGATATCGCCATCAAGGACGGGCGTATCGCCGCCATCGGCACCGATCTCGGTCCGGCCGCGCAGACGATTGATGCGAGCGGCAAGCTGGTCACGCCGGGTTTCATTGACATCCACACCCATTATGACGGCCAGGCCAGCTGGGATGGCCAGCTTCGCCCCTCGATCGATCACGGCGTCACCACGGCGGTCATGGGTAATTGCGGCGTCGGTTTCGCGCCGGTGCGCGAGGCCGATCACGGCAAGCTGATCAAGCTGATGGAAGGCGTCGAGGACATCCCCGGCACTGCCCTGCATGAGGGCCTGACCTGGGACTGGGAGAGTTTCCCCGACTATCTCGACGCGCTGGCGAAAATTCCGCGCACCATCGATATCGCCGCCATGGTCCCGCATGATCCGCTGCGCGTTTATGTGATGGGTGATCGGGCCGTCCATTCCGAACCGGCCAATGACGCCGATATCGCCGAGATGCGCCGCCTGACCCGCGAGGCGCTGGAAGCCGGCGCCGTCGGTTTCGCGACCGGTCGCTCGGATGTCCACAAGACCGCCGATGGTGAATGGACGCCGTCCTCTGAATCCACGCGCGAGGAACTGACCGGCATCGCTCGGGCTTTCGACGGTCTCGATTACGGCGTCGTCCAGGCTGTCTCCGACTTCAATCTGGAACGCGGTGAGCAGGATTTTGACGAGGAATGGGCGATCATCGCCGCTTATGCCAAGGCGTCCGGCCGGCCTTTCTCCTTCTCTCTCATGCAGCGTGATTTCGCGCCGGACCAGTGGCTCAAGCTCATTGCGCGGACCGAAAAGCTGAAGGATGAGGGCGTTGATGCCCGCATGCAGGTGGCGCCGCGCGCCATTGGTGTCTTCCTCGGCTTCAATTGCACCTTCCACCCTTTCATGGGCTATCCGACCTACAAGACCATTGCCGACCTGCCGCTCGCCGAACGCGTCGCCCGCATGAAGGATCCGGATTTCAAGGCGCAGATACTGTCGGAAAAGACCGACAAATTATCCGGTCCCGGCTCCTCGGTCCCGCCGCTCGCCGACCTGCTGATGGCGCATATCGAATTCGTCGCCGAGAAATTCTTCCAGCTCGGCAATCCGCCGGACTATGAGCAATCCGGCGAGCATTCCCTGGCCGCGCGGGCCCGTGCGCAGGGCGTCTCGCTGATGGAAATGATCTATGACACGCTGCTGGAGCGTGACGGGCACGAGCTGATCTATCTGCCGCTCTATAACTATACCGAGCTCAATTATGACAATGTGCTCAGGATGATGGAGCATCCGCAGGCGCTCTACGGCCTGTCCGATGGCGGCGCCCATGTCGGCACGGTCTGCGATGCCTCCATGCCGACCTACATGCTCACCCACTGGACCCGCGACCGCAAACGCGGCCGCAAGCTCGACCTGCCGCGCGTGGTGCGCATGCTGACCGGCGCCCAGGCCGATTACATGGGCATGAGCGATCGCGGCTATCTGCGCGCCGGGATGAAGGCCGACATCAACATCATCGATCTCGACCGCCTGCAGATGGAACCGCCCCACATGGAGCGCGACCTGCCCGCCGGCGGCCAGCGCCTGCTCCAGGGCGCCACCGGCTATGTCGCAACCATCGTCGCCGGCGAAGTGGTGATGGAAGAGGGCCAGCTCACCGGCGCCATGCCGGGCACGGTCTATCGGGCCGGGCGGCAGGCAGTGGCGGCGGAGTAGGGGATGCGGAATTTCGCCTGGAAGAGTGCGCTTTTCCTGATTTGCTTGTTGAGCGGCCTTCTGGCGTTCTTCTTTATGTTGAAAGCCTTCTTGTCGGGTTGGCGCGAGGCGTTGTCTTTCGTGCCGTCCGCGATATCCGTGATGGGAATGACTGCCACGGCCATCTGGTTGTTGGCCCTGCTGCTCGCAACTGTGTTCAAGGTAGCGGATGTTTTCGAGACCCGACGCGTCAAGGCGTTACGCCGAGAGATAGGCGATCAGGTTGAGGTGCGAGTTCGCGAGACTTGATTATCCGGGCTTCGCCCAGACCTCCCCCTAAACCTCTTGCCAGCAGTGGGCCACCGGGGTTCAGCGTCGTCAAGGCCGCCTTCGGCGCCGCAATGCGGGCATGCGCCTTGACGACGCTGAACCCCGGTGGCGCAGTCTCGGCATGAGATTTAAGGCAGAGACCGGCTCGATTTGCGAGACCTTAAGGCATAGGCCGAGGGACATGCACCTGCGCTACGTGTAACGTCCCAAAGTGCCAATGTCTCGAAGGGACACGGACCTTAGGTCCATGTCCCTGTGTTATCGTCGTTCAGGACGCTAGCGCTTGCGGGCCTTGCGGGCGGCGTAGCGCTCGTCACGGGCGGCTTTTTTGGCGGCTGCTTCGGCCACGAGCGCATCGGCGGCTTCGCGTTCCGCAATGAGGGCAGCTTCGGCCTGCTGGGCAAGCTCAGCTTCCTTGCGGGCTTGCGTCTCGGCTTTCACGCGTTCGCGCTCGATCCGCCGCGCTTCGCGTGCCTTGTCTGCCAGTTCCTGTTCAGCGCGCCGGGCCGCAAGCGTCGCCTCGTCCGGCTTTGGCGCATTCTTGAATTTCTCCAGAAGTTTCTTCTTGGCCTCCGCGGCGTTCTTGTTGCGGTCGACGAAACTCGGATTTGCGTAGTTTTTCAAACTGATTTGGTCCCTGAGCCTGTGGAGCGCCGGCATGGCAGGTTGCCTGCTTCGACGCTTGGCCCCTTACTGCACTTGCTGACCGGCTCGCGCAAGCCTGTGCGGTCTCATATTCGATGCCCGTGGGTGAATTGCGCCGGATTTTTCAGATCAGCCCATACCCGAACGCCTGACGCTCGTGGTCGAGCAGCCAGCGTTTGCGCCATAGTCCGCCGCCATATCCGGTCAGCGATCCGTCAGCGCCGATGATGCGGTGGCAGGGGGTGACAATCGCGATCGGATTGGCGCCGTTGGCGCGTGCGACGGCACGGGTTGCTGTCGGTTGGTCGAGCGCTGCGGCCTGTTCGCCATAGCTGCGGGTTTCGCCGGCCGGAATGGCATGGAGGGCATCCCAGGCGCGCATCTCGAACGGCGTGCCCACCGGCGCACACGGGGTTTCGAACCTCGCTGAGCGGCCGGCGAAGAATGCCTTCAGCTCGGCGGCCAGTTGTCGGGTCGGCCCGGTGCGCCCGAACGCGATACCTGAATCAGCTGCGCGCTGAAGCTTGATGAGCTCGGTCGGCAGGAGGCCGCGTTCGAAGAATTCGAGCAGTCGCAGATGCGTGGCGTCGGCTATGGCCAGAAGCGGGCCGACCGGGCTGGGGATCCAGTCGGCCCGGAGGTTGGCCTCGGAGGGCGGGGTGCCGCCGAGCCGCTTTGCGAACGCCTGCCGGAAACCGGCGTCATCATCAAACAGGGGCTCGGCGTGTTCCGGCTTCATCGCACGTAGCTGGCACCATTGATGTCGATACAGCTGCCGGTCGCGCTGCGGCAGGCTCCGGAGGCGAGAAAGGCGCACATGGCGGCGATCTCGTCGGGATGGGCCAGATCGCCGATCGGGATTTCAGCCTTGGCGCGGGCGCGGTCTTCCTCGTGCTGCGGTCCCATGCGGGTATCGATCCAGCCCGGCGCGAGGGCGTAGGCGTAGACGCCGTCATTGCCCCATTGCCGGGCAATCGTCTTGGTCAGCGACAGGAGGGCGCCCTTTGAGGCACCATAGGCCATGTGATTGCGGTCCTCGCCGCGATAGCCGGCGCGGCTGGCGATATTGATGATCGAGCCGCCGCCCGAGGCGACCATTTCCGGGATCGCGGCGCGGCAGATATCGGCCACTGCCATCAAATTGACCTGCAGCGTTGTCGCCCAGCTGGTTTCCCAGTCCGTATCGGAACTGTCGAGCGGGCTGGCCCAATGGATGCCGGCATTGTTGACGATGATGTCGAGCCGGCCCGAGGCCAGGTGCAGGGCTGCGTCATATAGGTCTCGGCCGGCGCCGGGCTGCGACAGGTCGGCCTGGACGGCGCCGAGCGCCGCCGGTCCGATGGCCTGCACGGCGGTGTCGGCATCGGCCATGTTCTGATTGCCGTGCAGGACGACTTCGGCACCCTGGGCCGCGAACATGTGTGCCGCCGCCAGGCCGACGCCATGGCTGGAGCCGGTGATCAGGGCGCGCTTGCCCGTCAGTTGTCCCGTCATTTCAAGCCTATTTCATCTGCTTCTTGGCGACGGTTTCGTACATCTTGCCATAGGGCGGGGCAAGCAGGCGGGAGGGGTGCCACTTGCCGGTGCGGAAGACCGAGCGCTCGTGGCTGAAGGTCAGGAAGCCGGCCTCGCCATGATAGGCGCCCTGTCCGGATGCGCCGATCCCGCCGAAGGGAAGGTCGGGCACGGAGAGGTGCAGCAGGTTGCTGTTGACCCCGACCCCGCCCGACAATGTGTTGTCGAGGATCCGGTCGGCCTGGATCCTGTCGGTTGAATAGACATAGAGCGCCAGCGGGTGGTCACGCTCATTGACGAATTCGGTCGCCGCGTCGAGCTCGGAATAACCCACCACGGGCAGGATCGGCCCGAAGATTTCCTCTGTCATCAGCCGGCTGTCCAGCGGCGGGTTGAGGACGATGGTCGGCGGAATTTTCCGGGCCGCCTGGGCGGCCTGGGCATCATGCTTGGGCTGCAGGATTTCGGCGCCGCCGGCGCGCGCTTCCTCGATCATGCCGTTGAGGCGCTCATAATGCCGGTCCGAGACAATGGCCGTGTAGGCATCATCGGTCGCGACATCCTTGAACTGGTGCCGGGCGACCTTGATGATTGCCTCGCCGAGCGCTTTTTCGCTGCCTTTCGGGGCAAGCACATAGTCCGGCGCGACACAGGTCTGTCCGGCATTGAAGAACTTGCCCCATGTGATCGATTTTGCTGCCGAGTCCTGAGGGTAGTTCGGGGTCACGATGGCGGGTGACTTGCCGCCCAGCTCAAGGGTGACGGGGACGAGGTTCTCCGCCGCTGCCATGGCCACAAGCCGGCCGACCTGGGTCGAACCCGTGTAGAAGAGGTGGTCGAATTTCAGTTTCGTGAAGGCCTCGCCGACTGCCGGTCCTCCGGTGATCACGGTGACATGATCCTCCTCGAAAGCGCCGGCGAGGAGCGACTTCATGATTTCGGCTGTGGCTGGTGTGTATTCCGACGGTTTGATCATCGCCCGGCAACCGGCGGCCAGGGCCGCGACCAGCGGGGCCATGGCAAGCTGGAAGGGATAATTCCACGGCGACACGATGCCGACGACGCCCTTGGGTTCGCGGCGGATCGTGGCCGAGCCGGGCATCAGCGTCATCGGAACGCCGACCTTGCGCGGCTTCATCCATTTGCCCAGATGCTTCCTGGCATGGCCGGCATCCTGGATCACGAAGGCGATCTCGGCGATCACGCTTTCCTGCTTGGCCCGGTTGCCGAAATCGCGGCTGATGGCCTCGGCGATGGCATCGGCATTCTTGCGACAGAGGTCGGCAACCCGGTCGAGATCGGCCTTGCGCTTGTCGATCGGCCGGTGGCGCTCGGCGCGGAAAGCGGTCTGCTGGGCCGCCAGAAGGGCCTTCATGCGTTCGATCTGCTTGGCTTCGGCTTCACTCATTGTGGCCTCCTTACGCGTTGTCTTCGGCGATCATGGCGGCCGCGCGGGTCGCGATCATGATCGTGGGTGCATTGGTATTGCCGCCGATCAGGCGCGGCATGACGGACGCGTCGATGACGCGCAGCCCGTCGACGCCGCGAACCCGGCAGCGACTGTCCGTGACCGCCAGCTCGCCTGATCCCATCGCGCAGGTCGAGGTCGGGTGGTAGAGCGTTTCGGCCCGGGCGCGGACATCATCCCGCAGCCCGGCCATCGTTGTGATATGGGCGCCGGGAAAGCGCTCTTCCTTGCGGTCATGGTCAAATGCCGGCGCGTTGAGGATATCACGCACCTTGGCCAGGCCGTCCGTCAAGACGTCGAGGTCGAATTCGTCCTCGAGATAGTTCGGCTGGATGGCCGGATGGTCGTTGGGGTCGGTGCTCTTGAGCGTGATCGCACCACGGCTTCTCGGATAGAGCTGGCAGACATGCAGGGTGACGCCATGCCCGCGAACCTTTTCCATGCCATGGGCATTGGAGATCGCGGGGATAAAGACGAGCTGCAGGTCGGGCAGGTCGCCGGCATGCGCCGACTTGATGAAAGCCCCGCCCTGGACCGGATTGACCGTGAAGGGACCATCGCCGCGCAACGCCCAGCGCGCCACCATGTACATGTGGTGCGGCAGTGATCGTATCGAATTGCCGATCGAGGTTGCCGAATTGGTCCAGACCTGGGCCGTCACGTCGAGATGGTCCTGCAGGTTCTTGCCGACGCCGGGCAGGTCTTGCTCGACGCTGACGCCTGCCGCCCGCAACTCGTCGGCCGGGCCAACGCCGGACAGGAGCAGGGTTTGCGGTGAGTTGATGGCTCCGCCCGACAGAATGACTTCCCTGCGGGCATTCAGGGTGCGGATCTCGCCCTCGATCTCGACCTCGACGCCGGTTGCGCGGCCATTCTCGATGACCACCCGGTGCACCATGGCGCCGGTCTGGACCGAGCAGTTTTCACGCTCGAGCGCCGGGCGCAGGAAGGCGTCGGCGGCCGAGCAGCGCTTGCGGCCTTTCTGGGTCACCTGGTAGGGGCCGAACCCTTCCTGGGCCGGGCCGTTGAAATCGTCATTGCGCTTGTACTGCAACTGGTCGCCGGCCTTGAGGAAATCCTCGGTCAGCGGGTTGAGCGGGGCGATGTCCTGCACCCAGAGCGGTCCGCCCGTGCCGTGCAGCTCGCTGGCGCCGCGCGTCTGGTGCTGGACTTCCTTGAAGGCGGGCAGGGCGTCCTTCCAGCCCCAGCCTTCAGCGCCATATTCGGTCTCCCACTCGTCATAGTTTTCCGGAGCCCCGCGCATATAGTGCATGGCGTTGATCGAGGAGGAACCGCCCAGCGTCTTGCCGCGCGGCCACAGCAGCTTGCGGTCGTTCAGCTGTTTTTGCGGTTCGGTCCAGTAGCCCCAGTTGAACTGCTCGCCGGTGACTGCGTATTGCAGCAGCATCGGCGTGCGGATGATCGGGCTGTTGTCGGTCCCGCCTGCCTCCAGAACGAGGACCGAGACGGCGGGATCGCGCGACAGCCGCTCGGCAACGGTGCAGCCGGCCGAGCCGGCGCCACAAATGATATAGTCGTAATCCACATTACTCATCGTCGGCCTCCATCTGTTCGGTCTGCATGTCGGGTCGGGTTGCGGCGGGGTCG
This sequence comes from Maricaulis sp., assembly GCF_015665295.1. Taxonomy (GTDB): domain Bacteria; phylum Pseudomonadota; class Alphaproteobacteria; order Caulobacterales; family Maricaulaceae; genus Maricaulis. Next base: position 41,450 of record NZ_JADFAJ010000020.1, read on the forward strand.
TCACCATAACGGGCGGCGAGGGCCCGCATGGCGATGATCGACTCTTCCGTGCGAGCGCCCCAATCCGTGTCGGCGGCGGTGCGGGCGATCACGATATTGCGGCGCTCATCGACCCAGACATATTGGCCGTAGACGCCGGCCATGAAGTATTCGCCGTCATGGTTTTCCGGCACCCAGAAATGCAGGCCATAGCCACGATGGGCATAGACCGAGTCCGGCCCGGCTTCCTGGAAGGGCGCGTTGGGGCGGGTCGCCTGTGTGACCCAGCCTTCCGGCAGCAGGCGCTCGCCGTCCCAGATTCCGTCCTGCAGGTAGAACTGACCGAAACGGGCATAGTCCTCAAGCGTCGCGTTGAGGCAGCAATAGCCAATCGCCATGCCGTTCTCGCCGGGAATATTCTGGTTCCAGTAGGCCTCTCCGGTCATGCCCAGCGGCTGCCATATCCGGTCCTGGACGATATGGGCGAGGGTGTCGTTATAGACACCGCGCACCACGGCCGAGAGGACCTGGGTGTTGGCGCTGACATAGTGCAGGTCTTCACCCGGCGTCCGGTTGCGCTCTATATCGGCAACCAGGCGATCGATGTTTTGCCCGTAAATGTTGGCCCCGAGGAAGAGGCGGCGAATGTCTGAATCCGGGGCGTTGTAGTCTTCCTCGAAATCCATCCCGGCCGACATCATGAGAAGGTGGCGCAACGTGGTGTCGCCGTAATCGCTGCCGCCATATTGCGGCGCGAACATCTCGGCGCTCTGATCGAGATTGGCGATGCGCCCGTCCTGTATCGCCATGGCGATCAGGGTGGCGACATAACTCTTGCCGACCGACCAGGACGTGTGGCGCGAGCCGGCATCGGCACCGAGGCGGTAGGCCTCGTACACGACCTCGCCATTGTGCAGCACCATCAGCCCGGTGGTATCGCTGTCCGCCATCCAGTCGTCGACGGTACGATCAGCACCGCCAAAGCGGTAGCCGACGGCAACCGGTTGAAGGTTTCTCTCCAGATGGGTGGCCGATTCGGATGGGTTTATCGCGCGATAGGGGAAGACGGCCCCCATGTTGGTGAATGTTTCCACGAGCCGTTCCGGTTGGGTTGCGGCCTGGATTTCAGCCGGCGAATATTCCGACCAGGGCCGATAGAACCAGCCTGCGGCCGCGAGGGCGCCGGCGCCTAGAATCACGACTAAACCGATGATAAGTTTCTTCATTTTTCTCCCCATGACAGCGATTTGAACGCTGTTCACTCCTTAAGGTACCAGAGTTGGGACAGGAGAAAAGGGTGAGATTTCCGACGGAATTTCAAAACGCTGGGTGAGGTATCCATGCATCAGGCCGGGCATGATTTTTGCGGAGGGGGGATAAACCGGCTGACAGAGGTGTCGAGCGGTGTTCATATATTGGACAGATGCGCGGAATGGTTGGCTAATAAAACCGCGCCACAGGGGAGAAAATCCAATGAAGATGTTTTCCAAAGCCGTTGCGATGGGCACGACGGCTATTTTGACCGGGCTGTTTGCGGGTAGCGCAATGGCACAGGTCGACGTGATCACCGTGACATCCCAGAAGCGCGAGCAGACGCTTCAGGATACGCCGGTTTCGGTCGCCGTCGTCACCGGTGAACAAATCGAGCAGTCGCAGATTCGCGACGCGGCAGACCTGCAGACGCTGGTTCCCGCGCTTCGCGTATCCGAGTTCGCGACCTCAACGAATACGGAATTCAATCTGCGCGGCATCGGTACGTCGAGCTTCAACCCGGGCCTCGAGCCGTCGGTCGGCGTCTTCATTGACGGCGTTTACCGTCCGCGTTCGGGCTCTGCGATCAACGATTTGATGTCGGTTGAGCGCGTTGAGGTCATTCGTGGCCCGCAGTCCACCATCTTCGGCCGCAACACGCCGGCCGGTGTTGTCAGCATCATCACCCAGGCACCGGACTTCGATTTCAACTACGCCGGTGAAGTGACGGTTGGCAATTACGGCATGCGCCAGGCGCGCGGTACCGTGACGGGACCTCTGACGGACAATGTCGCCTTTCGTCTTGAAGGCAATGTGCACCAGAATGACGGTTATATTGAGGTCGTTGATGGCCGTGAGGCCAATAATCGCGACCGGATGAGCTTCCGCGGTCAACTGTTGTTCAATCCGAGCGACAATACCGAGGTCCGTATCATCGCCGATTGGGGTGATATCGACGAGAATTGCTGTGCCGCACCGTTCGCCTTCTATGACCCGATCGACCTCGCGGCGCTGGTCGGACTTGGCGGCACGGCCGTGCCGGCTGATCCCAATGGAGGCGACACGATCGCCATCGATGGCGACCTCAACACCCAGCTCGTCACCCAGGGTATCTCTGCCGAGATCGAGCATGATTTCGACAGCTTCACCTTTACCTCGATCACGGCCTTCCGGAATTACGACGAAGACCAGATTTTCGACGCCGACTTCTCGGATCTCGACCTGGTCAGCCTGCGTCATATCGAGAACCAGTATGACAGCTTCACCCAGGAGTTCCGCCTGACCTCGACCGGCGACAACATGGTCGACTGGATGGTTGGCGGCTTCTACTACAATAACGAGCTGAACTACGACAATTCGACGCCTTACGGCGCCAATGCCCGCGCCTTCTTCGACGCGGCCTCGGCCCCGTCCGTGGCCGATCTCGTCGCGTCCTTCGGCCTGCCGGCCGGAACCGGCGGCGTGTCGCTTCTGGAAATTTTCCTCGACATGAACCAGGCTGCCGGTGTGGGCGGTTTCGTTCCGCTGGCGTCGGGCAATGGCGCCCTGCCGACGAGCCCGACCGAGGGTTTCATTTCGACCCAGCACGGCCTGATTTCGGAAAGCTACCAGTACAACACCAATGCCTGGTCGGCCTTCGGTCAGTTCGACTGGCATGTCACCGACCAGTTCACGGTGACACTGGGTGGTCGCTATTCCGACGAAGACAAGGACATGGTAACGGCGATCAACCAGCCGGATCCGATGTCGGCCTTCTCCTTTGTTGACCTCGCCCAGGACCTGCGTCTCGTGACGCCGGGCACCTGTGACCCGGGCCTGTTCCCGGTCATTGGCGGCGACGCCTGTGCCTATCTTGTCCCGGCCATCCTGTTTGGTCAGGCCCAGGCTGAGGCTCTTGGTGGCGATCCGACCCTGCTGAACACGCTGGTCGCTCTCGGCATCTCGCCGACTTCGCCGCTCACCGAAGCGCAGGCGTCCAGCCCGGCTCTCAACCCGCTGCTGGGCTTCACCGCCTTCCAGAACTTCCCGCCGGTCAATGCGGGCAATTTCCCGACCTCGCGCAACGACACGAATTTCTCGGGCAATATCATCCTGTCCTACGATGTGTCTGACACGCTCAATCTCTATGCGAGCTATGCAACGGGCTTCAAGCCGGGCGGTTTCAACGTCTCGACCAATGCCGCCTTCACCGGCGTCTATGAATTCGAGGAAGAGACCTCCGAGAGCTTCGAGGTTGGTGTGAAGGGCTCGTTTGATGGCGGTCGTTTCGTCTACGCCATGGCCTACTTCAACCAGGAGGTCACTGACTTCCAGACCAACAATTTCGTTGGCAACGGTTTCGCGCTCGAGAATGCCGGGTCGATCGAAGTCTCCGGTCTCGAGTTCGAAGGTCAGTGGGCACCGACTGACAACCTGCTCTTCACGGGTGGTTTCACCTACCTGTTCGACAGCATCTACGGCGAGTATCTCTACGCGCCTTGCCCGGACAGCTTTGACGCCGCCGACCCGAATTTCGCACTTTGCGTGCCGGGTGCGGAGCGGACCAATGGCGCTGGTGTCACGGCCCTGTTCAACGATCTGACCGGTCGTGATCGCGGTAATTCGGAGTTCCTCGGGGCTCTGACCGCGACCTATACCCACCAGGTCGGCGAGGGCATGGAAATGTCCTGGCGTGGTGAGATGAGCCATGTGTCGGAATTCTCCCACACGACCAGCCAGGATCCGCGTCCGTTCGCGAATCAGGATGCCTTCCAGCTTTACAATGCGTCTGTGACGCTCGGTGCCGATGACGGTGCCTGGGCCGTGCAGGTGTGGGGCCGGAACATCTTTGACGAAAACTACACCAAGGGTGGTTTCCCGTCGGTCGGTTATCTCGGCACCAGCTATAATGCCTATCCGGGTGATCCGCAGACCTATGGTGTTACCCTGCGCATTCGCGGCTAGTGAACGCCGTTCAAATAAGCGTATGATTGCGGGCGGGGGCCATTGGCTCCCGCCCGTTTTCGTTTGTGGCGGAGCTGTTTGATGGGACTGATATTCCTGATCATCGGATCGATCCTTGGCGTCAGCGCCATGGTATTTTTCAATGCGCGCCTCGGCATCAGCCCGCAGGCCAGGCTGTCGGGACTGGACGAGGCGATTGCGCGCCTCGATGCCGACCGGGTCGGCTTCGAGGCCGGTGAGGCTGTGCTTGCCGCGGATGGCGAGGGCGCTCTGGTTGCGTCGCGCTCCGGGGACTGCCTGGGGCTTCTGGTCGCGCGCGGCAGTGATTTCGTGATCCGCTATCTCACGCCCGGCTCAGTGCGTGAGGTGAGACTTGATGATGCCGGCGAGGCGGGCGGCGCCGGCTTCCGGTTTCGACTGAATGATTTCGTCTTCGCGCCGGCCCATCTGCGATTTGACGATGCCGAGACGGCGGCCCGCTGGGCCGACCGCCTGTCCGGCCTCACGCAGGGAGGTCAGGCATGACCATCCAGGTTCCCGCCTTTGTCGAAACCCTCGACCCGATAACGCTCGCCATTCCCTTCTTCACGCTCTCGGTCTTTGCCGAGATGATTCATGCCCGCCTGACGAAGAAGACGCGCTTTGAGACCCGCGACACCGCAGCCAGCCTGATTATGGGGCTTGGCAACAATATTTCCTCGATCATCTTCGGCCTGTTGCTGGGCGGCTGGTCGGTCTTCGTCTATGAGCACCGGCTGATGGATATCTCCTTTGCCTGGTGGGTCTGGGTGGTCGCGATCTTCCTCGATGATTTCCTGTATTACTGGTCGCATCGCTTCGCCCACACCGTGCGCTGGTTCTGGGCCGACCATGTCGTCCACCACTCCTCCCAGCACTACAATCTGACCACCGCCCTGCGACAGCCCTGGCTGAGCCCCTTCACGCTGAAATTCATGTGGCTGGGATCGGCGATGGTGTTTGTTGGTTTCCACCCGGCGATGGTGGCCTTTGTCGGCGCACTCAATCTGATCTACCAGTTCTGGATCCATACCGAGGCGATCAAGCGTTGCCCGGCCTGGTTCGAGGCGATCTTCAACACGCCCTCGCACCACCGCGTCCATCACGCCACCAACCCGCTCTATCTCGATCGCAACTATGCCGGCATTTTCATCATCTGGGACAAGATGTTCGGCACTTTCCAGCCCGAGCTGGACGAGGAGCCCTGTCGCTACGGCATCGTCAAGAATCTCGGCACCTACAATCCGATCAAGATCTGCCTGCATGAATGGCTGGCCATCGTGAAGGACATGGCGAGCGCCAAATCGATCAGGCATGCCGCGCTCTATTTGCTCGCCCCGCCCGGCTGGTCGCCGGACGGATCGCGCGAGACGTCCAGGCAGATTCTGGCGAAGTGGGAAGCGCGGCAGGCTGAAAAGCCGGACAAGGCCGAGGCGGCGGAATAGGGCCTGTTCTCCTTTTCCGCCCCCCATCGTGGGGAGGTGTCGCGCCCGAAGGGCGGGACGGAGGGGTGACGCCGAAGGCGGCATTTGGCCCTCCTTGCTTGTGGCCCTCCTCGCTTGCGCTCGACCCCATCGCCCCTCCTTCGCCAAGGCTCCGGAGGGCCACTTCCCCACGTCGTGGGGAAGAAAAGGGAGAGTTTATCCCGTTTGTGCAGCCCGTCCTTCTCCCTTGGGAGAAGGTGGCCGGAGGCCGGATGAGGGGGAAAACGCCCGCTGGCACCGGGATTTACCCCTCACCCTGACCCTCTCCCAAGGGAGAGGGAAAGCGGTTGCGACAGGAAAATCTGCCAAACTTATCCTCCCCCTCCAACGCCGGGCGATAATGCCCTCGGTTTTCGGGACGGGAGGCGCGAGCTCAGTCACTTGTGCCCGGAAACGAGCGGAGCCTGTCCGCGTCTCGGGGGTGACAGCCCGAAACTCCGGCAGGGCCTGCGAACCGGTCCCGGGGCATTAAACGACCGACCCCATGTACCGGCCGCATTGGAAACGGGGTGGAGACAGCCCGGGAAAACTCCGCGAGCGGGATGCCGAGGACACCACGGACACCGCAGACCAGCCAAACGGACACCCCGGTGTCCGCCGGCATTCCGCTCCCTCCTGTCTCCGGCGCTTCGCGCGTGCGGAGCCGGACGGCGTGCCATGTTTCCCCGATCACAATTCCGGATTCCCCCTTGCCAAAAACGGGAAAATGACTCACGTTTGTGTTGTGAACATTGTTCACCAAGGCGCTGTGTGCGAAAAACGCACAAGCACAGGACATGATTGGTCGCACCTGGGGAGGTAACGCGCCATGGCATCGCTTCGCGAGCTCTATCCGATGCCGGACATCGACAAGCACTGGTCGATTCCGGAGCAATTCAACGCCACCTTCGATTTCGAGTATGACGAAGGTCGCTCCACGCTCATGCACCTGTACCAGAAGGGCAAGGACATGCAGTGGGATGCGGTCAATCGCATCGACTGGAGCCTCGAGCTTGACCCGGAAAATCCGATGCAACTGCCCGATGAAGGCATCGCGCTGCACGGATCGCCGATCTGGGAGAAGATGACGAAGAAGGAACAGATCGAGTTCCGCCGTCATGCCCAGGCCTGGAATATCTCGCAATTCATGCAGGGTGAGCAGGCGGCCCTGATCTGTGCCGCCAAGATCGTCGAATCCGTGCCGGATCTCGACGCCAAATTCTATGCCGCGACCCAGGTCATGGACGAGGCCCGCCATGTCGAGGCCTACAAGAAGCTGATGCAGAAATTCGGTGTCGCCTATCCGATGACCGAACCGCTGCGCCAGCTCGTTGACCAGGCCCTGCGCGACAGCCGCTGGGACTTCACCTATCTGGCCATGCAGGTCGTCATCGAAGGGCTCGCGCTCGCCGCCTTCGGCACGATCCGCGATCTCGCCCAGAACCCGCTGGCCAAGATGGTCAATGCCTATGTGATGGAAGACGAGGCGCGCCATGTCGCCTTCGGTCGTCTTTCCCTGCGCGACTATTATCCGCAACTGACCCAGGCCGAGCGCGATGAGCGCGAGGAATTCTTGGTCGAGGCCTGCTATCACATGCGTGACCGCTTCCAGGCGCGGGAAGTCTATGAAGTCATGGGCCTGCCGGTCGAGGAATGCGTGGCCTGGGCCGAGCAGTCGGAAATGAACAAGCTGTTCCGGACCCTGCTGTTCCAGCGCATCGTGCCGGTCGTGAAAGACATCGGCCTGTGGGGTCCGAAGATCCAGGCCGCCTATGCCGATATGGGCGTGCTGCACTATGCCGACCAGGATCTCGATGCCCTGGCCAAGCAGGACGAGGAAATCGCTCGCGAACTCGACACGGTGAAACACCAGGATGTGCGCACGGCCTACGTCAATGCCGTCGCTGGCGCCGCCGAGTAGAGACGGTCGCCTTTCACTTTATCCCAGACTGGGGCTCCGCATCATGCGGGGCCCTTTTCTTTTGTGGCTTGTGTCACGTCATCGCAGCCGTGGGAGGTTCAATTCGTCCCGGAACAGGCATGCGGCGGTCCGGAGTTTGACCTCCGGACCGCCGGCTGCACTCGTCTCACCCCTGGAGGGGGCTATCCACGCGTTCGGTTCAAGACGCTGGCGGTCGACATGCCTGTGGGTGCGCCCGGGCTTTCAACGCGTTCCTCGCCAATGCGCGGGGGCAAAGTATCCACAAATGTTGGACTATAAATATCGCCTCGTTCAAAAACCGCCCGCGCAAGTTCCTCGGTTTGACCATTCTCGACGCGCAGATATCGCACGGCGACACGGTGATCTGCCCGATAATTCAGAACATAACGGTAGCTGACGCCGTTGGCATCCGGGTCTGATACATAGACGCTGCGGTACCAACGTATGTCGCAGCCGTTTTCATTCAGGACACGCACGTTGTCGATAAAGCCAAACCAGGTCGACTCCCGGTCAGCATGCTGCAAGGACAAGCCGTCGCCATAGGAAAAGCCAACCAACTGACCTGGCATATTGGGCATGTCACCATGAGACAGGACCGGGTTCAGGTGCCACAAATACCGCCAACTCGCCACCCACATTTCACATCCGGCGTTGGCGATGCTTTCGCTGTCAACGACATTGGCGATGGTAGGTGATCCGCGATAGCGCCGGTCGACACTCGACGTCGCGGCGCCGGTCTGACTCTCCGCAGGCGCCGCGAAGCAAATTCCGGCTATCAGCGCAGCGGCACCGACAATGACATGGCCCAATTTCATTTCATCTCCCCCGTTGATGAATTCGCAGAGTGTCGGGGTTCAATCGGGGCGTCAATATCTGGCCCAGCGTTTTGTAAACGAACGAATGTCTCGCTTCGTGAGCGAGAACCGGTTCAATGGCGCTCCCCCTCAACTCTCCCCGAACGCATAGGGAGAGGCGCGCAGCTGGTGCGGGTCCAGGGTGAGCTTGCGGTTGAGGGGCGGGAAGGCGCGCTGGGCGCAGTCCTCGCGGTCGCAGAGGCGGCAGGCGAGGCCGATCGGGGCGGGCCGGGCGTCGGCCACGCCGTCGGCATGGATGACCTTGCCGGCATTGTCCCAGTCACAGCCCAGGGCGATGGCGTGCAGGACCGGCGGCTGACCGCTCGGGCCGGGCGTCGACTGGCCACGGGCCAGCGAGAGCATGCGAGTGCCGTCCGGCAATTCGAAGACCTGGGCCAGAATGCGTTCAGGCAGGCGCAGGGCGTCGTAGAGATTCCATTTCGGACAGCCGCCGCCGGATCGCGCGAACGGCATGATGCCGCCGCGGAAGCGTTTCGAGACATTGCCCGCCGCATCGACCCGGATCATGAAGAAGGGCAGGCCGCGCGCGCCGGGGCGCTGAAGCGTGGTCAGGCGGTGGCAGACCTGCTCATGACTGGCCTCGAAACGGCGCTGCAGCCGGTCAAGATCATGGCGGCTGGTCTCGGCGGTCTTGAGGAAGGCGGCATAGGGCATCTGCACGGCGCCGGCGAAGTAATTGGCGAGCCCGATCCGCAGGAGGCGGCGGCCTTCCGGACTGGGCAGGCCGATCTGGTCGCACAGGCGGTCCAGCAGCTCGGCCTGTTCCAGAGAGGCCAGCACGACGGCGATGTGAAAGCCACGCGAGGCCGGAGCGATGGTTTCGGACAGGAGGAGGCGGCGTCCATGGAAGTCGACCCGGCGGCGCGCGCCCGCCATCACGTCCTCGTCCAGCACCCGCACGGTAAAACCATGCTGTTCCTGCAGATAGGCGGCCAGCGCCTGGTCGCGATTGCGGCTGCGCAGGCCGGCCCGTTCGCACAGGGCCTCGGCGGCCTCCTCCAGCTCCGGAAAATGATTGTGGTGGGTGTCGATCGCATCGCGCACCGATTCCAGCACGGCACCCGGTCCGCCCGTGGTGGCGCCGGGGCCGGAGATGCGGGTCGCCATGTCGGCTGTCGCCGTTGCCATCTCGCGATAGGACTGGAAAAGGCGGGTGAGGGCCTCGGCGGCACGCGGCTGGCTGTCGGCCAGCTCGTTGAGCTCCATCCGGTCCAGTTCCAGCCCGGCCAGGACCGGATCGGCGGCGGCCTCGGCGAGGTCGGCGATCAATTGCCGGTCGCTCTCATTGGCGAAGCCGCGGACATCGACATCAAAGGCCTCCGCAAGCGCCAGAAGGACGCGGGCCGTGACCGGGCGCTGATTGCGTTCCAGCAGGTTGAGATAGCTGGCCGACAGGCCGAGCGCCTCGGCCGCCTCGGCCTGGGTCAGGCCGCGCTCGCGCCGCAGGCGACGCAGGCGGGCGCCGGCAAAGATTTTCTCGAAGGCCTGATTGTCACTCATTCTTGTACCAAAATTTACAAACTGACATCAACACAATGTAATCATCATACATGAAAACCTCTTTATAAGAAAAGCCCTATCGACGTGTCTCCTTCCGTTTGACAGTTTTGCTGCAACGCAACTCAAGCCAAACCGGCCCAGCCGGCACGGAGATAGAAATGACGACTTTCGCGGATCTGGTTCCCAATACGGCCGATGATCGTTTCAACGGTATCGAGCGCCCTTACTCCCCCGAGGATGTGCAAAAGCTGCGCGGCTCCGTCACCATCAGCCAGACCCTGGCCGAGCGCGGCGCCAACAAGCTTTGGGAGCTGCTGAAGACCGAGCCCTATATCAACGCGCTGGGCGCGCTGTCGGGCAACCAGGCCATGCAGATGGTTCGCGCCGGTCTGAAAGCGATCTACCTGTCCGGCTGGCAGGTCGCCGCCGACGCCAATACCGCCGGTACCATGTATCCCGACCAGTCGCTCTACCCGGCCAATTCGGCGCCGGAACTGGCCAAGAAGATCAATCGCGCCCTGCAGCGCGCCGACCAGATCGAGGTGTCCGAGACCGGTCAGGCCAGCCGTGACTGGTTCGCCCCGATCGTCGCCGATGCCGAAGCCGGCTTTGGCGGCACGCTCAACTGTTTCGAGATCATGAAGGCCTTCATCGAGGCCGGCGCTGCCGGCGTCCATTTCGAAGACCAGGTCGCGGCCGAGAAGAAGTGCGGCCATCTGGGCGGCAAGGTCCTGATCCCGACCAGCCAGCATGAACGCAATCTCGCAGCGGCCCGCCTCGCGGCTGACGTCATGGGTGTCTCCACAATCACCGTGGCGCGTACTGATGCGGAATCGGCCAATCTGATCAATTCCGACATCGACGAGCGCGATCACGAGTTCATCGATTTCGATGCCGGCCGGACGCCGGAAGGCTTCTTCCGCCTGAAGTCCGGCGTTGGCGTGGATCACTGCATCAAGCGTGGCCTCGCCTATGCCAAGATCGCCGACCTGCTGTGGTGGGAAACCTCCAAGCCGAACCTGGACGAGGCGCGCCGTTTCGCCGAAGCGATCCAGAAGGAGTTCCCGGGCAAGATGATGGCCTATAACTGCTCGCCCTCGTTCAACTGGGAAGCCAATCTCGACAAGGCCACGATCGAGACCTACCAGCAGGAGCTCGGCGCCATGGGCTACAAGTTCCAGTTCGTGACCCTGGCCGGCTTCCACCAGCTCAATCACGGCATGTTCGAACTGGCACGTGGCTACAAGGCGCGCGGCATGGGCGCCTATTCCGAGCTGCAGCAGGCCGAGTTTGCCTCCGAAGTCGACGGCTACACCGCAACGCGCCACCAGCGCGAAGTCGGCACCGGCTATTTCGACAAGGTCTCGCTCGCGATCTCTGGCGGTACCGCTTCGACGACCGCCATGGGCGAGTCGACCGAGTCGGCCCAGTTCGCAGCCGAGTAACGCCTCACTCACTGCTCCTTGCCGGGGTGCGGTCCCTTTCGAGCGCACCCCGGTCTTCTCTCCCGATACAGGAGAATGACATGACCCTTATTGCCCCCTCCGGCGTCGAAGTCCTGGGCCATCTCGAGCCCGGCTATCGTGATATTCTCAGCCACGAAGCGCTCGGCTTCCTGGCCGGCCTGCACCGCCGTTTCGAAAAGCGCCGCCAGTCGCTGCTGCGCTATCGCAAGGAACGCCAGGCCGAACTTGACCAGGGCGCGCTTCTGATGTTCCCGCACGAGACGGTCGATATCCGCTCCGGCGAGTGGAAGGTCCGTCCGGCTCCCGCCGACCTGCAGGATCGCCGCGTCGAGATCACCGGTCCGGTGGATCGCAAGATGGTCGTCAATGCGCTCAATTCCGGCGCCAAATGCTTCATGGCTGATTTCGAGGACGCCACATCCCCGCTCTGGGCCAACCTGATTGAAGGCCAGATCAATCTCCGCGATGCCAATCTGCGCGAGATCGACTTCACCGATCCGAAGAACAACAAGCGCTACCAGGTCAAGGAGGACGCGGCGGTTCTGATCGTGCGTCCGCGCGGCTGGCATCTCGACGAGCGCCATGTCCATGTCAACGGCCAGGCGATTTCCGGCTCGCTGTTCGATTTCGGCCTCTATGTCTTCCATAATCATGCAGCCCTGAAAGAGCGCGGCACAGCCCCGTATTTCTACCTGCCCAAGCTGGAAAGCCGGCTGGAGGCGCGCCTGTGGAGCCTGGTCTTCCAGCATGCCGAGGACGAGCTGGGCCTGGAGCGCGGCACGCTGCGCGCCACGGTACTCATCGAAACCCTGCCGGCGGCCTTCGAGCTGGACGAGATCCTCTACGAGCTGAAAGATCATATCGTCGGCCTCAATTGCGGCCGCTGGGATTATATCTTCAGCTATATCAAGCGCCTGAAGTCACGCCCCGACCATGTCCTGCCGGATCGCTCGGCGGTGACGATGAGCGTGCCCTTCATGGCGGCCTATTCCCGGCGGGTGGTGGCGGTCTGTCACCGCCGCGGCGCCCACGCCATGGGTGGCATGTCGGCCTTCATCCCGGTCAAGAATGACCCGGAAGCCAATGCCGCTGCCACCGAAAAGGTCCGCGAGGACAAGTTGCGCGAAGTGAAGAACGGCCATGATGGTACCTGGGTCGCACATCCGGACCTGGTTCCGGTCGCGATGGAGGTCTTCAACCAGCACATGAAGGGCCCCAACCAGCTTGATCGTCCGGCTGATCCGCATGAGCGCCCGGTCACCACGCAGCAATTGCTGGAAGCGCCGGTCGGTGACATTACCAATGCCGGTGTCGACGACAAAATCGATGTCGCCATCCGCTATATCGCCGCCTGGCTCGGTGGTCGCGGTGCGGTGCCGATCCGCAATCTGATGGAAGATGCAGCGACGGCCGAGATCGCCCGGGCCCAGCTCTGGCAATGGCGGACT
>NZ_JADFAJ010000029.1 GCF_015665295.1 Maricaulis sp.
CCGATATCTAGACTGGTACAATACCGGCCGGCCGCACTATGCTCTCGCCAAACAGCCGCCAGCCAAAAGGCTCAGCCAGCTACTGAACAACGTCTTGAGAAACGACATCTAGGGGGGGAATTGCGCGTGTCCTGCATTTTTACCGAAAGCGATCAGGCCGCCCGATCATAAATAAGCCCCACGCGCCGCAAGATTTCGTCGCTGGCATTAGCTTTCCAGAAGTCGATGACCGTGAAATTTCGCTTCGTTCTGTCGCCCGTATAAAAACTGTAGTCTAGCATGTAAGCGTCAAACCGTTTGCCCGGCTCCTTGCTGACGGAAATTCCGGTTCTGACCTGATGCAAAATTTTCAAATCAACTAGCTCACCGACCACATTATTCAGATCGTTTGATCGATCTTTTTCGATCAAAATGCAGTTTGTCTTTGATCTGTCGAAGCAAAATTGCCGGACGCTTTCAATAAATTCTTCGATAGATTCTCTATCTTCATCATTAGTGTCGCGGTCGAGTTCCTGTAGCTTGTCATCATAGTATTTTCCAGACGCGCGGTTTGTGTCCTCGGATGTGACGCGTCCCCCGCGTGACAGCTTTCCGGACGTAATTCGTTCCCTAGCTTCTTCAATGGCCTTCCGAAAGAGGCTGAGGAAGTCTCGAGCGACACCGCCGCTGACAAGAACCAAGCGGTCCTTGGCGCCGTCGGTCAAAATTGACGAAAGGTCCGCTCCGCTGTCCAGAGCAAATTCAGTCAAAACCTTGAACAGGAAGGCTTTTGTTGTTGAGTACTTTTCTAAAGTTACATCCAAATCGATTGAATCGATATCATCGCTCAATTTCATGCCGATAGGAGGGTTGCCGTTCCTATAGTGACTTGTACGATGACGAACGGTCCCAATCTTAATCCAAAAATTCCCACCCTTTGCAATTTTATGGAAATAATCGATTACATCCGGCTGATCTTGTTTTGGAATATGATACAAGTCATCAAGTATTAAAAACACTTCAGAGTTGGAAATCGATCTAATTTCTTTAAATATGTTTTGATAGCGAATTACATTTCTTTGCAGAATTTTGTGCTTCTCACTCTGATACGCGGTCATTTTTTCAGAAAAGCGGGATGCCGCCCGAATGCTTTTTGCTTCGACCCCCAAGTTCACATTGCCGCTCGTCGCCCCGATTCCGCCGCCGGTCTGACTTTTCTGCGATATTTTCGCGTTATCAACCGTGGAGACTTGAACGACTTCCTCCTGGTGCAACAGCCGGTTTAACTCCTCTATTTCGAGGCCGAGCTTTTTGGAAAGCGCTTTGGTGGCAGTGATGTCAGCTCTCCGCTTGTCGGGCTGAAGAAACGAAATGGATTCCCAAAACGAACGCTTGTTTGAGGGGGCAATAGCCGCGCTGTCCAACCAGATTTTGAATTCAGAGAATGTGTCAATCAAAATACTCAAAAGTAGATCGGGGTAGATATGACCTTTAAATTTTTCGAGATCCACGAATGCTGAGGGACATCGATGGATGAGATTTTCAGAATGTATTTTGTTTAGGAGGCTTGATTTACCTGAACCACGTCGACCAAACACAATGTGATGCCGGCGAGATTTCGCTCGCGATAAGGTGCCGGGCGCTGGTTCGATGAAGTATTTCGCAGTGATTTGACTAGCGCGTGTCGACTCTTCGATTAGAGTTATCAATTGGGCGGTGGCTTCTTCAAAGATGTAGTGCTCGCCGGTCATGTTGCCCCCCAGAAGCCAATTCAATGTATTGTAAGTCGTGTTCTAGCTGAATTACAAGCAGTGGTAAGTCTGATTTCGGCTCTGGTGTTTGTGGTTGGTCGTTGGCACCGCAAAACCGAAACGCTTCCTCACTACCCCTCTACCGCCTTAATCTCATCCCATGCCCACGCCGCCAGCTTCGATCCCGCGAGACGCGGCTTTGCCGCTCGCTCTGCAGCCGCTAAAGCCCGCGCCTCACTCCCCCCGCAACGCCAAGATCTCATCCCGCAGCTTGGCCGCCGTCTCAAACTCCAGATCCGCCGCGGCTTCGCGCATCCGTTTCTCCAGGTCCGCGATCGTGGCGACAACATTGTCCCCGGCGACAAATTTCGCCTGGTCGGCGTCGCGCAGGCCCTTCGGCCGGCCATCGCCCTTCTTGCGGCCCTTGGCAGCGACGCCGCGGCCCTTGGCCTGGGACTCCATCACTTCTTCCAGGATGTCGCTGATCCCGCGGGTGATCGTGGTCGGGGTGATGCCGTGTTCCTCGTTGTGGGCGATCTGCTTGGCGCGGCGGCGGTTGGTTTCGTCCATGGCGCGTTGCATCGAGCCGGTGATGCGGTCGGCATAGAGGATGACCTTGCTGTCGGCATTGCGGGCGGCGCGGCCGATGGTCTGGACCAGGCTGGTCTCTGATCTGAGGAAGCCTTCCTTGTCGGCATCGAGAATGGCGACGAGGCCGCATTCGGGAATGTCCAGACCCTCGCGCAACAGGTTGATGCCGATCAGCACGTCATAGACGCCCAGGCGCAGATCGCGGATCAGCTCGATGCGTTCGACCGTGTCGACGTCGGAATGCATGTAGCGGACCTTGATGCCCTGCTCGTGCATGTATTCGCTGAGATCCTCGGCCATGCGCTTGGTCAGGGTGGTGATCAGGGTGCGGAAGCCTTTCTCGGCCGTGGCGCGGGCCTCGTCGATCACATCATCGACCTGGGAGGCGCCATCGGCGGCGACCGGGCGGATCTCGACCGGCGGGTCGATGAGGCCGGTCGGGCGGATGACCTGCTCGGTGAACACGCCGCCGGTCTGGTTCAGCTCCCACTGGCCCGGCGTCGCCGAGACCGAGATGGTCTGCGGCCGCATGGCGTCCCATTCCTCGAATTTGAGCGGGCGGTTGTCGAGGCAGCTTGGCAGGCGGAAACCGTGATCGGCCAGCGTCTTCTTGCGGCTGTAATCGCCCTTGTACATGGCGCCGAGCTGCGGGATGGAGACATGGCTCTCATCGGCAAAAACGAGGGCGTCTTCCGGTATGTACTCGAAGAGCGTGGGCGGCGGCTCGCCCGGCTTGCGGCCGGTCAGATAGCGGGAATAATTCTCGATGCCGGCGCAGGAGCCGGTGGCGCCGAGCATTTCAAGGTCGAATTCGGTGCGCTGCTGCAGGCGCTGGGCCTCCAGGAGCTGGCCCTGGCTTTCCATCCAGGCGAGGCGTTCCTGAAGCTCCGCCTTGATCTTGACGATGGCCTGGTTGAGCGTCGGGCGCGGCGTCACATAGTGCGAATTGGCGTAGAATTTCACCGATTTGAGCTCGGTCATCGTCTTGCCGGTCAGGGGATCGAACTCGGTGATCTGCTCGACCTCGTCGCCGAAAAAGCCGATCCGCCAGGCGCGGTCGTCATAATGGGCCGGGAAAACCTCCAGATTGTCGCCGCGAATGCGGAAGGTGCCGCGGATGAAGGCGGCGTCATTGCGGGTGTATTGCAGGTCGACCAGCTGGCGCATGACGGCGCGCGGATCGGCGATATCGCCGGGCTTCAGCTCGAAGGTCATCGCCGTATAGGTCTCGACCGAGCCGATGCCGTAAATGCAGGAGACCGAGGCGACGATGATGACGTCATCACGCTCGAGGATGGAGCGCGTCGCGGCGTGGCGCATCCGGTCGATCGCCTCGTTGATCGACGATTCCTTCTCGATATAGGTGTCGGTGCGCGGCACATAGGCCTCGGGCATGTAGTAGTCGTAATAGGAGACGAAATACTCCACCGCATTGTTCGGAAAGAAGCTTTTGAACTCGCCATAGAGCTGGGCGGCGAGCGTCTTGTTGGGGGCCAGGATGAGGGCCGGGCGCTGCACCGCCTCGATGATCTTGGCCATGGTGAAGGTCTTGCCGGTGCCGGTCGCGCCGAGCAGGACCTGGTCGCGCTCCTCGCCCTTGAGACCCTCGACCAGTTCGGCAATCGCCTGCGGCTGGTCACCCTTGGGGGAGTATTCCGAGACACACCGGAAACGCTGCCCGCCCTCGGACTTGGCCGGTCGCTCCGGCCGGTGCGGTGTCCACGCGCCGGCGGTCGTCACGCTGGTCAGCGTGTCGAGCACGAAGTCTTCCGGAGCGGTGAGGGTGTCGTCGAGGGTCAGCTTGGCCATGGGCGAGAATATGTGACGGCGCGCGGGCGAGGGCCAGTGGCTGGCTGCGACATCCTTGCCACCATGCTGTCAGGAGGGCTCATATCGCATGCGGTCGCGTTAGGCGGATGTTCAGCTGGCTGTGGTTAATCTCGGGCCAGAGGAGATAAGCATGTCCGCCCTGCCGGCCCCGAAAGTGCCTGCGCCTTCGCCGGATCGCCTGACCGTGCTGCTGGTTGATGACAGCCGCCCGGTCCGCGCCGTCATCCGCACCCTGTTGACCGGTCTCGGCTTTGCCCGCGTCTTCGAGGCGGCCGATGGCGATGAGGCGCTGGTCATCAGCCGCACCTGCCGTCCCGACCTCGCGCTCATTGACTATGATCTGGGCCAGGCGACCGGGCTCGACCTGGCCCGCCGGCTGCGCGATCCGCTGCAATGCGAGCATCCGGACCTGCCGCTCTTCCTGCTCGCCGCCGATGGTTTCGCCCATCTCGTGCACGGCGCGGCGGCGGCCGGCATCACCGCCGTCCTGCCCAAACCGGTCAATCCGCGTACCCTGATGGCCGGGCTGGCCGAGTATCTTGTCCGCCCCGTCACATTGCAGGCGCCGCCGACCGTGCTAGAATCCTGTTCCGCAGGGAGATGATGCATGCCCAATGAGCCGCTCGCCGGTCTGTCGATCCTCGTGGTCGAAGACGTGACCTCGATCCGCAGCCTTGTGGTCAAGCTGCTGAACCGCTTGGGATGCAAGGACGTGCTCGAGGCGGCCGATGGCGAGACGGCCTGGCATCATCTGTGCAAGCGCCAGCTCGACGCGGTCCTGCTCGATTACGAGCTGCAAAGCGATGACGGCGTCTCGATCGCCTGGCGGATCCGCGGCGAGACGGACCTCTTCAACAAGGATGTTCCGATTATCCTTCTCACCGCCCATGATGAAATGCGGATCGTGGACGCGGCCCAAAAGGCGGGCGTCGATGACTATCTGGTCAAGCCGGTCATGCCGGACCGGCTCGGCCAGCGCATTCTCGATGCCATTCGCGCTCGCGGGGACCTGACGGCCGGATTGCGCAATACGGAAGTCTCCTGGAAATCCTGAATTCACTCTGACGTCGGTGCCGCCGACGCCGCGGGCCATTGCTCGGGGAAGATCAGCCCGTCGGTATCAAAGCCCCGCGCTTCCAGCGAAGCGAGGCGTTGCGCGATGAACGCCTCGCTTGGGCGCGGGTCTCGCGCCAGGATCCACAGATAGCGACCCTGTGCTTCCGACACGACGGCCCAGCTGTAATCCTCGGCCAGGTCAATGATCCAGTAATCGCCGAAGAAAGGCCCGAAGAAGCTGACCTCCAGCTTGGCATTGCTGTCCGTGTCGACGATGCGCGCCCGGCCCTCTGCGAGGTTGACCGGTCCCTCCAGCCCCTCTTTCCAGCAGGAATTGATCACGCGCAGCAGTCCGTCAGGGCGGCGGGAATACTCGGCAATCACGCCGTCACAGCCGCGCTCGAACCCATGATCGGCGCGGGCGATCTCGAACCAGCGGCCCAGATAGCGCTCGACATCGACCCGCGACACCGTGGCCGGCGGTTGGTCGCCGCTCAGCCGGTCGCGCGGCGGGCTGGTGCAGGCGGCAAGGGCGAGTATCGGGATCAGCAGGGCCGGGATGAAGCGGCGCGGGATCGGTGGCATGAATGATCTCTCCGGGGTCGGGGCCTTGAATCTAGTGGAATGGCCGGCCCGGTCCAGTGGCCCGGTCCAGCGGGATGATGGCAATCCTGCCAGCCCTATGTCGTGCGCTTCGTCCTGGGCATCATCACAGGCTTCATCCTCGGTGAAATCGTTGGCGGCAATGCCGGTCTGAGCGGCGTCGCCGGAGATTACGGCCCCCTGACCATTGCCATTGTCGCCGGGTTTTCCGCCGAAGCAGCCGTGCAGTTCCTGCAGCGGATAGCGGACATACTGGTCGCGGCGGTTCGCGGCGACGGGGCGGAGCAGGCGCGCACGGCGGCTCAATGACGCCGCGGCCGAGGTTCAGGATGCGCTGAACGAGACCGGCGCCGACCGGCGCGCGAATGCGCCAGCGATGAACTGACGCCGTGCGCCCAGGCTCGGATGGTGTCGTGTCAGGCGGGTGGTGTCAGGCGTCGTCGTAAACGTCCGCCTCGATCACCGAATCCAGGCCCAGTTCGAGATAATCACCGAGCATGGGCGCGCCGAGCAGATAGTCCTCGGTCGGGCCGCTGCGGCGACTGCGCGCTTCGCGCAACGCGTCCGGGAAGTCCCGGCCGTCATAATCGCCGCGACCGATCCAGTAGAGCGCCACGAGATCGGCCTGGGCCTCCTCGTCGAGCGAACCCAGCCAGTCCTCGATCTCGGTCCGGATCGGATCGGTATCGCCGGTGAGCAGGCTCTCTACGGCATCGGTCTCGCCGCTGTCGTGATCCGCCTCGTAATCGTCGATCTGTTCCTTGCTGTCATAGGCGCGGGCCCGCTCAATCAGGCTGCGCACCATTTTCTCCGCGATATTCATGACCTTGCCCTCTTCAAGCTGGGGAAATCACCGCGATGCAACAGGTGAAGCCTAGCACAAAAAGGCTGTCCTGTCGGTCACATTCCATGACAGGCGGTCCCGTGCGTCCTGAGCGGGTGCGGGCGGCTCCACCCGGTCAAGACTTGGTTAAGGCCGTCGGTGCACAATCGGGAGGGTTCAGTGATTCCCTTTCGCCACTGCGAGATTTCATGTCCGGCAGCTTCGACCGCATCCGCGTCCTGATCGTCGAGGACAATGCGCACATGTCGACCATCCTGCGCACCATCCTGCAGGGGTTCGGCGTGCGCACGATCGTGGAAGTGCGTGACGCGGCGGATGCCTTCGAGACCATGCGCGATGTCAATCCGGACTTTGCCCTGGTCGACTACATGCTGGGCGATCTGAACGGGCTGGAATTCACCCGCCTGGTGCGCACCGCTTCGGACAGTGCCAACAAATACCTGCCCATCGTCATGGTCACCGGTCACACCGACCGGTCCAAGGTGATCGAGGCGATCAATGCCGGCGTGAATGAATATCTCGCCAAGCCGGTGCGTCCGGTGGACCTCTTCCATCGCATCTCGGCCCTGATCGAGCGGCCGCGCCGCTTCATCAAGGCGCCGACCTATTTCGGCCCCGACCGCCGTCGCCGCCAGGACCCGCGCTATGCCGGCCCGTGGCGCCGCGAGGGCGATGACGAGAACTCGGCGGCGAGCTGAGGCCGGGCTGACGGCACCTGACGCTGGGTGTTATTCTCTGCCTTGGTCCGTGATCGTGACCAGGCAGGTCGGCGCATTGCCCATCGTATTCACCAGCTCGTTGGTCACGGCCACTGTCTGCAGGTTTTCGCCATTGGCGGTGCACGCCACCGAACCGCCGAATGCCCATTCAAACGCGATCGCGATCGTGGCTCCGGATGGCAGCGAGAGCATCATCATGCCGCCCAGCGCGTCGAACGGGTTCTCGACACCATTGACATAGGTCATGCTGTCGCCGGGCTCGATAACCGATCCTGCCATGGGGGGCTGCTGCCATTGCCCGCCCGTCAGGCTGCCATAATCCAGAACAAGTGAGCTCGCCGAGACCACCTCGATCTCGATTGTCAGGCTGCGCGCGAAGTCGCCCTGCAGGGCTTTCGCCGAAACCGGTTTGTGCGTGTTCGTGCCAATCGCCGGCGTGTCGGCGATGGCGAACGGGGCCGACGACAAAGCAGCGGCCAGGGCAATCATCGACAACATGGGCGTCTCTCCGGTTGACTGCCGGAAGGCTGGCACGCCGGCCGCTAAGGCTTCCTGAACCGTAGCAGGACGGTTCGGCACTGAACGCGACGCCGGCCACTGTGTCGTCAAGGCGCCAAGGCGCCAACGCGCACACCCAAGGCTGACCGCCCAGGTCGCCGCCGCGCCCGGCCGGGCTCCGCTATCTCAGGCTCGTTCCAGCGCCTCGAGTGTGACCGGATACCGCCGATAGAGCGAGAAAACGATCACAGCCTCCTCCGCCCCGACGGCCTTGCGCTTGCGGATAATGGTGGCGAAGTCGGCATTGTTCACCAGCAGGTCGGGCCCGACCCCGGTCAATTCCTCGCGCAGGATCAGCGCCGTGTCGCAGCTCAGCGGGGCGCCGCAACCGGAGCGGCAGGCGATGGCATCGGCTTCGGCCAACAGGCCCTGCAGGCGGCGCGCCGCCGGCCTGTCGGCGATCAGCGCCCGGCCATAAGCGTCAAAGCGGACTGCATCGAGGTGAAACAGCACTCCCCACTCGGTCGACATGCGGACCTCCCGACTGCACGCATGGAGTGTACCCCTTTTGTTCTGCTCCTGCAAGTAGTGTCAGAGTGCGGCGAGGGCATCGCTGATCTCGGTCTCGGTCGTGCACCAGCTCGTCACGAAGCGCGCCGATCCGTCCGGCCATTGGTAGAACTGGGCGCCGGCTTCGCGGAGCTGCGCGGCACGCGGCTCTGACAGCCGGACGAAGATCTCGTTGCCATCGACCGGGTGCAGGACTTCCGCGCCCTCTTTGCTCGCAAAGCCGTTCGCCAGCGCCCGGGCCCGGGCATTCGCCGTGCCGGCCAGGGCGAGCCAGAGATCATCGGACAGCCAGGCGTCGAACTGGGCTGCCATGAAGCGCATTTTCGGCGCCATGTGGCCGGCGCGTTTCTGGCGGATCTGGAGTTCCTCGAACCGGTCCATGACCGAGGGGAAGAGGATGACCGCCTCGGCGCCCAGCGCGCCATTCTTGGTGGCGCCGAAACAGAGCGTATCAATGCCGGCTTTCCAGGTCAGCTCCGCCGGGCTGCATCCCAGCGTGACCAGGGCATTGGCGAACCGGGCCCCGTCCATGTGCACGAAGGCCGGTCGCCCCTTGAGGCGTCCTGCGCGCTCGGCCACCTCGCCCGGCGCATAGGCGGTGCCGCTTTCGGAAAGATTGGACAGGGACAGGGCGCGGACCGGGCTGGTGTGCACGAAACCCTCGGGAATTTCGCCAAGCGCCCGGTCAAGCTCGTCGAGGTCGATCTTCGCATGATCGCCCTTGAGCGGGATCAGCTTGCCGCCGCCGGTGAAGAATTCCGGCGCGCCGCGTTCATCACGGTGAATATGGGCTTCGTCATGGCACAGGATGGCGCCGTGCGGCGGGCACAGCACGGACAGGGCGAGCGAATTGGAGGCGGTGCCGGAGACCGCGAAGACGAGTTTCAGATCGGTCTCGAAAATCGCCTTCAGACGGGCTTCGACCTTGGCGGTCAGCGGATCGGCGCCATAGGAGGGCGCGAAATCACGGTTCGCGGCCGCGATGGCATCGATCAGGGCCGGATGGGCGGGGGCGGTTGTGTCAGACAGGAAATTCATGACGGGCAATGGACAGAAGGCGCGGGCCTGCGTCAATCGCCGAAGGCTGGGTCGGGAATGAGCGGCGGCAGTGTGTCGCGCATCTGGTCGGCTGAGGCGGTTGGCCGTCCGCTGACATCGGCGAGGGTGGCCTGGCCGGCGAGGTTGCGACCGGGATAGGGATTGCGCGCGAGCAGGGCGCGGATCTGGTCAGCGGTGAATTGCGCCATGGCGGCCTGGCCGCGGGCGATGTTTTCCTCGCTGGCATATAGCCGCATCGGCAGGCCGTCGCCGGCCGTGAAGGGCGAGCAGTCCAGGGCCCGCCGGTTGGCGTCTGATGTCGACAGGCAGAAGACCGAGCGCACGGCCGACTCCCTCGATCCCTCGCCGCCGGGGAAGGGGATGGCGACGCGTTCGTCATTGAACGGATTGGTGTCGCGCAGGATGTTCGGGGCCTCAGCGAGACGGCCGGTCGTCCCGGCCGGGCTCGCCGTCGGCCCATCCGGGGGCGGCGCAGGCGGGAGGGGATCCGGATCTGCGGCCGCTTCGGCTTCGGGTTCCGGCGGAATGTCGGCGGGTTCGGGCTCGGGCACAGCCTCACCGTCCGGCTCCGGCTCGATCACCGGTTCGTTGCCTGGTTCGGTGCCGGATTCGTCAACGGGCTCGGGCAGGCTGACGAAGACGACGTCCAGCGAACCGGGCGCGGACGATTGCAGGTCGGGCCGCGGCACGATGATCAGGCCGACTATGATGAGGAGGTTTACGGCAAGCGCAGCCGCGCCGGCGGTCAGACGGCGACGCAAGGCTTCAGAAGGGGGCGTTGAAAACACCACGCCCGGCCCATCCTTTCGCTCGGCCCCCGCCGTCACGCATCCTGCTTAGACCAGGCCGACACGACAATCCAGCCGGCATGTGAACCGGCATGTGAACCGGCGCAGTCTGACCTCGTGGCTTGCCAGCAAGGGAGGCAAGTGCAAACCCTAGCCCCGAACGATGCGGGAGCGAGATGATGGGCACAGACACATTGGCCAATGTGCATGTACAGGCGGCGAGCGCCGCGCTTGGGCGGGGTGAGCCTGTCGAGGCAGCCAGGCATTTCCAGACAGCCATCCAGGGTGGCCTGGATGATCCGGCGGTGTGGATCGGGCTGGCGACGGCGCGGCGAGGGGCGGGTGACCTGGCTGGTGCCGGCGAAGCTCTCGACGCAGCGCTCAAGCGCGACCCGCAGAACATGATTGCGCTCATCCACCGCGGCGATCTCTTTGTCGCGCTTGGTGACGGGCGGGCCGCCATGGCGTTCTACAATCAGGCGCTCCGCACTGCCGAGCAGTATGAGGGCCTGCCCGCGCCACTCCTTGCCGAAATCAATCGGGCGCGCGAGGCCTGCCAGAAGCAGTCCGACAAGTTTTACGGGCACCTTGCCGCCGAGCTCGGCCGCGCCGGTTATGATGCTGCGTCGTCCAGTGCTCGCTTCACCCATTCGCTTGAGCTGCTCACCGGACAGAAAACGCCCTACCTGCAAAAGCCGCGTGCGCACTTTTTTCCCGAACTGCCCCAGAAGCAGTTTTACGCCCGCGATGAGTTTCCATGGTTCGACAGGCTCGAGGCGGCGGTCGAGGATATCTGCGGCGAGTTGCAGGCTCTGATCGATAGTGGATCGGCCGAGTTCTCACCCTACATCCAGGCATCGCCGGACCGGCCGGTCGATCATTCCATGGCGCTGCTGGACAGTGATGACTGGTCGTCCTGCTATCTGGTGCGCAATGGCGAGCCCGTTGAGGCCGTTGTGGCGCGATGTCCCAAGACGATGGCGGCGCTGGAAGATGTGCCGCTGGCGCAAATCAAGGGCCGGACGCCGTCCATCCTGTTTTCGCGCCTGCTGCCGGGCGCGAAAATTCCACCGCACCATGGCTTCATCAATTCGCGGCTGATTTGCCACCTGCCCCTGATCGTCCCGCCGGGCTGCAAGTTGAGAGTCGGAAATGACGTCCGGGAATGGGAGCGTGGCAAGGGCTGGGTGTTCGACGATACGATCGAGCATGAGGCCTGGAACGGATCGGATGCGTCCCGGATCATTCTGATCTTCGACATCTGGCGCCCAGAACTGACCGACGAGGAATGCCAGCTCGTTGCGGCCCTCATGGAAGCCGTCGACGGGTATGAAAGCGGCGCCGTGCGCTAGCCGGCCTGTCAGATCGCAACGGCCTCGGCCCAGACGATGTAACGCATGGGTCCCGGCATGGTCGCGCCAAGCGGCCAGCAGGTGACAAGGGCGAGGCGATCAGGCCGGGTTTCGGGTTCGATACCGGAGCGGGCGGCATGGACGACTTCCGAGCCGGTGACGATATAGCGGTGCTGTCGGCCATCGCTGTCTTCCAGCACCAGTTCATCGCCGGTCTCGATCCTCCCGATGAAGGCGAAATGCGTGTCGCGATGGGCGGCTATGACGCTGATTCCGGGCTCGCCCGGGCGGGCCGAGGCGTCGAGCAGGGCGGGTCCGAAGGCGAGGCTTTCACCGCCGCCGTCGGACAGGACGATGGCGTGTTCGCCGAGAGACGGGACGGAGAGCCGCGCCACGGGCCGAAAATCGGCCCAGGGCCATGGTGTGGACGCGGACTCCCCGTCGATTGCGCGGGTCCAGGATTGTGCGAGGAGGACCTGCGCAATATCGGCCTTCACCCCCATCCAGGCGCCGTGTACGAAGACGCAGAAACCGGCGGCCAGCAGGCCGAGGGCGAGAAGGCGTGTTGGATTTCGGATCACCACAGGCGCTCCTCGCGACGGGTGACCAGCCAGATCAGGGCAAGGATCATCATCAGGGCGCCGAGCCCCATGAGGAGTTCGCGCGGCGTCGCTGTGGCGGGCAGGGCGAGGCCGTTGGAGCGCTCGGCCTCACCGCCGGCTACGGGAGCAGGCAGGGCGAACAGGCGGGCGTCGGCGCGGGCGTGCTGAACCGGCCCGGGCTCGCGTTCACGGACCGTATCGAGATCCCACCCCTGCGGGGTCATGGCCGGCACATCGCGCGAAGCCAGCGGTGTACCGTCCGGCCGGGCCGGGGTGACATCGACCGCGACCAGGCTGGTCAGGCGTGACACAAGGTCGAAATCGAGCGCGGTCTGCAGGACGGCGGCATCGATCCCGGCCTGGCTGGCGCCCTGGAAGCGGGCCTCCTCGAGAGCGCGGATCCGGTTGCGGCCGAACAGGGCAGCAATGCCGCGTCCTTCGCGGGCATTGGCCAGCGACAGGGTTTCGCGCCACATCGCCCCGGCCAGCGCGCCTTCAATGACCATCACCCCGTCGCGGCGACCGAGGCGGGCGGTCAGGGTGACCGGTTCGCCGTGATAGAGATCCGGCAGCGGCGCCGGCCAGATCTCGCTGAGCGCCTCGTCCGGGAAGAGCACGTCGAGATCGGTCATCACCGGGCGTTCCAGCGCGGTGAACAGGGCTTCCATGCGGGCCTCGACCTCGGAGACCTGGCCGATATGGGTGAAGGTGCCGCGGCCCAGCCGGGCGGCCCGGCTCATGAAGTAGGAATTGGGCGCCGAGCCGATCCCGACCGGAAACAGGCGCGAGCGGCCCAGCCCGGCGTCGATGGCGGAAAACAGCTGCGCCTCATTGCCGATCGCGCCATCGGTCAGGAAGACGACCTGGCGGACCTGGTCATCACTGTCGCTGCGCGTGTCACGCAAGGCGGCATTGAGGGCGGGCAGCATCACGGTGCCACCCTCGGCCTCGAGCCGGCGGGCGAAGGCGAGGGCGGTGGTGATATTGCCCGGATTGGCCGGGACGGCCTGCGGGAAGAGCTGGTCCATCGTGTTGTCGAAGCGGATGACATTGAAGCGGTCAGTCGGCTCCAGGCGCTGCAGGGCCGTGATCAGCGCGGCCCGCGCCTGGCGCATCGAGGCGCCAGCCATGGATCCGGAATTGTCGATCACGAAAATGGTTTCACGGTCGCGGCGCGGGATCGCATCGCTCATCTCGGCTGGCGGCAGGACCTGGGCCAGCAGATAGGTCTCGCCCTGCCATTCCTCGATGAAAAGGGCGGCGCTGGCAGCATGCGGATCGGCGGCGCGCCAGGTCAGCACGAAATCGCGATTGGCCGGGATCGGGCCGGCGGCCAGCGCGATGCGGGCAGTTTCGTCCGGCAGGCGTTCGACCCGGGTTGCGTGATAAAGACTCGCGACCTCGCCAAGCGCAAAACCGGCATCAAGGTCGGCGGTGATCGTGACCGGCAGACGCAATTGATCGCGCGGTTCGGCGGAGGGATGCAGGAGTGGCGGAGTTATGCGGCCGGCGTCCGGTACGGCGGGGCTGTCCGCAGCGCCGGTCGAGGCGGGAAGAAAGCCGCTGCCTTCCGGGATATAGCGCGGCGTCAGGCCGAGCGGCTGGCGCAGCTCGTAACGACCGTCGGCAAAGCGCGCGACGCTCTGGTATTCCAGCTGCACGATAATGGTTTCACCCGGTCCGATATTGGCGACCGAGGTGGTGAACATGTTGGGGCGTTCCTGTTCGACCAGGCTGGCGCGCTGGCCATTGCGGCGGGCGGTTTCATAGGTGCGGCGCGCCGCCTGGCGTTCCTGGATCTCGCCCTCGATGAAACGGTTTCCGACCTGCATGCGCAAGCGGTCGACGCCGCTGTCCTCGGGCAGCGGAAACACATAGCTCGCCTCGACCCAGGCGTCGGACGGGTTCTGGAAGCGCTGGGTGATGGTGGCGCGGATCACCGGGCCGGAAATGTCGAAAGCAAGATCGGTCGCGACCATGGGAGCGGGGAGATAGCGGCCCGGCTCGACGGTTCGGATCAGCAGGGCGCCCTCATTGATCTCGGACAATCGGACCAGCTGGCTTTCGTCGATCCCGGCCGGTTCCGGCGTGTCGGTGACGGAGTCGGCTCTGGCGTCCGACCAGAGCAGGAGCGAGACGGCAAAGGCCGCGACGGCCAGAGTGAGCGCGAAAAAGGGAAGCGAGCCGGCGGATGTGTGTGTGCGTGCGGCCGCCATGCGAACCTCCCCGAATTGTGCCGGCCGCCCCGCGGTGCGAGG
The DNA here is from genome assembly GCF_015665295.1 of Maricaulis sp. GTDB lineage: Bacteria > Pseudomonadota > Alphaproteobacteria > Caulobacterales > Maricaulaceae > Maricaulis. The sequence continues at coordinate 14,501 of NZ_JADFAJ010000029.1, forward strand.
GTGAGTGCGGAGCGACCGGCTTCCCTGTCCGAGTTCACGCTGGTCCCCGATCAAGAGCGTGACAGGGCGTTAATACGGCGATTGCGGGGAAAATTGGGGCGATGTCTGGGCGGGCCGGCCCGATCGGGCATGTTTCGAGCCATGCAAAATTGCCCGCGAGTTCGGCGAACATGCATGGCTGGGGGATTGGCCTGCCGGGCGAGCGGGACTAGGGTTTTTCCTCCAGCCGAGCTCTACCGGGACAAGATCATGACATTCACGCCGTCCGCCGCGCTTCAGCGCGTCAAACCCTCTGCCACGCTTGCCGTTACCCAGAAGGCTCGCGAGCTCAAGGCCAAGGGGATTGACGTGATCTCGCTCGGTGCCGGGGAGCCGGATTTCGACACGCCGGACCATATCAAGGACGCGGCAATCGACGCGATCCGGCGTGGTGAAACGAAATACACCAATGTCGATGGCATTCCGGAGCTGAAGGACGCCATCATCAAGAAATTCCAGCGTGACAATGGTCTCAGATACGAGGCCAGCCAGATCCACGTTTCAACCGGCGGCAAGCCGGTGATCTACAACGCGCTGCTGGCCAGCGTGAATACCGGCGATGAGGTCATCATCCCTGCGCCCTACTGGGTCAGCTATCCGGAGATGGTCAACCTGGTTGGTGGCACGCCGGTCGAAGTCAGGTCGGGGATCGAGAACCGGTTCAAGATCAGTCCCGACCAGCTGGCTGCCGCGATCACGCCGATGACGCGCTGGCTGATCCTCAACTCGCCGTCCAATCCGACCGGCATGGGCTATACGCGCGACGAGTTGCGGGCCCTGGCCGATGTGCTGCTGGCGCACCCGCATGTCTGGGTGATGACCGACGACATGTATGAGCACATTGTCTATGACGGCTTCGAGTTCGCGACGATCGCCGAGGTTGAGCCGAAACTGTATGACCGCACGCTGACGATGAATGGTGTGTCGAAGGCCTATTCCATGACCGGCTGGCGGATCGGCTATGCCGGCGGCCCGGCGGCGTTGATCAAGGAAATGGCAAAGGTCGCCTCGCAGACGACCTCGAACCCGTGCTCGATCTCGCAATGGGCGTCGGTCGAGGCGCTCAATGGTGATCACGATTTCCTGGTCGCCCGCAATGCCGCCTTCCTGCGTCGCCGTGACCTGGTGCTCGAAGCCATCAACGGTGCCGAGGGTCTGGTGGCCCCGACGCCGGAAGGCGCCTTTTATGTCTTCGCCGATTGTTCCGGCACGATCGGCAAGAGGGCGCCCGACGGCACCGTCATCCGGACGGACACCGATTTCTGTGCGGCGCTTCTTGGCGCGGAAGCCGTGGCGGCGGTGCCGGGTGTGGCGTTCGGACTCGAGCCCTGCTTCCGGATTTCCTATGCGACATCGGATGAAGCGCTTGTCGAAGCGGGCAAACGTATTCAGCGGTTTTGTGCCTCATTGCGCTGACTATAGACTGCATCAATGTCAGACCCAATAAATCCTGATTGGAATTATGGGTATAGATTGCCTAAACCTTACGTCGAGAGGCGGCGCTGCCGCCGCAGGAGCTATCAAGGAGACTGACATGGGCATCAATATGGGTCTGACCGACGCACAACGGGAAGCGATGGCCAAGGCTGTGACGGCCGTGTTGGCGGACACCTATGCGCTTTATTTCAAGACGCATGTCTACCACTGGAACGTCACCGGACCGCGCTTCCACGATCTGCACGCTCTGTTCGAGACGCAGTACAATGAATTGTGGATGGCCACTGATCTGATTGCCGAGCGTATTCGCGCGCTCGATGTCGTCGCGCCGCGTTCCTATGCCGAAATGACCGAAGCGGCCGCCATCAAGTCCGGCGGTGATGCGACGGACGCCAACGACATGCTGCGTGACCTGCTCAAAGGCCATGAGACCGTCGTCGCCACGATCCGCAAGGCGCTGGCGCTGGCGAGCGAGCATGGCGATGAAGCCACGGCCGATGTGCTGACCCCGCGTCTGACCGAGCATGAGAAGTCGGCCTGGATGCTGCGATCGACGATCGGCTGACAGTCCGCACCCTGACCGGTCCGCCGGTTCGTTGACCAGAGCCCCGGTGTTCGCACCGGGGCTTTTTCGTATGCGGCTCCAGCGTCGGACGAAAAAAAAGCCCCGGCTCCTCGGAGCCGGGGCAGTCATTGTGATGCGGGCCGGGGTAGCCCGAAAGAAATGGCGCCGGGTCCTAAAGGGGAGGAGAGGGACCCGGCGCAAATTTGCGCGCCCGAATGGGGAGGAGGGGCGCACAAAACTCAGATGGGGAGATCCGAGGAGCGGCGTGATCGCCGCGTCGGGGGTGTATATGTGTGATTGTTGCCGGCAGCGGAAGCGCCATGGCGGCATGTCGGTTATGCGAAAACGCAATAACTGACACATTTAGGTCAAGCGTTGCTGCATTGTTGCCACAATTCAGGGCGGGGCGTCGCAGTCGGGCCGCCGTGTCGCGCGCCACGGGTGATATTCGCCAGGTCGACGAGCGCAGCACGCCACCGTCCATGCCGAGGGGCGCGACGCGGCCCGTTGCTTTGCCCAAGGTGACAAGGCCGGCGCCGAAGCCGCTATCAGCCGCTATCAGCCGCATGGAAGCCGCTTCAGCGACGGTGGTGCAGCTGCTTGACCAGCTGATCGGCGAGCTCGAAGCCCCGACCGCCTGATCTAGCTCTGCCAGCGACGCGCCTGCTCGATCAGGAAATCCCGGAAGGCGACGATCCGGCGGGAGCCGCGAAGCTCGCTTGGATAGACGAAATAGACCTCGAAATCAGGGCCATCGAGGTCGGGAAGCACGCGCGTGAGATTCTTGTTCTCACGGGCGACATAGTCAGGCAGGGCGGCAATGCCCATGCCCGCTTCGACGGCCTTCATAACCCCGTAGATCGTATTGACCTCGATCACCGCCGGGCGCGGCGCCGCACCCTCTTCGCGACCGGCCTTTGCGGCCCAGTCGAGGCCGGGGATCGGGGCCAGCTGTGGCGGGCCGTAATAGATGATGGCGTGATCGTCGAGTTCGGAGGGCGTGGCCGGCGACCCCTTCCGCTCGATATAGTTGTGGCTGGCATAAAGATGTTGCCGCACTGACAGCAGCTTGCGCTGGACGAGATCATTCTGGGTCGAGGGCCAGGGGCGGATACCGACCTCGGCTTCCAGGCCTGCGAGGTCCAGCTCATGATCATCCAGCATCAGGCGGATACGGATATTGGGGTACTCATCGTGAAACTCGGCCAGGCGTGGTGCCAGCCAGATCGCGCCGAGCGCGGTCGGCGCTGTCACTTTCAATTCCCCGGAGGGTTCGTCGCGGGCGTCATGGACGTGGGCCTCGGCGATCGCCACTTTCGAGGCAATCTCGTGCGCGGCGCCATACAGCAGATTACCCGGCTCGGTGGGAATAAGGCCGCGCGCGTGACGGTGGAAAAGTGTGACGCCGAGATCATCCTCAAGCGCCGCGATCTGCCGGCTGACGGCCGATTGCGACAGGCCTAGCATTTCCGCCGCCTTGGTCAGAGATCCGGCCTGCGCCGCAGCGTGAAACGTCTTCAGCTTGTCCCAGTCCATGACCCGCCATCGCCCCCGTTTGGAATCGGTTTGGACCAGTCTAGCGGGAAAGCTGGAAACCGCGACTCCGCTAGTCCGTGCCGTCTCCGGCCGGGCCGGCATTGTCGGCCGCTTCCTCGCCCATGGTCTCGTCCAGCGCCACGTTGTCCGGATCCTGCGAGGGCAGGTCATTGGTGAAGACCTCGCCATAGCGGCCTTCGCCAAGCAGCTCGATCCGGCGCTCCTGGACCGCCTCAAGCAGGATGCGACCATTGGTTGGCAGGACCCCGCAGGAAGTTGCAACGCCGTTGACCGCAGACGATCCGCTGAAGGACAGGAGCGGCGATGCCCCGCCGGCACCGCGGCAGCGATAGGACCCATTGATCATGTCGGCGATTTGCCAGTCGGCGACATTGGTTTCCAGCGGGCGGTCACCCGTCAGCTGGCCGCGGGTTTCCGGATTGGCATAGACCAGGAGGTGGATGCGAAGGTCACGGTCGAAATTGCTGAACAGGCGGCGGGCGTCCTCATAGACGTGTGAAACGCGGAGCTTGCGGGGGTGGACCTCGACGCCGCGCAGCGCGTTGACGAATTCGTCTGCACTGGCGTCCAGCTGTGCCCACACCTGGTCACCTTCGAACGCGGCGCGACGCAGTTCGGGGCTGCCGACCGAACCATTGAAAAATCCATAGATCACGCGCGGGTCATCCCACTGCTCGAAGACAATCCGCAACCGGATATCGTTGAGACTCAGTGCCTGGCCTTCGACGCTCAAAAAGCGACCTTCGAACAGGCTTTGATCCGTGCCGGGTGCGCGCAGGCGGCTGATGTTGCGGACCGGGTAGGCGGCGAGGACTTGTTCGACGACGGCGACGTTGTGGAGATTGAACCAGTAGGCCAGTTGCTCGTCGCGGCTGAGTCCGGCCAGTCCGCCGATGCGTTCGGGGAGCGCTTCGAGGTCCTCGCGCAGCGTCGTGATTCCGGCCCGGTAATCGTCCGGCATCATATGGTAGAGAACCCGGTTTCCTTCATGCCGATAGCGGCTGAGATTGCCAGTGCTGAGACGCGAGCCGGTGGTGATCGGCCGGGAGCGTTCGGGGATCCGGTCCATTGGCGGGACGTTCAGGACAATGTCCTGGAGGATGATCGTCCAGCCGCTGTGATCGACATGGATCGCGGAGTCGGGGTCGGACTGCGCAAAGCGAGAAAAATCGGGCATTGCGCCATCGCCCTGCGCGGCGACCGGCGCCCCGATCCCGCCGATGGCGAGAACAAGAAAAGCGAGAACTGAAACAATACGCATGGAAAATCCCGGATCAGGTGCAGGGACGACACCTTTCGGGCCGCGACCGGCGCGTACCGTACCGAGCTTCCGCGTCGCGGCAAGGGGGAGTGTGCCGAAAAATCGGACACACTCCCGCTTTTTCGCGCCCGGTATCAGGCGTTGATATTGCTCGAACGGCTGGCCGGATAGCGGGCGCCTTTCACCCGGTCGGCCAGGGCATCAAGCCGTTCGCGTTCCGACGCTGCAAGGCCGATCTCGGCACTGGCGAGGTTGGATTCCAGGTTTGCCAGCCTGGTCGTACCCGGAATCGCCAGGACATTGTCCCCGCGGCCAAGCACCCAGGCGAGCGCAATCTGCGCCGGCTTGGCATTGTGGGCCCCGGCGATCGCCTTGACCTCCTCGACCAGTTCGAGATTGGCCTTCAGGGCCTCGGACTCGAAACGTGGCTGGGTGGCGGCAGAGCGGAAATCCCCCTTTTCCGGCTCATGGTCCGGCGTGTAGCGGCCGGTCAGAAGTCCGCGCCCTAGCGGTGAATAAGCAACCAGCGAGGCACCGATTTCATCGACGGCCTTGAGTGGACCTTCCTCGATATCGCGCGAGAAAATCGAATACTCCGATTGCAGCGCTGCGATCGGATGGACCTTGTGGGCCCGTCGCAGCGTATCGGCCGAGGCTTCCGATAGGCCAAGCGCGCGTACCTTGCCTTCTTCCACCAGCTTGGCCATGGCCCCGACGGTTTCCTCGATCGGAGTCTTCAGATCGACCCGGTGCAGATAGTAGAGATCGACATGGTCGGTCCGGAGAAAGCGCAGCGAGTCTTCGATGGCAGACCGCATATTGGCTTCCGAACCGTCGACGTCGAGGAAGGCACCGGTCTGCTTGTCGCGGACCGGCCCGAACTTGGTGGCGATGACGACCTTGTCGCGGCGGTCGTGAAAGGCTTCCCCGAGCAGGCGTTCATTGGCGCCCATGCCGTAGAGCTGGGCGGTGTCAAAATGATTGACGCCGGCCTCGATGGCGGCGTGCAGCAGGGCGACGCCGTCCTTGGTCTCCACGGCGGGGCCGTAGAATTCCGACAGGCCCATACAGCCCAGTCCGATCGCATTGACGAAAATGCCGCTATGTCCGATTTCGCGTTTCAGCATGATGATCTCCCGATCCCGTCCGCACCCGGTGCGGCGGTTGAATTGGCGCCAGGCACCCGGACACTGTCCCTGACGGGTCAGCGTGTGAGTGCTCACTCACATATTGTGTGCCCGACCACCCGGCACAAGGGCGACAGGAGAATTATAGCCTCAGACGGCCCAGCTGTCCCATGCCGCTTCGATCGCGGCGTCGATATCAGACCCGCTCCAGACATGGCCGGCCAAGGCCTGTTTGAGCATCGAAACCAATGGCGGGAAGAAGAAGGCGCGCAGCACGGCGCCGGGCAATGGCTTGATCAGACCGGCGTCCTTGCCGTCCTGCATCAGATCGGTGACGTGCTGGTGGAAACCCTCATGGGCGGCGCCTTCGCTGCCCGAGAGCGGGCTTTCCGCGAAACGCTGGCCATAGGTGAAAGCGGCCGGGTCGGACAGATAGGCATGCCAGACGCCCATCCATAGCTGCCCGAAACGGTCACGCAGCGAGCCGCCGGGCACGGTCTTGGCCTGAACCGTTTCGAAGACTTCCTGCTTGAGCTGGCGATAGATCGCCAGGAAGAGGGCATCCTTGCCGGGGAAGTGGCGATAGAGCGTGCCCTCGGCAAGCCCGGTCTGACGCGCGATGGCTGCCGTCGTCGTGGCGGCAAAGCCCTCGGTTGCGACCAGGTCGAGGGCGGCGCGCATGATGCGGTTCCGGGTCGTGCTCAGATCATCCAGCATAATCCAACCCTTTTTCGCGCCCCGGCTCCCGCAACCGCGCGCCGCGGCCCGGCGCGATCGCGTGGCCGACTATTCCTGCGACGCGAGATAGCGTTCTGCGTCGAGCGCCGCCATGCAGCCCATGCCGGCGGCCGTCACGGCCTGGCGGTAGACGTCATCAGTGACATCGCCGGCGGCGAACACGCCGGGTATCGAGGTTTTCGGCGTGCCCGGTTCAACCACCAGATAGCCGCCTTCCTTGGTTTCAAGCTGATCGAGAAAGAGCTCGGTGGCCGGGGCGTGGCCGATCGCAACGAAGAAGCCATGCGCTGGAATATCCGTGGTCGCGCCGGTCTTTACGTTCCTGACGCGCACGGCGGTCACGCCTGGCGGATTGGTATCGCCGAGGACTTCCTCGACCTCACTGTCCCAGACCACCTCGATCTTTTCGTGCTTGAACAGGCGGTCCTGCATCACCTTTTCGGCGCGCAGGCTGTCACGCCGGTGCACCAGGGTCACCTTGGAGGCGAAATTGGTCAGGAAGAGGGCTTCCTCAACGGCGGTATTGCCGCCTCCGACGACCACGACTTCCTTGCCGCGGTAGAAGAAACCGTCACACGTCGCACAGGCCGAGACACCAAAGCCCTGGAATTTCTGTTCGCTCTCAAGGCCCAGCCATTTGGCTTGGGCGCCGGTTGCGATGATGACACTGTCGGCGGTGTAGACCGTGCCGCTATCGCCCTTGAGCACGAAGGGTCGGACCTTCAGGTCGGCTTCGACAATGATGTCGGACACCATGTCGGTACCGACCTTTTCAGCCTGTTCACGCATCTGCTCCATCAGCCAGGGCCCCTGGATGACATCGGCGAAGCCGGGATAGTTTTCCACGTCCGTGGTGATGGTCAGCTGGCCACCGGGCTGCAGGCCGGCGATCAGTGTCGGCTCGAGCATGGCGCGGGCGGCATAGATGGCGGCAGTGTAACCGGCAGCGCCGGAACCAATGATTATCAGGCGCGAGTGACGCGTCTCGGACATGGTCGAACCTCAAGTCATGCGAGGGGGCTGAGCCCCCGGATAAGGGATTGACCCCCTATATAGGCGGTCGCCGGGCATTTGCCTGCCCGCCATTGCAGCCGGATTCTGCGGATCGGCTAAGCGCCGACAGGCGGCAGCAGGGCGCGCACCATGCCGGGATCGCGACCGCCCGGCCAGTTCATGGTCTCGAACGGATCATCACCGGCCTGGCCGGTCGCGATCAGGTGGGCTGCGTAGAGATGCGCCGAACGGGTTCCCGACCGGCAGTGCATCACCACCGGGCCGTCATCGGCCTGCAGGATTTCGCCCAGCGCCCGGGTGAGGGCCGGACCGGCGCCATGGCTGCCGCCAATCGGCATCTCGACATAATGCATGCCGCGCGCCGCCACGGCCGCGGCCATGTCAAAGGGCAGGCTGGCTGTTTCCTCATGGGTGCGGGAATTGATGACAATCCGGGCTCCGTCCGCGGCCCAGGCGTCAAGATCGGCTTCGTTCGGCTGACTGGCCAGCCAGACCGAGTTGTGGCGGGCCACGATGGCGGCGTCATTCGGCGGGGTCATGAACTCTCCCTCTCGGATCAGGGCGCTTGTCGCCCGGCTGCGACCGGTTGCCCGGTCATGTGTTGGCGATGCTGAAGGTAGCGTGCGAGGCAGGCATGCGCGACCCGTTGCGTCTCATGCAGCGGCGTGTAGGTCCAGCTGTCGAGCTGGCCGAGATAGGGGCGGACGGCGCCGTGCGCTTCGAGGTCGGCGTGCAGGCGGGCGAACTTGCCCGGCGTTCCGGTCAGCGGCAGAACATAGACCGGTGTCCCTGTCGTGCAGGCCTCGACCAGCATGTTGGTCGATTCTTCGGTAACGAATATCCAGTCGGCCGCTGCCAGGAAGGCGAAATAGGGGTTCGCGCCGTCGCCGTCATGATACCATGCGTTCGGACGTTCGCTGAAATGCTGTCGGAAACGCGTCCGTACATTGTCCGGCGTGCGCCGCGACACGGTGATCATCAGCGACAGGCCCCGGTCGAGCAGGCTGTCGAGCCGACTCTCGAGATAATCGGCGCTCGCCGTGTCCAGCCGGAAGCGCTTGGAATCGCCGCCGATCAGCACGGCAGCCCGCTTGCCCGGCAGGGCAGCCAGCTCGCGCTCGAATTCGACAGCGCCCGCGGTCAGGACATCGTCGGTGACCCGGTTGGGCGAGCCGGTCATGGTCAGCACATTGGCGCCGCTCAGGCGGTCGTGGCGGGGCGCAATGATCAGGTCGAAATCGGCGTGGCGCGTGCGTGGATCCTGGACATAGACGAAAAAGCACTCGGGAAAAATCCGTCTGTGGCGTTGTGCCAGTGGTATGGCCGCGCGTCCGCAACCGATCCAGATATCCGGATGGGAATGGGCCGGCAGGGTCACGAAGCCGTCCTTCCTGACCGTCACCCGCTCGATTACGGTGTCGCCATCGAGGCCGACGGCCACCGCCTCGGCCAGGCCGAGCGCCTGGTTCTCGATGCCGCGGCGGCCATCCGAGACGACCCAGATGACGGTATGCAGCGTTACGGACTCTTTTGGCACAGCAGGTGAGGACATGCGCAGAGTTTCAGCGTGGGTGCGCATCCCGGTCAAGCACGCAACGCCGGAGCCCGCCGTCAGCTACTGTGGCTGGGCGGGTGCAAGAACGAAAGCGCTCTCCAGCGTCGAGAGTTCACGCCGGTCCAGCCGCTGGGTCTGGGCGAGCTGGTCGCTGAGCTGCTGTATGCTCTGGACCGTCTCCGGAGCGAACCCGTCCAGCAGGCCTTCGCGCAGGATACGGTCCACCGAATCCTGGACATAGGGGACCAGCTGGTCGGGATCGGTGAAGGGGGCTGGTTCCAGTCCGGCATCGACGGTGAGTGTCGACGCCATCGTCGCGACCGAATAGGACAGGACATTGCCATAGCTTGCGGCCTCTCGGGGCGCATCGGTCAGGTTGACATATTGCAGATCCTCAATGTCTGCACTCACCAGGGTAAAAGCCTGACGGTCGAATTCCGCGAGGTGGCGGAATCGTTCCTGCAATGTGCCGGAGTCGGTGGTTGCCAGGTCGGCATAGCCGGTTGCGTCGAAACTCTGCGCGAAGGCGGCGCTGACATTGGCGCTGGCCAGAATGCGCTGTCCGTAAACCGCCGTTGGCGGGTCTGCTGGCTGAAAGGAGCAGGTCTCGTGGTCGAGCCGGAATTCCTCCCTGGACGGCGTCGAATAGCTGCCATAGCGCGGAAACTCGAAGGCAATCAGCTCCGGACCGATTATTTCACCGGGCAAACAGGTGAAGTTGCACTGATAATAGCCATTCGGGTCCGTCCGGACGGCACAGACCTTTTCGGCATCCGCAAGGTCACGCCTGACCCGGATTTCGCCCAGTCCGGGAAAGGGCGTGGTTTCGTTGACCCGCGCGGCGCGGACGATGATTTCCGCTTTCGGGTCCTGGGCCCAGACCGGGCTGAACAGGGTGGCGGCCAGGCCAAGGGCCAGCAGATAAAGTCTAGACACGGTCATTCTCCCCGGATGATGCCGCCTCTCGTCGACGCAGCCGTGCGAGGGCGGCATAAATGACAAGGATGAAGCCGACACAGACTGCCAGGAAGAGCACTTTCTGGTAGGCGTTCAGGAAGGCGAACTGGTTGAAAAGATTGGCGCGCTCCAGCGTGCAGGGCTGGAGCTGATCAGCGTAGTCGTATTCCAGCCGCGCCGGCAGGGCCTGGCCGGGCCGGTTGGTCTCGACGAACAGGTACAGCGCGAAATTTCGGACCAAGGGGTCGATCCTCAGGCCAACGGCACCGGCGGAATAGCGGTCGCTCGTTTCGCGCGGCATCCAGTTTTCCGGCACATCGAATTCCGGGCTATCGGCGTCGGAGGGGCGTTGCAGGAAATTCGTTTCCTCGAGGCACAACCTATCGAACCGGTCGATGTCGACGCCATTGGCGGATTCTCGGCCCCCTTCACAGCGCTCGCCCAGATAGGGATGCCGAAGCGAATAGGCCCGATCAGGGTCATCAATGATCTCGACCCGGTAGATCAGCGGTGTGGCCTCGGTCATGCGGGTCTGCGTGCCGATCGTGAGTTCGGCATGGTCCGGGGTCGCCCCCTGCGTCCGGACCCGATATATCCGACCCTCGGTCGAACCGGAGGCGTCGCCCATGGAATGGCGGCGGGAGTCGATCACGATGCGGCAACCCGCGGACCAGGACTGGATCGTGCTGCTGATCGCCTCGGTGGAGATCGTGAGAACGGTCGGGACGAGGACGGCCACCAGCGATACCAGGCCCGCAGTCAGCCCGTTCTTGCGGGTCTTTTGCAGAATCTCATTCCAGTCCATCGCCCCGATGCCCCCATGGTCTCAGGCGTCTCTTGAAAACGGAATAATACAACCATAGCGGGATCGAGTCACGCAGCACCGGGGCGGTCGGCCGGGCGGCGGTCGCTCGCGAACATGAATAGGCCGTAATTTGACATGGACTGCTACAAACGTAACATCATGAGACGATTGTAGCGAAGCGGTGACGTTCGACATGACCACAACCACACCTTCACAGGCCGAACTGGCCGTTCTCAAGCATTTGTGGACGGCCGGTCCGCAATCGGCGCGGGAAGTCCAGAGCCGCATCGAGGCGGCGACCGGCTGGTCCTATTCAACCACGCGGACCCTGCTGGCGCGGATGACCGAGAAGGGTCTGGTGGCGCGCCGCGACGTGCACGGCCTGTCGGTGTTCGAGGCCCGGGTCGAGAAAGTCACGCTGATGGGGCGCCTGATCCGTGAGTTTGCCGCCAATGTCCTCGACATGGACGGGCCGCTGCCGGCCACAACCTTCGCCAATAGCCGCCTGTTCTCGGATGCCGAAGCGGAGGCGCTGACCCGTCTGCTTGAGACCGAAGGCGAGACTGACGGGGAGGGACGCTGATGTCCGGCCTTTTCGAAGCCCTGGTGGTCGGCGCTGCGCTCTCGCTCGTGTCCGGCCTGTGCGCGCTCGCCTTCGCCGGCTGGCTGACCGGTCGCGGTCGCGGCGGGGCGGGTCTGTGGCGCGTCGCGCGCTGGGCTGCCCTGGCGCCGCTGCTTCTGGCACCGGTCATCTATTTCATTCCCGAGACCATGATCGCGCCGATGCATGCGCCCCTGCCGGACGGTCCCCCCCGCGCGGGCGGCGCGTATCTGCAGCAGACATCCGGCCTTGATCCGGCCGCGATCATGATGTCGATCAACTGGCTGCTTGTGCTCGCCGGGCTCTACCTCGCCGGTCTGCTGGTCGCCCTGGCCGGCGCTGCGCTGCGCCATCACCGCCGCGCCCGCCTGCTTGCCGCGAGCCGCCCCGCACCGGAGATCGCCCAGGATTATCTGTCTGTCCTGGCGTCACGGGTCGGTGTCGAGACACCGGATTTCCGTCTGCGCGACGGGCTGGCCTCGCCGCTTCTGACCGGTTGGAACCCGGTCATCCTGGCCGCGCCGGACCTGCTCGATGACATGGCGGCCAGCCGTTATGCCCTGACCCATGAACTCGTCCACTACCGCCGCGGCGACGAGCAGGATCGCCTGTTGGGCGCAGCGCTCATGGTCGCGCTGTGGTTCCACTGGCCGCTCCGCCGCATCGAGCGCGAGCTCCACGAGGCGCGCGAGATCGATTGCGATTCGGAAAGTCTGGAAACGCTGGGGGACGCGGAGCGCAAGCCCTATGCGTCGACGCTGATCACCATGATGAGAAGTCCGGCCCGGCTGGTTTCGGCCTTCGGACCCGATGACAGGAGACATCGAGAAATGCGTATCAAAGCCATATTGTCGGGCCGTTCCGCCCGCCCGTCCTCGCGCCTTCTGGCGGTCATGCTGGCCGGCGTGTCCGTCCTTCCGGTGGCCTGCGCCCAGGCGGCGCTGACCGAACGCACACAGCTGGCGGTGAATCTGGAGAATCCGGCCGCCAATCATGCCGTGCGCTTCTATGCGGCCCCGGATGGCGAGACCGAAGCGGGCGGCGATCACGAGCACCATTTCAGCGATGAGCTGCACGAGGAGCACGCCTTCGGTCCGGACTCCGAACTGCATGAACATGACGGTACGGATGGCGATATGGTCTTCCGGACGGAGGACGGCCGCACCCTCATCTTCACCGAGGCTGATCCGGATGAGGATGGCAATCTGGAAATGTCGTTCGGCGATGCCGGTCAGAATATGATGTTCATCCCCGAGGGGGGTGAGGGCGAGATTGTCTTCTTCTCCAGCGAAGACGGCGAGACACGTGAATTCGCCTTCACCGACGAAGCCGGCAATACGATGCGCTTTGACGGGGATGTCGATGTCGATGTCGACTGGCGTACGGAAGACGGTGACTATGTTTTTCCTGAAGCCCCGGTCGCACCCGAGCGCGTGGAACCGACGCGTGAGCCCGCACCGCGCGGCGGTGCCCGCGAACCCTTCCCGGCCGCATCGCGCACTCCGGAAGCCACACCGACCGCGACCTCCGAGCCGAAACCCGCAGAGGCGCCGCGCGCCTTGCGTCGCGTCGAGCCACCGGCGCCGGCGTCCTTTTTCCATCCGGTTGCTGCCGGCCGCGTGACCTCGCATTTCGGCAATCGTCCGTCCCGTCCGGCCGGCGCCGAGGCCGATCATGGCGGTATCGACATCGCCGCCCCGTCAGGCACGCCGATCCTGGCCGCTGCCGGCGGCACGGTGCGCCATGCCGAGGCGGGCTATAATGGCTGGCCGGCCTGGGGCAATACGGTCGTCATCGATCATGGCAATGGCTGGGAGACACTCTACGCCCACATGCAGGATATCGAGGTCGGCGCGGGCGCCACAGTGGCGGCGGGCGAGGAGATCGGCACGGTCGGCTCGACCGGACGCTCGACAGGGCCTCACCTGCACCTCGAGGTCCGCCATAATGGCCAGCGCGTTGATCCGGCGGCCCATGTGACCGGGCTCCGCTAGGCGCAATCGATCCGCGCGACGTGAAAAGGGGCGGCCTGTCGGTCGCCCCTTTTGTGTGCGCGGCTGGAGCTTCGACTTGCGGGTATGGTCCTGATCATCCAATTATCCTCGCCATCACGAACACAAAGCAGATTTTCAACGATCGGGGATGACAATGGCAGAACGTGAATTCGATATCGTGGTGTATGGGGCGACGGGTTTTACCGGGCGTCTCGTGGCCGAGTATCTCGCTGCAGAGCATGCGGCGATCCGTTGGGCCATGGCGGGCCGGTCCGAGGCCAAGCTGGCCGAGGTGCGCGACCTGATCGGCGCCCCGTCCGACACGCCGCTGCTGCTCGCTGACAGTTCCGACCCGGCCTCGCTGGATGCACTTGCCGCGAAGACGCGGGCCGTGGTCACCACGGTCGGGCCGTACCAGCTTTACGGCGAGCCGCTGGTGAAGGCCTGCGTGGCGGCGGGAACGGATTATGTCGATCTGTGCGGCGAGCCGGCCTGGATGCATGACATCATCCGCACCTATGACGCACCGGCGCGGGCCAGTGGCGCCCGCATTGTCCTGTCCTGTGGCTTCGACTCCATCCCCTTCGACCTTGGCGTCTATCACCTGCAACAGGCCGCCATTGCCAGTACAGGGGCGCCGATCACACAGGTGAAGGGCCGCGTCCGCAAGATGAAGGGGACCTTCTCCGGCGGCACAGCGGCCAGCTTTGCGGAAACCATGAAGCGCGCCGGCAAGCAGCCGGAGATCATCGGCTGGCTCAAGGATCCGTTCTCGCTGGTGCCGGGCTTTGAGGGGCCGAAACAGCCGAGCGGCTCGAAAGTCGTGTTCGAGGCGGATCTCGATTCCTGGTCCGCGCCTTTCATCATGGCCTCGATCAACACCAAGAATGTGCACCGCTCGAACGCACTCCTGGGTCATCTCTATGGCGAGGACTTCGTCTATGACGAGATGTTCCTGACCGGTCCGGGCGAGCAGGGCGAGAGCTTCGCCAAGATGATCGCCAATGACAAGTCGATGTCGGAAAACCCGCCCAAGCCGGGCGAGGGCCCCTCGAAGGAAGAGCGCGAGACGGGCTTTTACGACGTCATGTTCACCGGCCTGACCAAGGATGGCGAGCGGATGACGGCCAGCGTCTCCGGCACGCGGGACCCGGGCTATGGCTCGACCTCGCGCATGATCGCCGAGGCCGGCCTGTGCCTCGCCTTCGATGTCGATCGCGACACCACGCCCGGTGGCGTCTACACCACCGCCCCGGCCATGGGCGACGCGTTGATCAAGCGCCTGCAAAAGCATGCCGGGTTGAGGTTTGCGATTGAGGGGTAGGGGCGCTCGGCCACCTGCGCCACGGTTTTCAGGGCCCGGCGCCGCATCAAGCGAGGCCGGGCTCCCCCCAACGCAAAACCGGCGCCCCATCGGAGCGCCGGTTTGGCATGTCATCGCGTTGGAGCGGGAGACTTACCCCCAGCTCACCGACATGATCTCATAGCTCTTGAGGCCACCCGGCGCGTTCACCTCGGCAACATCGCCGACTTCCTTGTTGATCATCGAGCGGGCGATCGGCGAGGAGATCGAGATCTTGCCCGATTTCACATCCGCTTCGTCTTCGCCAACGATCTGGTAGGTCGCCTGCTGTTCAGTGTCTTCATCGAGCACGGTCACCGTGGCGCCGAACTTGACGGTGTCGCCGGACATTTTGGTGATGTCGATCACCTGGGCGCGGGCGAGCTTGTCCTCAAGCTCCTGCACACGGCCCTCAATCCAGCCCTGACGCTCCTTTGCCGCATGGTATTCGGCATTCTCTGACAGGTCGCCATGCTCGCGCGCCTCAGAGATCGCCGCGATCACGGCGGGGCGTTCGACGGTTTTCAGACGTTTCAGCTCTTCGTCGAGGGCAATCTGCCCGGCAACGGTCATCGGGATCTTGTTCATGCGACCACTTATCTTCGGGAAAGAGGAGACAGGCTAGCCTCCGCTTAATTGACCATCAAGAGTAGGTCTGCAGCGCCTGAGGTTCAAGCGCTCCCTCATCAATGCGGCGCAGGGAGGCGATCGCGGCCCGCGCAGCCGACGCGGTCGTGTAGCAGGGTATGCGCGCTTCAAGCGCAGACCGGCGAATCGAATAGCTGTCCAGATGGGACTGGCGGCCTTCCGTCGTATTGAAGATCAACTGCACTTCGCCATTCTTCATGGCGTCGACAATGTGGGGGCGTCCCTCAAAGACCTTGTTCACACGCGTGACCGGTATGCCGGCCTCTTCGAAGGTCTTGGCCGTTCCGCCGGTCGCGAGAATGGTGAAGCCGAGCATTTTCAGCACGCGCACAGGTTCGATCATGGCTGCCTTGTCGCCTTCCTTCAGCGAGATGAAGACGGCGCCCTTGCGCGGCAGGGCGATGCCGGCACCGAGCTCGGCCTTGGCGAAGGCGGCCTCGAATGTGCTGTCGATCCCCATGACTTCACCGGTCGAGCGCATTTCCGGGCCGAGCACCGGATCGACACCGGGGAAGCGGGCCCAGGGCATGACGGCTTCCTTGACCGAGATGTGCTTGGGCGCCGGATCCTTCAGGCCGAATTCCTTCAGCGGCGTGCCGGCCATGACCTTGGCGGCAATCTTGGCCACCGGCAGGCCGATCGCCTTGGCAACGAAGGGCACGGTGCGCGAGGCGCGCGGATTGACTTCCAGCACGTAGATCTCGCCGTTCTTGACCGCGAACTGGACGTTCATCAGGCCTTTCACGCCGATGGCCCTTGCCATGGCGACGGTCTCGGCCTTCAGTTCGGCGATCATCTCGTCGGAGAGATTGTAGGGCGGCAGGGAGCAGGCGCTGTCGCCGGAGTGCACGCCGGCTTCCTCGATATGCTGCATCACGCCGGCAACCCAGACATCGGTGCCATCGCAGATCGCATCGACATCAATCTCGTCGGCATCGGTCAGATAGCGGTCCAGGAGCAGCGGCGACTTGCCGGAAACGTTCACGGCCTCGCGGATATAGCGCTCGAAACTGTCCATCTCGCGGATGATTTCCATGGCCCGGCCGCCGAGCACATAGGAGGGGCGCAGGACCAGCGGGAAACCGAGCTTCTCGGCAGCGGCGCGCGCTTCGGCATCCGACGACGCGATCGCGTTCGGCGGTTGTTTGAGGCCGAGATTGTCCAGCAGGTCCTTGAAGCGCTTGCGGTCTTCGGCCAGATCGATGGCGTCCGGCGCAGTGCCGAGGATCGGCACGCCTTCCGCTTCCAGCTCGGCAGCCAGCTTGAGCGGGGTCTGGCCGCCATACTGGACGACCACGCCCAGCAGCGTGCCGCGTTCGCGCTCGGTCTCGATGAGCTCGAGCGTGTCCTCAATGGTCAGTGGCTCGAAATAGAGACGGTCTGCCGTGTCATAATCGGTCGAGACGGTTTCCGGGTTGCAGTTCACCATGATCGACTCGATGCCCATCTCGCCAAAGGCGAAGGCGGCATGACAGCAGCAATAATCGAACTCGATGCCCTGGCCGATCCGGTTCGGGCCGCCGCCCAGGATGATCGCTTTCTTCGCATCCGTAGGATCGCTCTCGCAATCCGTCTGCCCGCCAAAGGCCGGCAGCTCATAGGTCGAGTACATATAAGGCGTTGCGGCGAAGAATTCGGCGGCGCAGGTATCAACGCGCTTGAAGACCGGGCGCACACCCAGGTCGCGGCGCGCCTTGCGGATATCGGCCTCTTCCGTCTTTACCAGCTTGGCCAGGCGGGCGTCGGAAAAGCCCATCGCCTTGATGTCGCGGAAAGCGTCGGGCGTGTCCGGCAGGCCCAGTGTGGCAATGTCGTCCTCGGTGGTGATCAATTCCTCGATCTGGCGCAGGAACCACGGTTCATAGAGCGAGGCGCGCTCGACTTCCTCGACCGAAAGGCCTTCGCGGAAGGCCTGGGCGATGACACGCAGGCGGTCGGGCGTGGCCATGGCGAGGGCTGCGCGCACGGCCTGCTTGCGGGCATCAAGATCGACGGCATCATCGACGCCGGGGATCTCGATCTCGTCAAAACCGGTCAGGCCGGTTTCCATCGAGCGCAGGGCCTTCTGCATGCTTTCCTGGAAGGTGCGGCCGATCGCCATGGCTTCGCCGACCGACTTCATCGAGGTCGAAAGCTTGGCTTCGGCGCCGGGATATTTCTCGAAGGCAAAGCGCGGGATCTTGGTGACGACATAGTCGATTGTCGGCTCGAAGGCAGCGGGGGTCGCCCCGTCGGTGATGTCGTTGGCAATCTCGTCGAGCGTGTAGCCGACCGCGAGCTTGGCCGCGACCTTGGCAATCGGGAAGCCGGTTGCCTTGGAGGCCAGGGCCGAGGAACGCGAGACGCGCGGGTTCATTTCGATGACGACCATGCGACCGTCGGCCGGGTCGACCGCAAACTGCACGTTCGAGCCGCCGGTCTCGACACCGATCTCGCGCAGAACGGCGATCGAGGCCGTCCGCATGATCTGGTATTCCTTGTCGGTCAGGGTCAGGGCCGGGGCGACCGTGATCGAATCGCCCGTGTGCACACCCATCGGATCGACGTTCTCGATCGAGCAGATGATGATGCAATTGTCGGCCCTGTCGCGGACGACTTCCATCTCGAACTCTTTCCAGCCGACGATGGATTCCTCGACAAGGATCTCGTCGACCGGCGAGGCGTCGAGGCCGGTGCCGCAGATATGGCGGTATTCCTCGACATTGTAGGCAATGCCGCCGCCCGTGCCGCCGAGCGTGAAGGAGGGGCGGATGATGGCGGGAAGGCCGATCTCGTTCATCACTGCTTCGGCTTCGGCCATCGAATGGACGGTGCGCGAGCGCGGGCTTTCCAGCCCGATCTTGTCCATGGCGTCGCGGAAGCGCTCGCGGTTCTCGGCCTTGTCGATCACGTCCGCCTTGGCGCCGATCATCTCGACCCCGAACAGGTCCAGCACGCCGCGCTTGTCGAGTTCGAGGGCGCAGTTCAGCGCCGTCTGGCCACCCATGGTCGGCAACAGGGCGTCGGGGCGTTCCTTCTCGATCACCTTGGCGACCATGTCTGGCGTGATCGGCTCGATATAGGTCGCGTCGGCCAGTTCCGGGTCGGTCATGATGGTGGCCGGGTTGGAATTGACCAGGATGACCCGGTAGCCCTCGGCTTTGAGCGCCTTGACCGCCTGAACCCCTGAATAGTCGAATTCGCAGGCTTGCCCGATAACAATAGGGCCGGCGCCGATGATCAGGATGGACTGGATGTCAGTACGTTTGGGCATGGGCGTGGCCTTCTTTTCCCGTCTTCGGCGCCCGGGGGCGCATCATACGCGCGCGCTCGAAGCGACCCTCCGGGTACGGAGTGCCGTGCGAGCGATCAGTTTTGGTGCTGAAGCGGGTACCTATCGCGGAATCGGCGCCATGGCGAGGGGGAAACTGTGCGAAATCCTGCTTTCCGGGCATGCCTCTGAAAACATGGGCAAAGCACGGTCAGGAAATTCATGGCCGGGGACGCTGTGCGCCTTGGCTGGTGTCGGCAACCGGACCAGGGCTCCGTCAGGCGGCCCGGCGTGAGGAAGGGCTGGATGAAGGAGGCAAACGCCATTTTCCGCGACGGCTGGGGGTTGGGTTGATCACGGTGGCGCATCCGGTTGCCGACCCGAGACGATTCAACTAATATCAGAAAAAATTCAAGTTAAACTTTAATTCAGAAAGGCAGTGCCGTGCCCCGGACCTCGTCTCTCGACCTGCCCTCCGACCGTCATATCCGTCGTCTGAGCCTGTTTCTGGCCTGGGCGATCAGTCTGATAGCCCTGGTGATGCCGCCGCTGATCTGGTGGATCTGGCTGTTTCCCGGGGCATCCGGCGTGGCCGCTACGCCGGCCCCCGGCAACGGGTTCGGAGGAGACGACCTGTCCTGGTATATCTGGCCGGTGCGGCTCGGCGCGGCCGGACTGTCCTCTGTCGCCGTGGCGATCACGCTCTATGGCCTTTACCATTTGCGTGTCCTGTTTCAGGAAGCGGCGCGCGGCGCCTATTTTTCCGCCGCGGCGGTGATCGGCTTTCGCCAGTTCGCGCTGGCCAGCCTTGTCGGGGCGCTCTGGTCGCCGCTCGAGCACACGCTGATGGGGGTCTTTCTGTCGGTCAGCAATCCCAATGTCCTCAACGCGCTGGAAGTCTCGCTGGGTACGGATAATCTGGAATCGATCGGCGCAGCCCTCTTGTTCTTCCTGATAGCCTTCATCCTGGCGGAGGGACGCAAACGTCACGAGGAGCTGGAGCTGATCCTGTGAGTGCCGACGCGCAGCCGCCGGGCGAGATCATTGTCCATCTCGATGTCCTGCTGGCGCGCCGCAAGGTTCGCTCGAAAGAGCTCGCGGACCGGATCGGTGTGTCCGAACAGGCCCTGTCGATGATCAAGACCGGCAAGATCAGGGGCATCCGGTTTTCAACCCTGATCGCCCTTTGCGACGCGCTGGACTGTCAGCCGGGCGATTTGTTCGAGTTCAGCCCAGGCACGGCCGAGCCGTCCTGATACCGTGGCAGGCTAAGGGCTGCAGGCCACCTCCATGGCCTCGCGAAAGAATCCGGGATCGGTCAGTCCCGAAGGCGGACCGGCGGTCTCGTGCGCGTAGAGATAGCGGAGCATGTCCTGCAGGCGCTCGTCGTCATCAATGCTGTTGACCTGGGCCAGAAGGGTCGCGCCGGGTGCTGCCGCATTGGGATAGTTGGTGGCGAAATCATAAATGGTCGGGGACGCCCAGCTCGGGGCTGACCCGTTCCAGGTCGCGACATGGGTGCTGGCGCCGACGGGCTCGAGTGCCCCATCCAGCAGGATGTGTTTGAAGGCCGGTGCATTGCGGTGATCTGTGCTGATGCCGGGTACAGAAACCAGCAATTCGGTCACCGTGCTGGCGGCGTCGCAGCTGTGCAGCCGCCGGATGCCATTGAGGTGGGTGTGACCTGCGACAAGACCCGTGATCCCGGGTTCGTGCGCGGCAATAATCTCAAGCATGACATCCTGCATCCACCGGCCTTGCATGCCGGCATTGCTGCCCTGGTAGGCCATGTCGGGATCCCACATCGTGTTCGGCTCGGACTGGCCATTGCCCCGATACCCATCCAGTCCCGGTGGCACATGCATGGCAAGGAGCGCCGGCTCGCCGGCGGTCCGGGCACTGGCAAGCTGTTCGGCGAGCCAGTCCAGCTGGGCCGAGCCGACCGCTACGGCCAGATCGCTGCAAAGCGTGTAGGCCGAGGTGTAGACATTGGTATTGAGGGCCAGGACCCGAAGGTGCGAGCCTGAATCGCCGATCGGCACGCGGGCGGCGTAGTAACCGTCGGCGCGGTGGCTGCCGTCGACAATGTCGGCACTGCCATTCAGAACCGGCCAGCGCAACGGATCGTCCACCGCGTTGAAGACGGTCTGGTCGTCTTCCGTGAAGGGGCAGTAATCGTTGAGACCGTAGAAGTCCTCGTTCAGTCCGAGCGTGTCGTTATTGCCAGGCAGGTAGAGCACCGGAATCTCGGTGCCGGCCGCCGTGTTGCCGAGGCCGTTGAGAACGCCGGCGAAGATGTCATCGCGCACCGTCGCCGGAAGCGATGAGTGGGTCGGCATGTCACCGAGATAGATGATGAAGTCCGGTCGTTCGGCCGCAACCAGCGTCTGGACGTAAGTCTGCGTTTCGGCCCAGAAGGACGGCGATGTCTCGCAATGGTGCCCGGGGCAGGCCGTGTCGGTCGACAGCAGGTGGACATCGGACAGGGCGAGGAAGGAGCCGCCCGTGCCGGTTGCGATTGGCGTGGGCGCAGCCGCGTTGTCCGCGAGCATGGCATTGGCGTGGGGCGCGTCCTGAGCCGGTGCTTCCTCGTTCGCGACGAGTTCGGTTGTGATCGACCGGCCATCGGGTGCCTCGTAGCAGGCTGTGAGAACGAGCAGGCCTGCGGCGAGGCTGGCGAGGCGTGAAGGCAGTTGAACGGTCATGAAAGTCCCCCGGGAGCCCAAATGGCTGCGCAAGGCGAGTTTAAATGGCGCATGTGGCAAGAACAACCTTTGCGAGATTTGGTGGGTACCGGTTTCCTGTGTCGGGCGGAACGGAGGGTTCAGGCTGGCCGCGCCCACAGGCAAGCCGGGCAGGATCGAGTGTGTTCGCGCCTGAAACCGGCCGGGGTCAGTGATGCGCGGGCTGCAATCCGTGCAAGTTGTTCGAAGTCCGGCGGGCGGTGATTGGCGAATTCTCAGAGCTTTCCGCCCAAGGCGAGATATTCGCGCCGCATGTTCGCCCGGGCACGGGCACCGAGTTCAGCCTCGAAACGGTCCGTCAGGAAGGTGCGCTCCGCAGCCTGCGCCGACTTGAGAAAGGCGCGTCGGCCATTGCGGTAGAGCAGGTCCGGCGCCCAGCTGTATTCCTTGCGAACGCCTTCGGCATAGCGGTCATAGACATCCTCCGGCGCGCCGAGGATTGAGAAATCGACATCGAGAAAGAGATTGTCGTCCTCGTCCTGCCCGCCATCCTGATGATGGGCCGTTGCGTTGATCAGGGCCCTGACCCGGATGACCAGATCCGGTGCCGCGCCCAGTGCGGGCAATTCTGCGGACGCCCGGTCGGCACTGCGGGCTTCATTGTCATCGCGTTGCGTGTCGTAGACGATGTCGTGATACCAGGCCGCCATCCAGACCCGGGGCGGGTCGGTGACCAGATCGCCCAGACCATCGAGCGCGTCGAATATGTAAATCAGGTGCGACAGGCCGTGATAGGCGCGATGGGGTTCGCCATAGGCGGCCAGAATACCCGCAATCTCGGCCTCGCCGGCCCGCCAGCCGAGCCTATTCATTTGCTGGTGCCAGCGCGCTTCCAGCTGCGCTTCCATGTCATGCATCGACCAGCTCCAGGTCGCGCCACAACATCGGCTGGATGCCGGACCGCGTGCCGCCGACGCGTGTCCCGACCAGCCAGTGGGCGCGCTCATGCAGGAGGGGGATGATGGCCATCCGGTCGTGCAGCCGCGCCATGGCGGCGAGGTAGAGCTGACCGCGGGCCGCAGCCGCGTTCTGCCGCCTGGCGGCATTGATCAGTTCGGCGAAAGTGTCGTCCTGCCAGCCGAAATTGTCGGCAAAACCGCCGGGCGCGAACGGGTCGAGCATGAAGAAGGGATCGGATTTCAGGCCGCGATTGAAACTGGAAATCGCAATGTCGAAATCACCGGCATCGACGGCCTGGTAGAGATCGGTCGGATAGCTGACCAGCAGCTCGCTTTCGATCCCGATCCGGCCCCAGTCATCGGCGATCGCGACCGCAAGGCGTTCGCCTTCGCCGGTCGTGGTGCGGATCTGCAGCGGACGCGCGACGCCGCCGGCTTGCGGTGCAAGCCCGGCATCCGTGATCACCCCGCCGGGTATCACCACCTCGGTCGGACGGGCCGTGCCGGCGTAGAATTCATGGGCCAGGAAGGACCGGTCGATGGCGCGCGACAGCAGGCGGCGCACCCGGACATCATCCAGCGGGGTGCGCGCATGATTGATTTTGAGATAGCGCAGGACAGGCGCGTCGAAACTCTGGAATTGCGCCCCGAGCCGCTCGCGCCAGTAATCGATCTGGTTGGCCGGTGGCCGGTCGGCGAGGTCGTAATCGCCGGCGCGGAACAGGCGCATCCGGGTGGCGTCCTCGCGCACCCCGTCGAGGCGGATGGCAGGAATCGCGACCCGGCTGGCCGCGTAGTGACGCGCATTACGGACGAGGTCGAGGCTCATCTGGCTCTCGGCGGCAACCGTGTAGGCCCCCGCCGTCACGACATGCTCCGGTCGCACCCAGTCCAGGCCGACCCGCTCGATGACATGGCGCGGGAAGGGGTAGAATTCGCGCATCAGGGTCGGGAAAAGACCCAGCGGGGTCTCAAGCCGGACCTCGACCGTGCGGTCATCGAGGGCGGCTACGCCCAGCTGGTCCGGTGCCATATCACCGGCATGGACGGCGCGGGCATTCGTGACCGCATAGAAATCGCCCAGCACGGCGAAGCTCTGGGCCGGGTCGACAATGCGCCGGGCCGACCAGGCGACATCCTCGGCCGTGAGCGGATGTCCGTCCGACCAGGTGAGCCCTTCGCGCAGGCGGAAGGTCCAGACCAGGCCGCGTTCGTCCACCGACCAGTCTTCGGCCAAGCCCGGCCCGACCGAGCCGTCCGGCGCGTATTCGGTCAGCCCGGCATGGATCTGCTTGTAGACCAGGGCCGCCGCGGCGAATTCACCGCGCGCCGGATCGAGACTGTCGGGCAGGCCGGAGGTGGCCACGCGCAGGAGACCGGGCGGCGGTCCGGAGCGGCCGCAGGCCGCAAGGCCGGTGGCCGCAGAGGCGGCAAGCAAGGCGCGTCGGTTCAGCATCCCGCCATGATGGCGTGATTTGTGACGGTTGTGTCCAGTGAAAGTGCGAGTGTTTCTTCGAAAAGCGGCGCACTGGCTGGCAAGTGATGTATGGGCGATCTTGCGCTTTGCGCCAGCCGTTCACAAAGACGGGTATCGCGTCGTCGAGGTCTCTTACGCCTCAACCCGGCCCTTGAGCTCACCCACGAACCGGTCAAACACGCCGAAACTGTCCTGCGGACCCGGAGAGGCTTCCGGGTGATGCTGGACGGCCCAGACCGGCTTGTTGACCAGCTTGAAGCCGGAATTGGAGCCGTCGAACAGCGAGATGTGGGTCTGGACGGCATTGTCGGGCAGACTGTCACCATCCACCGCAAAGCCGTGATTCATCGACACGATCTCGACCTGGCCGGTCTCGTAATTCTTGACCGGGTGGTTGGCGCCATGATGGCCCTGGGGCAT
Organism: Maricaulis sp.; assembly: GCF_015665295.1. Lineage (GTDB taxonomy): Bacteria > Pseudomonadota > Alphaproteobacteria > Caulobacterales > Maricaulaceae > Maricaulis. Next base: position 38,931 of record NZ_JADFAJ010000029.1, read on the forward strand.
TTTTGCGGTCCTGGCACCGATCGCGAGGGCAAGCATCTGGTGGCCCAGGCAAATGCCCAGCGTCGGGATGCCGGCGTCGATGACGGCCTTGATCGTCGGCAGGGCGTATTTGCCGGTTTCGGCCGGATCGCCCGGACCGTTCGAGACGACGACACCATCCGGGTTCAGCGCGCTGACCTCGTCGAACGAGGCCTTGCCCGGCAGCACTGCGACGCGGGCGCCGGCACCGGTCAGCAGGCGCAGGATATTGGCCTTCACGCCGTAATCGAGGACGACCACGCGCGGACCGGTCTCCGGGCCGACCGCATAGCCTTCGCCGAGCGTCCAATTGCCCTCGTGCCAGTCACCGCCCTCGGTGCGGGCGACATCGGCGGCCAGTTCGCGGCCCTCCATCGTCGGAGCGCCGGCTGCTGCGGCCTTGAGGGCATCGATATCGATATGGCCGGCCGGATCATGCGCGATGGCGCACATTTGCATGCCGTGCTCGCGGATCCTGCGGGTCAGGGCGCGGGTATCGATGCCGGTGAGCGCGACGATGCCGCGCGTACACAGCCATTCCTCGAAGGTCGTCTGGGCACGCCAGCTGGCCGGCGGCGTGATCTTGGCGCGGCTGATCATGCCGACCGCGGCCTTGCGGGCCGGCGCGGAGGCGGCCTCCTCGTCCTCGGCATTGGCGCCGACATTGCCGACATGCGGGAAGGTGAAGCAGACGACCTGGCCGGCGTAGGACGGGTCGGCGAGGACTTCCTGGTGGCCGGTCATTGCCGTGTTGAAGCAGACCTCGCCCAGAGCCATGCCGGTTGCGCCGGTGCCGTGGCCCAGGAAAACGCTGCCGTCGGCAAGCGCCAGCGCGCCGGTCGGTGTGGGGGTCGGCGTGGACGTCATGACTTGGTCTCCAGGGGTCTTGCGGGGCGCGCTCACCCTGCCAGGAATCGGCTGGCGGCGAGGGGCGGGTAAACGGGCGCTCTGCTAGACCCTGATGGGAGCCGGGTCAATAGCGATGCGGACCTGTCGTGACGACTGAAAGGGCGCGGGGAGAGATGCTCCGGTGGTCTTTCGCGGCTGATTGGAGCCTCGCTTGCGCGGTCGCATGGCGAATTTGCAAACCGGTTATTTGATCACGATTTACAATCGGGCTTGATTCTTTGCCGCCAACGGAATAATTCCCGGCCCCTCGTTTCGGGGGCATTTGCCTCACCCGCGATCAGGCAGAACAAAAGGCCACGCATTGTTCGAAACAATTGGCACGTCCACGCGTGCACAGGAAAAGTTCTTCACACCGGAGATCTCGTCAGGGAGCGCTGCCGACGGCGCCCGGATAGGTTTGGTTGCTACCATGTCGCTTCGTGAACGCATCGCCACGGATATGAAATCGGCCATGAAGGCCCAGGACAAGGCGCGTCTGTCGACGCTTCGCCTCATCTCGGCCGCCATCAAGGACCGCGATATCGCCGCTCGCGCGGAGGATCGCTGCGCCGGCTGCGAGGATACCGAAATCATGACGCTGCTTACCAAGCTGGTGAAGCAGCGCGAGGAGAGCGCCGAGACCTATGAAAAGGCCGGCCGTCTCGATCTCGCCGAAGCCGAACGCTCGGAAGCCGAGATCGTCCGCGAATACCTGCCGACTCCGATGGATGATGGCGAGATCGCCGATGCGGCGAAATCGGTGGTCGATGAGCTCGAAGCCAGCGGGCTGAAGGATATGGGACGCTGCATGGGCGAGCTCAAATCGCGCTTTGCCGGCCGCATGGACTTCGCCAAGGCCGGCGCCAAGGTGAAAGACCTGCTCGCCTCGGCCTGACCGGCGCCCACCGGATCTGCAACCCGTCATCCCTGAAAAGTGACGCGCGGCCCCGATCTTTGATTGCGGTGCGGTTCGCCCTCTGCTTTCCTTTGGAAAACAGGGGAGTGGGCATGTTCGTATCGAGATTGACCGGGGCGATCCGGATCATGGTGGCCGCCTGCGCCGTCAGCCTGCCCGTCACGCTGGTCGGGCCTGCCGTCGCTCAAACGCTTCCAAGTTTCGAAGATGACGACGAGCTGCGCGCCTTTCTGGCCGAGCTCGACGAGAATGGCGAGGTCGTGGACTGGCTGCCTGGAAGCTTCTATCCGCCCCCTCCACCTCCGCCTCCGCCCCCACAGCCGGGCGCTGCCAGTGCGCCGACTCTGCAGGCCGGCACGGCCGACTTGCTCGTCACTGGGTCGCGCATCGACAATCCCGGTATCACCAATGTCCAGGTGGCAGGCGTTGATGAGGGCGGGATCGTCAAGGTCGCTGGCGATTACCTGATTGTCCTTCGCCGCGGCCGCCTGTTCACCATCTCGACCGCTGATGACGATCTCGTTGCCATCGATCAGATTGATGCCTTTCCGCCGGGCGGCGAGGGTTCGGCCGGCTGGTATGACGAGATGATCGTGTCCGGTGACCTGATCGTGATCATCGGCTTCAGCTACGAATATGAAGCGACCGAAATCAATCGCTTCCGGCTTGCTGGAGATGGCCGTCTGACGCATCTGGATACCCATCACCTGCGTTCGGACGATTATTACAGCTCGCGCAACTACGCCTCGCGCCTGATCGGCGACCAGCTGATCACCTATGCGCCGCTGACCTTTGACAATTATTGGGGCGATGATCCGCTGGACAGCCTGCCGGCGCTCAGCCGCTGGGTGCCGGGCCAGGAAGAGGTCGCCTTCCGCCGCATTGCGCAGGCCCGTGATGTCTATGTTCCGGCGCCTCTGAAGGCGCGTGGCGGCGCTGCCGTGTCAGGCATGCATGTGGTCACGCGCTGTGACCTCGCCGCCGACGACTTCGATTGCCGGGTGACCGTCGTGCTGGGTCAGATGGGGCGCAGCTTCTTCGTCTCGCGCAATGCGACCTATGTCTGGGTTGTCCCGGACTGGTATGAGCGCGATGACGGGCAGAGCTATCTCTACCGCATCCCGCTGGACGGGTCGGCACCCGGCGTTGCCCGGGTCGAGGGTGCGCCGCTTGACCAGTTTTCCTTCCACGCCAATGAAGCGGCGAGCCGGCTCGACATCCTCGTCCTGCCGGACGGCAATGGCGAAGCGATGTGGCGGGCCGAGTCTGCGGCAGGACGACCGGCCCTGTTGCGGCTGCCGACAACCCGCTTTGGAGATGGCAGCGAACCACCCAGGCCGTCAGATTATCAGGTCCTGCCGGTCGCCGAGCACGCCCTGATCGAACACAACCGCTATGTCGGCGACACGCTGCTGGTCGGACTGACCGAGCGCGGGGGCGATGAACGTCTCGATCTGGCCCTGGCTGTCGCGCTGGAGGGCGGCGCCGTCACGCGTCTGCCGCTGGACGGGCGGGTGTCGCGTATCGAGGCGGTTGGCCGCGACGGGCTCGTTGTCACACAGGGCGAGGGGACGGGTTTCGTCACGGTGTCCCTGACCGGGGATGAGCCGGTGATCTCGGACCGCTTCTTGCTCGCGGGCAGTGCCGAATCGGAGAGCCGCAGCCACGCCTTCTTCTTCCGCCCCGAAGGCGCGGACGGCGACGGGTTGGCGGCCTTGCCTCTCCTGTCGGGCGATGATCGCGAGGCGGACATGGTCTTCCTGCAGCGCGAGGCAGGCAGTTTTGCGCCCATCGGGCGGCTGCAGGCGCGGGCCCGTCCCGGGCTGGACGATGGCTGCCGGGCGTCGTGCACCGACTGGTATGGCAATGCCCGTCCGATCTTCCTCCGTGGCCGGATCCTGGCGTTGCTGGGCTATGAGATTGTCGAGGGCATGCTCGGTGACAAGCGGGTGGAGGAGATCGGCCGACTCAACTTCACGCCCGGCCCGCGAAAGGATGAGGACGGCCTGAGCGAATAAATCGACCGACCCCCAAATAAGGTGCATCATGCTCTATTGGGTTTTCGCGGACGGGGTGACGGGTTTCCATGCGTCTCAATGAGGATTTCATCGACGAGATCAAGGCGCGTGTGCGCCCGTCGGACCTCATTGGCCGTTCCGTCCCGCTCAAGCGCCAGGGTCGCGAATTCGTCGGCTTGTCGCCCTTCAAGAAAGAACGGTCCCCGTCCTTTTTCGTCAATGATGACAAGCGCTTTTATCATTGCTTTGCCTCCGGAAAGCATGGCGACATCTTCACCTGGCTTGAGGAAATGGAGGGGTTGTCCTTCATGGAGGCGGCCGAGCGTCTGGCCGGCGAGGCCGGTTTGCGCCTGCCCGAGCCCGACCCGGAGAGCCAGCAAAAGACCCAGCACCGCAAATCCCTCGTCGAGTGGATGGAGACTGCCCAGGCCTTCTTCCTCCGCGCCTTGCGGGCACCGGCCGCCGAGGAGGCGCGCCGCTATCTCAAATCGCGCGGCCTGACCGGCGAGGATTGCGCCCGGTTCGGGATCGGCTATGCCCCGGAAAGCCGGACCGCGCTGAAAGACGAGCTGGTCACCGCCGGGGCGCCGGTCGCCGACCTCATCGAGTGCGGCCTGCTGATCGAGCCGGACGGCGGATCGCCCTATGACCGTTTCCGCGACCGCATCACCTTTCCGATCCACGACCCGAGAAACCGGCTGGTCGGTTTTGGTGGCCGCGCCCTGAACAAGGAAGCGCGGGCAAAATATCTCAACTCGCCGGAAACGCCCATCTTCCACAAGGGCTCGCTCCTCTATCGCTACCCCGAAGCGCGCAAGGCAGCGTCAGACCCCAAGCAGGACATTCGCGGCCTGATCGTGGCCGAGGGTTATCTCGACGTGATCGCCCTGGCGCGGGCCGGGCTGGAGCACGGCGTCGCGCCGCTGGGCACGGCGGTGACCGAGGAACAGATCCAGCTGTTGTGGCGGGCCGGTGGCGAACCGGTCATGTGCCTTGACGGCGACAGCGCCGGCCGCGCCGCCGCCTTCAAGGCCGCCGAGCGCGCCCTGCCGCTGCTGCAGCCGGGCAAGACAATGCGTTTTGCCTTCATGCCCGACGGCAAGGACCCGGATGACATCCTGCGCGAAGAGGGCGCCAACGCCCTGCGCGCCGTCTTCCGCGAGACCCGCTCGCTGGCTGACCTGATCTGGGAGCGCGAGGTTCTCGCCGAACCGCTCGATGATCCCGATCGCCGGGCCGGTTTTCGCCGCCGCATCCGCGCTTTGGTCGGTCAGATTGCCGACACGGACATCCGCGAGGAATACAAGCGCGAGTTTGATCAGCGGACGGATGCCCTGTTCGGCACCCGGCCGAAAACCGGTCGCGGCGATCGTCGCGGGCCCTGGCGCCCCGGCAAGGGTGTGCCGCTGGGGGCTACGGCCGAGCTGCGCAACAAGCAGTCCCGGCAGGCGGATCCGACCGCCAGGCTGGGGCATCTCCTGCTGGTCGCAGCGATCGAATACCCGGAAATCGCCGCCTCCCAGGTCGAGACCCTCGCGCTTTTGCGGTTGGGATCGCTTGACAGGCTGCGCGACGCCGTTCTAGACGCCTGCTCTTCTGGGCAGTTTGTGCAGACCGACACGCTAAGGGCTCAATTGGCCGATGCCGGATACGCGGCAGAGATAAAGCGGTTGGACGGTGAGCGCAGACCCATGCGGGCGGAACTGGGCGGTATGGAGGCGTCTCCAGAGGTGAGGGCAGAAGCTTGGAAGCGGCTGGCTCACGCCTATATGGAACGAAGCGAAGCACAGACACGTCGTGATGAGGCGCGTGCCCGTCTGGACGAAGAACTCAAGCAGGCGGATTCGGAACGCTTTCGGCAGGTGGTGGATGCCTACCGGTATGAAAGCTCTCGTTCGGAATCGTCTTGATGCGTATAATTCCAATTGCGCGCCCCCGGGCGGCGCGACAAGGGACGAATAGATGAGCAAAACCGCCGAAGCCAATGATGCATCGGAAAATTCGGATGGTCCGCTGCTGGACCTGACGGATCAGTCAGTGAAGAACATGGTGAAAACCGCCAAGAAGCGCGGTTATGTCACCCATGACGAGCTGAATGCGGTCCTGCCGAGCGAGGAATTCTCGTCCGAGCAGATCGAGGACGTGCTCGCCCAGCTGTCTGAGATGGGCATCAATGTTGTCGACAATGACAGCGATGTGGATGACGACGGCGGCGATGCACCGAAGACCGCCAAGGCCGGCGCGTCGTCCGGCGATGATGATGAGGACGATGATGACGAGGAAGAGGAGAGCGACAGCCGTGCCGTAGCCGGCGCCTCCAAGACCGCCGTCACCGGTCAGAACACGCCGACCTCCGCCGATCGCACCGACGACCCAGTCCGCATGTATCTGCGCGAAATGGGTTCCGTCGAGCTCTTGTCGCGTGAAGGCGAAATCGCGATTGCCAAGCGCATCGAGGCCGGCCGCAATGCGATGATCCGCGGTCTGTGCGAAAGCCCGCTGACCTTTGAAGCCATCATGGTCTGGCGCGACGAATTGCAGGAAGGCCAGGTCCTGCTGCGCGACATCATCGACCTCGATGCCACCTATGGCGGCCAGCAGGCGGAAGCCGCCGAGGATGGTGATGAGGACGGCGAGGGCACGGGCGAGGGCGAAACGCCGACCCCGGCCGGCGATGCGAGCGTCAAGCCGAAATCCGACGAGGATGACGACAACGCGGGCGAGTCCAAGAAGTCGGATGATGACGAGGACGATGACGACAGCGAATCCTCGTCCAGCGATGACGATGATGACGATGATGATGACGGTGCGTCGCTGTCCCTGTCAGCCATGGAAGCGGAGCTGCGCGATGGCGTGATGGAGACACTCGACTCCATCGCCACCGATTTCGCGGCTTTCCGCAAGCTGCAGGACAAGCTGGTCGCCGCCCGCATCGAGGGCAAGGACCTCACCAAGCAGTCGCGCGAGAAGTACGAAGGCTTCCAGAACGCCATCGTGACCAATCTCAACACGATGCACCTGAACAATGCCCGTATCGAGGCGCTGGTCGAACAGCTTTATGCGATCAACAAGGAACGCATGGCGCTGGAGGGCAAGCTCTTGCGCATGGCGGATGCCCATGGCGTGCCGCGGGCCCAGTTCATGGACAGCTATTTCGGCAATGAACTGAATCCGGAATGGCCCGGTTCGATGGCGTCGACCTCCAAGGCCTGGGCGCGTTTCATCGATCGCGAAGGTGTCGATGCCGGCAAGATCCGCGACGATCTCGCCGATCTGACCCAGCGTGCCGGCGTGCCGATCGAAGACCTGCGACGCATCGTCCGCACCGTCCAGAAGGGCGAGCGCGAGGCCCGCGTCGCCAAGAAGGAAATGGTCGAGGCCAATCTGCGTCTCGTCATCTCCATCGCCAAGAAATACACCAATCGCGGCCTGCAATTCCTGGATCTCATCCAGGAGGGCAATATCGGCCTGATGAAGGCCGTCGACAAATTCGAGTATCGCCGCGGTTACAAATTCTCGACCTATGCCACCTGGTGGATCCGCCAGGCGATCACCCGCTCGATCGCCGACCAGGCGCGCACCATCCGTATCCCGGTGCACATGATCGAGACGATCAACAAGATCGTCCGCACCAGCCGCCAGATGCTGCACGAGATCGGCCGCGAGCCGACCCCGGAAGAACTGGCCGAAAAGCTGGCCATGCCGCTGGAGAAGGTTCGCAAGGTGATGAAGATCGCCAAGGAGCCGATCTCGCTTGAAACGCCGATCGGCGACGAGGAAGACAGCCATCTCGGCGACTTCATCGAGGACAAGAATGCCGTCCTGCCGATCGACGCCGCCATCCAGGCCAATCTGCGCGAGACCACCACGCGCGTGCTGGCGTCGCTCACGCCGCGTGAGGAACGCGTCCTGCGCATGCGTTTCGGCATCGGCATGAATACCGACCACACGCTGGAAGAAGTCGGCCAGCAATTCTCGGTGACCCGCGAGCGCATCCGCCAGATCGAGGCGAAGGCCCTGCGCAAGCTGAAGCACCCAAGCCGCAGCCGCAAGCTGCGGAGCTTTCTGGACAATTGATCCGGAGCTTCAGGTTCAGACATTGAAAAAGCCGGCCTTCGGGCCGGCTTTTTTGTGGCCGGGCCATGCGCCAGGGGCTAGCCTCGCTTCATGCCCCTCCACCGTCACCAGCTTCAAACCGCCGGTCCCGGCCTTTATGAGTTCACGCCGGTCGCCGCAAACTTCGCGCGCGAACATTCTGCGTCAGACGGCCTGCTCACCGCTTTCGTGCGGCACACATCCTGCTCGCTCGTCATCCAGGAAAACGCCGATCCCGACGTGCAGCGGGACCTGCAGGGCTTTTTCCGGCGGCTTGTGCCGCCGGGTGATGATCCGTCCATGGCCTGGCTTGCCCACACCACAGAGGGACCGGACGACATGCCGGCGCATATCAGGGCGGCGCTGACGCAGACCTCGATCGGGATACCGGTCGAGGGCGGGCGATTGATGCTGGGGACCTGGCAGGGGCTTTACCTGTTCGAACATCGTGACCGGTCGCACCGTCGCGAGGTTGTGCTGCACCTGACGGGCTAGCGGCGCCGGGCTTATTGCGAGGCGGCGGTTGACGGCCGGGCCGAGCGGCGCAGCTGATTGCCCAGGAGCAGGCGGCGCATGGTGCGTTCCAGCGCGTCCGGGTTCAGGGGTTTTTCGGTGTAGGCGTCGAAGCCCAGCATGGCGTAGCGATTGACCTGGTCGGCCATGACATTCGCTGTGAGGGCGAGGACTGGCGTCGGCAGGCGGTTCTCGGCGCGTTCGAATGCCCGGATTTCGCTCAGCGCGTCCTCGCCATTCATGACCGGCATCTGGATGTCCAGCAGCACGATGTCGAATGGCTTGGTGCGGAAGGCATGGACGGCTTCCTCGCCATTCTCGACCATATCCAGTTCGACCTTCATCTTGTCGAGATAGGCCTTGAGCACGAGGCGATTGGTCAGATTGTCCTCGGCCGCAAGGATGCGGGCCGGACGACCGTCGACAGACAGGGCGCCGCCGATCGCGATCAGGTCGGGCCGGTTCGGAATGTCGGCGCCAGGCGCGACCGCGGGCATGGGAAGGCGGACGCAAAAGCGCGTGCCCTTGCCCGGCCTGCTGGTCACCGAGATCGTGCCGCCCATCTGTTCAGCCAGCCCCCTGCAGATCGCCAGGCCAAGCCCCGTGCCGCCGAAACGGCGGGTGGTCGAGCTGTCGGCCTGGACGAATTTGTCGAACACCGAGCGACACTGGTCTTCGCTCATGCCGATACCGGTATCAGTCACGACCAGTTCGACCTGGTCGCTGGCGTCGCTGCGTGTGTCCTGTGTGCCAGACGCAGGGTCGGTCACGGGTTCCAGCGTCACCTCGATGGAGCCTGCGCTCGTGAACTTGATCGCATTGGCAACCAGATTGTTGGCGATCTGGGACAGGCGCAGCGGATCGCCGAAACGGGCGCTGTCCTTGGTATCGTGCACCGTGATTCTCAGGTCGATGCCCTTGGCCTCAGCCGCGTCCGCGTACAGCGCCGAGAGTCGCGATCCGATTAGTTCAAGGCTGAAGGCGGCTTCCTCGAGTTCAATCTGGCCGGCTTCGATCTTGGACAGGTCGAGAATGTCGTCGAGCAGATGCATCAGCGTGTCGCCGGAGCGTACGATGATGTCGAGCTTGGCGTGGATATCGTCGGGGAGGGACTTGTCCGCCAGCACGCGTGCCATGCCGAGAATGCCGTTCATCGGCGTGCGGATCTCATGGCTCATATTGGCCAGGAAGTCCGACTTGGCGCGATTGGCGGCGTTGGCGCGATCACGGGCCTCGATCAGATCGGTAATGTCTGTGATCGAGCCGGCCATGCGGACAGCCCGACCGTCATTGCGTTGGGCGACGCCGCGGGTCCGGAACCAGCGATAGCCGCCGCCAGCGCAACGAAACCGGATTTGCATGTCATAGTCGGTGCCGTGCCGGATGTGATCGCGCATGGCGGCGATGGCCCGATCCTGGTCATCAGGGTGGACATCGTCCGGGTAGTCATCCTCGGTGAGATGGGCCGCTTCGTCGTCATAGCCCAGGAGGCTGCGCAGCCGGGGCGAGTGGTAGATCGTCCCGTTCTCAAGGTCCCAGTCCCAGAAGCCGTCCGATGATCCGCGCACGGCCAGAGCCATGCGCTCGCGGTTGCGCTCAAGCTCGTCGAAGGCGGCTTCGCGTTCCGACGCCAGCTCATTCTGGCGGATCCGGCCGGTCAGGACGAGATGTGTCCCGATGCCGATGCCCGCCGAAACCAGCAGGCCCAGCAGGAGAAGAAAGATCGGAACCGAGCTGAATTCCTCGGCGTAGAGCTGTGCGGCGGGAAAGACCTCGACGGTCCAGACCGAGCCGGGAAGCTCGACGGTGCGGGTGGAAACGATGCGGCCGCTTGTCGGGGTGCCCAGTTCGGCAATGGGCTCGCCGGCCTCATTGACCCGGATTGCAACATAGTCGGAATAGCTTTCAGGAAGTCCGGCCGCGATCATGTTGGCCACGTCGAAGACGCCAACAATCAAACCGTCGAAACGATCCTCCAGGAAGAGGGGGAAATAGGCGAGAAAGCCTGTGCCGCCCTGGAGAAAATGGATGGCGGCGCTGTTGTTGGGACGACGGGTATTGACCGCCTGCAACACGGCGCGGGCGCGGTATTCCTCAAAAAGGATGTCCAGCCCGAGGACCGCCTCATTGCCTTCCAGCGGTTCCACCCATTCCAGCCGAAACGCCGGATTGGCCCATTGCACCGAGCGCAATTCGGCATTGTCAGTGACATAGGCCATCGCGTCGGCGCGCCACTCCGCCTCGTCCGTTCCGCCCGATCGCACCCAGCGACTGGCCATGCGTTCCAGGCCGGTGAGGTCGCGGTCCACGCGTTCGGTGAGATTGTATTGGAGGTTGGTCGAGATCTCTTCGAGATGGACGCGAACGGCATAATGCTCCTGCGACCGGATGTGCAGGGAAAGTGCGGTGAAGACCAGAAGGCAGAACAGGGCCGCACTGAGCGGTATCAGAAGGCGATAGCGTGGCATGGGGAGACCTTTGCGGTGCCTAAGACACACCAGACAGGGTTAATGCCCGCTTTACATGGAAGCCCGCCGCAACCAGCTGTTCGGGACGCCGCTCGCATCGTCGACCTGGCTCAGGGTTTCCGCTGCTCGCGTCGCCGCCGCAAGACGCCACCGATCCAGCGCGTCGCCAGCCAGCCGACAGGCAGGATGACAATCAGCCAGGGCAGGGCGCCGGCGATGAAGGTGAGGACGTCGGCGAGGCCCGAGGCGAAGTTGCCGGACAGGTTTCGCAGGGCGCGACCGAGCGGGTCGAAGGCACTGCGAGATACCGGCTCGACCCGCGAGGCGTAGCTGATTGTCAGCGATGACATTGATATCCGTCCCCGCATCGCGCGGACGCGGGCCTGTGAGCCTTCGATATCGCCCTGGAGGCGGGCCAGTTCGCGTTCAACCTGGACCAGTTCCTCGACGGTCGCGCCGGGACGTTCCAGGAGGGTTGTCAGACGGGTGCGCAGGGTCAGCTTGGCCGTGAGCCGGGCCTCCAGATCGACAATGGCGGCGGTCAGGTCCTCGGCGTCCTGGGACTGGTGCCGGATCCGCCCGTCAGCGGTTTCAAGCTGGCCGCCAAGACCCGTGCGGAAAGTCTCGATCCAGGCCGGTACGGCGCGCAGGGAGAGCGAGCCGGCCACGCCGCGGTCGCCCTGCTGGTAGATATTGGCATTGACGACCTGGCAGACCGCCGGACCGGCCGACAGGCAGGCCTCGCGATGGGTGTCGATCAGGCCGGATGTCATCGCGGCGGGTGTTTCAAGCTGGTAGCTGTAGCTGTAGGCAATCAGGCGCATATCGGGTGCCGAGACGTCGCCACCGGTGAATGCGCCATCGTCGGCGCCGGCGTGGTTCGCGGCCGGCGGCGGCGGCGGCGGCGGCGCATAACCCGGTTCTGCCATGATGGCATCTTCGGCGGCAAACATGCCGAAAGCTTCGCCACGTTCGGCGCTGTCCTGCGGGGTGGAATTCTCGCAGCCAGCCACAAGTGTCAGTGAGGCGAGACACGCCAGAACGATCGGTTTCATGGGTTCTCCCCTCTGGCCGCAGTCCGGCACCCCGGACGACGGCAATCCATCCCTGCTGCGACCCAGGCTAGCGCAAAAGGCGACAGGACCAAGGCCGCGCCGCGATCAGTCCTCGGCGCCTGTCAGCAGGCTTTCATAGCTGTCGACCAGCGCGACATAAGGCGGCACCGGCGTGTTCTGGATGCCCGAGCCGGTATCGATGGCCATCTTGATCTCGAAATGCAGGTGGATCGTGGTTGCCGTGTCACCGAATTCGTTTGAGACATAGCCGATCCGCTCGCCACGGCTGACCGTGTCGCCCGATTCGACCAGCAGCGTGTCCCGGTCGAGATGGAGATAGGTGTAGCGCACGCCTTCATCGGTCATCAGGCGGACCGAATAGGTGCCGACCGATGTGATGGTTCCGTCTGCGACGGCGACCGCCCAATGAGTATTGTCCTGGCAGCTGGCCGGGCGGATATCCTGGCCCTGATGGCCAACCCCGGTCGGGCACATCGGCGTGCCATAGCCGCGTGTCTCGCAGAAATTGTCACGCCAGGCATATTCATAATTGGCCGGATTGCACTGCCCGCCGGCTGGTCCGAGATAGCCGCCATAACCATAGACCTGGCTGTTGGCATAGGCCTGGCCGGCTTCCATCGGGAAGCGCATGCCGGGGGCATAATTGGGCTGCAATGTCTGGCCGGTTCCAGAGCCCTCGACCAGGTCGCCGGGCGGCATGTAGGTGAAGGTCTCGCCGGCGTCATCGACCGGGACCGGGTCGGGCACGGGCTCGGGTTCCGGTTCGGGCTCCGGTTCAGGCTCGGAGTCCGGCACTTCGAGCGGCGCCGGGTCTTCCTCAACGGGCTCAACGGCCGGCGGGGCTTGCTCGCTCGGTGTCGCGTCTTGCATGGGCCACCAGATCATGGCCGCGATACCGGCGGCCGCAACCGCCGCGGCAAGGGTGAGTTCAGCTTCGCGTGACATCACTGACCTCCCGATGCCGGATTGCCGGCGGCGATGATCAGGGAGTCCGCCAGGCCGCGCACATAGGCATCCGTGCGGCAGCGTGGATCGCTGTTCGGACCGTCACACTCCACGGTGATGGAATAGGCAGCGCCATAGCGATTGAAGCTGAGCTCGCGACCATATTCGGTCTGGCTGATGCGATAGCCATCGCTGTCGCTGGCATTGAGGCGGCGGGTGCTCAGCGGGTCCGGGGCCCGGGCATGGGCGAGACGGGTGCCGAAGACCTCGATCACAAGGCCGGGCGCGGTGATCGACAGATTGTAGAAATTCTCGCGCGGGAACAGCAGGATGCGGGCATTGCCGTCAAGCCCCAGCGCCGCCGTTCCCGGGATCAGGACGGGCAGGCCGGTATCGGCCACACCGGCGGCTTCCGGATTGGTGGGGCGGGCAAAGGGAAGATCGCTCTGGGCGATGGCCGCAACCGTGCTGGCGCGCTGGAACTCGCGGGCCTGCAACTGGATGTCTTCGGACACCTGACCCCAATTGATGCTCATCGCCACAGGCGCGTCGGGACGCGGGTCCCGCACCGGTTGCTGTGTGGTCAGCCGCGTCAGCTGGGACGTATCGAGCCGGCTCGGCACGGGCTGCCGTGTCTGGGTTGCGGGCTGCTGCTGGGCCGATGTCGCCGTGCTGACCAGCAGCATGGCGGCAAGTGGTGCCCAAAGCGTGGATCGGTATGTCATCGGTCTCTCCCCGGCTTTCGTCGGTCTCTCCCTGACCTCGAGTATAGCGTCTTTTTGCACCCTCTGCATGAACCTTCGATGAGGACATTCCGCGCGCCGCCATCCTGCGGCGGTGCGTCGATCGCCTGTCAGGCTGGCGGTGGCTGCAAATCACCAACAGGCTTGTCATCGCCGCATACGGCGGGCAGGCGTTGAACTTTTCCGTCTTAGGCTCTATGTGCAGCGCAATATGTTGTGTTCGGGAGATGCGCGATGCGCCTCACCATGATGAAATGCAAGCTGCACCGGGCCGTCGTGACCCAGGCAGACCTTCATTACGAGGGTTCGATCTCGATCGACCGCGATTATCTCGATGCGGCCGGCATCCTGCCCTATGAGCAGGTTGATGTGCTCAACATCAATAATGGCGAGCGTTTCACGACCTATGCCATCGAGGCGCCGCGCGGCAGCCGGACTTTCGGCATCAATGGTGCCGCGGCCCGGCTGGCCCAGGTCGGCGATCGCATCATCGTGGTCGCCTATGCCGAAATGGAGGCCGCCGAGGCCGAGCAGCATGATCCGGTCGTGGTCCTGCTGGACGAGCACAACAAGGTCATGGCCAAGCCCCAGGCGGCCTGATTTTCCCGCCTACTCACTGATGCAGAAATCGGCACTGACCGTGGCGGTGAGCGACAGTTCGCCGGCTGCGATCGGCGTCGAGGCGCTGTCGTCCAAGCTCATCATGCGGGTTTCATAGATCGGTTGCGGGCGGTAGCTGCTCTCACCCATGCGGCGGATTCCGCACAGTTCGAACCCGGCGGCATCGGCGAAAAGCTCCGCCTTGGCGAGCAGCGCCGCAATGGCGTTGCGGCGGGCGCTGTTGAGTGCGTCGTCCGTATTGTCGGCTCCGAAGGTCACACCGTTGATATTGTTGGCACCGGCCGAGACCATGGCATCAATCACCTGGCCGACGCGGCCGGTGTCACGCACCTTGGCCGAGACCTGGTTGCGCGCCTCATAGCCGATAATGGTCAGTTCAATCTGGTTGGGCTGGCGGCGGTCGGCATAGACCGGCGACACTGTAAGCTGGGCTGTCTGCATGTCGTCGCTGCCAACGCCGGCGCGGCGCAGCGCGTCGAACACCCGGCTCATGGCTTGGGCATTGGCCCGTACGGCCGCCTGGGCGGTCTCTGCGCGGCTCACCACGCCGGAGGATACGGAGGCGAATTCCGGTGCGATCTGTACG
>NZ_JADFAJ010000031.1 GCF_015665295.1 Maricaulis sp.
GGTCTGGTCGAGATAGCGCGTCAGGGCCGCACCGGGCACGGCCGGCCGGCTGCGCACATCGCGACGCACGGAAACGGTCATCAGCTGGCCAGGCAGGAGGCGCCCATCCAGATTCTCGATTTCGGCCCGAATGATGACGCTGCGGGTGACCGGATCGATCCGGCTGTCGATCTGGGCGATTTCGCCGGTGAAGGTCTCGCCGGGATAGGCAGACGTCTCGGCCGCCACCTGCATGCCGGCGCGGACCACCGACAAGAAGCGCTCGGGCACAGTGAAGTCGAGCTTGATTCGGCTGGTATCATCGAGCCGCGCGATCGTGTCGCCGGGACGGACCAGGCCGCCCAGACTAACTTCGCGCAGACCGACAATGCCGGCAAACGGCGCCCGCACGATGCGGTCGGCCAGCTGGGCCTCGATCGAGGCGACCCGGGCTCGCGCCCGTTCGACGGCCGCACGGGCCTCGTCAAGACGGGATTGCGGCACCACGGAGCGGGCGATCAGGTCATTGGTGCGATCAAGATCACGCTGGGTTTCGCGCAGGGTTGAGCGCGCCTCGGCAAGGTCGGCGGCTTCTTCCGTATCCGTCAATTCAACGAGGATCGTCCCCGCCTCGACCTGCTGACCGGACTCGAAATTGATCCGGGAGATGGTGTCGGTCACGCGGGCGGTTATTGTCACGGTTTCATTGGCGCGCGCAGTCCCGAGCGCTTCGACAACATCGGCAAATTCGAGGCTCGGCACCTCGGACACAGCGACCGGCAGGACGCGCTCACCGCGCGCCATCATATCGTCCGCTCCGGGCAACAGGGCCCGCACGGCAACGATGGCGGTCATCGCCACGAAGGCAACAAGTACAACAATCAAGAAACTGGCGCGACGCATGGCATTCTCCTGAGCGCATAGATGGCTTTCGGCTCAGCAAAGGCAAGTCTTGAGGTTTGCGCAGGCGCACGCGTTTGCGTGGAACGGGACTAGCCGCATGGCGCCGCAGCCCGGAAAGCCGCCGCGTGCGCAGGTTGATCGTGCCGGAGATACCGCCCTCGATCATGTCGGCGGCCGGCCTATTGAACGCGTCGACGCCGCCCATGCGTTGGGAAAGAACGTCGGAGAAGCTGAGAATACGACCATTATTGGCCGAAAAGTTATCACGTCCGTGCAGTTCGGTGCGGACCCAGGTCAGACCGCCAACGACGATACCGGAGCCTTCGATCGAGAAGTGGTCCGGATCAACGCCGGCGGCGAAGCGGTCGATCGACACGCCGGGAACGCGTTGCAGCGTCTCGGCGACCGAGCGGTCCGGCAGGGCGCCGATGTCATCAGCGGTGATCGAGTCGACCACCACTTCGCTGTCGCGTTTGATTGTTCGTGATGTCTGCAGGCTGGGCCGGAAGCCCGTGATCTGGATGACTTCAGCGTCATCCGCGTCATCGGTGGCTTCGGTGGCTTCGGTGGCTCCGGTTCCCGGACCAAAAGCAGGCGATATGGCCAGCAACGCAGTCAGAGCAAAGGCAGATACGCCTTCCTTCCAACCCCGGCCACGGCCGCGCCCCGCAAGACACACTGGTATCGTCGGTGATTTTTCCCTCCGACTTCCTCCCCTTTGATGCGCAACTGGTAGCGCTATTAATATTGCCTAGCACAATTGTATGACTAATTGATTGGGCAATCCAAGTTTTCCGGCGTGGCAAGCTTTCAACCCAATGAATTTGTCGCACGTCGGAATGTGTTTCCCGATTGCAGTGCTGGCGCTTATGTCCACGTTGTCAATTGGCAGAATCAGCCCTATTCTTGCTTGGAATCTCACGGGCCTGGAGCGTTGACGCTCACGACAACGCTCCAATATGCTTGCCTCCGGGTCGGCGGAGAGGCCGGAGTTCAATGTCAGACAATAGCGTAAGAAGAGTGCTGATTGTTGGCGGCGGAACTGCGGGCTGGATGTGCGCCGCAGCCCTGTCGAACGCCTTTCGCGACACGGACATGGCGGTTGAACTCGCAGAAACCGAAGCCATCGGCACCGTGGGGGTCGGTGAGGCAACCCGGCCCCATATCCGCCATTTCAACGCCGGCCTCGGCATCGACGAGGCGGATTTCATTCGCGAAACCCGCGCGACCTTCAAACTCGCAATCGAGTTTTGCAACTGGAACCGGATCGGCGACAGCTACCTCCACCCGCTCGGCGAATACGGCATGCCCGCAGCCGAGATCGAGTTCCATCACCTTTGGGCGAGCTTTGTTGAAGACCTCAATGCAAGCGCACTCGACGCCTATTCCCTGCCCATCCAGATGGCACGGGCGAACCGGTTCGCACCGCCGCACACCGATCCGAACTCCCTGCTCTCGATCTATTCCTACGCCTATCAATTCGATGCCGGACGCTATGCGCGCTATCTGCGAACCTATGCCGAGGCACGCGGCGTCACCCGGACCGAGGGCCGCATCCAGTCCGTCGCCCGGAACGGGGCAAACGGCCACATCGCCTCGGTGAGGCTGGAAGATGGCCGGGTGCTGGCTGCTGATTTCTTTGTCGATTGTTCCGGCTTCAGTGGCCTCCTGATCGAAAAGACGCTCAAGGCCGGATGTGAAGACTGGACCGACTGGCTGCCCTGCGACCAGGCGCTGGCCGTGCCGTGCGAAGGGTCGAAAGAAATCACGCCTTATACCCGCGCCACCGCGCGCGAGGCCGGCTGGCAATGGCGCATTCCGCTGCAGCACCGGATCGGCAATGGCTATGTCTATTCGTCCAACCACATATCCGACGATGAAGCCGCCGCGACCCTGCTCGCCAATCTCGACGGCAAGCCGCTTGCCGACCCCAGATGCCTGCGCTTCGTGACCGACCGGCGCAAACAGGCCTGGGTGAAAAACTGTGTCGCGCTGGGCTTATCCTCCGGCTTCCTGGAGCCGCTGGAATCGACCTCGATCCACCTGATCCAGAGCGGCATCGCCAAGCTGCTGCAGATGTTCCCGAGCACCGCGTTCGAACAGGCCGATATTGATCGTTTCAAGGCCCGCACCAAGGAAGAGTTCGAGCGGGTGCGCGACTTCATCATCCTGCACTACAACGCGACGACGCGGGACGACACGCCGTTCTGGGATCATTGCCGGACCATGCCGGTCCCGCCGGGCCTGGCCGAGAAATACCGCATTTTCGAGGGTTATGGCCGAATCTTCCGGGAAAATGACGAGTCGGTCAATGATACCAGCTGGTTCGCGGTGATGATCGGCCAGGGGCTCAGACCGCGCGCCTTCGACCCGGTCGCGGAATGCCTGTCCGAGGACGAAACCCGTCGCCGTCTCGCCCAGATCCGCCAAGCCATGCAGGCCTCGTCGGATCACATGCCGACCCATGCCGACTTCATCGCCAATAATTGCGCCGCCGAAATGGAGCCCCTGTCATGATCCGCCACCTTCTGCTGGGCGTCAGCCTTGCCACACTCGCTGCCTGCTCTGCCGACACGGGCGGGACCCCGTCCGCTGGTATCACCCCGGCCCGTTTCGAGCGCTTCACCTATTCCGGCGGCGACCCGGTCCACGAGGGCGTGCCGCGGGATGCCGGCACATTCCTCAACCCGGTACTCGGCGGCTTCTATCCGGATCCGTCCAACACGCGCGCCGGTGACGACTATTATCTCGTTACCTCGACCTTTGCCTATTTCCCGGGCCTTCCGGTTTTCCGCTCCAGCGATCTTGTGCATTGGGAGCAGATCGGCAATGCCATCGACCGCCCGGACCAGGTGAATTTCGGCACGCTGGGCCTGTCGCGCGGCCTGTTCGCACCGGCCATCGAATACCATGACGGCCTGTTCTACATCCTCAATACCTGTGTCGATTGCGGCGATAATTTCCTGATCACCGCCACCGATCCGTCCGGACCCTGGTCGGACCCGGTCTGGCTGCCCGACCTTGTCGGCGCCATCGATCCCTCACTCTTCGTGGACGATGACGGCCGCGCCTACATCCTCAATAACGGTCCGCCGGACCGGGAGCCGGAATACCAGGGGCACCGTGCCGTCTGGATCCAGGAATTCAATCTGGAAACGCTGGAGACGTTCGGTGAGCGAATCGTTCTGATCGACGGCGGCGTCGATTTTTCCGAACAGCCGATCTGGATCGAGGGCCCGCACATCTACAAGGTAGACGGACGCTATTACCTGATGGCCGCTGAAGGCGGCACCGCGGAAAACCATTCCCAAGTTGTTCTGGTGGGCGATGCGCCGATGGGCCCCTACACCGCGTATGAAAACAATCCGGTCCTGACCCAGCGCGACCTGCCCCGCGACCGCGCCAATCCGATCACTTCGGCCGGCCATGCAGATCTTGTACAGACACCGGACGGCGACTGGTGGGCCACCTTCCTCGCCGTGCGTCCCTATGGCGATGACCAGTACAATACCGGCCGTGAAACCTTCCTCATGCCGGTCAGTTGGGAGGGCGGCTGGCCACACATCACCGGGCCGGGCGAGGCTATCCCCTATGCCGCCGCCCGCCCCGACCTGCCGGCCGGCGATCCGGAGATTGCGCCGATGGCCGGCGCCTTCACGGTGATCGACGAGTTCGACACAAGCGAGATGGGCCCGGACTGGATGATGATGCGCAATCCGCGCGAGACCTGGTGGCAACTCGATGGCGAGGCGCTCGAACTCCAGCCGCGCCCGGTCGGGCTGGGGGATTTTTCCAACCCGTCCTTCTTCGGCCGCCGTCAGCAGCACATGTTCGGCCAGGCCGAGCTCGCCTTCAGTTTCACGCCCGACACGACCGGTTCTCGCGCCGGACTCGCCGTGCTGCAAAATGACGAATACTGGTATTTCATCGGCCTCGAACAGACCGAAGACGGGCTGGCCATCCAATTGCGCCGCCGCGCCGGGAGCGACGCCCCGTCAGACGGCACCGTGATCGCCACGGCAGGGGTTTCCCTGAACGCGGGCGCCCTGGTCGAGGTCCGGGCCACAGCCCGTGGCCCGCGCTATGATTTCGATTATCGCCTGCCCGATGGCGGCTGGCAGAATCTGCTGCGTGGTGCCGACGGCACCATCCTCTCCACCCGCACCGCAGGCGGTTTCGTCGGCGTCACGATGGGCCCACACGCCTTCACGCCGACCGGGGAATAGACCCGCGATTACCTTCCTACTCGGCCTGCCAGCTTGCGGGCGGGCCGAGATAGGTATCGGGCAGCTCGCCGGTGCGCAGTGACAGGCGCTGGAAGACCAGACCGGGATCAATGAGCCAGATCCGGATATTTTGGGCGCCCGGCGCCTCGACTGTGTGGCGTGTGGTCAGCACGGTGACACTGTCGGCGACATTGCGCATCCAGGCCGCGTGACTGTCATCGGCCTGGACATTGACGATCTCGATCGGCCCGCCATTGAGCTGAACCCCGTAACGCATGCCGCCGCGGTCGAGATAATCCAACGTCGGCGACAGGGTGACATCGATCTCGACCTCACCCGTCGACCAGAGCTGGACCGGATAGTCGAGATAGGGGCCCTCGCCCGGCACGTGAGAGGGTGAGTTGGCCGGCAGGACACTCATGCCGGACCGGCTACGGCCGATTTCGGGAATTTCCACCCAGGCAACGCCATCACCATTCACCGCCGCAGCATGGTCGGCAGCCTCGATCGTGACATGGCCATCGGCCTCGACGAAATGACCGGTCACCGTATCGGCTGCCCGCTGGCGGGCGATGACCGGAACCGTGTATTCGGCGCCGCCAGACCCGGTAACCGTGATCTGACCAGCATGCTCGCCGGCTACCAGCGCTGTCCAGTCGATACTGACCATGACCTCCCCGGCACCGCCTTCGGTGCGGGACAGGATGATCCAGGCTGCACTCGCCGAAAGCTGCACCAAAGCCCGACGGTCCCCGCGATCGAACACCTCGATCTGGCGATCAGCCTCGCCATAGCGGTCAAATACCAGGGCTTCGCCGCCGCTCGACAGGGCCAGCCCGAGATGGGCACCATCAAGCGCCTCGACACGAACCGTTTCCGGCAGGAGATCTTCCTCTGGCTGTTGCCAATAAGTGTAGGAAATGTGGGTCTGGGACATGAAATGGTTCCATTTCCCGTCCGCCACATCCTCGTGATAGATGCGCTCGAGCTCGGCATCGCGTTCAAACAGGTAGGCGACCCGGTCTGCCGCCTCATTCGCCGTGACACGGCCCTGGGCTGCCCAAAGGCGGTTGCGGGCTGTCTCGATGTGCAGCGAATTGAGATTGGCGCTGGCCTGGATCGGGAACCAGACCAGCTGAACAAAGGCGTCGTCGTAGGTTTCAGGCAAACGGGCCCGAACGGCATCCGCCTCGGCCGCAAGCGCCTGCCACTCCGCCTCGACCCGGTCCGCCTCATCAAACCCGGTCAGCGAGAATGTCCCGGCATCAATCAGCTCGGGTTTGCGGCGGGCGTTGTATTGGGTGTAGCGGATCAACAGCGCCGCGATCGCATCGGCCTCAGCCTCGCTGAATTGTTCGGCAGCCCAGTCCCGCGTGTAGCCGGACATCGCCTCCAGCGTCATCGACTCGGGATCCCAGGCGTGGTCAAGAAAGAAGCTGATTGGAAATTCCATCGGCTTGAGATCGCCAACATTGACAATCCAGAGCTCGTGAGCGCCGTGCTCCCAGGCCAGATTCATCTGCTCCCATGTGCGCTCGATCTGGGTCGTGTTGAGCCATTTATAGTTCCGCGGATCACCGACATAGTCGAAGTGATAATAGACGCCATAGCCGCCCTCACGATCAGCACCGCGTCTCGGCAGACGCCGGATATTGCCCCAGTTATCGTCCGCAAAAAGCAGGGTCACATCGTCGGGAACATCCATGCCCTGATCGAAATAGTCCTGCACCTCCTTGTAGAGCGCCCAGACCTGTGGCGTCTCGGAGGCCGGACGGCCTGTCACATCGGCAATGATTTCGCGCTGGGCCGCGACCACGCTTTCCAGGAGGGCAATCGCGGTACCCTCGGTCATCGCCTCGTCGCCATCGCCGCGCATGCCGATCGTGACCAGGCTCTCATGATCACCCATGCGCTCGACACCCTCGCGCCAGAATTCGCGCAAGGTTTCGGGATTGACCGCGAAGTCCCAAGGCCCCTCGCCATAGCGGGCCCATTCAACATGGGCCCGCATCAGAGGCTCATGGTGCGAGGTTCCGATCACCACGCCATACAGGTCCGCGGTCGGCGCATTGAGCGGATCATCATCTGAGAAGGCCTTGCCCCACATGGCCGGCCAGAGATAATTGCCACGCTGGCGCAAGATCAGCTCAAAGACCTGCTCATAGAAATCATGGTTGAATCCGCCATAGCTCTCATTGACCCAGCCATACAGCGCCGGGTTCTCGTCATTCAGGAATATCCCGCGATAGCGCACCGACGGCGCGTCTAGCCGATGGCCGGCCGAGACCTGGAGCTGGTCGTGACGGTCAACCGGCACATCGGCCCACCAATGCCACGGCGACACCCCGGATGCGCGCGAGACGTCATAAACGCCATAGATCGCGCCGCGCATGTCAGCGCCGGCAATGACCAGCGCCCGCTCAATGCCAGGCGCCGGATTATCGACGACCTGGTGAAGATAGGCTTCCCACACACCGTCGATGCCGGACACATCGAGCCGCCCCTCGGCTACCAGGCCATCGATCAGGGCACTGCCGCCAATTGTGCCGACAATAATGGCGCGACCGGCGGCCGCGCCTGCATCGATGGCGACCGGCTGGCCGGACACGGCGGCGAGGTCCTCGGCAAGGTCCTCGGCAGCCCGCAACAGGCCCGGCGCGTCATCCGGATCGGTGACGATGGCAGCGGCCAGCCCGTCCGCGACAAGCGCAAACCCGTCCGCCGCAGGACGACCGGGACAGATCGCGGCCTCACCCGGACAACCTGTCCCGACGTCCGCCTCGGAGGAGGGCTCTTGCCTGTCAGCCATCGGCTGACAGGCAACCAAGATGACCGCAAAGGCGGCCGGAAGAATGTGCCAGGTTGAAGTCCAGCGCATGGGTCCGCCTTTCGGATACCTGTCGCTTTGCCGTCAGTCGGCCGTCACGGTGAGTGTCACTGCTTGAAGATTGGTCGAATCGGCACCCACCGAGATGGTGAATGTGCCGGGTTCGACCACCCGCTCCATGTCGAGATTCCAAAGTGACATTGCACGCTCCGTGACTTCAAAACGCAGGGTCTGCGTTTCACCGGCCGCGAGCGAAACCCGCTGGAAGCCGGCCAGTTGCAGGACCGGCCGTGTCACCACGGCGAGATCATCGCGGATGTAGAGCTGGATAACGTCATCACCGGCGCGGTCACCGGTATTGGTCACATCGACCTCGACGAAGGCACTCTGTCCGGCAGGGATCATATCCTCGACCAGACGCGGCTCGGACATCTCGAACGTGGTGTAGGACAGTCCATAACCGAACGGGTAGAGCGGCGCCTCCTCGTCGAAGAGATAGCCGCGACGGGCTGATGGTTTGTGATTGTAGAAGACCGGAAGCTGGCCAACCGAACGGGCAATGGTCACCGGCAGGTGGCCGCTTGGATTGACCTCGCCCAGCACGACATCGGCGACGCCATTGCCGGTTTCCTGACCCAGATACCAGCCCTCGATCAGGGCATCGGCGTTCTCGGACAGGAAGTTGACAGCCAGCGGTCGGCCATTCAGCAGGACGACAATGGTCGGCTTTCCGAGGGCGAAGATTGCGCGAGCCAGGTCGAGTTGCTGCCCGACCAGTTGCAGGTCGGCCCGGTCGCCGAGATGGTTGTCGGCCCAAGCTTCGCGGCTGAGCTGCTCGTTTTCACCGAGCACCATCAGGATGACATCGGCCTCGCGGGCGGTCGCGACGGCAGCCTCGATCAGTTCGGCATTGACGGCGGGATCGACGAGGTCGACCTGGTCGGCCGCCCATTGCCGGCTCTCGGTCAGGCGCACACCTTCCGAATAGACCACCTCAAACCGGCCGGCGGCGGCCTGCTGGAAACCTTCCAGAATGCTCACCACATGACGCGGCTGATCGGAATAGCCACCGATCGGCGTGTCGACGGCATGGGTGCCGATCACGGCCAGCGTGCCGATTGAATCCGGGTCGAGCGGCAGGGTGTTGTCGCGATTCTCCAGCAGCACCATCGCGCGTTGCGCCGCCGTACGGGCCAGGGCTATGGCGTCGTCGGTCGCCGTCCCGGCAACCGCCGCGTCGGCGTCGGCATAGGGGTTTTCCCAAACGCCGGAGAGGAATTTCAGGCGCAGGATGCGGCGCACGACCGTGTCGATCTGTTCCTCACTGATCCGGCCCTCCGCCACCATGTCCGGCAGGCTGAGGAAGCCGTCACCATGCGGCAGTTCGACATCGACACCGGCTTCCAGGGCGCGGATCGCAGCATCCTCGATATTGTCATACATCCCGTGCCGACTGATCAGCTCGCGAATGGCGAAATAGTCACTGACGACCAGACCTTCATAGCCCCATTCATCGCGCAGCACATCAGTCAGCAGCCAGCGATTGGCGTGGCTGGGGACGCCGTCAATCTCGTTATATGAGGCCATGATCTGCATGACCTCGGTATCCTCGACCAGGCGCTCGAAGGGCAGCAGGAAATTCTCCCGCAATTCGCGCTCGGAGATCTGGGCCGGGCCGATATTCATGCCGCTTTCGGGCTGGCCGTGTCCGGTCATGTGCTTGAGCGTCACGAAGACCCGGTCATCGGCGAGCGGCAGGCCGTCGCCCTGGAAGCCTCGCACGGCGGCAATGCCCAGCTCGGAGACAAGATAGGGGTCCTCGCCATAGGTTTCCTCGATCCGTCCCCAGCGCTGGTCGCGGGCGATGTCGACAATCGGGGCGAGGGTCAGGTGGACGCCGCGCAGGCGCATCTCGCGCGAGGCGACGTTGAACACGTCCTCGAGCAGTTCGGTATCCCAGGTCGAGGCCAGACCGATGGATTGCGGGAAGCTGGTCGCGTTGGGCGCGACATAGCCGTGCAGCGCTTCTTCATGGAAGAGCAGCGGAATGCCAAGGCGTGTCTCCTCGATCGCCCAGCGCTGGGCGGCATTGATGTACTCGACCGTCTCGCGTTCATCGCGATTGAGCACACCGGCATTGGCGCCGGCGGCCTGGGTGCCCGGCTCGACGCCCTGGCGATCATAGGGGCGTGAAATCTGGCCCAGCCCGTTGGGATAGTTCTCGGAAGCACGCTCGGACGAGAAATCGCCGGACGGGGTCTGGATTTCAGCCTTGTTCTGCCAGATGCCGACCATCTGGGCGACTTTTTCTTCGAGCGTCATGCGCGAGAGCAGATCCTCGACCCGCGCCTCGACCGTCTGGCTGGCATCGCGGTAGACCGCGTCCGGGCCGGGACGTTCAGCCTCCTGGGCGGCGCAGGCGGTCTGGCTTGCAAGGATGGCGAGGAGGGCTGCCGGAGCGGCGATCCGGCGCGTCAGCCGGACAATATCGAAGGCAGGCGTCTGGACGCTCATACTGGTGTCTTCCCCTTTGACAGGCCGGATCAGCGACGGTCCGGCGCTTAGCTTTGCGCGATAGTAAGACGAGGCATGGGGGGAAGGTCAATGCATTTGTCCGAGTAAATGCGCCCATATGGACACCCCTGCCGCCTGGAAGTAAGACCGTAGACACAAAAGCATTGGGAATCGTGGCGGTTTATCGCCTAACCCAACCTGCCCGCTGGACGGACAGGCGACAGGCCAAAAGACTGCCCAGACAGCACGACAGAAGGACGATCGACATGGCGGCCACCGACAAGACCGAGGGCAGACCGCGGCGGCGTACCGGCAATCCGGCCCGCATCCACGGCACAATCGCCCATGATCTTGGCATTGCCATTGTCTCCGGCCAATATGCGCCCGGCGAGACCCTGCCCAATGAAATCGACTTCTCCGAGCGTCTGAAAGTCTCCCGCAGTGCCTATCGCGAAGCGGTCCGCATCCTGTCGGCCAAGGGGCTGGTCGAGAGCCGCCCCAAAACCGGGACCCGGGTCACCCAGCCGACCCGCTGGAACCTGCTCGATCCGGATGTGCTGGCCTGGTATTTCGCGTCCGAGCCTGATCCCAAGCTGATCGACGGCCTGTTCGAACTGCGCATGATCATCGAGCCGGCCGCCGCCGCGCTGGCCGCCGAGCGTCGCGAGCCGCATCACCTCACCATCATGCGTGAGGCCCTGATGAACATGGAAAAGCACACGCTGAACAGCGAAGCCGGCCAGAGCGCGGACCGCGCCTTCCACGACGCCGTGCTTGATGCGTCCTGCAACATGCCGCTGCGCAGCCTGGCCAGCACGATCGGTGCAGGCGTGCGCTGGACGACCGTCTACAAGGCCCGCAAGGACGAGCTCCCGCGCGACCCGATGCCGGACCATTGGCGGGTTTTCGACGCCATCGCTGCCGGCGGCCCGGAAGCCGCTCGCAGCGCCATGGCGGAACTCGTGGGCGCCGCCCTGCGCGACACAGCACGGGCGCTGCGCCGCGGCCAGAAGCAGCCGGAAACGCCTGACGCGGGCTGATTTTGCTGCAATTTCTCGCGTAGCGCGGCTCGCCTTGTCGATGCAGCATCTTGCTTGCTGTCAAAATGCAATCTATTTGTCGGAGTATTATTTTGTCTCCGATGCGGGGACACCGCCTGCATTAGAGAGCCTGATGACGAAACGCCTGAGATCACGCGCCTGGTTCGACAACCCGGAAAACCCGGACATGACCGCGCTCTATCTCGAGCGCTATCTGAATTACGGCCTCACATTGGAAGAGCTGCGCTCAGGCAAGCCGATCATTGGCATCGCCCAGACCGGCTCCGACCTCGCCCCGTGCAACCGCCACCATCTCGAATTGGCCAAACGGGTTCGAGAAGGCATTCGCGAAGCCGGCGGCATCGCCATGGAGTTCCCGGTTCATCCAATTCAGGAAACCGGAAAGCGTCCGACGGCGGGGCTGGACCGCAATCTTGCCTATATGGGCCTGGTCGAGCTTCTCTACGGCTACCCCATTGATGGCGTTGTGCTCACCGTCGGTTGCGACAAGACCGCACCAGCCTGCCTGATGGCCGCGGCCACCGTCGATATCCCGGCCATCGCTCTGTCGGTCGGACCGATGCTCAACGGATGGCGCCAGGGCAAGCGGATCGGATCCGGTTCGATCATCTGGCAGGCCCGCGAGATGATGGCGCGGGGCGAACTGGACTATGAGGGTTTCATCGAGCTGGTCGCCACCTCGGCGCCCTCGGTCGGCTATTGCAACACGATGGGCACCGCCTCGACGATGAATTGCCTGACTGAGGCACTCGGCATGAGCCTGCCCGGCTCGGCAGCCATCCCGGCTCCCTATCGCGAGCGCGGCCAGGTCTCCTACCAGACCGGCAAGCGGATTGTTGGCATGGTCCATGAAGACCTCAAACCGTCTGACATTTTGACCGAGGACGCCTTCCTCAACGCGATCGCGATCAATTCGGCCCTGGGCGGCTCGACCAATGCGGCCGTCCACCTGACGGCCCTGGCCCGGCATTCCGGCGTCGATCTACCGCTCAAGGCCTGGCAAACGCACGGCCACAAGATCCCGCTCATGGTCAACATGCAGCCGGCCGGCGTTTATCTCGGCGAGGACTTCCACCAGGCTGGCGGTGTGCCTGCCGTGGCCGCCCAGCTGATGCAGCATGGCCTGTTGCGCGCGGACGCGAAGACCGTCAGCGGCCGCTCGATCGGCGAGAATTGCCACGGCGCCGAAATCATCCTGGAAGACGTGATCTGGCCCTTCGAGGCTCCGCTGCTCAAGGATGCCGGCTTCATTGTTCTGAACGGGAACCTGTTCGACAGTGCGCTGATGAAGACGAGCGTCATCGCCAAGGCTTTCCGCGACCGCTACCTGTCCGACCCCAATGATCCGAACGCGTTCGAAGGCACGGTTTACGTGTTTGATGGCCCGGAAGACTATCACCGCCGCATCGACGACCCGGCCGAAAAGATTGGCGATGACGGAATTCTGGTGATGCGCGGCTCCGGCCCGATCGGGCATCCCGGCGCCGCGGAAGTCGTCAACATGCGGCCGCCCGCCTATCTCATCCAGCAGGGCATCAATGTCCTGCCCTGCATCGGCGATGGTCGCCAGTCGGGAACATCCGGCTCGCCCTCCATACTGCACGCCTCCCCGGAAGCGGCGGTCGGCGGCAATATCGCGCTTCTGCGCACCGGCGACCGACTGCGGATCGACCTCAATGCCGCGACCGTGGACTGGCTGGTCAGCGCCGCCGAAATCCGCAACCGGCGCGATGCGCTCGAGGCTGCGGGTGGCTATCCCTACCCCGCGTCGCAAACCCCGTGGCAGGAAATGCAGCGCGACACGATCGGGCAGCTGGAAACCGGCGCCGCGCTCGAACCGGCCGTCAAATACCGTCGGATTGTCGAGACTTTCGGCAATCCCCGCGACAATCACTAGGACTGCCGCCTAGGACGAATCGAGCGCAATCCTCATCGTGATCGACCGGGTGTCGCCCGGTGCCAGGGCCGGCATCTCGCCTGCCGGACCGTTAATGACGTCGGGGCGGTGGGTCACCGGTTCAAGGCAGGCGAAATCCTCGCCCGGCGGAATGAAGACATGCAGGTGGCGGGCATCAGGCGAGGCTGACACGCGCACGGGCCCAGCCTCACACGTGACCAGGGCGCGGCCATCCCAACCGGAATAGCAATGATCAATCAGTTTTCTGCCGCAGGCCTGCAGCCCGTGGCAGAAGTCGCCAATCCGGCCCGGCGTCGTTCGCTGGACGGGAATCATGTCGTCACGGGCCAGCCAGACATGATCCGATCTGAAACGGATTGTCCGGTCTCCCGAGATGGCAAAATAAGGATGAAAGCCCAGCCCGGCCGGCATGTCCGTGCTGTCCAGATTGGTCAGCGACAAGACCATCTCAAGCCCCGTCTCAGACAGGCTGAAGCGCTGCCGGGCCGACCAGTGCCAAGGCCAGGCACTGGCCGGGTGATCAAGACCGAGCACGATCTCATCCTCATCCCGATCGATCAGCGACCACGGTGATTGCCAGCCATCGCCGTGCAGGGCGTGTGGCTCAAAGCCGGGCAGGACCGGCAGGTGAATGGCTACGCCCTGCCAGTCAAAACGGGCATCGGCGATACGGTTGGCAAAAGGGATGAGCGGGAAGCTCGCTGTCGCCAGGACATCGCAGGCCTTGGCTGGCGTCGACCTCAATATATTACGTCCCTGCCAGCGCAGCGCTGTGACGGCCCCGCCAAGCTGCGGACACAGCTCCAGCTCATAGCCGGCTTGCACCAGTCGAAGCATCACAGGCTTATCAGGGATTGCGGCTGACCGGGCGTCTCGACCCGAACCCGAAAGAGACCGCCGGCCAGAGGCTGTTTCGAACGCGCTTCCGGCGTCTGGTGCAGCCAGGCTGTCGTGCAGTAGAGGGTGCGCAGGTCGTCATCGCCGAAGGCCGCTTTGGTGACAGCCGACACCGGGAAATCAATCTTGCCAAGCTTGCGACCGTCCGGCGCATAGCGGGCCACGCCCCAGCCGCCGAACAGACCGACATGCAGCACCCCGGAACGGTCCATGGACGGGCCATCGCAATAGCCCTCATCCATTACCGCAAAGACCCGCCGGTTGGAAATCTGGCCGGCGTCGTGGTCGAAGGCTTCGACTGTCTTTTCCAGCGTGTCGTGATGATAGAGCGTCTTGCCGTCGGGACTGAGCACCGGGCCATTGGTGACGCCATATCCATCCGCCTTGAGGACCGCGCCCGTATCCGGCGTCCAGCGATAAAGCGCGCCGGTCTTGTCGACCTCGCTGTCATCCATGGAGCCAAACCAAAGCGAACCGTCCGGCGCGACATAGCCATCATTGAGCCGGTTCTGTGGCCGGTCCAGTTCGACCGCTTCGATTAGGGAAAAGCGGCCATCCGCCGGGTCGAAGCGGTGGAGCCCGCCCCGCACGCCGCAGACCAGGCTGCCATCCGTCGCCGGCAGGGCAAAGCCGGTCTGGTCCGGCGTATCCCAGCTCGCCCTGGCACCGTCATCAGCGCCATATCGGTGCAGTTTACGGCCCTTGATATCGACGAACCAGACGCAGCGCTCGCGCGCCGACCAGACCGGGCCTTCACCCAGTTCCGCCTTCAAATCCCAGATCAGCTCGGGCGTTGTCATGCCGATTCCGTCACCGCCTGCGCGAAAGAAATCGGCCCGGGCGGAGGGTCGCCCGGGCCGGAGGTCTGTCGTGACAGGCTAGCCTTCCATGTCCTCGAGTTCCTTGCCGCGGGTCTCGCGGACCATCTTGATCACGAACCAGATCGAGATGACGGCGAACACGGTGTAGATCCCGTAGGCCCCGGCCAGCCCGATCGAGCTGAGCAGGGAGAGGAAGGTGATGGAGATCAGGAAGTTGGTGCCCCACTGGAAGAGCCCCGCAACCGCCAGGCCGGAGCCACGGATCTGGTTGGGGAACATCTCGCCCAGCATGACCCACATGACCGGACCCCAGGAGAAGTTGAAGAACATCACATAGACATTCGCCGCAACCAGAGCCAGGAGCGCCATGTTGTCGGACAGGCTCAGCGAACCGTCGACGAGTTCGCCGGTCGAGAAGGCGAAGGCACACAGACCCAGCGTCACAGCCATGCCGATTGAGCCGATGATGAGCATCGGCTTGCGGCCGAGCCTGTCGATCACCAGGAGGGCGACAATCACCGAACCGATGGACAGGGCACCCGACAGGACGTTGGTCAGGAGGGCATCACTCTCGGTGAAGCCCGCAGCCTGCCACAGCACAGCGCCATAGTAGAAGATGATGTTGATACCGACGAGCTGCTGGAAGCTGGCAAGGCCGATACCGACCCAGACGATCGGGCGGATCTTCTTGGTGATCGGGCTGATCAGGTCACGCAGGCTTGGCTGGTGATCGGCTTCAAGCGAGGATGCGATTTCCTCGACCTTGCGCTTGGCCGTCTTCGGGCCGAACAGCTTCGTCAGCACGCCCGTGGCCTGCTCGTTCTTCTTCTTGAAGACCAGGAAGCGCGGGCTTTCCGGGATCGAGAACAGCGCGATCAGGAAGACCGCGGCCGGCAGAAGCTCCATCCAGAACATCCAGCGCCAGGTTTCAAAACCGAGCCAAAACTCCACTGTCGAACCGCCGGCGGTTTCCGCCAGCAGATAGTTTGACAGGAAAGAGAAGAAGAGGCCGGCGATGATGGCGATCTGCTGGATCGTCGCGAGACGGCCACGGATGCCCGCCGGGGCAATCTCGGAGATGTAGGCCGGCGCCATGACGCTGGCCGCACCGACGGCGAGACCACCGAGCAAACGGTAGATCACGAATTCGGTCGACCCGTTGGCCATGCCTGAACCCCAGGCCGAGATGATGAAGAAGACTGCGGCCGCAACCAGCAGGGTGCGACGTCCGAAAATGTCGGCCGCACGTCCGGCGATCAGGGCGCCAATTGCGCAGCCAAGCAGCATCGAGGCGACATTCCAGCCCGTGCCGACATCTTCCGAGTTGAAGGCGGCCCGCAGGCCGTCGACCGTGCCGTTGATCACGCCGCTGTCATAACCGAAGAGGAAGCCCCCGATCGTGGCGACGATCGCGATGGCCAGGATATAGCCCATGTTAGGCGCTTCGGCGGGAACCGAAGTGCTCACGGCGCTATCTGCCGTATCTGTCATTGTCCAACTCTCCCCATGCGGGCCTTTGGCCCTTTTTGATGATGCGTCTTATCTCCAGCCCGCATCGACGAAATACTCGTGGCCCGTACACGCCCGGGCGTCATCGGACGCCAAAAACAGCGCCATGGCCAGTATGTCCCTGGGTTCGACCCGAAGCTTGAGGCATTGCGCGGCCACGATTTCGGCTTCGCCTTCCGGCGTGTACCATTTTTCCTGGCGCGGTGTTTTCACATTGCCCGGCACGATGCAGGCCACCCGGATTCCGTCCGGGCCCAGCTCGCGCGCCAGCGCGCGGGTCATGCCCTCAATGGCCGACTTTGCGGTCTGGTAGACCGACAGGTCCGGCAGGGCGAGGTGCCAGGAGATCGAGCCGAGATTGATCACCACGCCGGCACCCTGCGCCTTCATGCCGGGAGCGACTTCGCGGGTGGCGAAATACTTGTGGCGCAAATTTACCGCCATGCGGTTGTCCCAGTATTCCGGCGTGACCTCAGCAATGGTGTGACGGTCGTCATTGGCGGCATTGTTGATCAGGATATCGACCGTGCCATGGGCTTCGCGGATCGCCTCGAAGCAGGCATGCAGCGCGTCCAGATCGGTCAGGTCACAATGACGATAGACCGGCGCCGGATCGAGCGAGGACAGCGCGTCGACAATCGCCTTGGCCGGCGCGTCGCATATGTCCAGGAAAACTACTTGCGCGCCCTGGCGGGCAAAGCCCTCGGTCAGAGCGGCACCAATGCCGGACCCGCCACCGGTGATCACGACCAGCTTGCCCTTGAGGGAGGGGTAAATCGCGCCGCTCATGTCGCACCCCCCAGCAGGCCACGCGCCGCGAGATTGCGCATCAGGCCAGAAATCCCCAGCGTCCAGGGCGGGGCCTGGTCGCAAGTCGTCACTTCATTCACCAGCGCCCCGAGGCGTGGCGTGGAGACGCTCACCCGGTCGCCGACCTTGTGGGTGAAGCCCTGTCCCGGCGTGTCGCGGTCCGCGACCGGCGCGAACATCGTGCCGAGCAAGAGGGCGAAACCGTCGGGATACTGGTGATGCTTGCCGATCGCCTGGCCAACCAGTTCCAGTGGGTCACGGCTGATCAGCGACATCGAGCTCTGCCCGGTCAGGGTAAATCCGTCTGCACCGGTGATCTCGAGCGAGATCTCGGCCTGACGGACATCATCGATCCCGAACTTGTCATCGAACAAGCGGATGAAGGGGCCCAGCGCACAAGACGCGTTATTGTCCTTGGCCTTGCCTAGGAGAAGCGCAGAACGCCCCTCGAAATCCCGCAGATTGACATCATTGCCTAGCGTGGCGCCGACGGCGCGGCCGGTGGCGTCACAGACAAGGGCAATCTCCGGCTCGGGATTGTTCCAGTGCGAGTCCGAACGCACGCCGACGCAGTCACCCCAGCCGACCGAGGACAGCGTCGGGGACTTGGTGAAGATCTCCGCATCCGGCCCGATCGCGACTTCCAGATATTGTGACCAGAGACCGTCGGAGATCAGCGCCGCCTTGAGCTCGGCTGCCGATGCCGAGCCCGGTTTTACCGAGGCAATATCAGCGCCGATACGGGCCTGCAGCGCGTCGCGAATTTCGCGCGCCCGGTCGGCATGGCCCTGGGCGCGCTCCTCGATCACCCGCTCGATGGCAGAGATGGCGAAGGTCACACCGGACGCTTTCACGCATTGCAGATCGATCGGGGCGAGCAATTTGACGGCAGCCGACGGCGCCTGACCGAAACCGGCGGCCAAGCCGAGATCATCCAGAGCACCAAGATCGCGGCCCTCCGCAACGACCAGCGCATCCGTGCGCGCCAAGGCGTCGGACACGGTCGGAGCGAAACAGGAAATATCTTGCACCCGGCCATCGCGGATCAATACCGGCGTCGGGCCTTCAGGCAGGGCCAGGCGTCCGATCAGGACGGCGTCCTTCCAGTCCACCGGCAGGCAGTCAGTAATCTGGGTCATTCCTCCCCCGGAGGATTATCTGTGGCTCGGCGCCCGCTTCGAGCTTTTTTAATAGCGCTAACATCAATTTGTCAGACAACGAAGTCAAGCCTCCGCGACCGCCCGCGCCAAAGTTTCAGGAATTGTCCGAGACTCGTCCGGTCGAGGCCCGCACGATGAGCTGGTGCGGCAGCAACTGATCGATCAGGGCGCGCAGATCGCGGCGCGACGGGTCGCGGGATTCCTGAAGGACAAGCCGCAGCGCGGCCTCTGCCATGCGGGCAACCGGCTGTCGGATCGTGGTCAGCTCGGGCCACACAGCCGTCGCCAGCGGCGTGTCATCGAAGCCGGTGACCGAGAGGTCACCCGGAACATCAAGCCCGCGCCGGTGGGCGGCGGCCAGGGCACCGGCGGCCATGTCGTCATTGCTGGCAAAGATCGCCGTCGGCGGGTGCTCCAGCGTGAGCAGGCGCTCGGCCGCCTCGAAGCCGGAGCGATAGGTAAAGTCGCCGGGCTCGACAAGCGGTTCGGCCGGAGGATCGGCTCGCCGGATCTCGGTCTCGAAGCCGAGCAGGCGCTCGACACTGGCGGTCTGGTTGACGGCGCCCTTGATAAAACCGATGCGGCGATGACCGAGCTCGACCAGATGCCGAGTCATTTCGGCCGCGGCCGCGAAATCATCCATCCGGACGGCATGGGCGTCGGATCGGGCATGGCCGGTACCAACCGCGATGGCGACAACGCCGGCCTCGCGCAGGGCGGCGATGGCGCGGTCGGACTCGGCATGCGGCGCCGGCAGGATCACCCCGGCAACCCCCCCCGCGATCAGGCGTCCGATGGCAGCGGATTCGCTGTCCGGCGAGATGTCGCACTTCTCGATCACCAACAGGGCACCACTGGTCTGGGCGCCGTCGAGCGCGCCAACAAGGAATTGCGAGAGATAGCCGGCGGAGGGGTTGGAGTAGAGCAGGCCGATCCGGCCGGCGCCATTGCGGGCCAGGCTGCGCGCGGCGGCATTGGGCGAATAGCCGAGTTCCTTGACCGCGCGCATCACGGCCTCGCGCGTCGAGGCCTTCACGCCAGGCACATTGTTCATCACCCGGGAGACCGTCATCAATGAGACACCGGCCTCGCGGGCGACATGGTCCATCGTCACACCGCCGCTGCGTTTCTTGGTCCTGCTCACACGGCCTCCCCGATCTCTGGTCGTCTTGATCGCGACCCCTCCTCAAGCATCCGCTGGCTTGGCCGCACGGGCAAGGCCAGCCGCCACACAGGCCGCGGCACCGCGACGGGTGAGTGCTTCAAGCGCCGCAGTCAGGGCCTCGACGACGCCGACCCGGCCCGCGAGATCACAGCCGAAGACCGGTTCAATGGCGAGCAGCGCCGGACCAGCGCCGCGCGATAGGCGGCCGCGTCAAAACCGGCGCGAATATCAAGTGTCGGTTCCGCCTCGTCCCGGATCGCATTGACCAGACCATCAAAACCCGGCGCTGCCATCGCCTGATGTACAAGATCATGCCCGGCCAGGGCACCCAGATAGGCCAGCGCCGAATGCGAGCCATTGAGCAGGCGCAGCTTGATACGCTCCCACGCGGCAACATCATCGGTCATTTCGACACCGACAGTCTCCAGCGGCGGACGCCGGTCGGAAAACCAGTCCTCGACCACCCATTGAGTGAAGCCCTCTGTCTTGACCATGGCGGCGTCGCGATAGCCGGCCACAACCTCCAGCGCGTCGATGTCAGCTTCGGTGGTAGCCGGGACGATGCGGTCGACCATCGAGGAGGGAAAGGCGGCCTCGGCTTCAATCCATGCGGCGAGATCGGGGGCAAGCGCGGCGGCGAAAGCGAGCACGGCCTGACGGGTACGCCGGCCATTGTCCGGGATATTGTCGCAGGACAGGGTGGTGAAGGCCGGAAGGCCGGCAGCCCGGCGGGCACCCAGCGCCGCGACCAGCAGGCCCGGCACGCTGCGCGGCTGGTCCGGCGCAGCAAGGTCGGCCCGGATTTCCGGCGCGTCCAGCATCAGAGTCCCACTTTGCGGGTCAAGCAGATAACCTTTCTCGGTCACGGTCAGGGTCACCAAGGCGGTGTCCGGATGGGCCATCACGGCGACCAGGGAGGCCGGGTCATCCGGTCCGACAAGAACCTCGCGGATCGCGCCGATAATTTGACGACGCTCGCCCTCGGCATCGCGTACCCGGCAGGTATAAAGACCGTCCTGGGGATTAAGCTGTTCAGCGACGCGGGGCGACCGCAGGGAGGCGCCGCAGATCATCCAGCCGCACGCTCCGGCAGCCATCAGGGCATCAAAGCAGACCGCCTGGTGAGCCCGGTGGAAGGCACCAAGCCCGAGATGCACGACCCCGACCGGCTGGTTGCGATCATAGCCCGGCTTGTCGATGCCGGGCGGCAGGGACGCCAATGCAGCAGCGCTCAATCTCATCGGCAAACCGCCCGTCCGAAACGCAACCGCGCGCGCCATACCGTCGCCATCCCACGCCGTTTGATGTCCGGATCGGCACCAAAGTTGACAGAGCCACAGTGGCGCGTCAATCAATTGTCCGACAAGAAAAGGCGTCGGAGCCCGTGATGAGAATAACCGCAGCGAAAGTCATCGTCGCCTGCCAGGGGCGCAATTTCGTCACGCTGAAAATCGAAACAGATCAGGGCCTTCACGGAATCGGAGACGCAACACTCAATGGTCGCGAGAAGGCGGTTATCGCCTATCTGGAAGCGCATGTGATCCCGCTGCTGATTGGACGGGACGCGCACCGGATCGAGGATATCTGGCAGTATCTCTATCGCGGCGCCTATTGGCGGCGCGGCCCGGTGACCATGTCCGCAATTGCTGCGGTCGATACCGCGCTGTGGGATATCAAGGCCAAGGCAGCCGGCCTGCCGCTTTACCAGCTGTTGGGCGGCGCCTCGCGTGATGGCGTGCTGGTCTATGGCCATGCCAATGGCGCCGATATCGATGAGGCCCTGGCCGCGAAACACCCCTATAATCCCAAACAGCTGCCGGTCGCGCGGCTGACCGACGGCTCGATGTGGAACTGGTAGGCATGACGCGGGTCCCGCGCATAACGATCATTGGCGAAGCCATGCTGGAATTGTCCGGCGCGGGTGAAGCCTTTGTGCTGGGCGACAGTGTACGTCTGGGCCAGGGCGGCGACACGCTGAACACGGCAATCGGCCTCGCCCGGCAGGGCTGCCAGGTCGACTTTATCACAGCCCTGGGACGCGATGCCTGGTCGGACGCCATGATCGCAGCCTGGCAGGCCGAAGGGGTGGGTACGGATCATGTCCTGCGGCACCCGGAACGTCGGCCCGGCCTCTATGCAATCCGGACCGACGCGGCCGGCGAGCGCGCCTTCGATTACTGGCGCGACCAGTCTGCCGCGCGCGAGATGTTCAGCCTGCCAGGCATGGACGCGGCGCTCGCCGGCGCTGCGACGGCCGACTTGCTTTACCTGTCCGGCATCACGCTCTCCATCCTGCCCGAGGCGGCGCGCCTGCGCCTGATTAGGCTCGCCGGCGCGGTCAGGCAGGCCGGCGGCAGGGTTGCATTCGACCCCAATTACCGACCGACCGGCTGGTCCGGCCCCGCCGAGGCCCGGACGGCCTTCGACGCATTTGCCGCCGTGACCGATCTTGCGCTGCCCACCCGATCCGACGAGGACATGCTTCACCCCGGACTTGGCATCGCCGACCATTTCGCGCGCTGGCGCGGCCTCGGGGTCGCCTCCGTCGTGCTGAAGGACGGGGCAAACGGTTGCCATGTCGGCCTGGGCGGCGAAGCACCGGTCCATCATCCTGCCCATCCGCCCATCGCCGTCATCGACACAACAGGAGCCGGCGACGCCTTCAATGCCGGCCTGCTCGGTGCGCTCACAGTCGGTGCCGAGATCAGCGCAGCCATCAAGGCCGGCAGCCGGCTTGCCAGCCACACAATTGCCCATCCTGGCGCGATACCGCCACACGCCGGGTCCGGCTCCTTCATCAGCCAACAAGAACATGTCTCATGACCGCGTTTGCCCGCCTTCCCGCCCCGCGCCTTGCCGGCCTGGGCCTTCCAGCCCTTGCCATCGCCCTCGCGCTCGGCGGCTGTTCGGCCGACCAGCCTGTCCCGGATGCGACCGGGCACGCCCGGCCTGCGGCCGACGACTCGCACCTGCTCGACCCGCTCTTCACCGACCACATGGTGATCCAGCGCGATCAGCCGGCGGCTATTTGGGGGCAGGCCGAGCCAGGCAGCACGGTCACGGTGCGCCTGGGAGTGGACAGCCAGAACGCGACAGCGGATGCCGCGGGTCGCTGGCAGGCCGAATTCGGGCCGCATACCGCAGGCGAGCAACTGGTGCTCGAAGTCATCACGGCCGATGGCGTCAACCAGCGGATCGAGGATGTTCTGGTCGGTGATGTCTGGCTGTGTTCCGGCCAGTCAAACATGGAATTTCCGGTCGAGCGAGCCCTCAATCCGGGCAGCGAGATCTCCGGACCGCACAATCCTGCCATCCGTCTTCTGACCATAGCCCATGACAGCCGCGCCGCA
The DNA here is from genome assembly GCF_015665295.1 of Maricaulis sp. GTDB lineage: Bacteria > Pseudomonadota > Alphaproteobacteria > Caulobacterales > Maricaulaceae > Maricaulis. The sequence continues at coordinate 23,141 of NZ_JADFAJ010000031.1, forward strand.
CTGCTTGCGGACCACGCCAATCCCGATGTCTGGCGGGTCTCCGCATCGGACAGCGTGCGGGACTTCTCCGCCGTCTGCTATTTCTTCGCTCGCGAGCTCCAGGCCCGGGTCGATGTGCCGATGGGGCTGATCGACGCCTCCTGGGGCGGCTCACAGATCGAAGCCTGGATCAGCGCCGGCGGCCTGCGCTCGACCGGCGACTTCGACACCGCGCTCGACACGCTGGCCCTTTACGCCACTGACCCGGCCGCCGCGAGCGCCGGATTGGGTGTCGAATGGGAAGACTGGTGGCAAACGACCGCCGGCACGACGCCCTGGTCACGCGAGGCGGTCCTCGCCGATCCGGGACAGCCCGCGCCGACGCCGATGGGCGACTGGCGCAGCTGGGGCATTCCGGAAATGGACGGACATCTCGACATGGTCTGGTTCACGCGGCAGGTCGAACTAGATGCCGGTCAGGCCGGACAGGACGCCTGGATTGATCTCGGCGGAATCGACGAGGTCGATGCCAGTTGGGTCAATGGCGAATTCATCGGTTCGACCTTCGGCTGGGGCACGGCGCGCACCTATGCGCTGCCGCAGGGCGGGCTGCAGGCCGGCACCAACACGATCGCGATCAATGTCCTCAACAACTGGGGCGCCGGCGGCATGGTCGGGCCTGATGAGGCCGTCCGCCTGCGCTTTGCCGATGGCAGCGAGGTGCAGCTCGCCGGCAATTGGCGCTATGCACGGGTCGCGCCCTCGATTGGCTCGCCCCCGCGCGCGCCCTGGGAGTCCGTTGGCGGGTTGACCGGCATGTACAATGGCATGATCGCCCCGCTCGAACAGACCCGGATTGCCGGCATGATCTGGTATCAGGGCGAATCCAATACCGGCCGCGCCGACGCCTATGAGGAGCTGCTCAACACCTTGCTCGCCGACTGGCGGGACCAGTTCGGGTCCGACATGCCGGCGCTGATCGTGCAGCTGGCCAATTTCGGGGCCCTGGCAGACCAACCCGTCGAATCCGGCTGGGCGCGTGTACGGGATGCCCAGCGTCGTGTCGCCGAGACGGACCCGCGCGCTGGCCTGGTCATCACGATTGATATCGGTGACCGGCTCGACATCCATCCCGCCAACAAGCAGGAGGTCGGCCGCCGCGCGGCCCGAGCCGCGCTGCATGTCCTGCATGATGCTCAAGGCACAGGATGGGGCGCACGGCCGCGCGCAGCACGCCAGGACGGTGGCCGCATCCATATCCGTTTCGATGATGTCGAAAACGGTCTGTACGCGATGAGTGCGGAGGCGCCGGGCGGGTTTGAGACCTGCGGCGCCAATGGCTGCCAATACGCCCGGGCCAGACTGATCGGGGACCGCGTCGTGCTGACGACCGACGCCGAGCAGGGTGCTGTGACCCATGTCCGCTATTGCTGGGCCGATTCCCCGATCTGCCAGCTCTATGACGGGGCCGGCCTGCCAGTCGGACCGTTCGAGCTCGCTGTGACCCGGGAATAGGCGGCACCCGCGATCAGGCCATCCTGAGGAATGGACCGCAGCCCGCAGCATGGCCGGGAACACGCCTGCGACGATGCGTTCATAGAGGACCTGCGGGATGTCATGGCCCATGCCGTCGACAATCTCCTGTGCCGCGCCTGGAATGTTGGCCGCGGTGTCCTCACCGGCCTCGACTGGGACCAGCGGATCGTCACGGCCATGGATCGCTTCGACGGGCTGACCGATCGTCGCCAGTTTTGCGCGCCGGTCACCTTCTCCCATGATCGCCGCATATTGGCGGGCAAGGCCGAGCGGATGATGCCCGCGGTCAAGATTGGCCGCTGCGCGTTCACGCACCAGGTCCGGATCGATCCGGCAGCCCGGACTGCCGATCGAGAGGCAGGATTGAACCGCGCAGTCGAGATAGCCCTCGCGGTCGGTCGCCGGATTCGGGGCCGGGGTCTAGGCAAGGAATGGCGGGCGACAGGTCGGCGAGGATGGCAGCGAAATCCGGCGGGCCGGCATGGTCGAAATGCTGCGACAGGCCGACATCGCGATTGTCAAAGCGGATCCCCCGGTGTCCGGGCTCTGCCAGCCAGTCGAGAAAATTGCAGAAGGCCCGTCTGCCCGTGTTTCGGGGACCCGCTGCGCGCGCATCCAGGACAAGCGGGCTGAAGGCTAGCGCAAAGGTCCGGTGAGATGGAGACGGACCTTGAGGCCACCATGATCAACCGGCCGCCCAGGCTGGCCAAAGGGCAGGCGCGTGGCGCGTACCAGCGCGGGATCGGTGGTCACCAGGGCAACCCGCCAGCCGGAAAAATGCATCCGCATCGCTTCGCCAAATGCACCATAGACTGCATAAAGGGCCTTCTTGTTGCCGATCCGGGCGCCATAGGGCGGATTGACGATGACCAAGCCCGGCGGACCATCGGGACGCGCAAGCTCCTTGACCGGCACGACATCGAAATCGGTGACGCCGGCTAATCCGGCGCGTTCGGCATTGGTCCGGCTCATTCGGACGGCGCCCGGGTCACGGTCAGAGCCGCGATAGCGCGCAGCCCCGAATGTGGCGGCAGCCCGCGCGGCGGCGGTCTCGGTGCGCGCGGACTTAAGCGATCGCCAAGCCGCGCGGTCAAAACCGGCAAGCAGCTCGAAAGCAAAATTGCGTGAGCGGCCCGGCAAAAGGCCGGCCGCGATCTCGGCCGCCTCGATGACAAAGGTGCCCGAGCCGCACATCGGGTCAAGCACGGGCTCCGCCCCGTCAAACCCGGCCTCGCGCAGGAAGAGCGACGCCATGGTTTCGCGGATCGGCGCCTTGCTGACCTCAGCCTTGAAGCCGCGCCGGTGCAATAATTCACCAGACGTATCGACGCTCAGCGTACACAGATTGTCATCAATCCGGACCCGGACGCACAAGCCAGCCTCATCGCTTGTCGGAGTACCGGCGACGGCCTCGATCGCCTTCGCCACGCGCTCGGCGGCGGCTCCGGCATGGTAGATTTTCGAGCGTCGGCAGCTGGCTTCGACCTTCACCGGCATATCGGGTCGCAGCAGCCCCTTCCAGTCGAATCGGTGGGCACGCTTGTCCAGCTGCGACAGGTGGACCACGCGAAAACTGTCGAACCGGGCCAGAATCCGACTGGCGCCGCGCACTTCGAGATTGGCCCGCCACACATCAGCCCAGCCGCCGACAATCGTCACACCGCCCGGCTCCGGACGCGGCTTGTCAAACCCGAGCGCTGTCAGCTCTGCGCACAGGGCTGGCTCAAGGCCGGGCACCACACCCAGGAAAATTTCGAAACCCGTGTCATTCGCCATCGCGGACATTTATCCGAGATCGCGGCCGGATGCGACCACCAGAGACGACAAGCGACCACTCACCCCTGGCCCACCTCATCCAAGGCAATCGCCAGTGATTTGACGACGGCCTGGCACTCGACACCTTCTGCCAGTTCCAGCGCGGCGATCGAGCGGCGGGTGATGCGCGCCAGGACAGGCCCGGCCGGCGTTTTTAGCGTCACCAGCGTCGCGGCGGCATCGACTTCCGCGATGCGTTCGACCGTGGCAGGCAAGATGTTGAGTGCCGACAGGCCTCGCGGCCGATCGCGGGAGACCAGCACATCACTGGCGGCGATGCGCAGGCGCACCATGCCGCCTTCTGTCCCGTAAAACTCCGGCAGGTAGATCGGCGTGCCGCCGGCCGACAATTCCGTAAGACCATCCTCATGCCGACGCCCGATGCGGGCGCAGATCACGGCACCGGCCTGACTTGCTCCCGCAGGCATCAGGGCTGGATCGCCCAGAATCTGCTCAGGCGTGCCCTGACCGACCGCGCGACCGGCCTCGATCACGACAACCGTGGTCGCCAGCCTGACCACTTCCGGCACAGAGTGGGAAACGTAGAGGATGGGAATGGAAAACGCGTCCCGCAGCCCTTCAAAACAAGTCAGGATCTCCGCCTTGCGTGGCGCATCCAGAGCCGCCAGCGGTTCGTCGGCCAGCAGCATGTCGGGATTGCTCAGCAAGGCCCGCCCGATCGCAACCCTTTGTCGTTCACCGCCCGACAGGCCTGCCACCGCCCTGTCCAGGAGTGCGCCGATCCCAAGGAGCTCGACTATCGGATCAAAGCCGACCGCTTGCGGTCGTACCGCGGCGAACCTGCGTCCATAGAGAAGATTGGCGCGCACACTCAGGTGCGGAAACAGGCGCGCATCCTGGAAGACGCAGGCCAGCTGTCGCCGGTGTGGCGGGACGAAGACCCGTTTTTCTGTGTCATTGAGGCAGCGCCCGTCAATACTGATTCTGGCATGCCGGGGCCGGGTCAGGCCCGCCACAGCGCTGACTAGGCTCGACTTGCCAGAGCCCGAGCGTCCAAACAACACGGTGACGCCGGGCGGCGCCTCAAACTGCGCATCCAGCTCGAAATCACCAAAACGGTGCCGGACATCGACCCTCAGACTCATTCGCCGGCCACCTTCCGGGCAACGCGGCGCGCCAGAATCTCCGAGGCGATCAAGGCGGATATCGAAATCACCACCGAGATGATCACCAGTCGCACGGCCGACATTTCCCCGCCGGGCACCTGCAGGATTGCGTGGATCGCTGTTGGCAGAGTCTGGGTCTGGCCGGGAATGTTGGCAACAAAGGTGATGGTTGCCCCGAACTCCCCCATCGCCTTGGCGAAGGCGAGAATCGAACCTGCCAGAACGCCCGGCAACGCCAGCGGCAGGGTCACCGTCGCGAAGACCTGGATCGGCCGGGCACCAAGCGTGGCACTGGCCTGCTCCAGCTTGGGGTCGACGGCCTCAATCGACAGACGGATAGCCCGAACCATCAAGGGAAAGGCCATGATCGCAGCCGCCAGAACCGCCCCGGTCCAGCGAAATGCGAAGACAATCCCGAAGGGTTCCAGCAAACGGCCAACCGGACCCTGGCTTCCGAACGCCAGCAAAAGCAGATAGCCGGTCACCACGGGCGGCAGGATGAGCGGCAGATGCACAAGTCCGTTGAGCAGAGACCGGCCCGGGAAATTCCCGCGCGCCAGCAGATGCGCTATCCACAGGCCGGGCGGCAGGCTGAGCAGCGTCGCCCATGCTGCAACGCGCAGCGACAGGAATACCGCCTGCCACTCCTGCGGGCTCAACCCGTCCATACGCGCCGCCTCCTGTCACTCATCAACGACAAATCCCTGCTCTTCCAGCACACCACGGGCCTGCGCACTGCGCAGGAAGGCGAAAAACTGGCGCGTCGCATCGCTGGCCCGCCCCGCCGTGATCGCGACCGGATAGCGGATTCCGGGATGGCTCGAGGCCGGCAGCTCGAACAGCACGGATACACGCGGCTCAGCGAGCGCATCACTTCGGTAGACAAGCCCGATCGGCGCCTCACCGATGGCGACGAGGGCCAGTGCCGCGCGCGCATTGTCGGCCTGCACAACATTACCTGACAGATCCTCCCAAAGGCCGAGCGAGCGAAGCGCTGCCTCGCCGTATATCCCCGCAGGAACCGATCCGAGCAAGGCCATGGCCATGCGACGATCACCGAGCTCGGCCAGGCAAGCCTCGAACGTGATATCCGGCCAGGGCGTGCGACCACTGCCATGCGCAATGAGCACCAGTCGGTTGCCGACGAGGTCAAAGCGGCTGTCCGCCTCGATCCGGCCTTCGGTCTCCAGCCTGTCCATCCACGCCGAATTCGCCGACATGAAGATGTCGGCCGGCGCACCCAGCGAGATCTGCCGGGCCAGTACGGGCGATCCGGCATAGGCCAGGGTGAGGTGGTGGCCGGTCTGGCGCTCGAATTCAGCGCCAATTTCATCGAGGGCCGTGCGCAGGCTCGATGCGGCAAACACCGTGATCTCGCCGGCCGGTGGCGCTGCCCGGCAACCGGTCAACAGGACCAGCCCGGCCAGTCCGGCCGCCAGAATGTCGAACGCCCACCGCAGGCGCGAGCGACCCGTCTGGTCGCTGGCAGCCCTTGCGGTTTGAAGAACGGTTATCGCCACGGCAATCCAGACACTCTCCGGTTAAACCCGCCCGGTTACTGGCAGCAAGGCGCCTGTAACGGCCCGGGCCTGTTCGCTGGCAAGAAACAGAATGACCGCCGCGAGATCATCCGGCGCCACCCAGTCAGACGGGTCCGCATCCGGCATGTCGGCTCGATTGGCGGGCGTATCGATAATGGAGGGCAGGACGGCATTAACCGTCACCTTGCCAATCAGTTCACGCGACAGACTTTCGGTCAGACGCGCGACCCCGGCCTTGGACGCGGCATAGGCGCCCATGCCCGTGTCAGATCTCACCGCACCGGCCGCGCCGATATTCACGATCCGTCCCGCCGCGCTTTCTGTCAGCCAGGGCAAGGCTGCCTGGCTGGCGACGACAGCCGTGCGCAAATTGATGGCGAACATGCGTGCCCAGGTCTCGACATCGCCGCCCTCGACCGTTTCCCAGGCAAAGCCGCCGGCGATATTGAGCAGGGCATCAATACCCCCATTCGTCTCGGCGATTGTCGACATGGCGTTGCCCGTGGCATCCGGGTCGGTGAGGTCAACGCCGCCGAGACGGAGATGACCAGCCAGATCGGTCGCATCACCGATTGGAGCCCGGTCGACCAAGGCGACCCGGTGGCCCTCCTGAAGCGCCCGACGCGCTGCTGCCTGCCCGAGAATTCCTGCTCCACCGGTGATCACGATCGTGCGCTTGTTCATGCTTCTTCCCGCTGCCTTGTCATTGCTCTTGCCGGTCAGGACCGGTTGCCGCCAAGAAACCTGAATTCCATGTCGCAAACCAGTCCTGCGGACAGGTTTTCCTCGCTCTACCGGGCCGCTTTGCGCCTTTTTCTGCGTATATCGCGGGAAAGAAAGGTGTGATGTCATCCCTGCCCTGTACCCAAATCATCGTCATTCTGACAAAGGTCGGGATGGCGGTGTGTGGGGCGTGGGGAGGCTGATCCCTGTCTGACACCCGGGCCATGAACTGGCTGGTGTACGCGCCCGTTGCGGCTTGGCATCGCTACAGGCGAGGCCGGCTCTGTGCAAAACTCGGCAGGCCTGATTCGAACCCTTGGAGCGCCAAATGGACATCGACACCACACCTGCAATCTGGGGCGCCATGCGCGCTCGGCAGGGCCGTGACACCGCAAGCACCGAAGGGTTCGCGCGCATGCTGGCAACCTGTCTGGATCTCGGCATCGACTGGATCGATCATGCCGACATCTATGATGACGGTGCGGTCGAGGCCCTGCATGGCGAGGCGGCCCGGACCCTTTCCGGCGGGGACCGCTCACGCCTGCGCGTGATCAGCAAGTGCGGGGTCCGTTTCGCCTCACCCGGCCAGCCCGGTGTTCGGCTGCATCATTATCGGGCCGATGCGGCCTGGCTGCAGCAACAGGCGGAGGCCTCCCTGGCGAGGCTCGGTACCGAGCGCATTGATCTCTACCTCCTGCACCGGCCCGACTATCTCATGCGGGCCGAGGAGACGGCCCGGGCTCTGGAGGACCTGATCAGCAGTGGCAAGATCGCCGCTTGCGGCGTGTCCAATTTCTCGGCCCACCAGGTCGAAACACTCGCCGCGGCCGGCAATCTGGCACTCGCCGCCAACCAGATTGAGCTGTCACCCTTCCACACCGCGCCACTCGATAATGGACAGATCGACCAGGCCCGCCGACTGGGCCTGGCAGTCCTTGCCTGGTCACCACTCGGCGGGCAGCGCCTGTTCAACGCCGACGATGAAGTATCGTGTCGGGTACGCGACTGCCTGTACGCAATGCGGGCACGATTGCCGGACGATCACGGCATCGACGCGCTGGCCCTTGCCTGGTCGCGCCGGCTCGGTGCAATCCCGATCCTGGGAACCGCTAGCCGTGATCGTCTCGAGCGGCAGGTTCGAGAGATGTACGCCATCGAGATGGACGTGCAGGACTGGTATGAAATCCTGGAGGCAGCACGGGGCGTGCGGGTACCCTGAAACCGGTCCGAGGTTCCGCATTTCAACGGTTGAGCGGGCGCCCGACAATGGCTCGGATGCGCGCCAGAGTCTCCGGTGTCGGATCACCAAACAGGCCGCGCGCCGACGGCGGAAGATGCGCCATCGGATCCTCGTCATCCTGAAACAGGTAGCGATCGAAGATGAGTTTCCAGGCCTGGCGCTCACGAGCCGGCATGCCGCGCAGGGTCAACAGGCCGTGCAGCAATGTCAGGAAGGGTGTCGCCAGATGCTCCGGCCCGTCGCGCCACCAGAAATTCATCATTATCCCGAAGGGGTCCAGCGTCTCGACATAGTGGACCTGCATGGAGGGCATGTAGAGTGCGTCACCCGGGCCCAGCTCGGCAAGGCGGGCTTGCTGCATGGCCTCGGCAAAGCGCGGAAAGCGGTCAAGGTCCGGCGCGCGTGGATCGACCAGGCTGACCGGCTGACCCGCCAGTGTGACATCGAGCGGACCGATATAAAGGTTGGCCAGCTGCTCGATGGGGAAGAGCAGGAAGCGACGCCGACCGGAGACCACACAGGCCAGGTTCTGTGGCAGGTCCCAATGTGGTGCGGTGCGGGTCTGATTGCCGATCCAGAGCGAGGTCAGACGCTCGACGTCCGGATCGAGCAGCGGCATCGCATTGTCCCTCGCGATCGGCTCCAGGGCCTCGCGCACCGGCACGCCGCCGGCGAACACGGCATCCGGTTCCGTCGCGTCTTGCCCCGACAAAAGCGTGTCCAGCAATGCACCGAGCGGCGGCGTTTCCACGTCGAAGGTGAAACCACTGAAATCATCCTTGTAGAAGAACCGTGTCCCGGTCGCATGCGGCTGGCGGAAGGTCCGGACCAGCGTGTCCGGCGCCGTCTGCTTCAGCCGGTCGGCAAGCACATCCGCGCCCTGTCGGGAGGCCGCGAGCAGGGGCCAGTCATTGACCAGTCCCCGCAGGACGGCGGGCTCGCCGGCTGGCTGGATATCCGCCTCGAAGCGCGCCCGTTCTACGCCCTCGAATTCGGCGACCGGTGCTATCCCGGGAAATCCATCAATCACCATCTCGGCCTGTCCGGTCTCTTGCCTGCGGGTCAGCCGACGACGATCAGTCCGGCTGCCCGACACCCAACAGGAAGACCAGCGGATCGGCAAGCCGGGCATTCCATGCCGTCTCGTTGTGATCGGCTCCCTCATAGCGGGTCGAGCGATAACGGGCAGAGTCGTCAAAGCCGCGCCCGGCCATCACGGCATCAATCGCATCCTGGTAGGGCGGATAGAGACCATCCAGATTGATCGTGCCATGATCCAGCCAGATGCGGTGACGGGTCGGATCCAGCGGCGCATCGGCCAGGAAATCCGACCAGGCTGCCAGCGCCTGCTCGCGCCAGGCACCGGCGATTTGCGGGTCGCGGAAAGACCCATCGGCAAAAATCGGCCAATGAGTCGACAAGCCGGCCGCCGCCCCGAAGGTCTCGGAATGCCGTGCCAGCCCGTAAAACGAGATCAATCCGCCCATGCTCGACCCCATCAGGGCCGTTTCTGCGGCCTCGGGACGGGTCCGGTAGCGGCTGTCGATGAGCGGTTTGATGTCCTCGACCAAAAAGCGCAGAAAAACATCGGACAAGACCGCATCACCCCAGCTCTCCATCGCCTGCGCCTGCGCCGCGGCTGGCAGGCGGTCGAAGACGGCCCGGGGGGCATATTCAAGGGCCCGGCTTGGCGTGTTCCAGATGCCGACAATTATGGCCGGCCGGATACGCCCCTCGGCGATCAGGCGGTCCATTGTCTCGTCCAGCCCCCACTCGACACCGGCGAAGGAATAACCCGGCTCAAACAGGTTCTGCCCGTCCATGGCATAGATTACCGGATAGGCCTGTACGCCCTCCGCATAGCCGGGCGGCAAATAGACCGAGATCGGTCGCGCTTCCAGCCCGTCCGCACCCATAGGCTCGAGGCGGATCACCTCTCCGGCGTCCGGCTGCGCCGTGATCGCCGGTGTAAACAGAACCAGCAGGGCCAGTGAAAGCATGGCTGGGGACAGCATGGCCGGGAAAAGCTGGCCCGGTGACAGGAGATGCCGCATCCCGCTACCCCGCCACAAAGCGGATGGCGGCACCACCGCCGGCCGCGATTGGCAGATCCAAAATCGTGTCGGCATAAACCACGCGGGTCTCGATCAGGACGTCATAGGGATTGTCATGCCAGTGAGCGTCCGGACCATCGCGATAGATCTCGGCGGTGTAGGCGCGACCCGCGTCGAGGAAGTCGAGGGGCACGGACAGGGTCCGGGGCTCCTCGTCCGTGGCAGCACCGAGATACCAGTCCGCCCCGCCCCGCTCCTGGCGCACCGTAACGATGAAGTCCCCGACATCGCCTTGCAGCGCGATCGACTCTTCCCAGTCGGTCGGTACATCACGAATGAACTGGAAGGGCGCGGGATTGGCTGCGTAGTTCTCCGGCAGGTCAGCGGCCATCTGGATCGGGCTGTAGAGTACAACATAAAGCGCCAGCTGGCGGGCCAGCGTGGTCTGCACCCGGTTGGGGCTGTCCGGCCCGTTGAAGGTCAGGTCAAAGATACCCGGCGTGAAATCGGCGGGTCCGGCGAGCATGCGGGTAAAGGCGAGCATGGCTGTGTGCTCGGGCGGGTTGGGCGGGTTGCCCCAGGCATTGAACTCCTGGCCGCGTACGCCCTCTCGGGAAATCCAGTTCGGATAGGTCCGGCGCAGACCGGTATCCTTCACCGGCTCGTGAGGATTGATGGAAATGTGGCGCGCGGCTGCAGCTTCGAGCACGCGGATATGGTGGTTCACCGCATATTGCCCGTAGTGCCATTCATGGCGTTCTTCGCCTTCCTCATCGATGCGGATCAGATTGCCGGCATCGGCGACGTAGCCGGTCTTCACCTGGGTCACGCCGAGGCGTTCATAAAGGTCAAAAGCCGCCTCCATCTGGGTCTCGTAATTGGTCAGATGACCCGAGGTCTCGTGGTGCCCGATCAGGCGAACGCCGCGCTCGCGGGCATGGTCGGTGACCGCCTCGATGTCAAAATCGGGATAGGGTTCGGTAAAGGAGAACAGGGCGCCATTATTGAACCAGTCGCCGTCCCAACCGATATTCCAGCCTTCGATCAACACGCCGGCGAAACCGTTTTCGGCCGCGAAATCGAGATACTCGATCGCATTTTCCGTCGTTGCACCATGCTCGGGACCGGAGCCCCAGGTCATCGTGTTGATATGCATGCCCCACCAGATGCCGATATATTTGCCGGGCTCGACCCAGCTGACATCACCGAGGGCATTGGGCTCGTTGAGATTGAGGATGAGGTCGGAATTGATTAGCCCGACCGCCTCCTCGGCGACCTGGATGGTGCGCCAGGGCGTGGTGAAGGATCCATCCTTGTGGACCGCGATCCCGTCAGCACCCGGCGCAAGCTCTGCCGTCAAAACGCCTTCGCGCTGCTGATCCAGTCGCATGCCGGAATAGTCCACCAGTGCCGCCTCATGGATCGCGACATGGACGCCTTCGTCCGGTAGGCGCGCCGTGAAAGGCGTGTGCGCGGTGCCGACATCAATCAGGGGTGTGGTGCGGTAGACATACTCATAGCGGTTGTAATCCCCGGCCGGCGTCCACCAGGTCTCGCTTTCCTGCGGCATGGCAAAGCTGGTGACCTCGTCGACAATCGCGCGATGCTCACCATCGGGGACCGGCACCTCATAGCGAAAGCCCAGCCCGTCATCAAAGACACGCACGCGAACATCGAAGCCGCGACCGGCATCGCGCTCATGCCGGTAGCTGACCAGGAGCTCGTTGTGCTGGTCATGGACGAGCCGGCGCTCACCCCAGGGCAATTCCCATTGCAGGTCGGCGCTGGCCGTCTCGCTGGCAATAGGCCAGAGGCGGGTTTCGAGGTTTCCCGCGACGGCGAAGCGCAGGCCAAGCATGGATGGCGAAATCACATCCTCGCCATCAAACTGGACACGATAGCGCGGCAGGCCAGACTCGCTCCAGAATGCCGCACTCAGACGTCCATCCGGCGAGGTCACGACCAAAGGAGATTCGATGACCTGGCCAGCGATCGGGCTGTCTGGCCCGGGCTGGGCGAAACTGGCAGGAACCGCAATGGCGGACAGCGCCAGCAAGGCGGCAACGAGCCGAATGGCAGCGCGTGAATGACGTACAATCATGAAGTCCTCCCGGTATTTTTACCCAGTGTGCCCATATCTTGCAAATTTATGCAATTCCCATGACGCGCTTAGCCCTTGCCGCCTCGCACGTGCTCGGGATAGCATAAACATACAATAGAATACTGCGCGGGGAGGCGCATTGTCATGACTTCGCAAATATCGAGACTGACGATCGGATTGCTGGCGGCAACCTGCCTGACAGCCTGTGCCGCCAGCCAATCCGACAGCGGTATTGGGCGCATCGAAATTGCCGATCGCTCGCCTGCCGATGAAATCATCTACTTCGTGATGCCCGACCGCCTCGAGAATGCTGACCCGTCGAATGATCTGGGCGACATTGAGGGCGACCGTCTTGATCACGGTTTCGATCCGACCGCGCGCGGCTTCTATCACGGCGGCGACCTCGCCGGGCTGACCGCGCAACTGGACTACATCCAGGGCCTCGGCATGACGGCCATCTGGCTGACACCGATCTTCCAGAACCAGGCCGTACAGGGTGGCCCCGGGCAGGAGTCCTCAGCCTATCACGGCTACTGGATCACCGATTTCACCCGCCCGGATGCCCATCTGGGCACGCGAGAGGATTTTCGCGCTTTCGTCGATGCGGCCCATGACCGTGGCATGCGCGTCTATATGGATATCATCACCAATCATACGGCGGACGTCTTCGCCTACCGGGAATGTCATGACCCGACCTCCCCGCTTTATATCAACCCTGAGGGCCAATGCCCCTACCGCCGTATCGGTGACTATCCTTGGACGACACAGGGCGGCCCGGATGGCGCGGCAATCAATCAGGGCTTTCTTGGCGATGATCCGGCAAACCAGACTGCGGCGAACTATGCCCGGCTTACCGACCCGAACTGGGCCTATACGCCCTACCTGCCGGACAGCGCTCCGACCCGGACACCGGACTGGCTCAATGATTCCACACTCTATCATAACCGCGGCGAGAGCTTCTGGTTCGGCGAGAGTGAGCTCTATGGTGACTTTTCCGGGCTGGACGACCTCAACACCGAACACCCCCGCGTGCTCGAGGGCATGATCGAGATCTACAAGGACTGGATCACCGAGTTCGAGGTCGACGGCTTCCGCATCGATACAGCCAAACACGTGCAGCCGGAATTCTGGGTACGCTTTTCCCGGGAAATCCTTGACCACGCCCACGCGCTCGGCATCGAGCACTTTCACATTTTTGGCGAGGTCTATGAATTCGATGCCGGCCAGCTGGCGCGCTACACGACCGAGGCCGGTCTACCCGCCTACCTTGACTTCGCCTTCCAGGGAACGGCGCGCGGCTTTATCGTCAACAATGATCCCGGCGAGCGCTTCCAGTCGCTTTTCCGCATCGACCATGTGCTTGAAGGCGGTTTCGACACCGCCTCGACCCTGCCGACCTTCCTCGGCAATCACGACATGGGCCGCCTCGCCGGCTTCCTGCGCGAGGCCCATCCTGAAATGAGTGATGACGACATGCTGGCCCGCCTCCGGCTCGCCAATGCGCTGATGTTCTTTTCGCGCGGAACACCAACCATCTATTACGGCGACGAACAGGGCTTTGTCTCAGATGGTGGCGACCAGCTGGCACGCGAAAACATGTTCGAAAGCGCCGTGGCAGAGTACAATGACAATGACCTTGTTGGCACCGAGGCCACGACTGCGGACCGCAATTTCGATCCCGATCACCCGCTCTACCGCGCGATCGCGGAGATGGCCGCGCTGCGTCAAACCCACCGCACCTTGCGGCGCGGCGAGCAGATTGTTCGACATGCCGACCATGAAGACAGTGTGCTGGTGATGAGCCGCGTCGATTACGATCGCGGTGAGGAATTCGTGATCGCCTACAATGGCGAGGCTGTCGCCCGCGACATCCGCGTCGAAGTCGATGGTCGCGCCAGTGCATGGGACAGCCTTGCCGGGGCCTGCCCGATGATCAGCGACGCCCCAGGCACTCTCAGCCTCAGCATCCCGCCGCTCGACTACGTCATTTGCCGGGCTAGCCTGGTCGAATAACTTGACCGCGAACGCTATGACAAAGCCCCGACGGATACGTCCGCCGGGGCTTTTTGGTGACGGCAGCCCTTGAGCTTGCGGCTAATCTGCCAGCGCTCCGCCGGTCTCGACCACGACCCGGCGGCCCGGCACAAAGATGACGGACAAGGCAGCAAGCCCCAGCGAAACACCTGCAACCAGAAAGGCGTGGATCGGCTCATTGCCGAGGAACAACCTCAGGGCGATACCCATCAGACTGCCGACAACAATTTGCGGGATGACGATGAAGAAATTGAAGATGCCCATATAGACACCCATTTTCTCGGCCGGCAGGGCATCGGACAAAATGGCGTAGGGCATGGTCAGAATCGACGCCCAGACAATGCCGACACCGATCATCGAGATCCATAGCAGGGCCGGATCCGTGATGAAGTAGAAACTGGCCAGCGAAACCCCGCCAATCGCGAGATTGATCGCGTGGGTGACCCGCCGATTGAACCGTTTTGCCATGAAAGGCAGCAGCAGGGCGTATATCGCGGCGATGCCATTGTAGGTCGCGAAAAGCAGGCCGACCCAGTTGGCCCCATCGGAATAGGCTTCCGACCCGGTATCCGTAGCCCCGAAATGAAAGCTGGTCACAGCCGGGGTGGAATAGATCCACATCATGAAGAGCGCCGCCCAGGAAAAGAACTGGACCCAAGCCAGCCGCTTCATGACGGTCGGCATGGTGTTGAGATCTTCCAGAACATGACTGAAGAAATTCTCGGTCTGGCCTATGGCCCGCAACACGGTGTGCAGGATGAAACCGAGCCCGAGCGCAGCCACTCCACCTGTCAGGACGTAGAGCTCCTGCGCGCCATTAAAGCGGTACACCGCTGCACTCGCGACAAGGCCAGCCACCAGATAACCAAAGCCCGAGCCAAGATAGCGACGGCTGGACTGCGGCGGACGTTCCGGATCGCGCGGCAACCCCATCGCCTGGCGTTCGGCCTCGTCATAGGCCGCCAGCTTGTCCGGTGCATACTCGCGGCTCGTGATGACTGTCCACATGACCGAAACGAACAGCGCAACGGCGCCAATATAGAAAGAATACTTCACATTGTCCGGGACAATGCCGGCCGGCGCGACATCAGACACGCCGAAAACATCGGACAGGATCCATGTCGCGGCCGAGGCGACGGTGGCGCCGGCGCCAATGAAGATGGTCTGCATGGCAAAGCCGCGCGTGCGCTGACGGCTGGGCAACATGTCGCCAACAAAGGCCCGAAACGGCTCCATCGAAATATTGATTGACGCATCCAACAGCCACAGCATGACTGCGGCAAGCCAGAGCATGGGAGAATTCGGCATCACCAGGAGCGCGATGGTGGTAAGTATCGCGCCTGCCAGGAAATACGGACGACGACGCCCGAGACCGGTCCAGGTCCGGTCGGAAAAATAACCGATAATCGGTTGAACGAGGAGGCCGGTCAGCGGCGCCGCCAACCACAGGAGCGGTAGCGTCTCGATCGGCGCTCCGAGCGTTTGGAAGATACGGCTGACATTCGTGTTCTGCAGCGCGAACCCGATCTGTATGCCGAAGAAACCAAAGGAAATATTCCAGATCTGCCAGAAACCGAGTGCCGGTTTTTGCATGACAGCCTCCCCTTTTCATAATTTTTCACATCCTTATCCACTCTTCCGCGCTTGTCGATAGGACAATACAATTGATTGAAAAAAATAGACAAAAATGCTACAAGGAAAAAGAATGATCGCTCCAAACCAGCCATGAACTTGCCATATCGGTGCAAAAGATTTCAAATATGGGAAATGCGGGCCCCGCGCGATCGGGCGCCATGAACTTGCCAGTTTTGCAGCACCCGTGCATTGCTGACACCAATGATTTGAGAGGGTTGGATCAAGACGTGAGCAAGAAGCCGACACGCCTGGAAGACTTGGCGCAACGCGCAGGGGTTTCCGTCTCCACGGCCTCGCGTGCGCTCAATGACAGCCCGTCGGTCAATATGCGCACCAAGCAGGCGATCTGGAAGCTGGCGCGGGAGCTCGACTATCCCTTCCGACGCCACATGCCCGCCGGACCGATCGGCGCCAAGGCCACCATCTCGATTGTGGTGCCCCGGCCCCAGGGCCGCGACACCCGCCTCTCTGATCCATTCTTCTTCGAACTCCTGACAGGGGTGGGAGACGCCGCTCGCGAACGCGAATGCGACGTCCACATTTCCCACGTCGCTCCGGCCAGCTATGACGACCTCCACATGGCAATGACGACCCATCGCGCCGAGGGCGTGATTTTTGTCGGGCAGTCCAACCTGCATGGCGCGTTTAACCGACTGGCTGAAACCGAGAAGCGCTTTGTGGTCTGGGGCGCCGAATTGCCCGAACAACGCTATTGCTCGGTTGGCAGTGACAATGTCACCGGCGGGCGCCGCGCCACCCAACACCTGATCCGGCTCGGCCGTGAGAAAATCGTTTTCCTTGGGCAGTCCGAAGCGCCGGAAGTGATGCAACGCTTTCGTGGCTATCGCGACGCCCTGCTTTCAGCCGGACTGCAGGCCGATGACGACCTCGTCATCCCGTCGCATTTCGACATCGAGTCCGCGGAGGCATCCGTCGAGGCGCTGATCAAGAATGGCGTTCCTTTTGATGGGATCGTCGCGGCGAGCGATGTCCTGGCATTTGGTGCCTTGCGAGCGCTGCAGCTGGCCGGAGTTTCAGTGCCGGGCGATGTATCAGTGGTCGGCTATGACAACGTGTCGTTCGCTCGCTACGCCCACCCGGCCCTGACCACGGTCGACCAGGACATGGTCGCCGCTGGACGCCTGATGCTGTCGAAGCTGCTCGACTTCCGCGGCCCGCAAGCGCGCCGCTCGGAACGACTGGCGACCGATCTGATCATTCGAGAAAGCTGCGGCGGCTGATGCGTCAGGCGCGCTGGGCGAGCACGCCGGCATAGGCCGGCAAGCGGCCACCCTCGCCTGAAATATTGACCTGCTCGATCACCCGCCAGCCTGCGGGCATGTCCCAGCTGATCGGCTCTGCAGTCAGATTGAAGATGCAGAGGACGGCAGCCTCGCCGGAGCCGCGCTCGAAGGCCAGCAAGCTTTCGGCACCGGTCTCGATGACCCGCATGGCACCGGTTCGAAGCGAAGGATGATCCGCCCGCAATCGTACAAAGCGGCGAGCAAGGTGCAAGGTTGCATCTGGATCTGCCTCCTGGGCATCGACTGCGAGATCAAAATGACGGGCATCAACCGGCAACCAGGGCTCGGCCTCGGAGAAACCGCCATGCCGCCCCTGACGCGTCCAGGGCATGGGCGTACGCGCTCCGTCCCGGCCCAGCGTCTGCGGCCAGTTGGCGATCGCCTCGGGATCCTGAAGCCGGTCAAACGGGACCATTGCCTGCGGCAGGCCAAGTTCTTCACCCTGGTAGATAAACACATTCCCGCGCATGGCCACGAGCAGGAGCAAGGCCATATTCGCGAAAGCCTCGCGATCCCCTTCGGCCGCCCAGCGCGACACCGCTCGCGGGGCGTCATGATTTGAGAAGGTCCAGGACGGCCAGCCACTCACACCGTCTGACGGCCACAGGTCGGCAGCCGAACGAACGAGGGCCGGATCAAGCGATTCGGCATAGAGATAGAGAAAACCATAGGCCGAATGGAGGCGGCCGGGACGGCGCGTGTACAGCTCCATCTCCTCCTGCGCCCGCTCGCCACCAACTTCGGCAACCAGAAAGCGCCCCTCATAACTGTCCGCCAATGCTCGCATGCGCTCGAGAAAAGCCGGGATATCGGGGTGGGACTGGTTGAAATAATGGTGCTGGAAGTCGAACGGCCGCGTCCGACGGGCACCGGTGGTCTTGATCGGCGGATTATCGTGCAGCGCCGGATCGTGCATCATGAAATTCACGGCGTCGAGGCGGATACCGTCGACGCCGCGATCCAGCCAGAACGCCATCGTATCAAGCAACTCTTCCTGAACGTCCGGATTGTGAACATTGAGGTCCGGTTGCTCGGGCAGGAAGTTGTGCATGTAGTACTGGCCGCGCCGCGCGTCCCAGGTCCAGGACGGACCACCAAAGACGGATTGCCAGTTGTTCGGGGGCGAGCCATCCGGCTTGGCATCGGCCCAGACATACCAGTCGGCCTTGTCATTGGCTCGGCTCGAACGGCTTTGCTGGAACCAGGCGTGAGCTTCGGACGTATGAGAATATACCTGATCGATCAGGACCTTCAGGCCCAAGGCGTGCGCCCGCTCAAGCAGCACATCGAAGTCATCAAGAGTTCCGAAAATCGGGTCGACGCCGCGATAGTCGGCAACGTCATAACCAAAGTCCCGCATGGGAGATGTGAAGAAGGGCGACAGCCAGATCGCATCCACGCCGAGCGAGGCGACATGATTGAGCCGCGCAGTAATGCCAGGCAGATCGCCGATACCGTCATTGTTCGAATCGAAAAAACTGCGCGGGTAGATCTGATAGATCACCGCGCCCTTCCACCACTCAGACGTCGGCTGGTCCTGCGACCGCTGCTCGGATTGCGCGTCCAACTCCACTCAGGCCTCCCCGCGCCCAGAGGCGCTATCTTCACAAGATGCTTGCAATCGCATCTTTTAGCAATTTTGCAAAAAATTGCATTTGATCTGCTTTCTTGTCAATCGCCGTTTCGAGCACAGTAGCGCGATATAATAGACCTCAAGGCGACATTTGATGGTGTAACATTCTCGCATCACGTCGGGATACGATTCAAAGATCGCAATATTGCCAGTTGCCGCATGAAATAGTTTTCATTAATTTGCACTGGAATGGCGGCGGCAAATTTCCTGTCGACACGCCGGAGGGAGGACTAAATGACCAATCAACGCACCACTCGTCGTGGCTGGCTTCTGACCAGCGCGGCATCCACACTGGCCCTGTCGATGGCGCTGGCCGCGCCGGCCTCGGCACAAGACCAAGCAGAGGAAGCGTCTGGCGATGTGATCACCGTCACCGGCTTCCGCAGCTCGATCGAAAGCTCAATCGCGGTTAAGCGCGAATCGACCTCGATCGTCGAGGCCATTTCGGCGGAAGACATCGGTCGCCTGCCGGACAACTCGATCGCAGAATCACTGGCACGCCTGCCCGGCCTCGCCGCCCAGCGCCTGCGCGGACGCGCCCAGGTGATTTCGGTGCGCGGTCTCGGCCCGGATTTCACCACCGCGCTGCTGAATGGCCGCGAACAGGTCACCGCCGGCGACAATCGTGGCGTCGAGTTCGACCAGTATCCGTCGGAGCTGTTGAGCTCGGTTGTTGTCTACAAGACACCTGACGCCCAGCTGGTCGGCCAGGGCTTGGCCGGCACAGCTGACCTTCGCACCGTGCGCCCGCTGGATCGCGACGAGCGGACGATTGCCATCTCCGGCCGCTATGAGTGGAACCAGTACGGCGCCCTCAATGCCGGTTCAGAAGATAACGGCCACCGCGTCACCGGCTTCTACATTGACCAGTTCGCCAACGACACCATCGGCCTCGCGCTCGGCTTTGCCTCGCAATCCTCCCCGACGCAGAGTGAGCGCTGGGATGCTTGGGGTTATCCGACCGTCGGTGCCGGCGACTTGCTGCTTGGCGGCGCCAAGCCGTACGTCGAGAGCCGGCAACTCGAGCGCACCGCCTTCGTCGGCACGCTGGAATTTGAACCGAACGCCAATTCCCACACGACGATCGACGCCTTCTACTCGCAGTTCGAGGACACGGGCATCCTGCGCGGCATCGAACTGCCGCTCGCCTGGGGTGGCGCGACGCTGCAGCCGGGTTACACGGTTGAAGACGGGCTGGTTACGGCTGGCACATTCTCCGGCGTCCAGGGCGTGGTCCGCAATGACACGCGCTTCCGCGAAGCGGACGTTATGTCATTCGGCGTCAACCACGAACAACGCCTGAACGACCAGTGGACCGGCACGATCGACCTTTCCTATTCGAGCGTCGAACGTGACGATACGGACTACGAGTCCTATGCGGGTACCGGATCCGGCTTCGGCAATGGCGCATCCGACACGCTCGCCTTCCAACTTGGTGGCGGCGGCGGCTTCATTTTCGGTTCAAGCCTCGATTATGCCGACCCGAGCCTTCTGCTGCTGACCGACCCGCAGGGCTGGGGCCAAGCCGGCTTCATCAAGCGGCCGTCAACGGAAGACACGCTCTCCGCACTGCGCGTTGAAGCCGAGCGGGAAATCTCGCAAGGTTTCTTCTCCAGCGTCGAAGTCGGCATCTACGCC
This sequence comes from Maricaulis sp., assembly GCF_015665295.1. Classification (GTDB taxonomy): domain Bacteria; phylum Pseudomonadota; class Alphaproteobacteria; order Caulobacterales; family Maricaulaceae; genus Maricaulis. Next base: position 43,501 of record NZ_JADFAJ010000031.1, read on the forward strand.
ACGGATCGTGAAAAATCCAAGCGCTCTGTGGAAGACTTCATCGACCTGGCCAACCCCGGCGCGACGAACACCACGGCAATCCCGGGCGATCTCCTGCTCGAGCCGACCAGCCTCGACTTCATCGGCATTGCCGGCATGGTCAGCTATGACCCGCTTGCCCTTCTGAACAGCGGCGTCTACTCGCTGCGCCCGAATCTGAACGCTGATGTTCTGACCAAATCCTGGGATGTCGAAGAACAGCAGGTGATTGGCTATCTTCAGGCCAATGTCGACTCGGTCCTCGGAAACACGCCGGTTCGGGGTAATTTCGGCCTGCAGATTGTGCATACCGAACAGTCCTCGACGGGCCCTCGCGTCGGTCAGGGCGCCCTCTTGGCCTACACGGAAGACGAGGCTTACTCACACCTTCTGCCGAGCGCCAACTTCTCGTTTGAAGTGGCCGAAAACACCTTCGTCCGCGTAGGCGCCGCCCGCACACTGGCCCGTCCGCGCATGGACGAGCTGCGCGCCTCGCAGGAAATCAGCATCAACTCCCAGGTCTGCACGCCAGACGATGGTAGCGGGAATCCAGCCTTCGACGCGGCCAATTACGACCTCGCCGGCGGGCAGTCCTGCCTGACTCTGTCCGGCGGCTCGCCGCGCCTGCGTCCGGTCACTGCCGACGCGATCGACCTGTCAATCGAACACTATTTTGCTGACGGGGCCGGCTACGTTTCTGCCGCTCTCTTCAACAAGGATATCGATAATTACGTGTTCGGTTCTGCGGCTCGTACGATCGACATGACGGATGCCGCGAATGCTATCTTCGGCGGCGCCTTCACCGCCGCCAACCCGCAGCTCACGACCGGTATCCTGTACGAGCCGGTCAACACGGATGGTGGCTATATTCGCGGTATCGAGCTGGCGACCAACATCCCGGGCGACGCCGTCGCACCCTGGCTTGCCGGTTTCGGCCTTCTGGCCAGCTACTCCTACACAGAGAGCGAGGTCCAGCCGGATCCCAACCAGGCACCGATCGCAATTCCGGGCCTGTCGGAAAATGTCGGCAACCTGACCGTCTACTATGAGAATGGTGGTTTCGAGGCTCGGATCTCCAACCGCTGGCGTTCGGAGTTCCTCGGCGAGGTCACCGGTTTCGGTGCCAACCGCGAGTTCCGCAATGTCGAAGCGGAGTCGGTCATCGACGCCCAGATCGGCTACGAGTTCGGGCCGGGCCCGCTGGATGGGCTGGCGATCTTCGCTCAGGGCAACAACCTGACCGACGAAGCCTTCGTTACATTCCTCAATGACGACCCGCGCCAGGTTAAGGACTATCAGCAGTATGGCGCGACCTACCTCGTCGGCTTTAGCTGGCGTCGCTAACAGCTTCCTTCCCGAAGCGAACCCCTCCGCCCCTGCCTGCCTCGTGCAGGCAGGGGTTTTTCTTTGTCGGCACGGGCGGCAAACTGACCCCTTGCGCCGCACGCCCGGCGCCCCCCTTGCCCGAGAACGGTAGGCAGCCATGAAGACCAGTCGCATCAAATCAGCCCTCATCGTCGGCGGCGGCACGTCAGGCTGGATGGCGGCTGCCGCACTCTCGCGCTTCTTGGGCACGACGCTCGATATCAAGCTGGTCGAATCCGAACAGATCGGGACGGTCGGCGTTGGTGAAGCGACGATTCCGCAGATCAAGCACCTCAACTCCGCCCTCGGGATCGACGAGCGCGACTTCGTCGCCCGAACCAATGGCTCGTTCAAACTGGGGATCGAGTTCATCAACTGGCGGCGCCAGGGCGAAGCCTATTTGCATAATTTCGGTTCGATCGGCCTCAATCTGCAACAAGTACCCTTCCATCACTACTGGCTGCGCGCCCGTGCCGAGGGCTCAAGCGAAAGCCTGTGGGACTACTGCCTGAATACGGCGGCAGCCCGCCAGATGCGTTTTTCGCCACTTGAGAAAGTTGGCAATTCACCACTTTCCGGTGTCGCTTACGCCTACCATTTCGACGCCACGCTTTACGGGCAATTCCTGCGCGCCTATGCCGAGCAACGCGGCGTAACCCGCATTGAAGGCTTGATTGAAAGCACGGACATGGATCCGGAGAACGGCAATGTGACCGCCGTGCGCCTGAAAGACGGACGCACGCTCGCTGCCGACCTCTTCATCGACTGCTCCGGCTTCCGCGGCCTGCTGATCGAACAGGCCCTCGGGACGGGCTATGAGGACTGGACCCGCTGGCTGCCCTGCGACCGCGCCATCCCGGTTCCCAGCTCGAATGCGACCGCGCCTATCCGCCCCTATACCCAATCCATCGCCCATAGCGCCGGCTGGCAGTGGCGCATCCCCCTGCAGCACCGCACCGGCAATGGCCACGTGTTTTCCAGCGCCCATGTGAGCGAAGCCGATGCAACTGATACGCTGATGGCGAATCTGGAAGGAGAGGCGCTGGCCGAGCCACGCGTGATCCGATTTGTGACGGGTCGCCGCAAACAGTTCTGGAACCGCAATGTTGTGGCCCTGGGTCTGTCGGCCGGCTTCCTGGAACCGCTGGAGTCGACCTCGATTCATCTCGTCCAGTCGGGTATCAGCCGGCTCATCGCGCTCTTCCCGGACGGCGACTTTGCCGCTGCCGACCAAGATGAGTACAATCGCCAAATGGCGCTGGAGTATGAGCGCGTCCGCGACTTCATCATCCTGCACTACCACCTTAATGAACGAACCGATTCCGACTTCTGGCAAGACTGCGCCGCGATGTCGGTTCCCGACACGCTGGCCGCCAAGCTCGACCTTTTCCGCGCCAATGGCCGCCTCTATCATCGGGAGGAAGACCTGTTCACCGATTCAAGCTGGCTCCAGGTCATGCTCGGCCAAGGCGTCATGCCAAGGGGCTACCATCCAATGGCTGATGTTCTGCCCGCCGACCAACTGCATGATTTCCTGGCCAATATCGGGAAGATTGTCGGCCAGGCCGCAGCAACAATGCCGACTCATTCGGAGTTTCTCGCCAGGCATTGTCCGGCGGCGATGGACGCCTAGCCGTCTGCCTTGCAGAAGCGTTCGATGTATGCGCGGTGATCCGGCACGGGCGTTACCGCCTCCGCCATGACCCGGCGCAAGCCAGCCAGCCGCTCGGCACCGTCCACCGGGCTGCCCACAACCAGCGGATCGAGCCCGTCGGGTTCAATCCCCTGACCGGCATAGACTGCCATCCAGGACGGATTGAGGAAGAGCTCCGTACCCGGCGAGACCAGGCGGCCCGTGGCGCGAAAATGCTCCATCCGCCAGGACAGGCTGTCCGGGATATCCATATTGGCCGTGTAACGCCAAAGCGGCGCGTCATCCCGTGTCGTCGCGTGATAGTGAAGAATGAGGAAATCGCGGATGCGCTCATATTCCTCACCGGTCAACCGGTTGAACTCGGCAGCCTCAAGGCTGTTATCCCGCTTGCCGGGAAACAGGGCCAGCAGGCGATTGATACCTGTCTGGATCAGGTGAAGGCTGGTGGACTCAAGCGGCTCCATGAAACCGGCCGACAGACCCAGGGCCACAACATTGCGGTTCCAGAATTTGCGACGCCGGCCGGTTGTGAAGCGAAGCGGGCGCGGATCAGCGATTGGCCTGCCGTCGATATTGGCCATCAGTGTGTCGCTGGCCTCCGCGTCCGTGATGAACTGGCTGGCGTAGACATGGCCATTGCCGGTGCGGTGCTGCAGCGGGATGCGCCATTGCCAACCAGCTTCGCGCGCTGTCGAGCGGGTGTAGGATGTGAATTCCCCGGCTGTCTCGCACGGCACAGCCACGGCGCGGTCACAGGGCAGCCAATGGGTCCAGTCCTCATAGCCGGTCTTGAGCGCTTTCTCGATCAGCAATCCGACAAAGCCAGTGCAGTCGATGAAGAAATCAGCCTCGATCGTGCGCCCGCTTTCCATCACGACCGCAGTGACGTCACCGATCTCGGACAGACGCGTCTCAACGACCCGACCTTCCTCGCGAAGCACGCCACGCGCCTCGGAATAACGACGCAGGAAGCGACCATAGAGAATGGTATCAAAATGGTAGGCGTAGTCGAAGGTCGACTGGACGAGACGCGGGTCCCGGGCAGGCGGCGAGAACCGGTTCTCACGGGCAATCACCCAGGCCATGGAATAGGCATCAAGCGGCGTCACATCACCGCGTTGTCGCTCCCGCAGCCAATATTGGTAGAGCGGCACGGAATCAAAATCCCGACCGTGGCTTCCGAACGGATGAAAATAGCGCTGCCCCTTGCGCGACCAGTCGACGAATTCGATGCCCAGCTTGAACGACCCCTGGGTCTCGCGCACGAACTCATTCTCGTCGATACCCAGCATTTGGTTGAACAGCTTGATCGGCGGAATAGTCGCCTCACCCACGCCAACGACACCGATCTGCTCGGATTCGACCAGCGTGACCGATGCGGCTCCCTTGGTGGCGTTGATAATGGCAGCTGCCGCCATCCAGCCCGCTGATCCACCACCAACTATGGCAATCCGTGGCAAGCCGCTCTCGGGATCAACGGATTGGGGCGGCATGACGTTCGGCTTTCGGCTGGATCAGGAACACGACCCCGATTTGACCGACCTCGAACGTATTTGTCGACACCCATCCTCTGCAAAGGATGCGATTTTAATGGTGCGGCGCACCATCAATTTCTTCTGCTGAGCAATATAAACAAGCCTGTCGACGCCGACTTACCGTTGCAATTTTATGCAAATCATTGGCATATGGTCCGCCACTCACGGGAGAGTTCACATGTCCGCATTTCGCACCGCATTGGCCGCCAGCCTCGCTGCGCTTGCCATTGGACCGACCAGCCTCGCGCAGTCGGTATCGCCCGAAACCGGAGGTCGTGAGCTGGTTCGCCTCGACCACCCCGAATGGAGCCATGACGCCGTTCTCTACCAGATCAATTTGCGTCAATTCACGCCCGAGGGTTCGATCGCTGCGGCGCAAGCCGAACTCCCTCGCCTCGCCGAGCTGGGCGTCGATATCCTCTGGCTGATGCCGGTCCAACCAATCGGTGTCGCGGAGCGCAAGGGCGAGCTGGGCAGCCCATACTCGATCAGCGACTACCGCGCCATCAATCCCGAGCTTGGCACGATGGAGGATATGCGCAGCTTCATCGATACAGCCCACCAGCTGGGCTTCCACGTCATTCTGGACTGGGTCGCCAATCACTCGGCCTGGGACAGCCCGCTCGTCGAGGCCCACCCCGACTGGTATTCACGCAATTGGCGGGGCGAAATCCAGCCGCCTCCCAGCACCGACTGGAGTGATGTCGCCGACTTTGACTACAGCAATGCGGAATTGCGCGACTATATGGCCGATAGCATGAGATTCTGGGTCCGCGAAGTCGGATTCGACGGTTTCCGATGCGATGTCGCCGGCTTCGTCCCGATCGATTTCTGGGAGCGAGTGCGCGCGGAGCTCGACGCGATCCGCCCGGTCTTCATGCTGGCCGAATGGGAGCAACGTGACCTGCATCGCGATGCGTTCGACGCAACCTATGCCTGGAGCTGGAACAATACGATGCATGATGTCGCAATGGGCCATGCCGATGCCGGCGCCTTGCGCAGTCACTATTTCTACGATGAAGCCAATAGCTGGCCGCGCGATGCTTACCGCATGCGCTACACCTCCAACCATGATCAGAATTCATGGGAAGGCACTCAATTCGAACGCTTCGGCGACGCGCTGGAGGCAGCCATCATCCTGTCCTTCACCGGCACCGGGATCCCGCTTATCTACAATGGTCAGGAAGCCGGCAATGAGGATCGCCTCGCCTTCTTCCAGCGCGATCCGATCGAGTGGCGCGAACATCCGCTGAATAACCTGTTCCGCGATCTTGTCGAACTGCGGCATGCGAACAGCGCGCTCTGGGCCGGCGCTGCCGGCGCCGCGATGCAGGCCGTGCCCAACTCGCAGGACGGCGCGGTGTTCAGCTTTGTGCGCCGGGATGAGAACGGCGCCGTTCTGACAGTCATTAATTTCAGCGACGCGCCGCTCACCGCGACTCTTGGCGACGGCCCGCACGCCGGGGCGTACCGCGACTGGCAAAGCGGTGAGGTCCTGACCTTCACCGACCGCACCGACCTGGCACTTGCCCCCTGGCAGGCACGCGTTTTTGTGTCGACCGCCGCACAATAGCCCCACCGACACCGGCCTCAGCGGCCCCCGAACACCCTCGGCGAAGCCGGGTCCGTCAGAAACGGACCCGGACGTCGATGCCGGCGCGTTGTCGTTCCGTCTCTTCGCCAAACTCCGCCTGGTATCCAATGCTCAGGCCCACCCGGTCATTGCCGGCAATCTCCAGATCAACACCAAGCTGATAGACGAGATCATCCAGCGTTGTCCCGATGATGGCCGGATCCGCCAACGGATTCGCCCCGAGGAAACGCACGGGCAGTTCAAGCCGGTCTTGCGTGCTCAACTGCAGGCCACCGGTAATCGAAATGACACCGACCATGTCCTCTGCCTCGCGGAACACATGCCCCACCGTCATTTGCGGCGTGAGGGCACCGATCAGCGTGGTGTCGGAAAGCACCTCGACCCCCAGGCCATCCAGACCGTCCTCGGTGAGGCCGGCATGGTGCAGCGCGGTCAACGAGGCTGACAGCTGGGGCCGAGCAAAGAGGCTGCCATGGCGGAAGCTCTCACCGACATGTCCGTCAAGCCGCGCATGCCCCGTTTCCGGAGAAGACGTGCCGACATCGCTGGTAAAGACTTCAACCGCGCGCTCTGTCTCATGCCAGGACCAGCCGCCGGAGACCGATGCGCCATAATAGGGGCCGGTGGCCCGGTTCCGTTCGACACCCAGCCCCACCACGAAACCACTGCTCTCGGTACGGGCGCGGTGACCGTCGATCCGGATCGGATCCGTCTGCTCATAGCTGACACCCGCTGCGACAGACCAGTCATCGCCGATCCGCTGCTCGAACCCACCAGTGAAGCGCATCGACTCGCCTTCTGTCTGCAGGTTCTCGAAGTTGGCTTCACGTGCGCTCGAGGTCATCTCGAGTCGCGACCAGGCACATTCGTCGCCGCGGGCGCCAACCGGCGAGCCGCAATTGAACAGATCATCGGCAAAGTTACTGGCCGAATTGAGCTGGCCATGCATCACCGCCAGGTGAGGCTCCGGATTGAGCTCGGCAAAGACCGCCTCGTAGAGATCGAGCTGTTCTGCCTGCATGTTGCCAAGGAAGGCCAGCAAGCGACCGATTCCGGCAGAACCGCCGACATCCAGGGCGGAGTCCATGTGGTCGCCGAGCGCACGCCCGTTCTGGTTCAGGCTGGGCAGGCCAAAGGCCGTATCGATCAGCAGGTGGACACCGGCGGCATCGGCCGCGACCGAATAATCAACTGCCATAGTGTCGCGAATGACCAGGCCATTGTCGACACCGCCCTCGGCCGCTGCGAACAGAGTCACGGCCTCTCGGTCCTCAAGCCAGGTCAGCGTGATATCGCCGGTGCCGTCCACAGTGGCACCGCCCGTGACATTCACACGGTCGGACGCGTAGGGGCCAAAGGCGACATCAAAGACCAGATGGCCGCTCTCGGTTTGTTCGAAATGACCATCCAGCTCCACCGTATTGATGACCCGCGCTCCGTACAGGAGGTTTGTTGTCGGATCACCGATGGCATCAAAATTCCCGAAAGTGTCACCGTTCAGAAGGTCGATCGGATAGGGCGAGGCCGACAGACCCATGATGAAGTTGCCGGCATTCCTGAAGGTCGCCTCGGCGACCGGGGCTGGCGCCGCGGCCTCCCACAGATCGGCTCTCGCCTCGGCTGGATCAAGGCCATCCATGACCGGCCCTGCCGGCTGACCCGCAGGCATCTCCGCCTGCAGGACAGAATGCGCGAATGCAGGCCCACCGACAGTTTCACTGTCTGCCGCCGTGGAAGGCGCCTGCGCCGCGATGACCAGAGATTCCTGGACCGGCGGCGCTTTTTGTTCTGCGGCAGCATCAACATCGACGCTCGTTGGCAACAAGGCAGCGGGAGCGGGTTGTGCCGCTGTCCCGAGTTCTGCCTGCACGGGTCGCCTGGACGCGCTCTCCGTCGACCCCATCGCGGCCACAAACTCGCGCTCTGTCACAGGCGATGAAGCTTCAGCAGACCGTGAAGGTACCGCGCTGGCCGTGTTCGTGCTGGCAAGCTGCAGGACCGATTGCGGGCTCGTCGCACCATCTCTCAGATCGATTGCGTCAAAGGCGATGAAGGTCGCCCCCGCCTGGTTGTCAAACCGGTTCACACCCGAGCCAAGATCAACATTGCCGACAACCAGACCGGTATTCTCGATCAGGTCATTGCCGGAGGTCGTGACGATCGCCCGGCCGGAGACCGCCGACACGCTGCCAGATGTGAAGAGTGTATTGTCGGCGCCGCCGTCAAAGAAGACGCCCATGCCGCGATTTGATCCGCCGCGAATGTCATCATCCAGGGTCACGGTAATGGCCGCGGCCGCCAGCGCGCTCATCACATCGACGCCGTCAGCCCGATTGGCCATTTCGACAAGCGGCGTGTTCTCCATGACCTCGCGCTGTGCAGACGTGATCAACGCAATCGGTTCGGCAGGTGCGAAGCTTGTGCCGAGGCTTTGAGCGAAGAAGGCGATCGCATTGTAACCCGCCGTGATGATCGCGCCGGAGTGATTGACGATGACCCGACCGGCTTCGCCCTCGCCGCCCATCGCGCCGAAGAAACCCAAGCCGTTCGCAGAACCGAATGTACCGCCACCGCCGCCGATCGACTGGGCGAAAATGCCCAGCGCGCCGCCACCAAGCAAGTTGATGGTGCCGCTGGAATTGATGGTCACATCGCCGCCATCGCCGCTATTGCCCCCGAACGGATTGCGCGCCACGTCGATCCCGGCTTCCTGCACGCCGATAGTCGTGTCACCGCCATTGCCACCACCGCCACCGATGGATTGGGCGAAGATCCCGTAGGCTCCGACCCCATGGGTGGTGATGTTGCCGGTATGGGTGACGGTCACGTTGCCGCCATCACCGGCGGTGCCCCCGATTCCCCCGAAGGAAACCGCGCCGGCGTTGGAGATATATCCATCACCACCATTGCCGCCGCCGCCGCCGATCGACTGGGCAAGGATGGCGTGGGCATTGTCGCCGGTCGTAACGATCGAACCGCTATTGGTCACAACCACATTGCCGCCATCACCGGAGGCGCCGCCGAAACCGCCCATACCGATGCTGACGCTCGGCTGGAACGTGCTGCCGAGATCACCATTGTTCTCGATGAGGGCGTTTCGCGTATCACGAGACCCGTCCATATTGCCGGCGCCTCCATTGCCGCCACCGCCGCCGATGGACTGGGCGAAAATCCCGTAGGCAAGATCGCCGTCTTCGCCGTAATTCGGGTCATCATCCGCGCTGAAGAAGCGGGTGCCAGACGTCTGGATCGAGCCGGTGTTGATGACAGTCACATCACCACCATCGCCGGCCGCGCCGCCGAAGCCGCCGATTGCGATCGTTCCCGTGGCCGTCGCGCCGCCCTGGCCGACTTCGCCACCACCACCGCCAACTGATTGCGCGAAGATACCGCGGGCGCCATCGCCCCAGGTATTGATCGAGCCGTCATTGGTGACCAGCACGTCGCCGCCATCACCCGAGGCCCCGCCAAAGCCGCCGAGCGTGAAACTCATCGAGTCGCTGTCGCTGCTGGAAAGCAGGGCATCCAGCTCCTCTCCGTCCAGCGAGGTACCGCCGCCATTGCCGCCACCGCCACCAATGGACTGGGCCTTGATCCCGTCCGAGCCGGCGCCAAGGGTCGTGATCGCACCGCTATTCGCGACGGTGACATCGCCGCCATCACCCGCTGCACCACCAAAACCGCCAACCACGGCAACGAGTTCGAGATTCTTGTCTTCATCGCTGATGTCAGCGGCATCACGTGTAATCGCAAAGCCGGTTGCGCTGCCACCATTGCCGCCGCCGCCGCCGATCGACTGGGCGAAGACACCGATCGACCCACGGACCCAGGAAACGACTGTTCCGGAATTGTCGACCGAAACATCGCCGCCATTGCCCGCCGCACCGCCGGAACCACCGACGGTTATTGCGATCGACGCTGACTGGCTGGCGCCCGCTGCGCCGGTCGCCGACATGCCGGGGCCACCA
>NZ_JADFAJ010000036.1:0-42500 GCF_015665295.1 Maricaulis sp.
AGCCGGTCAGAAAGGCCTCTCGGTCGCCTTCGACCTGGCCACCCACCGCGGCTATGACAGTGACCATCCGCGCGTTGCTGGCGATGTCGGCATGGCCGGCGTGGCGATCGACTCGATCTACGACACGCGCACCCTGTTTGACGGCATTCCGCTCGATGAAATGTCGGTCTCGATGACGATGAATGGCGCCGTCCTGCCGATCATGGCGCTCTATATCGTGGCCGCCGAGGAACAGGGCGTCACGCCGGACAAGCTCCAGGGGACGATCCAGAACGACATCCTCAAGGAGTTCATGGTCCGCAACACCTATATCTATCCGCCGGCGCCTTCGATGCGGATCATCTCGGACATTTTCGCCTACACCACCGAACACATGCCGCGCTTCAACTCGATCTCGATCTCCGGCTATCACATGCAGGAGGCCGGCGCCCCGGCGGATCTGGAGCTGGCCTACACGATCGCCGACGGGCTGGAATACATCCAGACCGGGATTGATGCCGGCCTCGACGTCGACACGTTCGCGCCGCGTCTCTCCTTCTTCTTCGGCATCGGCATGAATGTCTTCATGGAGATCGCCAAGCTGCGCGCCGCGCGCCTGCTCTGGGCCAAGCTGGTCACCGAGCGCTTCAATCCGAAATCAGACAAGTCGATCTGCCTGCGCACCCACTGCCAGACCTCCGGCTGGTCACTGGCGGCGCAGGACGTGTTCAACAATGTCGGCCGGACGGCGCTGGAGGCCATCGCTGCGGTGGACGGACATACCCAGTCCCTGCACACAAACTCGCTCGACGAGGCGCTCGCCCTGCCGACCGATTTCTCGGCCCGGATCGCCCGCAACACCCAGCTCCTGCTGGCTGGTGAAGCGCATCTTTGTGACGCGATCGATCCCTGGGGCGGCTCACATTATATCGAGCGCCTGACCCATGACCTCGCCGCGCGGGCGCTCGACCATATCGCGGAGGTTGACGGGCTGGGCGGCATGGCCAAGGCGATCGAGGCCGGCATTCCCAAGCTGCGGATCGAGGAAGCCGCCGCCCGCACCCAGGCCCTGATCGACAGCGGTCGGCAGACCATTACCGGCGTCAACAAGTTCCGCCTCGACGAGGAAGAGGACGTACCCGTCCTCAAGGTCGACAATTATCTCGTCCGCAAGCAGCAGATCGAAAAGCTCCAACGCCTGCGCGCGGAACGCGACCCGAAGGCCCTGAAACTCGCCCTCGACGCGCTCGCCGAGGCCGCCCGGACCGGCGAAGGCAATCTCCTGGACCTGTCGGTCAAGGCCGCGCGTGCCAAGGCCACGGTCGGCGAGATATCCGACGCCATGGAAACCGCCTTCAAACGTCATGTCGCCAAGATCCAGACCGTCAAGGGCGTCTATGGCGCAACGGCCGGCGATGATGAACGGGTTGAAACGGCGCGTTCGTTGGCCGAGGCCTTCAAAAAGCGGTTCGGCGAAAAGCCGAAAATCCTGATCGCCAAACTCGGACAGGACGGTCATGACCGCGGCCAGAAAGTCGTCGCCTCCGCTTATACCGATCTCGGCTGGGAGGTTGTCGTCGGCCCGCTCTTCCAGACGCCGGAGGAAGCCGCTGCGCTCGCTGTAGCCGAGAAAGTCCACGCGGCGGCCGCCTCATCGCTCGCCGCCGGCCATCTCACGCTCGTTCCGGAACTGCGCAATGCCCTGTCGGAACGGGGCCGCGAGGACATTCTGGTCATCGTCGGCGGCGTCATCCCGCCCGATGACGAGCCCGTCCTGCGCCAGATGGGCGCCGCAGCGGTTTTCCCGCCGGGCACCGTGATCGCCGAAAGCGCGCTGGTGCTGCTGAAACGCATGGGGATGGAGTCGGCCGAGGCGACATGACATTCATCGACGCGTCAGGCGTCCTGTGGCAGGCTTTGTCCCTATCCTGCCACGGAGGCCCTGATGCGCGCACTTGTCCTGCCCCTCGCCCTTGCTGCCAGCCTGGCAGCCTGCACTTCCGGACCGACGGCTTATGCGCCTGCCAATGGCGGTGATCGCGGCTGGTCCCAAACGCAGATCGAACAGGACCGGTTTCGTATCCGCTTTGCGGCCGGATCGGACATGGACTTTGATGAGGTTGAGCTGATGGCCTTGCGCCGCGCCGCCGAGGTCACGCTTGGAAATGGTGGCGAATGGTTCCTCGTGACCAGCCGCCAGCGCGACGGCAATGACCGCAATCCGGTCGGCGTCTCGACCGGCGTCAGGGTTTCGTCCGGATCGCGGGGATGGTCCTCGCGCGGGGTCGGTGTGGGTCTGAATTTCGACGCCTCCGCCGGCGACAAGTCGGTTTCGCTGGAAATCCTCGTCCGGTCCGGGCCAAGGCCGCAGGATGTCCGGATCTATGATGCCCGCGAGATCCTCGCCAACAACGCAACCCGATAGGGACATTCCAGGCTCATTCGACGGGCAGGCCGAATTCGCGCTGTTTCTTCTTTGACAGACCCGCAGCGACCAGTGCATGCGAGCGCGTCAGATAGGCCTCAAGATCCGCATCGGACAGGCCGGGCTTCTCGTATTGCTGGATCCAGGTCATGCCACGCGCTGCCAGATAGGGGGCCGGACGAAGCCCGGCCTGTTCCCGCAGGATTTCAAAAGAAAGCTGCGTCACCTTGAAGGATATTCCGGCATGGACACGATCGGACCAGCCAGCCACGGCAAACACCTTGCCGGCGACCTTCCAGACGTCGGCGCCGCCCCATTGCACCACATGCGTTGTCGCGGTCAGAGAGGCACAGAAGCGGTTGAATTGATCGCGGTCCACTAGCCCTTGCCGGCCAGCTTCCTGGCCTGGCCAACCCAATCATCCCGAACAATCCGCCCACGGCCATTGATCGCCTGGTCCCAACGTTCGATATCGGCATCCGTCCAGCCCGCGATCTGCGCCAACGAGGTTACGCCACCCGCCTTGAGCGCCGCAGCAGCCTTCGGACCCAGCCCCTTGATGACACCAAGATCAGCATGGCCCGCTGCGACCGGCTCGGCCGCGGCCGGAGCTTTCGCCTTGGCTGCAGCTTTGGCTGTCCCGGCCGGCTTTGGCGCGGCGGTCTTGGCAGCGGCCGGTTTCGCGGTCGGCTTGGTCTTGGGCGCCGGCTTGGCGCCGACGGCCGTTTCCTTTGCCAGGGCCCCGGTTTTCACCGGCTCGGCTATTGTTGGCTCGGCCCTTGTTGGCTCGGCCTTTGTTGGCTCGGCCTTCATTGGCTCGGCCATTGTTGGTGCGGACACCACGATTTCCGGCGCGACGTCACGCGCCGGGGTCGTATCCGCGGCAATGGCTGCGCGCGACTGGGACTCGGCCTCGCCAAGGCGACGGGCGAGATTCTCGTTTTCCTGGCGCAGGCGGGCAGTCTCGGCAATGGCCGCATCCGCCTCGGCGCTGCGGGCATCGCCGGACCAGAGCTGGTAGCCGACGAAGACGCCGAACCCGACTGCCAACAGCAGCAAAATACCCATTTCCCAGATCAGGTAAAACATGCCTCAGCCCTCAACCGTCGCGATTGCGAATGATATGGCGTCGTCCTGGCGTTCGGCCAGAATGACGGCGATGCGCGGATCTGCCGCGCTGATACTCGTCACCAGGCCGGTGACAGCCGCGATACGGGCCTCATCGAGTTCCGCATCACCGCCATGGCTGCGGATCGATACGGTGAGGCCGGCGCTCGCCGGACAGGTCGCGAACATGCGGCCAACACGCCGCAGGGCGACCGATGTAAACGGGCTGGGCGTGGCGCCGGCCCGTTCAAAGCGCAGTGTTTCCGTGCCCTGGGCCGCCAGGATGACTGCGGAACAGGCCTCGACATCGGCGACACGGACTTCGGCCGGGGCGCCGGACGGGGTGATGACGCTCGCCGCGCGGAAAGGCGCCGGCATGGTGCCGAGCGCCTGGCTGACCGATTGGGCAATTTGTGGATTGGGCGCCTCTCCGACAAGGGCTCCCTGCTCCCCGCGCAGGACAACGGCACCGCGATCAAGACGCGCCAACTGGCCGAGCAGGCGCTTGGCAGCCTCCTCCCAGTCCGGCGAGGACGACCCGCCAGGCACCAGGGTCAGGTCGGTGTCGGCGCCACCGGGAAAATTGGCGTCGGCATAGGCGGCAATCGAATCACGAGCCCCGGCATCGGTCGCATCGCCGCGGATCAGGACGCGCCCGTTGATGGCAACGTCAGCCCGGAAAACGAATCCCGATTGCAGCCGCGCCTCGATGGTCTCGTCGGTGACCTGCGTGATTCCGCCAGCCACCAGGCCGCCACTCCAGGTCGAAGTCAGAACGGTCGCCAGCGCATCCTCGCGCGCCTCATCGTCCGGCGCGGCGCCGGTCACGATGGCGCGCTGACCGTCCATGCGAACACTGGCCCAGTCATGCCCGCGGGCATCCAGCGCCTCGCGGGCGCCGGCAGAGAGGCGGGACTCTATGGCACCGATCGAAAACGGGCCGAAAGAGAACAGGACAATCGCCGCCAGGACGATAATCCCGGCAGCCATGAGCAAGGTCTTGCGATTGCGAGGCGTCATGGCGAGGTCGAGCATGAGAACATCCAAAGAATGCGGCCAGAAATCACCCGAAAAAGGCGGTTTGAAGGCCAGCGTCCATAGCGGAAACGCCATTTAAGGTCAGGCACCTCGATAGGGCAAGGGATGCCTTGCAATGCAAAAGGGCCGGAGCATGTGCCCCGGCCCTCCTGCGTTCAGCGTGTCGGCGTCTAGTTGCGGACGCGCAGGGTCAGACCATAGGTCCGCGGCTGTCCAAGGAAGCCGTTGAACGAGCCGGACTGGAACGGACCGTCGAAACCGACCTGGATGTATTCCTCGTCCAGCAGGTTGCGACCCCAGAGTTCCAGCGACCAGGTTTCATCCTGGTTGCCAAGGCCGAGACGACCATTGAACAGGGCGTAAGCGTCCTGGACTTTCTCGGGATCAAGATCCGAACCGGTGTTCTGCTCGGACAACCAGCGACCATCAAAGTGTGCCAGCCACGTCATGCCGTTCTCGAACTGGCCTTCATAGGTGATGGCACCCGAGGCATACCATTCCGGGGCCAGCGAGAAGTTCTGACCCGACAGACGGTCAACGTCCGGCGTACCGGTCGGCGCGAAGCTGTCATAGGTCGCGTCCGCATAGGTCACGCCACCCTGCACCGTCAGGCCCGGCATGCTGTTCGGAAGCCACAGGATTTCGGCCTCCGCACCCCGCGTCTGCGCACCGTCGATGGACGTCACGAAGAAGGAGATGCCGTTGAACGTATTCAGCTGATAGGTGCCGAAATCGGACTGGAACAGGTAGAAGTTGGCGAGAACCGTGTCATTCGCCCACTCCGTCTTGATGCCCAGCTCGAAACTGTCGACCGTTTCCGGATCGAAAGACGCCGGATAGGACTCCGGATTGTTCAGCACGTCAGTGAAGTTGACCGCCGACGTACCGGCCTGCGTGAAGCGGTCGAGGTTGAAACCGCCCGCCTTGTAGCCACGCGAATAGGTCCCGTAGACGAGCAGGTCGTCATTGAAACGATGCGACAGCGAAAGCAGGCCCGACATCTCGTTCTCTTCGATCGCCTGACTGTGGTCGATCATCGAATAGACATCACGGCTCTGCGGCAGACAGCTGAAAGTCCCGAGCTGCGCCAGCGAAGCGGCCGGGAGGCCGGTTGCACCGGAGAGCACGGTAAGAACCTGCTGGGCACCCGGGGTGGTGAAGTCGAGCGCCGGTCCGAAGGCATGCTCCCAGACCGCACAGGCCGGGCTGAAGCTGTCGCCGAAGTCGAAGGTTGCCGACTTTTCGGTGCTGGTGTGACGCAGACCGAAGGTCAGGTCGGTATTGTCCGTCATGCGCCACGTATTGTGGGTGAAGAAGGACAGGCTTTCCGAACCCTGATTGTACTGGTCGCCATTGACGTTCCAGGCACCGGCCGGAATGCCCTGACCGGGAGCCAGGCCGACAAATCCGGGGACCGGATTGCCGAGGAAGGCGGAGACGCCTGCCAGGCCATTCGCCAGATCGGTCACGGTCGTCGCAGATGCGCCGCCAGAGGCCAGCAGCGACAGGAAGGGCTCGAAGTGAACGCCCGTGCGAATGGCGTCACGACGCACCAGGGTCTCGTCGGAGAAATAGGCACCGACCATCCAGTCAAGGCTGTCAGTCGAACCTGAAATGCGGGCCTCAAACGTGGTGGTGTCGAAGTCGACCGTGTTTTCGTCGGCAAGACGGTAGACGATGTCGGCACCGGTGAAGTCCGTGTCCTGGCCGGAAGCCAGTTCGAAATTGCGATCCGACGCAATGACCGTCAGGTCAAAATTGTCGAACGCCCAGTTGAGTTCGCCCTGGAAGCCGGAATCCTGGATTTCCTGGGTGGTGTCGCGGTTGGAGTCGATCTGACGGCTGAACGGATCCTCGGCGCCAGGCAGCGGGCGAGCGCCCGGCACGAGGGCGTTGATGATCCCGGCTGTCGCACCGGACACGATGCTCGGAGCGCCGCAGCAGTCTTCGTCACGGCTGGTGTAGTCCGCGCCCAAGAGGAGGCTGACATTGTCGCTGATGTCGAACAGGAGCTGGCCGTTGATCGTGTAGAAATCCTGGTTGGCGTCTTCGGTTTCCGTACGCGGTCCGCCGTGCGTATCGACGGACTGGAAGCCATCGCGCTGACGCTGGGCCACATAGATGCGGCCCGCGACGCTGTCAGAAAGACCGCCGGTCATGCCACCGGACAGGCCCCAGCCATCCGCGCCACCGCCGGAGACCGTGGCCTCCCCGTGGTAACCGAACTCGTATTCCGGCCCCTTCGTGCGGATATTGATGATGCCGGCCGAGGTATTGGCGCCGAACAGCGTACCCTGCGGGCCCCGCAGGACTTCAATCGCCTGCAGTTCACCGAGATCGCCGAAGCCGATGCCGTTGCGCGAGCGCGGCACGCCGTTGATCACGATGCCGACCGAGGATTCAAGCCCCGGATTGTCACCGACCGTGCCGATGCCGCGGATGCGGGCAGTGGTCGAAAACTCGTTGGACGTCGAGGTGACGTTGAGGCCCGGTGCGATGACTGCCAGGTCCTTGATATCGCTGACGCCGGCATTGGAGAGGAGTTCCTCGCCATAGACCGTCACGGCGACCGGAACATCCTGGATGCCTTCTTCGCGTTTCTGGGCCGTCACGGTGATCACGTCCACCGTGCGGGCTTCCTGGGCAAGCGCGGCTGCGCCGGAGAGTGCGATCGCCGAGGTCGCGGCGAACAGAATTGTGCGTTTGGTGACTGACATTCTCTAACTTCCTCCCGTTGGGACGACGGTCATGCCGTCGTTCTTTTTTGATGCGGCTGATCGGGTCTTGCCCCATCATGCCGATACAACCTGATCGAATTGCCTCACGGCGTGAAGCACATTTGCTGCATTGCCCACATGGTTTTCCGCACCGCATGCTCGAATTCGGGTGCTTTTTGCGGCACTGTTGCAGTCAGAGCACACTCACGGCAATGCGATGTGACAGATTTTGGATCAGGGTCGAAATGACCTGTCGGGAAGCACACGGAGAGTGTTTGTGATCAAACTGGTAGCTGGATTACTTGCCGCATTCGCCTTCGCAGGTGCAGCATGGGGACAAACCGCAACACCCCTTCGGCCCGAACAAGTCTTTCAGCTGGAGGCCGCGTCTGATCCGCATTTCGCTCCGGATGGTTCTGCGCTGGCTTATGTGCGGCGCACAAACGACGCAACAACCGACCAAACCCGTTCTTCGATTTGGCTCATCCAGCCGGACGGAAGCCGGCACCAAGCGCTTGTCGAGGACGGGGCGGTCACCGGCATGCCGCGCTGGTCTCCCGATAGCAGCCGCCTCGCCTATGTTCGCCTGACCGACGACGGCGTGAGCCTTCACATGCGGGACCGGGCGGACAAGGACCATCTTCTCACCCAACTGCCGGGCACCCCCAGCGGCCTCGCCTGGTCGGCAGATGGCCAGCACCTCGCCTGGTCGGTCTTTCGACCCGCGCCGGGACCGGTTGCGGCCGCCCTGCCTGCTGCGGATCCCGGTACCGAGCGAGCACCGCCAGCGGAAGTGGAAGACAGGCTCGTCTTCCGCCTCGATGGCGCAGGTGCCATCCCGCCCGGGGCGCAACTTTTTTACATGATCGATGTCGACAGCGGCGCAACCACCTCGCTGAGTGAAGACTCACTGGGCGGTTCCGGCGACTTCGCCTGGGCCCAGAATGGCGATGCACTCATCTTCTCAGCCGATCGCCGCCCCCAGCTGGGCCAATTGGCGCCGGACAGCGAACTGCACCGGCTTGACATCACGACGGGGGCCGTCACCCAGCTGACCGATCGGGTCGGCCCGGATGCCGCGCCGCGGCCGTCGCCGGACGGGCAATGGATCGCCTATGTCGGCTTTGACGATCACCGGATGGGCTACCACAATTCCGAGCTCTACATCATGCCGGCTGACGGCGGTGAGGCCCGCTCCCTGACCGCATCGCTCGACCGTTCCGTCGGCAATCCGCAATGGGCCGGCGACAGCAATGGACTGTATGTCCAGTTTGATGATCGCGGCACCACCCGCGTCGCCTTCGTCGATCTCGCCGGCAATCTGCGGGTCGTTGCCGACGGCCTGATCGGCGCAACATTCGGCCGCCCCTACACGGGCGGCGACTATTCAGTCTCTGCAGCCGGGGATATCGCCATAACCTCCGGATCACCCCGGCAACCGGCCGAGATTGAACTGGTCGCCGCGGATGGCGAACGCCGCCGGCTGACCGATCTCAACAGCGATGTGCTGGCAAATACCGAGCTTTCGGCAGCAGAAGCCATCAGCTGGTCCTCACCGGCTGACGGCCGCGAGGTTCATGGCTGGGTGCTCTACCCGCCCGGGTTCGACCCGGCGCAAAGCTGGCCGATGATTCTCGAGATTCACGGTGGCCCGTTCACCGCCTACGGCCCGACCTTCTCGGCTGAACTCCAGCTGATGGCCGCGGCCGGCTATGTCGTGCTCTACACCAACCCGCGCGGCTCAACGAGTTATGGCTACGAGTTCGCCAACCTGATCCATCACGCCTATCCGGGCGAGGACTATGATGATCTGATGGGGGCGGTGGATCACATGCTCGCGCGTGGCTTCATCGACGAAAGTCGCCTCTTCGTGACCGGCGGGTCGGGCGGCGGCCTGCTGACCGCCTGGATTGTCGGCAATACCGACCGTTTCGCCGCCGCCGCCGCCGTGAAGCCGGTGATCAACTGGTCAAGTTTCGTGCTTTATTCTGACCTGCCGCAATTCTTCTACCGCTATTGGTTTGCCAGTGCGCCCTGGGAAGACCCGGACGAGTACTGGCGCCGCTCACCGCTTTCGCTGGTCGGCAATGTGACAACGCCAACCCTGATGATGGTGGGCGGAGCCGATGTCCGGACGCCCCGCGCCGAGACCGAACAATATTACTCCGCGCTCCACCTCAACGCAGTGCCAACCCGCCTGGTCATCATTCCGGAGAGCTTTCACGGCATCTCCAACTCGCGCCCGAGTCGCCTTTTGACGAAGGTGGCGGAGATCCTGCGCTGGTTTGATGAATATGATCCCGGCCCGACGGAAAGCGGAGCTGTCGAGTGAAGCCGGCCAGGCTGGCCGCCATCCAGGCCGCGCCTGTCTTCTTCGATCGCAAGGCCTCGACCGACAAGGCCTGTGCGTTGATCGCCGAAGCTGGCCGGGGCGGTGCAGAGCTGGCTGCCTTCGGCGAGACCTGGCTGCCCGGCTATCCCTTCTTCATCGAGGCACCGCTGAGCGACCTATGGTGGGAGGCCGCGGCACTCTATGTCGAACAGGCCGTACGGCTGGATGGCCCGGAGGTCGCCGATCTGTGCCGCGCCGCGCGCCAGGCCGGCACTGATGTGGTGATCGGGATCGCCGAGCTGGACCCGGCAACCGAAAGCTCGGTCTATGCCAGCCTCGTCTTCATTTCGCGCGAGGGCGAGTTGCTCGGGCGGCACCGGAAACTCAAACCGACTCATCATGAGCGCTCGGTATGGGCCGACGGGGATGCCGACGGGCTGACGGTCCATGCCCGACCCTATGGGCGCCTGTCGGGGCTCAATTGCTGGGAACACAATATTGTCCTGCCCGGCTTCACCCTGATCGCCCAGGGCACGCAATTCCATGTCGCAGCCTGGCCGGGGCGCGAACCGGAAACCGCACCGACGGACCCGGTATGGTCACGCCAGGTCCTGCTGTCGCGAGCCTTCGCCAGCCAGGCCGGCGCCTACGTGATCGCCCCGGCCGGCCTGCGCCTGAACGCCCATGTGCCCGACCGCTTCAAGCCGCTCAGCACTTTCGAGCACACCGGGCAGAGCGTGATCATCGACCCGCGGGGCGAGATCATCGCCGGTCCCGCCGAGGGCGAGACCATTCTCTACGCAACGGCGGATCTCGCCGAAGTCCGCAAAGCCAAGTCCGCGTGTGATCCGGCCGGCCATTATTCCCGACCGGACCTGTTCGAGCTCCGCCTGAAGGGCCAGACCGTCTATCCGACCCGGCAGAGCTGAGCGCGCGGCGTCGGCTCAGGCCTGGATGCTGGGACGCGCACCTACCGCCTCGCGCCACCGCGCTAGATTGTCGAGCCCTTCGGGCACGGGCAGTTTGATCCAGCCGGTAAAGTCGACAAAGACATAGGCCGCGATATCGGCCGCGCTGAACACCTCGCCGGCGAGATAGGCGGCTTCGCCAAGCCGGACATCGAGATCATGCAGGCAGGCCGTCGCACGCGCCCGGCCCCGCTCGACGAGCTCGGGGATCTGGGCATAGCGGTTGGGACCGGTGACCGAGGAATCCTTGAAGAATTCAGACCGATTGCGCAGCGCTTCCGCCACGCCTGTCAGCCCCTCGCCTTCGACCCGGGCCAGCCATTCAGCAACAAGCGCCTTCTCGACCGGAGTCCGGCCGAGCAGGGGCGGGTCGGGGTGGATTTCCTCGAAATAGCGGGCAATCGATGCGTTGTCGCACAGCACGGTTCCGTCATCGAGCTGCAGGGCCGGCACGGTGCAACGCGGATTGATTGAACGAAACGGTTCTTCGAACTGGGCTCTGGTGCCGAGATCAACCGGCACGATCTCGACATCAATGCCCTTCTCCGCCATCAGGATGCGGGCCCGGCGCGGACTGGGCGCGGCCTTGTAATCGTAGAATTTCATCACGCTCTCCTAGAGAAAGGCCGGCGGGTGATCATCGGCGACGCCGAGACGGCGCTCGATCTCGCGCCCCAGCGCGATGAGATTGCCTTCCTCAAACAGCGGCGCCCACAGGCTGGTCGTCTGCGGCACACGGTGGGTTATCGCCCCCTCGCCGGCCGGGCCGCCGAAAATCGTGCGTGTGGTCAGATCATTGTAGCCGGACTTGATCGCCAGTTGCGGGTGACCGGTATAGTTGGTGATCAGCAGCATGGCGCCGGCGAAATTGGGCCCGATCATCGCATCCAGCCCATCCATCACACCGTCCATGACCTCCATCACCTCGCGCCGGAAGCGATCGACATTGATCAGGTCCACAGCCGAAATGAAGCGGGCCCGTCGCCAGGTATTCGGCCACGCAGCCGGGTCCTGCCAGACCAGGCTGTCATCTTCGCCGGACAGGGTGAGGTGCTCGAAAGCCGCGGCCGACTCGGCCTCGACAACCGCCAGCAGGCCGTCATAGGGCAGGTCGGGCAGTGCGATCTCGACCAGCTCGACACCGGCGTCGCGGGCAGCCTGCAAGGTCGCCCGATCAGCATCACTGCCCGCGTCGAACCAGGCCGGGCTGTAGCCAACCCGCATGCCGGCCACCGGGCGCGCCGCGTCGATCTCGAGCCCCGCCTCCAGCGAGCCCGGATCGGCCGGGTCAAAGCCATTCATGGCGGCCAGCACCAGCCCGGTATCCTCGACCGAGCGACAGATCGCGCCGATCTTGTCGAGCGACCAGCACAACGCCATCGCACCGTGCCGGGAGACCCGCCCGAAGGTCGGGCGGAGACCGGTTGTCCCGCAACGATTTGACGGCGAAACGATGGAGCCGAGCGTTTCGGTCCCGATACCAAACGCGACCAGGCCGGCTGACGTGGCAGACGCCGATCCGGCGCTCGAGCCGGACGATCCTTCTTCCGTATTCCAGGGATTGCGGGTGATGCCGCCAAACCAGCGGTCGCCATAGGCCAGCGCGCCATTGGTCGTCTTGCCGAGCAGCACGGCCCCGGCCTCGCGCAACTTGACGGTCACGGTGGCATCGATCTCGGCAACGCGGTCCTGGTAGGGCGTTGCTCCCCAGGTGGCGCGGACACCGGCCACGTCGATAATGTCCTTCAGGCCATAGGGAATGCCATGCAGGGGCCCGCGATCATTGCCAGCCGCCAGCTCACGGTCAGCCTGGTCGGCCTGGGCGCGGGCAATATCGGGCGTGACGGTGACGAAGCATTCAAGCGCGGCGCCATGGCGTTCGATCCGGCCCAGATAGATATCCGTCAGACGCCGCGAAGTGAGCAGGCCGCGACGCATCCAGCTGCCCTGTTTCCAGACTGGTGCGAAAGCGATCGCCGTCTCATCGCCCGGCAAAGCCCCCGCATCGACACCCGACGGCGCGACCCGGTCAGGCTGGTCGCGATAGGTGCGGGAGCGCAGGCGCGGGTCAAACACGGTCGCCGGCGACAATGTGTTCGGCTTTTCATGGGTGCGCTGGCGGGTCATCCGGTCGATCCAGCCATCGATTTCCTGAACGACCTGTTCGCGCTCGGCATCAGTGTAGCGGACATCGAAGAGCGATTCCGCACACTGCAGGGTCTGCTGTGTAACAGGGCTTCTCGCGGCCTCGTTCGCGCCCATGGCGGTCGTCTCCTGTCCGGCCAGTGCCGGGCCGGCCACGCCGGCCGAGACGGCGGCGAGCGCGCCGCCCTTGAGCAGGTCACGCCGCGAAGTTGTTCGGTCAGTCATGATGGTCCCTCTCCCCTTGTGCCCTGAAAGTGCAGCTCGTTCGACCAGACTTCAATAGCTTGACCGGCAAATGGGGCGCACTTCCCCTCAAAATTGCCGCAATCCGAGCCATTTCGCTTCACAATTGCAAATTAACCATGGTGTCAGAGCCAATCCGGCTTGGTCGAAATAGGGGGAGGCCATGCCCTTAGATCAAAATATCATCGAGCCCGATCTGGAATTGCGTCCGGATCTCGCCGAATTCCGTGAAACCCGCGCACCCGGCGCGCTGATCCAACTCGGACGCGCCCGCGCCATTGCACGCGCGCGCCGCGATGACCTGCTGAAGTTCCGCCGCACCTGGGGCGGCGCCGTGGATGACCAACAGGACGCGGACAAGTCGGCCATCAAGCCGATCGACCGCGCCGCAATCTATCCCGACTCGCACATCCTTCATTTCTCGATCCTGGCAACGCTGATCCTGTTTGAAGGCCTGGCGAACGCCTATTTCTTCTCCAAGGGGTCCGACCTCGGCCTGCTGGGCGGCTGGCTGCAGGCGATCACGGTCTCCTTCACCAATGTCATCGCGGCCTTTTTCCTGGTCGGCTTTCTCGGCCTGCGCCACATGTCGAACCGCAATCGGCCGGTCCTTGCCGGGCTGGCAGGGCTTGGCGTGATTGTCGGAATTGCCGTGCTGGTGATGCTGAACCTGACCGCGGCCCACTTCCGCGACCTGCTCGAGCTGAATGCGGCCACGCTGGCGCTCGGTGGAGCCGAAGCCACGGGAACCGTGCTGACTCCGGTCGTCGAGGCCCGCACCAACCCGTTCGGCCTGCAGACGCTGGAAGCCCTGCTCCTGTTCGTGCTCGGTACGACATTCGCCGCGATTGCCGCTTTCAAGGGCCGCACTTTCGACGATGCCATCCCCGGCTATGGCGGCGTGACACGCCGTCTGGAAACTGCCGCGCGCGATCTTGAAAAAGCGCTTGAAACCGGCTGGAAGGATGCCCGCAAACTCTCCCAGCCAGAGCTTGAGGAGCTTGTCGATGCGAAAAACCTGCTCGATGAGATCTGTCAGGACTTGGCCGGTCCCCGCGAGCGCAGCTAAGCTGCGATTTGCGGAACCGAGCGGCTTACACGTTCGGGGATAGCGACGGGGGGGGGGAATATGTCCGGACGCGACGCCATAGGCCTGTTCAATCTGGCCATCATTGCTGCGGTACTCGGCGGCATTACCTACCTCTACCTGACCCTCACGCCCGAGGAGTATGACAGCCAGACCCTGTGCCTGGCTGGCGCGCTCCCGCCACACCGGGTCGTGGTGATCGACAAGACCGATCTTTATTCGCCCGAACAGGCCGAGGGGATTGAACAAACCATCCTGGCTGAACGCGACGCCCTCGCTGTTGGCGAACGTTTCTCGCTTTACGAACTCAATGAGAGCGGCCAGCTGCTCAATACCAACAGCTTCTCGCTGTGCAATCCGGGGGCGGGTGAGCAGGTCAATCCACTCTACCGCAATCCCGAGCGCATCCAGGCGCGCTATGAAGCCCTGTTCGCCGATCCGCTTGATCGCGCCCTCGCCGACCTTGTGCTGCCCAAGGACGCCCCTTCCAGCCCGATTATCGAAGCGCTGGCCCGACTGGCCCAGGACCCGAATTTCGACAATATGGTACCCGGACGCCGCATCGTGCTGGTCTCCGACATGTTGCAGAACTCCGAGATCTTCTCGGTCTATGGCCGCCGTCGCGGGACACTCGATGCCCGCATACCCCCCGCCAACACGGTGGCGGCCGCCATCCGCGACACCTATGGCGACACATTGCGCGGGGTGGCGCTGGAGATTCGCCTCATCCCGCGAGAAAGCTGGGAAGCCGAGCAGCACGGCGCGCTGATGGCTTACTGGGACGACGTCTTCAACCGGCTTGGCGTCTCGGTCGACTGGGCCGACATCTGACCCCCTCAAGACGCAATACCGTCCGGTTATCCACAAGCAATACCGTCTGACGCATAGAATATGAATTCATGAGCCCGACGGCTCATCCCACAATATGTAGTGCCTGAATACGACGGGCACGCAATTGATGGGGTTCAGATGGCAATCCTGGCCAATGACAAATATGACGGCTTCGCACCGGCAGCCCCGCGCTCGCTGGCACCGCCCCGGCGAGAATCCGTGCTCGATCGCGACGTCGTCTCGCTGTGCGCGCGCCAGCGCCAATTACTGGAATTTGCCTTCCGCCTCGCTGACAACGGACACAGCCATGTCGGCGATCTGCTTGCCTTGTCCCGGTATACCCTGCTCGACCTGGCCGATGGCCAGGATGATCTGGTGGAAGGTGTTGAACATGTTCTCAGCCACCTCGGCCTTGCCATCGGCAGTCCGGTTCCCGGCTGGCTGCCGCCCGTGCCGGACCTGATTGATGCACAGCTGGACTGATATCCGGCGCAAACGCTTTGCCTTTTGCGGCGCGACACCTATCTCCTGACCAAGTCCAGTCAGCCAGGTAGCGCACCATGATCACAGTCCATCACCTCAACAACTCCCGCTCACAGCGCGTTCTCTGGTTGCTGGAGGAAATCGGGCTTGATTACGAGATCAAGAAATACGAGCGCGATCCCACGACCATGCGCGCGCCCAAGGCGCTGCGTGACGTCCATCCGCTGGGCAAATCGCCCGTGATCTCGGACGGGGAGATCGTGGTCGCCGAATCCGGTGCCATCATTGAATACCTCGTTGACACCTACGCTCCCGCACTCAAGCCGGAAGCCGGCAGCGCAGCGCACCGGGAATATGTCTACTGGATGCATTTCGCGGAGGGCTCGCTGATGACCCCGCTGCTTGTCAAGCTGCTGAGCGACCAGATCGGCAAGGCCAAGGCGCCGTTCTTCTTCAAGCCGGTCATCCGCCAGGTCGCCCGGCGCATGCGCGACAGTTTCGTCACGCCGGAACTCGACTCGCTGTTCGGCTTCATCGAATCGAGCCTGGGAGGCCGCGAGTGGATTGCCGGCGACGCCTTCTCAGGCGCCGATGTGCAGCTCACCTTCCCGCTGGAAGCCGCCGCCGCCCGCGGCGGTCTGGATTCCCGCTATCCCAACCTGCAGGCCTACGTCGCCCGCATGCACGCCCGACCGGCCTACAAGGCGGCGATCGAGCGTGGCGGTGCTTATGGCATTGTCGGCAGCTAGCGCCGCCGAGGCCTAGCCGTTCTCGATGCGGAACCCGATCTGGAAAACCGCGCCGGAATAGCTGCGCAGGTCAATGTTGGACTCATTATCAACATAGCCGGCTTCGCCGAACAGGGTCACCCGCTCGCCGAGGCGGTGTTCGACCCGGCCGGTGGCTTTCCAACGGGAGTCTTCGCGGGCAAAGGCCTGGGCGGTTGAAAAGTCGCCGTCATACTCGCGGCGACCGGCCTCGAACCGCAATTCCCCACGCGTGGTGTCGGCCAGCGGCCACCAGGCGCGGGCCCGGGCCTGGATCTCGTCGAAGCTGAACCGGTCGGCGTCGGCATCCGACGTGGTCAGGAAACCGGCGACATACCAGCCTGTCGCCCGCCCCTCGCCATAGCCATATTGTTCGACGCCGAGCCGGAGCTGATTCTGGTCGAGGCCAGCAACGACCTGGTCGCCGAAATCATACTGGTTGGCCCGGACGCGGAAGACTGTTTCCCGGTCGCCGGACGGACGATAACGCAGCTGACCCTCGCCCTGAAGGCGGGTGTAGTGCCGGTCGCCTTCGCGATTGAGCACCGAGACCTCGGCGCTGACCCGGCCCTGCCAGTGCTCGCCAAATGGCGCCCAGTACTGGATGCGCGGCGTCAGCAGGAAGGCATTGAGATCATCGCGCTCGTCATAGCGGCGCAGACGGGCCTGCTGCTCGAAGCGCCAGACGCGACCGGCACCGACCGGCTTGATGATGCGCAGCCAGTTATTGCTGTCAAAGCCGGTTTCCAGGTCAAACGCGCCCTGGGGTTCCAGGACATCCTGGTCGATGAACGGGTCCGAGCGTTCGAGCGAATTGTCAGAGCGAAATTCGAAGCGCGCGTCCTGGGCCTGGGCCAAGGCCGGCAGGAGAGCGAGGCCGAGCGCGCTGCCCAGCAAGGTCTTGAAGCGGAATGACATGGCGGAACCCCCCGAATGTCCGTATTGTTGCGTGAAGCTTATCGCCGGGACTTGGATTTCGCCATCGCCCCGGCGCCTTAATCTCGATATTTTCGAGATTTAGCCTGGCATGCGGGCCGAAATTGGGCGCCCGGGTTCAGCTCCGGCTCAGGTCCGGGGCAAAAGCGTGGACGGAGAGTAGATGGCAGGCAAGGATCGTCAAAACCGGTCCGGACCGGGCAAGTCCCCCCGGCCTGCTGACTTTTTCCGTTCGGTCGACAGCGCTCCGAAAGGGATCAGCGTCAAGCGAGACCGCTCGGTCACGGATGGTTTCCTGATCAGTTTTCTGGCGCTCACCGTCCTGGCCCTCTCGGCTGCGGCCTGGGCCAATGCGCAATGGCCCGGCAGCGTGCCGACCGACCTCATCTTCTTCACCGCCGACCGCTTCAACGCGGTGCTGCCGATCCGCATCTTCCTGGTGATCTTCTTCGTGGTCTATGCCGCCTATGCGCATGGGTCACTGCTGGCGCGTTTGAAGCTGGGCTTCAGCTTCCTGTTCAAACTGGCCGTGATCGCCGCCATCGTTGACGGAGCCGCCCTGCTGTCCTGGCATCAGGCCGACGCAGTCTGGCCGGTCCACGTTCAGCAAATCCTGGTCGGCCTCGCCGGGCTCGCCATCTTCCCGCACACCATCCTCAACCAGGCCCGCTTGCCGGGCCCGTGCGGATCGCCGGTACGCCGACGCGGTCGCTATTACGAATACTGGCTGGTCTCGCTGGCCGCCCTTGTCTCGGCGATCGGCGCCGTCATTGCGATCACCCTTTATGGCGGGCAAGTCGAGCAATTGCGCAATCTCGCCCTTCTCGGCGGCATGGGGCCGGGCGTCTTCCTGGCGCAGCAATTCTTCACCGTCCAGCTCGCCACCCTCGGCACGTTGCGCAACGCCCTGTCGCGACGGCGCGCCTTCTCGCCACCCGTGGCTGTGCTGATTCCCGCCCACAATGAGTCGCACCTGATTGCCCAGACCATCGACGCGATCGACGAGGCCGCCGCCCATTATGACGGGCCGGTGCGGATCCTGTTGATGGAAAACTGCTCGAGCGATAACACGGCGGACATCGCCCGCGCCGCCATTGCCGCATGCCGCTGCGCGCGCGGCGAGGTGATCGAGAGCATTATCCCGGGCAAGGCCAAGGCGCTCAATCACGGGCTGGAGCTGATCAGCGAGGACTTCGTGGTCCGCATCGATGCCGACACCCAGATCGACCCGAAATCGCTGCGCATCGCCATGCGCCATTTCGCCAGCGAAACGGTCGGCACGGTGGGCGGCCTGCCATTGCCGCTGAAAAAGACGGGCCTGCTCGACAAGTTTCGCACCATCGAAGTGCTCAACCGGCACGGCTTCTTCCAGGTCGCGCTGGGCGCCTTCAACGGGATTCTGGGTATTCCCGGCATGTTCTGCATCTATCGCCGCGACGTGCTGATGGAGGCGGGCGGCATTGTCGAGGAGATGAACGGGGAAGACACCGACATCGTCCTGCGGATGACCAATCTGGGATACCGCGCCGTCTCCGACCCGCGCGTCCAGTTCCGCACCGAAGTACCCGACAGCATGGCGTTTCTGCGCGAGCAGCGCACCCGCTGGTTCCGCAGCCTCTATCATGTCACCGCCCACAATCGCGAAATGCTCTTCCAGGGCAATCTGATCACCGGTGCCGTGGTACTGCCTTTCACGCTGATGAATGGTGCGCGCCGGGCGATGATGGCGCCGCTTGCGATCTACGGCGTGGTGCTGTTCTTCATGTTCGGCGGGATTTACGATCACCCGCACCTGACCACCGTGTTGGCGGTGATGTTCGGCATGCCCTTCATCATGGCCTGTGCCGTGGTTGCCTTCTGGCGCCGGCCCGACCTGATCCTCTACATGCCCGCCTACATGGCTTTCCGCCTGCTGCGATCCTACTACACGCTCGGCGCCACCCTGACGCTGGTCTATCCGGGATCCGCCAGGGAGCGGCGTTTCGATACGCCCAAGCCTTTGGCCGTGCCGACCGGCGAGCGGGTCGAGACCGTGGAGAAACCACCGATCATCGCGCAATAGCGGACACTGGCGGACTTGCGGGATCGTCCGCTAGTCGAGGGTCAGAACGGCGCCCTCATCATGCACCACGGCGACGCGCTCCTGCCCGATCGGTGAGGTCATCAGCGAGGGCGGCGTGTCCAGCGCATGCGCGACCAGGCCCGGCACCGAAATTACCCGGTTCGGCTGCTGCGGACCCGGGCGAGGAAGCGTCGCCGTCACCGCCTGCAGGATCGCTACATTCGAGACCGATCGAATATCGGCCCGATTGACACGACGCCTGCCACTCATGGAAATGCGATCCCCATCCACAAGAATGGGCAGCTCGACATTGGACGGCGCTTGATTGATCGAGATGAAAGGCTCCATGGCCGCATTCGTCATCCCGTTCGCCGCATCGACATAATCGAAATCGATGTGAGCCGTCAGCGGGACGAAGCTGGCGACGACTTCGGCGCCCAGCTCCATGGCTGCGAGGCGTTCCGAACCGGACAGGCCCGACGGGAAGCGCAAGGCGACCCGGTCGCGGAACAGGCTTGGCAGACCCGCCAGGCCGGCCAGCGGCGGCGTGTCCGCATCATAGAGGAAGCCCGACTCAGGCAGCAACTGGACCGGATAGCGGCGTTCGGCGATGGTGCAGCCGCCAGCCTCGCGATGGCGCTGGACAGAAACCCGCAGGTCATTGCGCAGGTTCTGCACCTCATGCGGCAGGGTCAGCGTGAAGGTGTTGAGGCGGCCCGTTTCCATATGGCGGCTATCGATCAGCACGCCATTAAGCTCGGTATGGACCAGATTGGTGAAATCACCGGGGCCCTCCGGCAGACGGATAGCCAGGCGCAGCCGATCCGGCACGCGGCCGTCCGGCAGGCTGGCGAGCCCGTAACCGATGTCCCAGCTCCGCGATTCCGCGATCCGCTGGACCGAGGTATCGACGCCGATATCACCGAAGCGCGTCATCAGCTCGTCACCCTGCGATTCAACGAACTGGGAGGGTGAGACAAAGGCCGTTCGGGCAATGGGCAGCATGTCGGACGTAATGAAATCGGCGACATCCATGCGGCCGGCATCGGTCAGGCCGAGATGCACGAAATCGCCCTGGCGCCACAAGGTCGCTGCTCCGTCATGACCGGCATCGCTGACAAAGCGCTCGAACCCGCTCGCCGCCAGCTGGTCACTCGTGCCCAGCAGGATCAGTCCACGCGTCGCCAGGCGATAGCGATCCAGTGCTTCCAGGTCGATGAATTTCACCGCGTAACCGCGCTGGGTCATGCGCGCGCCCAGACGCAGGGCCAACGGCACGAAATCGGTGGCGCCCGCGGCAGGAACAGCAATGGTCACTTCGGCCGGCAACAGGTTGACCACATCGCGCAGGGACGACACCGCCCTGTCGAGATCCATCTCGATACCGGACCGGGCGTCGAGCGTGACAACCGCGCCGATGGAGCGGTCATTGTGGCACAGCGCGTCCGGCAGATCGCCATGCAGCTGGATGCCCACATTGAGTTCCTGACCGTGAAGCGCGCTTTCCGGCAGGGCGATCACCCAGCGAAACTCGCGCGTGCCGGGAACCAGGACGCGTTCAAGAACACGCTCGCCATTGACCACAACGCGCATCGCCGCAATCGCAGACTCTGACAGGTCCTGCGTGCCCTGGAGCACCAGCCGGACCTGGCTGAGCGGCGTATCACGAACCACCGGCAGCGAAACATTGGCGTAGGAGGGATAGCCGGCAATGAACAGGCCATCGCTCTGGCCGATATCCCCAAGCGTGACGGCGGCGGGCTGCTGCGGCTCGGCGTCGGCCCGACCCGTGATTACGGTGTCGAAGACGCCGGTGACAAACAGTCCGAAACTGCCGCGACCTGCATTCAGCGCGCCAGAATTGAAGAGCGTGATCACGCAGCCAAGCGCGATGACGATCAGGATGTAGGAAAACCAGGGTTTGCGTTTGGCTTTGCCGCTTGTCGTGCTCATCGGATCCCCCGTCGACCGATCCCTCGCTGGAACCCGGCCGGGTTGGTGTCTGTCCCTCGAATCCGACGCCCCCCAGCGCTGGAATGGTTAAGGCGTAATTCTCCAATGCGACAAAACCGGGACCGAATACGCTGAAATCTGGATTAATAAGGGCAAGATCAGGGCAAACGAAACGAGCGGGCCACCCAGGGCAGCCCGCTCGCAAATTCCGGAAGTTTCCGATTGTGAGGCCTTGCTATTCGTCGGCAGCCTCGCGGAAATCAACATCCAGCTCGGCGGCCAGATAAGCCAGCGCGACATAGGCGGCGACATTCTGCGCCAATTCGTCGGGATCGATCTTGTCGAGCGTGTCGTCCGGCGTGTGGTGGAGGTCGAAATAATCCGTCCCGTCCTGGTTGAGGCGAACGGTGGGAACGCCCTGCATGGCCAGCGGAATAACGTCCGGGCCGCCACCGGGGACGTTCGATCCACCCCGGATGATGCCCAGCGGCCCGATAATATCGCCGACAGCATCGATTGCCGGTGTACCCGCTTCCGACACGTTCGAGACCAGCTGCCAGATCGACCGGGCTCCGAAATCGGACTCGGTCGCCAGCACATGATTGGCGATCTCGTCGGCATGTTGCTCGGCATAGGCGCGTGCCCCCAGCAGACCGACCTCCTCGGCGCCCCACATGACCACACGGATGGTCCGGCGCGGCCGCTCGGGCAGTTGCGCGATCAGCGCCGCAGCGGCGGTTGTGATCGCGACACCAGCGCCATCATCAATGGCCCCGGTGCCCTGGTCCCAACTGTCCAGGTGACCGCCGATCAGGACGATCTCGTCCGGAAGCTCGCGGCCGACCAGGTCGAGCACGACATTGCCGCTGGTCACTTCACCGCGCCAGCCGGCGGTGGACCGGATCCGCATCTCGATCGACTGACCGGAATTGTGCAGGCGGCGCAGATGGTCTGCATCGGGATTGGAAATGGCGATGACCGGGATGTCGGCCCAGTCGCCATCCATCGAGCTCATCATGCCCGTATGGGGGTTGCGGTGACTGTCAGAGCCGACCGAGCGCACAACCAGGGCGTCTGCCCCGCCCCGCTCGGCATGCTGCCAGCCGATCCGCCGGCGCTGGTTGGCAGGGCCATAGCCCGCACCGGTCTGGCTCGGCACCATGGCGTCGCCATCAACAAAGGCGATCTTGCCGTCCAGCGATCCGTCCTCGATGACGGTCAGGGCGTCAATATTGCGGAAATAGACGATCTCGGCATTGACGGCGCCGAGCCGCGGCGAGCGTCCGGACCCGCCAAGGGCAGAGCCGTAGAGCGCCTGCTCATAGGGCGCGGTCATGACGATTTCCATCTCGCCGCGTTCCCAATAGGGCATGGTGAATTCTTCGATGCTGACGCGGTCAAATCCGAGTTCCTGACCCAGGGCTTCGCCCCAGGCCCGGCCGCGGGCCTCGGCTTCCGAACCGGCCAGACGCGGCCCGACCTGGGTCGTCAACGACTCAACGATACGAAAGGCCAGATCACTCTCGAGCGCCGTTTCGACCAGGGCCTGCGCGGTGGCAGCCGCGTCGTCCGGCAGCTCGAACCCGTCCTGGGCCAGTGTTTCCACAGACAGAAACACTGTCATTCCAAGCGCGATAATTGATTTCATGAACACCTCCCGACACATTCGAAGACACTATGGAGGCCGCAGCGGAGGGCGCAAGCCACGCCAATGTGAGCCGGCAATTCAATTTCAGTCGGAGGGTGGGACATGGAAGCAGGTATCGAACACAAATTCGCTGGCAAGGCCCGCGATCTGGGTGGTTTCGAGGTACGGCGGGTCCTGCCCTTTGCCAAACGGCGCATGGTCGGCCCCTTCATCTTTTTCGACCAGATGGGACCGGCCGAATTTGCCCCGGGCACCGGAATCGATGTGCGCCCGCATCCGCATATCGGCCTCGCCACGGTGACCTATCTGTTCGACGGCGCCATGGAACATCGCGACAGCCTTGGCGAGGACCTCGTCATTCGCCCCGGCGATGTGAACTGGATGACGGCCGGACACGGGGTCGTCCATTCAGAACGCACGCCCGACCCCGAGCGAGCCGCCGGGCACCGCCTGTACGGCATCCAGACCTGGGTCGCCCTGCCTGAGGACAAGCAGGACATGGCGCCCGCCTTCTTCCACCACACCGGTGCGTCGCTGCCGGAGTTCGAACGCGGCGGCGCCCGTTTCCGTCTCATCCTGGGCAAGGCCTGGGGGATTGAAGCACCGGTCGAGGTCTTCTCGCCGATCTTCTACCTGCACGGGGAAATGCCGGCCGGCAGCGCTGTCGAGCTGGATATCGAGCACGATGAGCGCGCGGTCTATCTCGTGGAGGGCGATGCCACACTCAATGGCGAGGCCATCGCGCCCGGCGAAATGGCTGTGCTGGCAGACGGCGCGGCCGGCCGTCTCGAAGCCAGGGCCGACAGCCGTGTCATGCTGTGCGGCGGCCAGTCCCCGGGGCCGCGCCACATCAACTGGAATTTCGTCGCCGCGACCCGGCAGGGGATTGATCAGGCCCGGCAGGACTGGGCGAGCGCGGCCGAGGCCGGCTTCCCGGAGGGCGGGCGCTTCACCCTGCCGCCGGGTGAGCAGGAGCACATTCCGCTACCGGACTAGATCGATGCCCGGCCTCACTCATAGACCAGGTCTCGGCTGCCTGACGCCATATCGACCAGATAAAGGCGAATCCGCCCGTCCGCTCCGGTGATCGATAGCGCCACGCTGTCGCCATCGCCTGCCAGGTCAAAGGCACCAAACTGTTCCCCAGCGAGGGCCCGGAGGATCGGCTCGGCAGGCTGACCGGTCGAAAACCGGACCAGGCTGTAGTCCTCGCCTGTGGATGCCACGGCAAATATGTCACCATTGTCCGCGATGTCCGGCAGGCGCAGTCGCGTCTCGCCCGAGGCCCGCGCCACGACAGCCTGCCGGTCGCCATCGATGGTCACGTCCATGATGAGGGTCTCTCCAGCCCCTGTCGTGCGGTCGAAAACGAGCCGCTGACCGTCCGGCGACCATTTCGGGTGGAAATCGCGATCGGAAGTTGCCGCGAGGCGACGCGCCTCGCCGGTCTGGCGATTCAGGACCCAGACATCCGGACCGTCCGTCATGCGGACAAAGGAAAGCCATGGCCCATCAGGCGCCATCTGGCTGTGCATTTCGCGCGCACCTGTCTGAGTTAGCGCGGTGACGGCCATATCGGTCAGATCGAGTTCGTACACGTCCCAGGTGTCGGCCACCCCTGCCTCTGCACCAATGAAGACAAGCGATTGCCCATCCGGGGCCCAGCCTGGATTGACCGACCAGGCATGGCCCGTGACCAGCGGTGTCGTCTCGCCCGACACCCGGTCAGTGAGCAGGATGTCAGCCGTCCCCGCGTCGAGATCGAAGCGGAAATGGGCGATCCGGGTACCGTCCGGCGAAAGCCGAGGATGGGACTGTCCTTCCGCCGGAGCCTGTAGAGCCATCATCGCGACAAGGCCGGCGATCCACGCGGCAATCGATTTGAATAGTTTGTGCTTCAACGAAGTAACCTCCTTCAAAGCCCGAGCGAGACCTGTCTACATCAGTGCGACGCGAATGGCGTCTGAATTTCCTGTCACCGCGGCGCCTCGAGCGCACGACCGGTCACAAGATAGGTCGCGAAACTCGCCAGCCAGTGACCGCCGGCATAGTCGTCGCCCGTGACAGCTGCAAGACCGGTTTCGGCATGACGCGCCGAGGTGGCAAGCAGGGTCTCGCGGCGCGGGTCGTCCGACGGGAGTGCGAAGGCGATGGCCTCAAGATTCCAGGCCCGCGACAGGTTGACCCCGTCGAGATGGACCAGCTTTCCGTCACTCGGATCCAGCACAATGCCCGGCTCCAGCCAGTCGCCCGACCCGTCGACCGGAATGTCCGGCAGGAAGGCGGTCAGCCAGTCGGCGAATGCGTCCCCGTCGAGGATGCGCCGCATCAGATCGGCTTC
Source organism: Maricaulis sp. (assembly GCF_015665295.1). GTDB lineage: Bacteria > Pseudomonadota > Alphaproteobacteria > Caulobacterales > Maricaulaceae > Maricaulis. Next base: position 25,063 of record NZ_JADFAJ010000036.1, read on the forward strand.
CATCAGACAGGGCGAGAGGAAATCCTCGCCCGAAGGCTCGTAGCTGATCGGGCAGGCCCGGTCATTGCGGTGAAAGCGCAGACTGGTTTCGACCAGCAGGGTCTCCAGCTCTTCATCACCCACGTGACGGGCCCAGTCCAGTGCCAGGGCAAAGCCGAAAGCCGACTGGTTGTGCGTGCCGATGCGGATCGGATAGGCGAGATTGGGCAGCCAGCTGCGATAGCGGTCCGCCACAGCGGTCTCGAGTGGCGCCAGCGCTGCCGACCAGCGCGCGGCCCGCGGATCATCCCATTCGCGCAGCTCCAGACCGAGTTGCAACAGCCAGGCGAGACCATAGGGGCGCTCGAACGAGGCTGTGCCCTCACCTTCGAAATAGGCGATTTCGCCGGCAATGGTTTCGGCATTGAGATGGGCGTCCAGCGCGGCGGTCGCGAGCGCCGCAGCATCGGCATCAACGCCGCCGCGCAGGAGACGGACGATCAGCCAGTGCCCATGCACGGCCGAATGCCAGTCATAACACCCGTAAAAGGCAGGGTGCATGTCGCGCGGCGTGCGGGCGTCTGAGTCGGATTGCAGCACGTGCGAAATCTTGTTCGGGTATTCGCGGTCTACGCAGTCGAGAGCGAGTTGAAGAAAATGCGATTTCTGTTCTTGCATGACCGGCATGGGCTGGGCCTCGGCGATGTTGCTGCAAAGAAACGCAAAATTTGCGATAGCCACAAAAAATGTTCGCGATAACATGGACTTCCCTCACCTCTTTTGCGATTTTCGACCGTGCCTTTTTGGCTTTTCTGGACATTGTCGATCTGCTACCGGCCCCATACCATGAGTATTTGGCGGGACTGGCAAGCGACTTGCGTCCGCCAAGAAACAAGGCCCGGCCCTGCACCGTTTCGACGCGGCATCAGGGATAACGGGTGACCCGCCCGACGACGCACCAAACGACGTCGCTGGCGCACTGGGGGTTAGGAAAGCATGTCCAAGTCCGAACGTCTTGATGGCGGTCTCGCCGTACTGGGAGTCCAGGCCGGCACGATCAATCTCAACTGGAATGAGGCCCGCCTCTACCAGGAAGCGGTCCAGCGCGGCGAAGCCGAAGTCGCCGAAGGCGGCGCCCTCGTGGTCAAGACCGGCGCCCATACCGGCCGCTCCGCCAAGGACAAGTTCACCGTCCGCGACGACGCCACCGAGAACCAGGTCTGGTGGGACAATAACGCCGCCATCTCGCCGGGACATTTCGACGCCCTGTGGGAAGACTTCCAGGCGCACATGGCCGGCAAGGAACTCTTCGTCCAGCAGCTCTTCGGCGGTGCCGATCTGGATCACCGCCTGCCGGTTCGCGTGGTCAACGAGCTCGCCTGGCACTCCCTCTTCATCCGCCATCTCCTGCGCGTCCCGGCGGCAGACGAGTATGCCGGCTTCGCAGCCGAGTTCACCATCATCAACCTGCCCAGCTTCAAGGCCGATCCGTCGCGCCATGGCTGCCGTTCCGAGACCGTGATCGGGGTCGATTTCGAGCGCCGCATGGTGCTGATCGGCGGCACCTCCTATGCCGGCGAGACCAAGAAGTCGGTCTTCACCATTCTCAACTACTTGCTGCCGGCCAAGGGCATCATGCCGATGCATTGCTCGGTCAACGCCCGTGAAGACGGCAGCGATGCCGCGATCTTCTTCGGCCTGTCCGGCACCGGCAAGACGACGCTGTCCGCTGATGCCAGCCGCACGCTGGTCGGCGATGACGAGCATGGCTGGTCTGAAAATGGCCTGTTCAATTTCGAGGGCGGTTGCTACGCCAAGATGATCCGCCTGTCGGCCGAGGCCGAACCGGAAATCCACGCCACCACGAAGATGTGGGGGACGGTGCTGGAAAACGTCGTCATGGACCCGGAGACCCGCGTCCTCGACCTCGATGATGACAGCCTCGCGGAAAACAGCCGCGGCGCCTATCCGCTCTCCGCCATCCCGAACGCCTCGGAAACCGGTCGCTGCGGACACCCCAGGAATGTCGTCATGCTCACCTGTGACGCCTTCGGCATCATGCCGCCGATCGCCAAGCTGAGCCCGGCCCAGGCCATGTATCACTTCCTGTCCGGCTATACCGCCAAGGTCGCCGGTACGGAAAAGGGCGTGACCGAGCCGTCCGCCACCTTCTCGACCTGTTTCGGTGCGCCCTTCATGCCGCGTCACCCGTCCGAATATGGCGCCCTGCTGCGCGAGCTGATCGCCGAACATGATGTCGATTGCTGGCTGGTCAATACCGGCTGGACCGGCGGCGCCTATGGCACCGGCACGCGCATGCCGATCAAGGCCACCCGCGCCCTGCTCAACGCGGCTCTGGATGGCTCGCTTAACGGCGCAGCCTTCCGCGAGGATCCGAATTTCGGTTTCATGGTACCGATCGCCGTGGAGGGTGTGGTGTCCGGCATTCTCGACCCGCGTTCGACCTGGTCGGACAAGGCCGCCTATGACGCCCGCGCTGCCTCGCTGGTCACCATGTTCAACGAGAACTTCAAGACCTTCGAAGCCCATGTCGCCCCCTATGTGCGTGCGGCGGCACCGAAGGTGCGCGAGCTGACAGCGGCCGAGTAAGGCCGGCGTCACACGCGGAAATGACAAAGCCCCGGCCGGTTGGTCGGGGCTTTTTTCTCGTCTGGCCGCTTCAACAAATGCGGTATCCCGAGCGCCCCGCTAGACCTTGGAGTCGCGGTGCAACACACGCGAATTGTGCATCAGGATCACACCGAACAGGGCGATGATAAGGGGGAGTAGTTCCTGGTTGTTGGTATGCGTGTCCAGAAGAGCAAATCCAACCCAGCTCAGGGCGTCCAGCAACAGGGAGAGCCCGGTCCAATACAGGGCGTGCCGGTATCTTCGGATGGCCATCCACGCGCCCGATACTACAACAAGGTTCAATACGATGTGGGCGGATCGCCAAACCCAGGAGGTTTGCTCGACATAGGGCCGAAGGTTCCAGGAGCCGACCTGACCGTCCACCAAGTAAAGCGCCGTCAGTATTAACGCGATGTTCCAGAACGTAATCCAGGCCGCATAGGCGCAAAAAATGAGGAGACCAGCCCTGAACAGCGCCGGGTAGACTGATGGAGCGCGGAGCGGTTGCGGCATAAGGAGCTGACCTCAGGACTGTTTCGAACGAAATCTAAGCCGCAAGTCCGACACAGCAAGTCCGGAGTTCGGGTGGCCAAAGGACCGCACGTCTTTCGCCCCTCCTTCACCCGGCTCCTCGACGCGAAACACCGAGAAGCTTGACCGCTCTGCTTGATCTTCCCCTAGCCCCGGATCGGGGCCAGACGATGCCCCAGCCAGACCATGGGCAGGAAAACCGCCAGGCCCAGCACCCACATCCAGAGCGGGCTGGGGATGAAGATGAGATTGCTCAGTCCGGCGAACAGAAGGCCACCGCCCGCCAGCATCGCCAGCGCCAGATGATGCGAGCGGGCGAGGAATGTCGTCACCCATCCGGCCATCAGGGCACCCCCGCCCCAGGCGGCAATGACGGCGAGCCGGTTGGCCGCCGGGATCCCGGCGAGGGCCGCATTGAGGGCCTCCCGGTCGGACAGATCGTCCGGCAGAAGACCGTCCGGCAAAGGCAGGGCAAGATGGCCCAGGACCTCGAGCAGGCCGGTCACGACCCCGCCGACGATGACGCCGGCCAGTACGGCGAGGATGATCCGGATCATGACGAGTCCTTCGGTTCGGCTCCCGATGCGGATCGCATGCAGGCACGGGCAGATTGCCTGACGGGTCGGCCTTGCGCCAGCGCCCCGGCTGCAGACAGATTCATGCCCGCCGGTGTGAATTTTATCACCCGGTTACAGAATTTCTGCCAAAAAGGGTTTGACGGCGCGAAATTTTTGCGCACTTCTGGGCAACGAGTTTTGCAGGTGCAGCAATTGCGCTGCCACGGCGCGTCACCGAACGCTTTTCGGCTGAACGCTTTTCGAAGGACTTGTCGATATGGCGCATGCCATGGACATGATCAGCCGCCTCCAGCCGACCCTTTCGGGTTCGGCCGTGACCGGCTGCGGCATCCTCGGCGGCCTCGGTACCACCACCATGATTATCACGACCACCTCCTGGACCAGGGGGGCGGCCGGCGTGGCGTAGCGGAACCAGACAAACCGCAACACACCGAACCCGCTCCCTCACCGGACGCGGGTTTTTTCATGTTCAAAATCCAGCCCGAACCCAAACCCGACCACACACCGACATCCAACCGACCCGACCCGAAGGACCCGACCCATGGCCTTGCCAGACCAACCCAAGCCAGACGAACCCCAGCCCGACCAACCCGAACGCCCGCTCAAGCTTTGCGTGCTGAAATTCGGTAGCTCTGTCCTGTTCACGCCGGACGACTATGCTCGCGCCGCCCACGAGATCTATCGCCATGTCCGCGCCGGCGAGAAAGTCGTGGCGGTCGTGTCCGCGCTGGATGGCGAGACCGACGCCCTGTTCGGGGTCGGCAATGATGTCGGCCAGGGCTGTTCCGACGCCCTTCTGGCCCGGCTGGTCCGTTGCGGCGAGCTGAAGTCGGCGGCCCTCATGGGTCTGGCGCTGGAACGGTCCGGCATCCCCTCGGCGGTGCTTGACCCGCACGAAATGGGCTTGCGGGCCGAAGGCGAAGCGCTTGACGCCAATCTGACCGGACTGGATGCCGCGCGGGTCCTCGCACGCTTCGTCTCGGTCGATGTGGTGGTGGCACCGGGTTTCTTCGGTGATGGCGTGGATGGTCCGGTGACCCTGGGTCGGGGTGGCACAGATCTGACCGCGGTCGAGTTCGCCCACTGGCTGGGCGCCGACCGGGTGCGCCTGATCAAGGATGTCGACGGGGTCTATACCGATGATCCGGCCAAGGTCGCCAATGCCAAGCGCCTCGACCAGCTCGATTATGACGAGGCGGCCAAGGTCAGCCGGGGTCTGGTGCAGGACAAGGCGATCAGCCGTGCCAAGGAACAGGATGTGGTGATCGAGGTCGCGGCGCTGGGACGCCCCTATGCCACGCGCATTGCAGCGGTGGAGAAACGCGCCGGCGACGGGCTGGAGGCCAGGTCGCTGAAGGTCGCCGTGCTCGGACACGGCGCTGTCGGCGCCGGTGTCTGCGCCCACCTGCTTGCCCATCCGGGCCGTTTCACCCTCAACCCGGTCCTGGTCCGAAACCCGGACCAGCATCGCGCCGGCGCGCCCGTCGCCCTGCAATTCACATCAGACCCCGCCGAGGCGCTGGCCGGTGAACCCGATATCGTGGTCGAGACGATGGGCGGCACCGGCCTCGCACGCTCGCTCTCACAGAGCGTGCTGCGCGACGGCTCACATCTGGTGACCGCCAACAAGGCCGTCGTCGCCCTCGACTTCGACCGCCTGCACGAGCTGGCCCAGGAAAACGGACGATCGCTGCGCTATTCCGCGACGATTGGCGGCGGCGTGCCGATCCTTGAAATTGTCGACCTGCTTGCGGCCGAGGACACGCTCCTTTCCGTCGAGGGCGTGCTTAACGGCACCTGCAATTTCGTGCTCGGCAAGCTCGGAGAGGGCGTACCGCTTGCCGAGGCGGTCGCCGAAGCCCAGCGGCTTGGTTTTGCCGAGGCCGACCCGAGCGCCGATATCGACGGATATGACGCGGCCGACAAGCTGGCCATCCTGGTCCGCCATGCCTTCGGCGTCGCCCTTCATCCCGACCAGATCAGCCGCGAAAGCCTGAATGACCTTTCGGCCGAGCGTATCGCCGCCGTCAATGAGCAAGGGCTCATCTTCAAACAGGTCGCCCGCTGCGTCACCACACACGATGGCAGCGTCGAGGCGCGGGTCGAGATCCGCGCCCTCGCCCCGGATCACCCGCTCGCCGGCCTGGTCAATGAAGGCAATGGTGCCCTGCTCAACCTGCCCGGTGGCCAGGTCGGCGTGTTCGGCAAGGGCGCCGGTCGCTGGCCGACCGCCGAATCCGTCTTTGCCGACATCATGGATATCCAGCGCGAGACCGTCCTGCCGTCGGAAACCGCATCGCGCATCCCGGAGAATCCGCTTAGCCATATCCGACGAATGTCCACGAGGACGGTGGCATGAGCCAAAAACCTTCGCTGGCACGCGCGAGCGCGCCAGCCAGTATCGGCAATGTCGGGGTCGGCTTTGATGTGCTTGGCCTCGCCTTCGATGCCGTCCGCGATACCGTCACCGTCCGGCGCGACGAGGAAGCGGGTGTCCGCCTCGGTCATGTCTCCGGCCTGGTTGAACATTTGCCGGAAGCGGTCGCCGATAATTGCGCCCTCGCTGCTGCGGATGCCGTTCTGCGAAAAGCCGGTGCACCATTCGGGATCACCGTTGATATCCACAAGGGTGTGCCGCTGAGCGCCGGCATGGGCGGATCGGCCGCCTCGGCTGTCGCCGCCGCCGGCGCGGTGAATGCACTTCTGGGCTCGCCCTTCAGCCTGTCCGAACTCCTGCCGCTGGCGATGGAGGGCGAGAAGGTCTCCGCCGACCCGCCACCCTGGGACAATGTCATGGCTGCACTGATGGGCGGGCTGGTTGTCGCCGGGCGCCTTGATCCACCACTCATCCGCCGCCTGCCCTTGCCCGCCGGTGTCGCCTGCATCCTCTTTCATCCCGATCGCAAGGTGGAAACGCAACGCGCACGCGAACTCCTCGCCCCGCAGATCGCCAAGGACATCGCCGTCGAACATGCCCGCAACATGGCCAGCTTCGTCGCCGGCTGTGCGATCAATGATCTGGAACTGGTCCGCGCCGGCCTGACCGACATTTTCATCGAGCCGCAGCGCCTGCCCCTCCTTCCCGAACTGGCCGCCGTCCAGGCCGCCGCAATCGAAGCCGGGGCGCTGGGCTGCTCCTTCTCCGGTTCCGGCCCGTCGGTCTTCGCCTGGGCCCTGGAGACCGATCTGCCCGCCGTCGAGACTGCGATGGCTTCCGCCTTCCGGGCGGCGAACTGCGCCGCCAATGCCTATGACGCCCCTATCGACTCGGCCGGGCTCCGCGTGGAGTCGGTGGAATGAGATATGTCTCGACCCGCGGCGAGGCACCCGCGGTCGACGCCGCTGACGCGCTGCGCGCCGGTGTCGCGCCGGATGGCGGGCTTTACATGCCCAGCGCGCTGCCGGCGTTCAGTCCGGGCGATTTCAGCGATACACCAGGCTTGGGCGACCTCGCAGCCCGCTTGCTCGCCCCCTTCTTCGCGGACAGTCCGGTCGAGTCGGCCCTGCCGACGATCTGCCGGGACGCCTTTGATTTTCCCTGTCCGCGCGTCAGTGCCGGCGAGCCGGGCGCTGACCCGATCGTGCTGGAACTGTTTCACGGCCCGACCGGCGCATTCAAGGATTTCGGCGCGCGCTTCCTGTTTCGCGCCTTCGGGGCGATCGGCCAGTCTGCCGGGTCCACATCAACCGTTCTTGTCGCCACCTCGGGCGATACGGGCGGGGCCGTCGGCTGCGCCGCAGAGGGCGTCACCGGTACACGCGCCGTCATCCTGTTTCCCGCGGGCCGGATATCCGCCTTCCAGGAACACCAATTGTGTTGCTGGACCTCGCCTGTCCAGGCCGCCCGCATCGACGGCGATTTCGACGCCTGCCAGGCCCTGGTGAAATCGGCTTTCGCAGATCCGGGGCTGCGCCAGGCCCATAATCTGACCTCGGCCAATTCGATCAGCATCGGCCGCTTCCTGCCGCAAATGACCTACTGGGCCCGCGCGGCCCTGGACGTGTTTGCCGAGACCGGCATCGCGCCCGGCCTGGTGATACCAACCGGCAATCTCGGCAATGCCTTCGCCGCCGTTCTCGCGCGCGCCTGCGGCCTGCCGATCGGGCCGATCGTGCTCGCCACCAATGCCAATGCCACCTTGTCGGACTGGTTCAGCACCGGGCGCTACCAGTCCCGGCCTTCCATCGCCACGCACGCGAATGCGATGGATGTCGGTGCGCCAAGCAATTTCGAGCGGCTGGCCAATCTGTCCGGCGATCAGATTGCGGGAGTGTGCCTGGTCGACGACACGGCCATTCGGGACCGGATAGAGACCTGTTTTCATGAGACCGGCTATATCGCCTGCCCGCACACCGCCACCGCACTGGAAGCCTGGCACCGCCTGCCCGGCCCGGAGCAACAGGCCCGGCGCTGGATTGTCGGAGCAACGGCTCATCCGGCCAAGTTTGCGGAAACCGTGGAACCGGTCATCGGCCAGCCCGTCGCGCTGCCGCCAGCCCTGAAAGCCGTTCTGGATCGACCGGTCCGGTGTCAGAACCTCCGCAACGAGCTCGCCGACCTCGCTCGACTCCTGGAAGGCGCCGCCTAGCGCGCGGCCGTGTTCTCGAAAAAGAGCGGCAGGATGAGGCGGCCGTTTTCAGGCGTGGTCCCGAACGAGACGCCGGCATCGTGCCACATATAGCCACGAAACAGGACGATCCGGTTGTAACGCATCGGAATCGTCATGGTTTCTTCCCATTTCGACGGATCGTTCTGGTCATTGTCGAGGATGGTCTTCAGGGCGGCATCGGCGTTTGCGAACCCCTTGGCTTCTGCCTCGCCCGGAAAGACCGGCGCCCGATCCCATCCGGTCGCGCGATGGCGGAAGAAATGTGTCCCGCCGACACAATGTTCCGGCCGCGTCAGATAGATCATGCCGGACCAGTGATTGAAGTCGATATGCACACTGGCCCGGCTGGTATCACCGTCGAGCGCCAGGCGGGGCACGGCGTGCGATGATTGCGGCGCCGGCGCGACCGGCTCATGCACAATCTGCTCGATCAATTGCTCGATACCGCTGAGATTGAGCGCGGTCGCCGCATTGCGTCCCGGATAGGACGCGCGCTCCGGGCGCGGCGGGTATCTGAGCGACAGCGCAGCTTGCCGAATTCGCTCCGGCTCGGGCAGAAAATCGTCAATGATGATGTGCGTCATATGCATGCGCGGCGAGCCCCGTCCGAATTCACGCCCGTAATGCCAAATCCAGTGCGTCCGGTCCACCATCCCTGCTAGATTTCATGACGATACGGGCTGCAAAACCCTCATCCTTCCCCCGTCCGGGGGAGCAGGTCGCGATAGGCCGGGATCGACGGATCAGGCCATCAGCGCATTCGCCGCACTGGTGATCAGCGGCAATGGGCGCGGCCTGCCGGCCTCACAATCAGGCCGCAGCCGGGCTCCTGCTCAGCCGCAAAACCTATCCCGACATCATGGCAGCCCGCTTTCACATGTTCTCCGAAGTATTGCGCGCTGGCGGCGAAAGCCGGATGCCAGGCAGTTGTGAGACGGGCGCCCATCGCGCACCGGCTTGTATTTAAACAATATCCCCTCAAAATCCACTTTCATGGAAGATTTTATCGTCATGAACGGTGGATGAACAGGTTTGCCCACAAAAGCGACCGAATGAGGCACGAAACCGGCGAACAAATCCCTCTTTGGTCCTTATTCGCCCCCGGTTCAGCCCCAAACCCTCTCTAACTTGGCCCAATCGAAGGTTGGTGATCGCAAATGCCACCCCCTTTCGGATTGGATAAATTCAAAGCCTTGGGGGCTGCACATGTTCAAAAAGATCCTCACCACCAGCGCAATCGCTGCTGTTCTGGCCACCGGTGCCGGTTATGCCCAACAGGGCGGCTCGAACCAACTCTCCTACGATCTCTCGGCCCAGGTCAGCTCGGTCTGCGGCATCTACAATGCCGGCGGAGCCGAAATCGATATCGATTTTGGCGACCTGGCGAATACCGAAACCACCGGCACGGTGGAGCAGGCAGCGGGTTCAGCGTCCTACGCCTGTAATTCGCCGAATGGTTTCACCCGCACCATCACGTCCACCAATGGCGGTTATCTCGTCCGGTCGGGCACGTCCGGCGGCGCGCAAAACCAGATCGCCTATGAAATGCGTCATACCGGAAGCAATGGCCTGACCATGAACTGGACCCAGCTGACCTCCGCCGCGACCGCTGACCTCAATGGTCCGAGTTTCCTGACCGGTCAGACCGGTGATGTCGACTTCCGTGTCTATGGCGTGCGCTCGACCAATGCCGGCGCCGACGGGGCCAGCTATACGACGGTCTTCGCCGGTGATTATTCCGACGTCGTCACCGTCACGGTGACTGCGAAGTAGATATTGTCATGCTAGTGTCCGGACAGGCGAGCCCCGCGGGCTTTGCCTGACCGGGCCCAGCCCGCGATTCCGACCCGAGAGGCCCGCCCATGACCCGCCTGATCTCCCATGCCAAGAGCGCCATTCTCGCCATGCTGGCACTGATCGCCACAGCCGGCCTGGCAATCGCCTATGAGGTCGAGCCGATGCGGATCATCCTGGACCTCGGGGCCGGGCGCACCTCGACCGTCATCACCGTGAACAATACCCGCGACCGGGATTTGCCGGTCGAGATCGTGATGAAACGCCGGATCGTCCATCCCGACGGAACCCAGGAATTCCTGCCGGCGGAAGACGTCTTCTCCGTCTTTCCGCCGCAGGCGCTTGTGCCGGCGGGCCAGAGCCAGGCCGTGCGCATCTCCTATATCGGCGACCCGGACCTGGAAGACAGCGAGGCCTACATCGCCGAAGTGCAGGAAGTCCCGGTCTCCGAACCCGGCTTCACCGGCGTCGTCTTCGCCTATAATTTCGGGGTGGCGATCTATGTCCGTGCCGACGAGGCTCGCGCCGAGATCGCCCTGTCCGGTATTTCGCGGGAGGCTGATGGCCTGGTATTCACAGCCAGCAATAGCGGCACCGATTTTGCGATGCTCAGCGACATGGCCTTGCGCCTGGCAGTGGGAAGCGAAACGGTCCGCCTGACGCCGGCCCAGCTCGCGGAGCTGGTCGAAAACCCCATCATCCCGCCCCATGGCAGCCGTGAGTTCCGCCTCCCCATAACCGGCTTGCCGGACGGTCCGCTGACCATTGCGATCGACTGACCGGTCGCGCGCGATGTCGGGGGGCAAACAGACCGGATTGCATCGCCCCGGGCGCCACGCGCCCGGGCGCTTCGTCATTGGACTGCTGGCCTGCGCCCTGTCCTGCCTGGTCGCGACCGGCCCCGGCGAGGCGGCGCGACTGCAGGCCAATGAACAACTCTTCCTCGTCGACCTTCCCCTGATCATGGACGGGCGACGCTATCCGGCCATTACCGTCGAGACCTCCGTCACGACGGTCAGCCGCATCGACCCTGATGCCCTGCTGCGCGCCATCGGCCCGGCGCTCAACGACCGGAGCCGGGCGGCGCTGGAGGCCAAGGGCGTCGGACTGGTTCCCGTCGCCGATCTGGCTGTCCTGGGCCTGACCATCTCGCTCGAGCCACGAACCCTCACCGCACGGGTGGAAATCGCCCTGGAAAACCGGGCCGCGACAGCGGCATCGCTGGCCCGGGACTGGGTCAACTGGGACGAGACGGCCATCCGCCCGGCGCCCCTTGCCTTCGGTGTAACCGGTGCCCTGACCCTCGCGGACACCCTGTCCGACTCCACTGCCAGTTCGGCCGATCTGAGGCTGGACGGCTTCATCAATTTTGGCGGCCTGGAGGGCGTGAGTGTCGACTGGGGCGGACGCTCCTCGCTTCGGGCGACAGGCGATGTCCGTTTCACCCGCGACCGGATCATCGCCTTCACCGAAAATTCGGCACAGGCCCGGCGCTTCTCCGCCGGCGACCTGGCGCCCCAGCTCGGACGCAGTATCGGCCTGCTCAATCTCGCCGGTGTGGCGGTTGAAACCAATTATCGCGACCTCCAGCCGACAAGGAATATCCGGCCCACCGGAGACCGGTCCTTGGTGCTGGACCGGCCGTCGACCGTTGAGGTCTATGTCAATGGCGCGCTGATCGACCGTTTTGCCGCCGGCCCCGGCCCCGTCGATTTGCGCGATATTCCCCTCGCCAATACCTCCAACGATATCGTCATCATCGTCGAGGATGACCTTGGCCGGCGCGAGGCCGACCGCTTCAGCCTGTCCGCCAATATCGACCTGCTGGCGTCCGGCCTGACGGAAAGCGTCTGGGCGGTCGGGTTTGCGCGCGATGAATCGAAACCGGACTTTGCCTATGACAACGAACGCCCGGTTTTCGGCGGATCCTGGCGCCGGGGCCTCAGCGACAGCCTGACCGCATCCGCGTCCGTCGCGCTCGACGCCGACTATCGCGGTACCAGCGGTACCCTGGCCTTTCCGTTTGCCGGCGGCGTTGCCCAGACCGAGCTGACATGGAGTGACTCCGACGGACGGCGTGCGGGCTCGGCCATCGGCTTCGCCTTCACCGGTGGCCCCTACTGGGCCGAGACACGCCGGGCCACACTGAATCTGCGCCTCGATCATTACAGCGCAGGCTTCGTGACGCTCAATACACGCGTCGGGCCCGCCAGCACGCGCTGGTCGCTGGGCGGCGACATGCGCCTGAGCCTGACCGACACGGTCTCGATGAGCCTGGGCGCACAATATCGCGACAGCCATATTGGCCCCGATCGCAGCCGCACGCTTTCGGCCAGTGTCAACCGGCGCTTCGGAGAAATCCTCGTTTCCGCCTCGGCGCGGCATAGCCAATTCAGCTCGCGCGACAACGAATCCGGGCTCTTCCTGACCGTCAGCCGACGCTTTTCCGACCGCCAGTTCGCCAGCGCCAGTCATGACAGTCTGGGGCGCAGCAGCCGGGTCGACTGGCGACGCGGACGCGGTGAGACGCTGCCCTTTGTGCAGGCACGCGCCGCAGCAATCCGCCGACCGGATAGCGTGGACATTCGCGGCGCTGTCGATCTGGTTGGCGCCCGTGCCGGCCTGCAACTGAGCGCCGATCACCAGGCCAGCCGTACCGGCGCTGCCGACCGGTCCGCCTATACGCTTCGCCTGCAATCCGGCCTTGCCTGGAGTGACGGCCAGCTTGGGATTGGCCGGGATCCGGGTCGCGGCTTCATCATGGTCGATCGACACCCCTCGCTGGAAAACGCGGAACTGGCCATCGCCATGCAGGCCAGCCCCGCCCCTGTCGGTCGCGCCGACCGGTTCGGACCGGCCATCATTTCTGTCGATGCCCCCTACCGCCCGGTCCGCTTGCGGGTCGACGCGAGCGGTCTCGAGCCGGGCTATGACATAGGCCCGGGCCAGTACAGCCTGATTTCAGGCAGCTCGACAGGCACCCGGATCACGGTCGGCACCCCGGCATTCCGCACAGCGATCGCAACGCTGACGCGCGATGGCGAACCACCGGCCCTGCAATACGGCCTGCTGACCCATCTCGACAGCGGCACCAGCCAGGCCTTCTTCACCAACCGGACCGGCCGGGCCGCATTCAATGCGCTGCTGCCGGGGCGTTACGCCGCACACCTGCAGTCGCAACCACGAACGGTCTACCGGTTCACCATCGGGACCGGTGCCAGCGCCTATGTCGATCTCGGGAGACTGGAAGGGGAAACCAGTGATGATTAGTGCCATGATGGCGGCCAGCCTCAGCCTGGTCAGCCTGCAGCCTGCTCCGCCTTGCGACGGCTTCGATATCGAGATCACGCAGACGGACGGGCTTGTCTATGACGCGGCCGACATCTCCGACACCATCATTCACCTGCGCCTGCGCGCAAGCGATGCCGAGTTGCCGACAGGCTGCGAGCGTCTCGCGGTCAGGCTCGCCATTCCTGACGGCACCGCTGCCGAGCCGGTCCTGGCGGGCCCGTCCGCTCAACTGGAGGCCGATTGGGAACGCGCCGACGAGATCCGGCGGACCGGATCGACCTGGCGGCTGCAGCGCGATGCCGTGCGCCGCCTGGTGAGCGGTGAAACGCTGACCCTGCCCTTCTACCGCCTCGCGGCCGGACAATTCGTTCCACCGGGACTGTATGAGCATCGCCTTGAAGTCACCAGTGGTGACCGTCTCGCGACAATACCGGTCGGCAGCCAGGTCCTGCCCGCCCTGCGCTTCGAGGGCAGCACCAGCGCCGGGACGCACGTGATCAACCTGGGTGATATCGATACCGGCGCCCAGGGTCGCTCGGACTTCTTCTTCCGCACCAATACCGCGGTCTCGGTGATGGTTCATTCCGATAATCTTGGCGCACTCGTGCATGAGCGCGGCGCCGAATTCGGAGCCGTCAGCTACACCGCATCGGTCTCGGGACAGGTCGTCGACCTCACGCTGGCAGCCGGCGACACCGTTGATTTTCCCTATCGATCCAGCGCTGTTCAGTCGGGCTCGCTCGAAATCGATGTGCCGCCGGCAATCCACCACTACGCCGGCCTCTATCGGGATGTCATCACCATGAGCTTCATCCCGTATTGAGCGTGCGTTAAGCATGGTGCGCGGTTTCACGCGCGCGCCCGCGCAAAACCTGCTAGCAAGTGCCCCTTGATGGTATGAATGCAGGCAGGACATGCTTCAGGCACGGAGACAGGTGGCGAGATGGACCGGGCTGGCCGCCCTGTCGGCGGCCCTGTCGGCGTCCCTGTTGGCAACCCCGCAGACCGGTGCCGAGATGCGTCTCGCCCTGAATGCCAACGTGTCGACCCAGTGCGCGATCGCCGATATTGACAGCGAGTCCTGGAACGATGGCATCCTTCGACTCAGCGCCCATTGCAACGCCCAGTCCTATCGGGTCCGGCTGATGAGCGGTGAGACCGCAATCGGTCTCTCCGCGGCAAGCCTCACGGCCCCCGGCGCCGATATCCGCCTGCGCTCCGGAGATGCCTGGATCAATCAGGACCGGCCCGGATCGCGCCGGATCGAAATCCGCATCGACGCCCCCCTTGCCCTGACCGGCCCCGTCTCGATTCGCCTCGACACACTCTAGCCGTTGCAGCCTGACCGCCCGAAAACAAAAAACCCCGCGCCTCAGGGCACGGGGTTTTCTTTGGGTGCGGGGGTAGGATTTGAACCTACGACCTTCAGGTTATGAGCCTGACGAGCTACCGGACTGCTCCACCCCGCATCAGGATGTTCCGACACATTCCGTATCGGGAGCGCGTGTGTAAGCTGACAAGCGTGTAGCGTCAACAGCATAGCTGCGCTCGGCCAGCTGTCAAAAGCAGGCTTGGCGTTCTGGCCCCCACCTGCAGCGCGGCGGCACCCGGAAACTCGCCCCGGCCGCCCTGCAGCACGGGCACGCCGATCGTCACGATACGGCCATTTACACCACCAGGAGCGTCACACGAGAGAACTGTGAGGCGCTGCTCGTTCGATCCAGCGGCCATACCCCATGCGCCGGCCGGTCCGGCAATACGGGCCCGCGGCAGCCCGCCGACGCTCGCACTGCCTGCTGAGCAACCAGCTCCCGCCCTGTTTAGCGGCGGCCTTGTCTGGTGCCGCCGGGTCCGGCACGGCGTAAGCCTGACAGGGTGGCTCTGGCCGAGCGCGGCCCCTTGCTTGTGTTGGTTGTCCTGGCGGTCGAAACCGTGGCTCGCCGGACGAGGAATACCGCGCCTGTATCGATCTCATTTCCGGTCGCGGCAGCGACGCCGCGGACGACATTGCAGCCCCGAAAAACAGCACAGGCTTTGTTGATATCGCGTACCGGCGCCAATTGTGGCGGGAAACTTGCCTGCCCCGGTGCTTCAATCAGTCCGACAGGCCGGGCGTATCCAGGCAAGCGGCTTGTGCCTGACGCAACGCGACGAGGGCGCGGTCCAGGTCTTCCGGCGTCGGCGAGACAATCTCGACATGATGTATCGACATGCCGACATAAGACACGCAAAAACCATGCGCCTCACCGCACGCTATACGCCGCGCAGAATACTCAGTTTCTCCGGCCTGGCCTTCCGCCTGTGAGGTTGCGTCCAGATCCAGATGACGCACATCAAAGGCGTATTGAAGGCGCGATTGGCGTCCAGGAATGATCTCATAGGCAAATTTGCAAGGCTCAAGCTCGGCCATGGAAGTGCTTAGAAAAGCGTCCCGAGTTCGAGTGGCCGCAATCAGATCATCAACGGCTTGGCCGTACAATCGAGCCGAGGACATGCCCGGGTCTTCAGATGCATGAGACGAGGGTGTCGAGCACGACGCCACGCACCATGCCAGTAAAACAGTCAACAATAAGTCGCGCACGAACCACTTCTCCCTGACAGGCGCCATCCCTGACAGGCGCCGCCGTCGCGACCAGCGCTGGGCCGGTCACGGCCATGATCCTTATCTGAAAACCGGGTCAGACACATTCAATTTCGAGGGCAGACTCCATGGGCATGTGGCCTTGGTCGCCAACACGGCGAAGTTCATCATTGATCGGGGTTTTGAGGTGGTGTGGGGCTGGACGCAGAAACGCCCCCGGCTTTTGGGCACGGGGGCGTTTGGTGTTTGATATGTGTGGAGGTATTGGATCTATCGTGCAGACCGGGCAGCGACCTACTCTCCCACGCCTTAAGACGCAGTACCATCGGCGCTAGGGGTCTTAACGGCCGTGTTCGGGATGGGAACGGGTGTGGTCCCCCTGCAATAACCACCCGGTCAGCGCGATAGATCCAAGGATTGAAGAGACATTCTGATCTTTATGTGAGGTTCTTGGTCTTGTTCGACGAAGCGTTCGCCGGACATGAGCATCTTCAAGATCAAGACAATCGAGTAATTAGTACCAGTCAGCTTCACGTGTCGCCACGCTTCCACATCTGGCCTATCAACGTGGTGGTCTTCCACGACTCTCAAGGGAAAACTGGTTTTGAGGGGGGCTTCCCGCTTAGATGCATTCAGCGGTTATCCCTTCCGTATATAGCTACCCTGCTATGCTGCTGGCGCAACAACAGGTCCACCAGAGATACGTCCACCCCGGTCCTCTCGTACTAGGGGCAGCTCCTCTCAATTTTCCGACACCCACGGCAGATAGGGACCGAACTGTCTCACGACGTTCTAAACCCAGCTCACGTACCGCTTTAATTGGCGAACAGCCAAACCCTTGGGACCTGCTCCAGCCCCAGGATGCGATGAGCCGACATCGAGGTGCCAAACAATGCCGTCGATATGGACTCTTGGGCATCATCAGCCTGTTATCCCCGGCGTACCTTTTATCCGTTGAGCGATGGCCCTTCCATGCGGGACCACCGGATCACTATGGCCGTCTTTCGACTCTGCTCGACCTGTCAGTCTCACAGTCAGGCGGGCTTATGCCATTGCACTCAACGAGCGATTTCCGACCGCTCTGAGCCCACCATCGCGCGCCTCCGTTACTCTTTGGGAGGCGACCGCCCCAGTCAAACTACCCACCAGACAGGGTCCCGGACCCAGGTTCATGGGCCGCGGTTAGATATCAACAATCATCAGGGCGGTATTTCAAGGATGTCTCCACCAGAGCTGGCGCCCTGGCTTCATAGACTCCCGCCTATCCTACACAAATAATCGCTAATACCACTGTCAAGCTGTAGTAAAGGTGCACGGGGTCTTTCCGTCTGACCGCGGGAACTCCGCATCTTCACGGAGAATTCAATTTCGCTGAGTCTATGCTGGAGACAGCGGGGAAGTCGTTACGCCATTCGTGCAGGTCGGAACTTACCCGACAAGGAA
>NZ_JADFAJ010000030.1 GCF_015665295.1 Maricaulis sp.
TCTGACCCACCGCAGAGCACCGTCGCCTGCGTTTCTCTTTCCATAACAACAATGTCAAAGAGCCGGACCCAAACAGCACAAGGCCGCCAAATCCGATAGCCAAAGGGCAAAACATCAATGCCGCCCCCGGCCAAGGAGGGCGGTGTTTAAGCCGCCCAATCTGCGAAGTCAATCGCGTTTCTCAGGGTCGTGCAGTTGCTTTTCAGTGGCTTTGAAACCGGCGAAAACCTGGCTGCCCGGAGCGTTGAATTTGACGCGCCGACCTGACTTAGAAAAACGACAAGACCTCGTATAATAAGCAAACGACGCTGGACCGCAAGAGGAAATCCGCTGCGGCAGCGCCGGTGTGAGCGGGTTTCTACAGCACGCCGCGCAGGACGCAACCCCCTGCTGCGGGATTTCCTGCAGTCCGTTGCATCGGCAAACGGCATCGCCCAATCAGGCAAGGCTTTTCGCCGTGTGCAGAATGTCTTTTGGCGCGGTTGCGGCAGGCACCGACGCGGTCCGGACAGGCGTGGCGGCATCGTCCGGGCCCCGGGACGGCCGCTGATTCCACGAAGCGACGGCAGGGTTTACGAGCGGATATAGGCCTGCAGCGCCGCAGTCTCGGCTTCCATGTCGGCGATCTTGGCCTTGACCACATCGCCGATGGAGATGATTCCGAGCAGGGCATCGCCATCGAGGATCGGGACATGGCGGACCCGTCGCTCGGTCATCAAGACCATGAGATCATTCAGGCCGGCCGTGCGTCCGGCGGTCACGAAGGCCCGGGTCAGGGCCTGGGCGACCGGCCGATGCAGGCAGGCCGCACCGTTCAGCGCCATCTCTCGGACAATATCGCGTTCCGACAGGACGGCGACGGGCCGCCCCTGCCCGTCCTCGACCAGGAGCGCGCCGATCCCGTGCGCATCAAGCAGGCGTGCGGCTTCCTCCAGGGTCGCCCCATCACGGATCGTGATCACGTCACGGCCCTTCGTTTTCAGTATTGCCTCGACAATCATCGCCAGCCTCCCAATCCGTAGCAGTTGCACGATACCACAAAAAAGCGGTTTGAGCGCGCTGTTGCGCGAGACCGGGCAGCCGCGACACGGCTTGCCGATGTGAATCAAGCTTTCGTGGACAGGCCCGCACGCCTCCGCCACTCTTTCCGGCAGATCTGACCGGCCTGTCGGCTGAGACTGGCGGAGGAGCGCCGATGTCGTACCGCGAACGCCTGACCCGTGATATCGACCGCTGGATCGAGGCCGGCTGGATTGAAGCCGGCCAGCGCGCCCGCATTCTCGCCGATATCGCATCGGGACCGTCACGCCCCTCTGCCCTGGGCGCCCTGACGATTCTCGGCGCAGTCCTGCTCGGCCTGTCCGCCCTGACCTTTGTCGGCGCCAATTGGGACGTGATACCGCGGCTTGCCCGTTTTGCCCTTTTGCTGGCCTGCCTGTGGGCAAGCCTGCTCGGTGCGGCCGAGGCTTTCCGCAAAGGCCATGGGGGGCTCGGCCATGCCCTGGGCCTTTTGGGCGTGGTCCTGTTCGGCGCAGCGATCATGCTGACCGCGCAGACTTTCAACATGACGTCCTTCCGCAATACGGCGGTCCTGGTCTGGGCCGTCGCCGGCGGTCTCACCGCCTGGCTGGCCGGATCGCGGCCGGTGCTGATCCTGGCCACCGGGCTGGGCGCGCTTTGGGCCGGGCTGGAGGCGGCCAATCCCTATGTCAGCGGTTCAATCTGGGGGTATTGGCCGGTCGCTGCGGCCGGCGCCATCCTGGCGGTACGGTTGCGCTCGAGCGTTTCCATGCACCTGACCGCGCTCGCTGCAGCGCTGTGGACGGCGCATGCGCTCTACCTGTTCGAGCAGGCCCACCCGGTCAGCCATCTCGCCCTGCAGGCCGCAGCCATCCTGATCTTCGGCGCGGCCGCGCTGGCGGCCGCGCTGCTGCGTGATCGCGGCGTGCCGGGCAGCGGCGTCTTTGCCGGCTGGATGACGGCAATCACCCTGATCGCCGCCTTCCTCATCCAGTTCCCGCTGGACAATGGCCAAATCGGCGACGAATCGCCGGCCAATCACGCCTATCTCATCCTCGCCCTGCCCGCCCTGGCGGCGATCATCGCCCTCACCGCCTGGCGAAGCTGGCGCGGGCGGCTGACCGGCTGGGAAGCCGGGATCCTGATGGCGACGGGCCTGGCGATCGCGGCCCTTCCCCTGTTGCTGCCGGCCGCCCTTCCGGCGCCCGTCCCGTTGCGCATGGCGATCGGCGCCCTGCTCTATGCCGCCTTCACCGCGCTCATCCTGATCGGCGACCGGCACGGGCGCGGCCTGTTGCGGGTCTTCGGCGTCTCCGGCTTCGTGCTGCAGACCCTCTATGTCTATGCCGAAACCTTCGAGGGCCTGCTCGACACCGCGCTCTTCTTCTTGCTGGGCGGGCTGATCCTGTTCGGGGCGAGTTTCGTGATCTGGCAAATCCGCAAAAACAGCCGCGAACCGCTGCCTGACAAGGAGGCTTTGCCATGACAGCGCACCACCCGACCTTGCATCACCCGCTCCGCCGCCTCGGCCTGGTGGCGGCCCTGATGTCCGGCTTTCTGGTTTTCATGCTGGCCAGCCATGCCATGGCCCGCAGCCAGGGCACGGAACTGGTCATGGCGGTGGAGGGCTATGATCCCCGCGACATCTTCCTGGGGCATTATGCCCGGATCCGCACGCCGCTGAACCTTTTGGCACCGGATATGCTCGCCGGCGACGACAGTTTCGAGCGCCACCAGCCGGTCTTCGTGACGCTGGAGGTCGGCGCGGACGGGCTGGCCCGGCCGGTCGCTCTCCATGATACCCATCCCGGCGAGGGTCTGGTTGCCGCGGGGCGGGTCGATTTCGTCGGGGATGAGCTGCATGCGCGCTTCAATATCGAACGCTATTATGCCGACCGCGACGATGCCCTCGCCCTGCAGGACCTGCTGCGCGGCGGCGTGCCTGATGGGGGCCGGATCCGGATCATCCTGTCGCTGACCGGATCGGGTCAGCTGATGATCAGGGGGTTCGAGATTGACGGCGAGCGCCGGATCGACCGGATCTGGTAACCGCGACGGGCCGGTTGATCAGGCCTCGTCCTCGGCAAAGACGGCGATGACAAGCGGGGTCAGGATCATGCCGCCCAGCGTGCCGCCGATATGGGCCAGCCATCCGATCGAGATCGGCATCAGGTCGCCGGCCACACCGATCAGGAGATTGATCGCGATCCAGGGCAGCGCCAATTGCGCCATGCCGCGCCAGCCACCGCGCACCCATCCGGCGCCGGCAATCAGGCCCGACACTGCGGTTGACGCCCCGCCCATCGGAACCGGTGGTCCCTGATGGAAAAGGGTTTCCATGGCGGCGCCGGTGACGGCGCAGGCGAAGAACAGGAAGAAAAAGCCGACCGAACCGAGCCAGCCATGGCCGAGGCGTTCACCGACCGCGCGGCCGGCTGCGACCAGTACGGCCAGGTTCATGGCGATATGGCCCAGGCTGAAATGGATGAAGACGTGCAACACCAGCGGCGCAATCGGTCCAAGCGGCTGTTTGGGCAATGACGCCCCGCGCTCGGCCGAGACAAAGACCGCAGCATTGAACAGCCAGCCCTGGAAGTCCGGCAGGACCTGACCCGCCAGCGCGGCACCAACGATCGCAAATGCCAGCAGCAGGACGGCCGGCGGCATGGTGTTGAAGACCGGTGCGCGCGGCGGCGGCGGCCGGTTCCACGGCCCTTCAGACTCGTCCCGCTGCGGCACACTCATCGTTCCAACTCCCGCGTCCGACTGGCCCATTCAGGCATTCACGCCTCAAGGGCGACACGATTCCCCCTGCAGGGGAACGCACTTAGGACAACACCCCCTTTGGCATGCCCGTTGCAACCCGGACCACAGAATTCACGTCTTAGAGGACATGACACAATGAAAACGCGCAGCTTCGCCACCGTCACCGGCACCGCTTTCGCCCTCGCAGCCCTTTGTGGTGCGACCGAGGCGCAGCAGGTCCAGACGACGGCCGGCTGGGAGCAGCCCTATGGCGGCACATCGGCCCAGGCCAGCCAGCCCTGGTCGGGCGCCACAGCCAGCGCTGGCGCCGCCGCGCGCTCGAGCGCCGGCAATCGCGTGATCATCGACGGAATCATCCAGACCGGCGTCGGGGTTTCCACCCGCACCGGCCTGTTTGGCAGCGGCGGGGTTGGCGCAAACGCCTCCGCTATCGGCAACCAGCTCAATGTCAATGTGAGCGGCCAATGGAACACGGTCATCGTGAATTCCACCCAAATCAATAATGGCGACATCAACGCCAGCGCACAGGCCCAAGGCAATGTGAGTACGGACAATGACCAAGACTAAGCTTTTGATGGCGACCCTCGCCGGCGCCCTGGCGCTGACCGGGTGTGCGACCTCGGCGCGCACAGGGGGGGCGGACGGGAATTATGCCACCCCGATCGGCGGAGCACCGGTGACCGCCAATCCGACTCCCTATTCGGAAGCGCTGGTCTGCCTCGCCAATTATGCCCGCGAGCATAATCTGCAATCCCCCCGCATCGCCGTGGGACGCCTGGCCGATTATACCGGTCGCGCTTCGCTGGAAGGTGGCGCTGCCGTCACCCAGGGCGCCTCGCTGATGGCGATCTCGGCCTTTGCCAAGGCGGGTGTGCGCCTGGTCGAGCGTTTCGACACCTCGGTGTCCGAGCTCGAACTGCGCTATGCCAATAATTCGCTGATCGGTGACAATGGCACCCAGCGCCAGATCCGGGCGGCCTCGCTGCCGGGCTCCGACTATCACCTGGTCGGAGGCATCACCGAGCTCAACTACAATATCCGCTCATCGGGGATCGACGTGCTGGGCGGCGATCGCATCGACAGCGATCCGACCGGCGTCTTCAACCGCCGCATGTGGGTGATGAATATCGGTCTCGACCTGCGCCTCAATGACACGCGCACGATGGAGACTGTCGACGTCATCTCCTACCAGAAGCAGATCATTGGCCGCGAGATCTCGGCCGGCGTCTTTGCCTTCTGGGATGATGCGGTGATCGACATCTCCGGCGGTGGCCGCTCGCTCGAGCCGGTCCAGCTGGCCGTGCGCTCGGTGATCGAGCGCGCCGTGCTTGAAGTCTCGGCGCAGATGTATGGCGTCGATCCGGCAGCCGCCTGCCACTACGCCGATCCGATCGGCGGCAGCACCGGCCACACCAATATTACCGGCGGCGTCAACGCAGCCACCACCTACGGTCAACGGGAGACCTCCAATGTCCAAGCGCGCAGCAATGTTGATCGCGGGCATGAGCGCCGCGACGATCACGTGCGCACCTATCTTCGCGGACGATACGACTGAGATTTTGAACGGCCAGGTCAATCTGGACGCCGCGATCCAGGTCGTGACGGAAGGTGAGACCGACCAGGCCAGTTCCGCTTCCATGTCTGCAATCGGCGCGGCCAATGCGCTGACCGTGGACGTGGTGGAACGGCATGACATCCTGTCCGACCAGACCTTCTCCGGCTCGGTCGACGCCCGCGCGGAAACGCGTGCCACCATTATCGACGGCGCCGCCATCACCACCGCTTCGGCGATGGGCAATTCGGCGAGCGTGATCAATGACAATGGCATGGATGCCGCGATCAGCCAGACCGCGCTCGACGGCTCGACCGTCAATGCAACGGCGCGTCTGGAAGTCGGCAGCTATGCGATCTCCTCGGTCACCTCGGCAACGGCGTCGGCCAATGCCTTCCAGGGCACGACCTATGGCAGCGACACCAATCTGGCCCTGCGCCAGGACTCAGGCGCCGATGTCACGGCCGACAGCTATGTCCTCGCAAGCGATGGCGGGCTGGGTTACGCGGCCACCCTTCTCGGCGCAGCCAACGGCAATTCGGCGCAGCTGGAAGGCTATCATGACAGCCCGTCACAGGTCGTCGATGTCGACCAGGACAATCGCGGCGACATCACCGCCCGCTCGCGCACCGACGCCGGCGGCACCGCGATCAGCCAGACGGTTGTCGCTTCCGCGAATGGCAATTCGGTATGGATGCAGAACGAAAATGGCTATGCCCATATCCAGGGCGAGCAGGACAATGACGGCGCGGTCACGGCCGAGTCGGAAATCCTCGTCGGCAATTTCGACGCCGACGTGCTGAGCGTGTCGGCCGAGGGTGTCGGCAATTCGGCCATCATCTCCAATATCGGGGCGGACGCCTTCATGGGTCTCGACCAGACCAATAATGGCGCCGTCATCGCGCGCGCCAATCTGGACGGCGATGCCGGCGGATCGGCCCTGGTCTCGGCAACCGCCTTCGGCAATGCCGCGACGACCTATGTCTGCTCCGAATGCCCGGTCACGGCCTGGGGCAATACCAACCAGACCAATAATGCCGCGGTCAGCTCGATCGTCACAGGCCGCATGAATACCGGCGGAGTCCTCTCCGGCGCGGCTACCGCGATCGGCAATTCCGCCACCTACCAGACAGTGAACCCGTACTCGGGCAACTGAAGAGATCCCATAGCCTTGGGAAAACCTGGCCCCGGTCGCGTGTTGTGCGACCGGGGCTTTTTTCTGTGCCGGTGTCGCGCACGACAAGCGGCCTGAGGCACACCGCCGCAGGCGCTTTCGTCACATAACCGCGCGGCGCGCGCCGCGATAGCATGAGGGGAGCCTGGAGGAGACCAACATGAACCACAAACACCGCAAGACGCTGCACGCCCTGTTCGCTCATCCCGAACCCGCCAATCTGGCCGCCGCCGATCTGGAAGGCCTGCTGAAAGACCTTGGTGCCGAGCTGCACGAACGCAAGGGTGCCAAGTTCGCGGTCACGCTGAACGGACATACCGCAAACTTTCACCACGCCCACCACAGCCTGCCCAAGGACGAGATCCGCGCGATGCGCAAATTTCTCGAAGCGGCCGGGATTGATCCGGAGCGTGATTTCCCGCTCTGAGGGTTGCGGGGGCGAAACGGGTGACAGCGCCGCCTATTGGGCCAGGCACCGGCCTTGTACAGGCGCCGCCCGCCATCCCCACCTTCGCCGATGCCGTGTTGATATCCGCGCCACCCGGCGCGGATCGATCCACAGATCACGTGTCGGCCGGGATCCCGCATCCGGCTTTGAAGCCCGATTGACTCAAGACGATTCCGGAACGCCCTTGAGCACAGGCATCGTCAACCCGCTCGACGTGCTGCAACTCCATGTCACGCTCGATGCGCCGTCCGTCTTTGGCGAGGACGAAGAGGCCAGCCTGGTTCTTGGAAGACAAACCGTCAGCATCGGCTCGAAACGCCAGATCGAGCGGATCAGCTACGCCAATGTGATCAAGAGCTATACCGGCGCCTATTACGCGGCGCACCACGCGCAGGGCCATCGCTTCCATGCTTTCATACTGGTTCCTGTCGAGCGACGCCCCGGGGATCGCGCATCGATCGGCGACAATCGCCTGTCGGGCGATCAGGAGCAATGGAACCGTATTCTCTGGGCGGTCCACTATCAGCGTGCCGATCTTGTCCCCGCCCACTGGCCCGGCCTGTCCGGCGACCTCTTTGTCTACGGCCTTGACGAACGCGATACCCGATCATCGCCCACGCCCGACCGCCATTATGTGACGCCGGGCTTGCGGCTGTATCGCGCGCCGACGGCAGGGCAGCTCGATCTCGACCTTGAAACAGCCTGGCGTCTCGGGCGCCGGCGGGCCAGCAGCGCCATCGGGGACACCACGAACCTGGATGTCAGCGCCGGCATGGCTTTCGCGGCGGTCGGCTACACTTTCCAGCATGACTGGAAGCCCAGGCTGGCGCTGGAATATTATTGGGCCAGCGGAGATGACGACCCCGATGACCGCCGTTTCGACCAGTATGAGCGCCTTTTCGGATCACGTCGCACGGATCTGAACAATACCAGCCTGCACGGGCCGCTCACGCCGGCCAATCTCCAGGCGCCCGGCGCGCGGCTTGAAGTGGCGCCCGGCCCGAATTGGGACGGCCGGCTGGCCTGGTCAGCCGCCTCGCTCGACAGCGCCCGTGACAGCTGGGTGATCGCGGGCCTGCGTGATGAAAGCGGCCAGTCGGGACGATTCATCGGTCACACGCTGGACGGCCGTGTGCGTCATCGCGGCTGGATCGAAGGCCTCGAAATCGAGGTCGGCGCCTCGCTCCTCCTGCCCGGCAAGTTTGCCGACAATGCCCCCGGCAGCCCGGCTCCCGACCGCACAGTGTTTGGTTATGCCCAGGCGACCTTCACATTCTGAGGCGGGCGCAACAGCCGTTTCCGGCTCTCCGCCCCGCATTTGCGCGGCTGCGGTCGGGAAAAATGGAATCCTTTCCTCCCCACATCGTGGGGAGGTGGCGCGCCCGAAGCGCGGGACGGAGGGGTGCCGCCGCGGGCGGCATGGGTCACGCCACGTACCATCCTCGCTCCGCTCGGACCCCATCGACCCTCCTTCGCCAAGGCTACGGAGGGCCACTTCCCCACATCGTGGGGAAGAAAAGTGCGCGCTTATCCCGTTTGTGCACGCCTTCCTTCTCCCTTGGGAGAAGGTGGCCCGGAGGGCCGGATGAGGGGGATTTGTTCCGCGTTCACCGGGATTTACCCCTCACCCTGACCCTCTCCCGGGGGCGAGGGAAAGTGTGAGCCGACAACAAAAATCACAAAACTTATCCCTGCCCGTCAAACCTGGCGGATAATCCCCCTGTCCCGCGTCACTCGAGGCCCGGATTGGTGATCCGGGGGCGTTGGGAGGACGGAGCTCGTCCGGTTGCCTGGCATCACCACCAGACCAACCCGGCGTGGCCATCGGCAGGACGGCGGCACAAAGCTCGACCGTTTGTCCCTGTCGGTTTCGAGACGGGGCCGGTAACGGCCCTGACCAAATCTCCGTGTGCGGGGTGCCCGAGGTGCCCATCCACACAAGACAATAGCCAAACCGGCATCGGCCGGGACCCCGCACCCCTCATCCCGCCAGGTGGAAACACCGTGGCGAGATTGGTGCTGTGCGGGGGACAGGTATGATTAACGCCGCATCGCGCGTTAATCATACCTGTCCCCCGCTTGGCGCTGACGCCACAAAAAAAGCCCCGGCCTGGGTCAGGCCGGGGCAGTCGGTGGATGATGATTTGAAAGCGTCTTGATCAGCGATAACCGCCGACGCCGCCGTCCAGCATGAGGGTCATGGAGACGGTCTGGCTGCGTTCGCGCTCGACTTCGCGGCGGACCCGCTCGGTGTATCGCTCCTCGCGGCGCATGAAGACCATTTTCACACCCGGTCCGTGCATGCGCAGAAGCGAGCGTTCATTGCAGTTTCGCCGCGGGATCTGGGTTTCGCAACGCAGATTGCCGCCAGCCGAATGACGCAGGGCCTCGCCCTTGCGGCACATGATGGTCGGGGCGTCGTCCCAGTCATGGACACCGTCAATGACCCAGCCGATCGTGGTCTGCATCGCCGTGCCGGCCATGCAGCGGAAGATCTCGCCGTCGAAGGTGGCTCCGACGCGATCTTCGGCATCGACGCGGGAAGCCGGATGCGGCGTGCCGTTATCGTCGACACAGACAGCGCGCACGACGCGCCATTCCTCGACCCAGCGGGTTCGCTCTTCCTCGTAGTATTCGTATTCGGACTCGGTCTCGACACCGACCACGTTGAGACCGGTGATCGCGGTTGCGGCGGGCGCTGTCGTCATCGGCGTGTAGGAGCCACCGCCGATGAAGGTCACCGCGCCGGCGCCGGCCCGGGCACCGGCCCCGGCATTGGCGTTCGCCGACGCATTGACATTGACATTGGTGTTCACATTGACCCGCGTCGAGACATTCACGCCGACATTGATATTGCCGCCATGGATGTTGATGTTCGGGACATTGACCGTGTGGCCACCACCATGCGTACAGCAGGACGGCGGAGGGGGCGGCGGCGTGCAGCATCCACCGCCACTGCCGCCGCCTCCACCGGCCGAAGCCGGGGCAGCAAACAGGGCGAACGCAGCGGTCGCTGGAATCAGAAAAGCGTGCCGGGCTGAAACGCGCATGGTCGTGCTCCTTACGTATTGCCCCCGACCCTGCAAAGGCAGGGCCAGTTCGCGGCCCCACCCCGGAACGCCGGTTTCGCGCCGCCGATGAGTGGCGCTCGCCGCCATTCCCGCCACAGGCGTATGGCCCCGTTCTTGAACCGGGACAGGCATGAGCGGCGCGCGCCATGCCGCGATCAGCCGAAACGAAACGAGTGGAGACGTCCATGCGCCATGCGCAATCGAAAGCCCTGCATGCCTACTGGCAGACCCGACGCCAGGGCGGCGCGGCGCCGCATCGTGCCGATATCGAACCGCAGGACATTGCGCGTCTGCTCGGCTATGTCTTCATCCTGTGGCGTGCCGATCCGCAACACCACATCTTCCGCCTCGCCGGCACGCATCTGTGCGATCTGTACCAGCGGGAATTCCGCGAGCAGAATTTCCTGTCTCTGTGGCGCGGCCATGACCGGACCCATGTCCAGGCCGTGCTCGAGGCTTCGATCACCGGCTGCGCCCCGGCCTCGCTGATCGCCCGCGCGTCCAGCCTCGACATGCATCAGCTGCCGGTAGAGATCGCCTTCCTGCCGCTGCGCGGTCCGTCCGGAGCGATTGACCGCACGCTGGGCCTGTTCCAGCCGCTCGATTCGACCGAGGCCTTCAAGGGCCGGCCGGTCGTCCGCACCAGCCTGCAGGAAATCCATCCTCCGGCCGTGCCGGGGCATATCTTCCCCGGCCTCGTCGTCGATAACGGATCACGTGTGCAATTGGTCGCAAACGATCAGTGATCGCAAAACCTTTTTAACGCCTTTGCGCCTAGGGTGTCGGCTCGCAGGAGGTCATTGCGATGCATGACGAACCCGGCCGGCTCGACCGACGCAAAATCAAGATTGCCGCACGCGGCGCCCAGGAGCGCCGCCGTCATGCCCGTGTCCCGCTGCAGCTGCACGGCCGTTTCTGGTCGGAAGCGAATGGCGAGCACGCCTGCCGGCTGATCGATATTTCCCCTGGCGGCGCCCGCATCCTCGCCCGGCTGAGCATGCGGGAAGGCACGCGTATCGTCCTCATGATCACCTCGATCGGTCGGATCGAAGGCCAGATCGTTCGCCAGGATGGCGACGAGATGTCCGTTCGCTTCAATGCGCCGCTGCGCAAGCGCGACAAGCTGGCGGATGCCATCACCTGGCGCTTCAACAAGGACCGGCTCGGCCTTGACGAGGATCGCACCGCACCGCGCAAGCCCGGTCGCGGCCGCGCCCGCATTCTTCTGGCCGATGGCGTCGTCATCCAGGCCAATGTTGTCGACGTTTCCGTGACCGGCGCCGCATTCGAATGCCTTGAACGCCCGCGTGTCGGCGAGAGCCTGCGTGTCGGTGAGATGTCAGGACGTGTGGCCCGCATTCTGGACAATGGGTTCGCGGTCGTGTTCGATCCGCCCGAGGCCTCGGCATCGGGCCACGAAGCAGCTTAAACGAGTCGCAGATCGAATTTTTCTTCGCCCTTCTGGTGATTTCCGCCAATGCGGCCCGATTCTTGCCGTATCCGGGTGGTAATCGGTGCGTAACAAAGTGCAAAAGAGATCCGAAATGCCTCGCGATGACGGAATCGCAATGTCCTGGTTTGTAAAAGTCGAGGGTCGTGTCTACGGCCCCTATACCCCCCAGCAAATGCGCGCCTTCGTTGGTGAAGGGCGGATTGCGGCACATTCCCAGGTCTGCCCCGAACGTGATGGCCTGTGGCAACAGGCGTCCGATATCGAGGATTTCCGCGAATGGCTTGGCGAATCAAAGTCATCGCCGGAGCCGGAAAAGCGTGTCACGCCGGGAGCCCGCCCGGCCAACTTCGTGGTGATCGCCGAGATCCAGTCGGAGAATGGCGCCGAGTTCCGCAATGCCCTGAAGGCCTATGGCGATCTCGAATCGATCACCGACAGTGTCTGGCTGCTGCGCGGCCCGACGACCTCGGCAGTGCTGCGCAATGAGCTCAGTCACATTCTGGGACGCGAGGACAAGCTTCTGGTCATCGACGCTTCGCATGATCGCGCCGCCTGGTTCAATCTGGGTCGCGATGCCGATCAAAATATCCGCGAGCTGTGGAGCCGCGCCCACTAGCCCGCTGCCCCTCGCGCCCGGAATCAATCGATGCGGCGCAGCCCCGCCTTGTGTTTCTTCCAGTTGGCGACGTAGTGATCGGCCGAGGCCTGGAGCAGTTCGGCCATCTCCGGTCCCAGTGTTTTCATCACCCGTCCCGGCGAACCGACGACGAGGGAATTGTCAGGGATCTCCTTGCCTTCAGTGATCAGGGCGTGAGCACCGATCACGCAATTCTTCCCGATCCTCGCGCCGTTGAGAATGGTTGAGCCGATCCCGATCAGACAGCCATCGCCGACCGTGCAGCCATGCAACATGGCCTGATGGCCGATGGTGACACCCTTGCCGATGGTCAGCGGGATGCCCTCGTCCGTATGCAGGACAGCGCCGTCCTGGACATTGGAGTTCTCGCCGATCGTGATCGGGTCATTGTCGCCGCGAATGATCGCGCCGTACCAGACACTCGCGCCCGGCATGAGGACGACCCGCCCCATCACCTCAGCGCTCTCGGCGACCCAGTACTGGCCCGCATCCGGCAAGGTCGGGCTCGAATCACCCAATGCATAGATCGCCATTTCCGTCTCCCAGTTTCTTTTGCGTGAAATATTCGCGACAGGCTCGTTCAGGACTTCTTCACGGGGTTACACTGACACTGTAACCGCGATTCGAGACCAGCCCATTTCGGTCCTGTATCGTATCGGCAACTCCAAGGGAGGCTCCGGGTAGACGGTATGACCAGTCTGAGACCCAGTCCGCCAGGATCGTCCGGATCATCCGGATCCCTGCCCTTCGCGTCCTTCGAATCGTATTCGTTGCAAAGTGTCTTCGCCCCTCGCCTTCCGGCCGAGGGGTTTTTCATGTGTGGAGGTTCCAGCCATGGGTAAGCGTATCGTCAAGCGTCGCCAACGTGCCGAGTTCAACACGTCGCATTATCAAACCGAGGAGACCAAGGTCCGCGCTCTCTTCCCCGGGACCAACTGGTCACCGGATACGAAGGACCCAATGCGCGATCAGCGTTTCATCAAGAATGTCAAACCGCGATCAGATGGCCAGGCCAATCTGATGAAGTCGATCGACGATCACAATCTCGTCCTCGCTCTCGGACCGGCCGGGACCGGCAAGACCTTTCTCGCTGTGGCCAAGGGTGTCGAGGCTCTCGAGGCCGGTTCGGTCAGTCGCATCGTCCTGTCACGACCCGCGGTCGAGGCCGGCGAATCCATCGGCTTCCTGCCCGGCGCCATGGAGGAAAAACTCGCACCCTACCTGCGGCCGCTCTATGACGCCCTCGCCGACCGGCTCAGCCCGAAAAAGCTCAAGGCCATGATGGCCGAGGGCCTGATCGAGATCGCCCCGATCGGCTATATGCGGGGACGCACGCTCAACAACGCCTTCGTGGTCGTCGACGAGGCGCAGAACTGCACCTATGGCCAGCTCAAGATGCTGCTGACACGGCTGGGCTGGAACTCCACCATGGTTGTCACCGGTGACCCGGCCCAGACCGACCTCTTGCCGGAGATGTCAGGCCTCGCCCAGATCGCCGACAAGATGGAGCCTCTCGACGATATCGCGGTCTGTCGCCTGGCGGCGGAAGACATTGTGCGCCACCCGCTGGTTGCCACCATGCTGACGGTCCTCTGAACCGAGGCGAAACGATTACAACAAATAACAATCCACGCTGACATCAAGGCGCGGGGCTGGCTGGCTCCGCGCCTTTTGTCTGCTCGGTACAAGGTGACGGTCTCAGTGCAAGGTGACGGTCTCAGTGCAAGGTAACCGGGCGTTTGCGATAGCGCGCCAGGATCCGCAAGGTCAGCGGGTGCCGCTTGTCGGGATCGAGACCGAGGCGGATCATTTCCGCCCTCGCCCGCTCGCGCAGCCGACGGGCCCGGAGATACTGGATAGCGACAAAGCCGGCGATCGCGAGATAGGCGACATACTCCGCCACACCATACCAGTCCGGCAGGAAAAGCCAGACGAGCAACGCCGCGAAGCCGGCCAGGATGATGTCGAGCGGCCAGTTCTCCGACGGATCGAAAAAGGCCAGGACCGGGAAAATCCTTCGATCGATATCGGCTTCCGGGTCGATAATCTCGAGCAGGCGGTCAAACTCGGCCGACTGCGTCGCCCAGACCCGGTTGAGATGCGTCATTTCGGTATAGGGTTCGGCACCGGGCGGCAGTTCGCGATTGAGATAAAGACAGGCGCGCATCAGCCATTCGCCGTCCTGGAGCCGTCCGGCTCCGGCATATCCGCTCATTGTGCTGCCCCTTCCGGACCAATCCGACCGGCCAGCCACGCGGCCGCCTGGGCCGGGGTCTGGCGATCCAGATCGACCCGGCGATTGGCCTCGCGCATGGCATCATCGTCAATCGTCCCGATCAGTGAAGCCAACACGTCGACCAGCGCCGGATTGGCCGCCGCCCCGGGCGAGAGGAGGACAACCGCATCATAGGGCGGCAGGACGGCAAGCGGATCGTCAAGCACGACCAGGTCAAAGGCTGCAATCCGTCCATCCGTTGTATAGGCCGAGATCAGGTCGACCTGCCCGTCGCGAACCGCGCCGTACATGAAAGTGGCGTCCATGGCCCGTGTCTGCATGGCCGAAAGCCCGTAACTGTCCCGCGTCATCACCCATTCCGGCCGCGAGAAGACTTCGGCATCGCCGCCGACGGTGAGTTCAGCCGCCAGCGGCGCCAGGTCCGCCAGACTGGCCACCCCCAGCGCTTCGGCCGACTCCCGGGCCATCGCAAAGCCGTAGGCGTTCTCGAAACCGAGGCTGCCGAGAGCGAGGATGCCGTGCTCTGCCCACAGCCAACCGGTCATTTCGGCCAGCATGGCGTGCCGGTTGACGGGTTCGGGGCGGTTCATGACCGTCGCCCAGATCGTGCCGCTATAGTCGACATAGACATCAATCTCGCCGGACCGCAGCGCATCAAAGGCAATGCTCGATCCCAGATTGTCGCGCCGCTCGACGCGCCCGCCCGCTCCGGCCAACCGGTCTTCCAGAAGAGCGCCAAGAATGTATTGCTCGGTAAAGGCTTTCGCGCCGACCCGGATCGTCGTGTCCGAGAGCCGGGCCATCCGGGCCACTTCGCCGGCCTCTCGCGCGTTGCGACCGGCAGGTCCGAAATCGACGAAGCGCGGCGCGATCGTGACGGTCAGCAGGACGGCAAGGGCGAGCCCGACAAGACCGGCCAGCCGACTGCGGCGCTCGCGGGCTGCGACCTCCAGCAGGCGGATCATCTGGTCCAGGATGATGGCCAGGCCGGCCGCAAACAGACAGCCAAAGAGCACTGATAACCAGTTGCGGGTCTGCAGGCCGGCGAAAATGTAATTGCCGAGGCTGGACGCGCCGACCGGGGTTGCAAGGGTCGCCGCACCGACCACCCAGACCACGGCTGTCCGCAAACCGGCAACGATGACCGGCAGGGCCAGCGGCAACTCGACCCGCCACAACTGCTCACGCGCCGTCATGCCGATCCCGCGCGCTGCATCGCGCACGACCGGATCGACGCCCTGCAGGCCGACAATCGTGTTTCGAAGGATGGGCAGGATGGAATAGAGCATGAGCGCCAGAAAGGCCGGTGCATAGCCGATCGTACCGCCCAGCAGCGGCACCATCAGGGCCAGCAGGGCAAGGCCCGGTATGGTCTGGACGATGCTGGCCAGGTTGAGAACGAGGCCGGCCAGGCGTGGCCGCGATGCCGCGTAGATGCCGAGCGGCAGACTCAGCGTCAGCCCGACCAGGATGGCGGACAGGGAGAGCAGGACATGGCCGGCCAGGAGGTCCGGCAGTTCGGCCCAACGCTCGGCGAGATTGGCGTTCATCGACCCAGCTCCGCTATCGCCTGCACCTGGCGGCGGGGCGTTTCCAGCAGACCGGTGACATAATCATCCACGGGAGAGGCCATCAGCTCTCGCGGCGTGCCGCGCTGGACGAGCTGTCCCTCACGCATCACCGCAACCTCATGGGCCATGATGAGGGCTTCCGCCATGTCATGGGTGACCATGACGGCGGCAAAGCCGAGCTCGGCCTGCAGGGCCCGAAAGTCCTGCTGCAGCCCGTCCCGCGTGATCGGATCGAGGGCACTGAACGGTTCATCCATCAAAACCAGCTCCGGCTCGCCCGCCAGGGCGCGGGCGAAGCCGACCCGCTGGCGCTGGCCGCCGGACAGTTCTGCCGGCAGGCGTTCACCGAATTCATCCGGATCGAGACGCACCAGCTCGAGCATTTCGCGAACCCGAAGCTCGACCCGGGCCGGATCCTGTCCGGCCAATTGCGGGATCAGTCCGACATTGCGCCGCACGCTCATGTGCGGAAACAGGCCATCACCCTGCATCACCCAGCCGATGCGGCGGCGCAGAGCGACCGGATCCATGCCGTCAATATCCTCGCCGCCGAACAAAATCGAACCGCCTGAAGTCTCCTCCAGACGGTTGATCATTTTCAGCAGGCTGGTCTTGCCGCACCCGGAGGCCCCGGCCAGAACCAGCAACCGCCCGCGGGCGACCGACAGGGAGACGCCCCGCACCGCCTCGACATCGCCTGCATACGTCTTGCGAACGTCACGGACATCAAGGACGGCTGGCGCGTGTTCGATCAAAGATCTTCCAGGTCGATATCCAGGATGGTGATTTCGAACGAATAGGACAATTCGCCCTCATCGATGATCTTGGACACCACGCCCAGGCACTCATCGCCAATATGGATTTCGGCGCACTCGTCAGGGCGGTTGCGGCACTGCACAACCATTTCCGGGTTGAGCTTGGCCTGCAGGAACATCTGGAGCTTGGCCGCTTCCAGCTGGGTCATGTTCTTGTTCACGGGATATTTCTCCGGTCGGGGGATTCGAAGTCGGGGCCAACTAAGCCCATGACAGGGGTGCCCGTCCAGTGTGGCACTGTCCGTCTCCCTGCGCGCGGCTCGGGACCAAGGCGTCAGCCGGAACCTTGCGGCAGGCTCTGGTCCATGCTTCTGGCCGGATCCTTGCCGCAGCCACCCACGACCTTGGCCGGCACGCCGGCAACCGTGCAGCCGGCGGGCACCGGCTCGAGCACAACAGAACCGGCTGCGATGCGCGCACCATCACCGACCGTGATATTGCCGAGCACGCGGGCACCGGCACCGATCAGCACACCCTTGCCGATCTTGGGATGACGGTCCTCATGGGCGGCACCGGTACCGCCGAGTGTCACCTCGTGCAGGATTGAACAATTGTCGCCGACGACCGCGGTCTCGCCGATCACGACCGAGGTCGCGTGGTCGAGCATGACGCCGCGACCGATCCGGGCGGCGGGATGGATGTCGAGGCCGAACCGCTCGCCGACCCGGCTCTGCAGGTGGAAGGCCAGGGTCTGGCGACCCTGATTCCACAACCAGTGCGCCACACGATGCGCCTGCAGGGCATTGTATCCCTTGAAGTAGAGGAAGGGTTGAAGAAGGCTCAAACAGGCGGGATCGCGCTCATCGATGGCGATCATGTCGGCAGCAGCGTTCTGAACGATATCCGGATCACCCGCGATCGCCTCCTCGGCGACATCGCGGGCCAGCATGGCATCGAGCTGGGCATCGGCAAGTTTGGCGGCAATGCGATAGGCCAGCGCGTCGGAGAATCTGGCATGACGCAGGATGGCAGCGTTCAGGAAGCTGGCGAGGATGGGCTCCTCGGCGGCGGCCGACGCGGCCTCGACGCGCAGACGCGCCCAGATGCTGTCGACGCCAGTGCGTGCCTCGACGGTTGTGTCCACTTGGCTGAGTGACATCACGCTCTCCTCGCGCCTTGATCCAGCATCGCGGTGGCCAGCTCAACGGCCAGCTCACCCTCCCGCGCCATGTAGTATGCCCGCAGCAGCATCGCTACCGTCAAGGCGTCGGATATCTTGCCCGAACTCACGTCTTCAAGGGCTTCACGAAAATGCACAAGGCGCAGAGCGAGCTCCTCGGTACCGTCCGGATCGGGCTCTCCTGCGGTCAGCCCTGTCGCCAGATAGCCGATCGCGGCTTCATCCGTGACCGAGTTCGACAGCTCCATACGCAGAATTTCCTGCCAGTTTTCCGCCGCATAGCCCGTTTCCTCGCGCAGCTCGCGAACCGCACCTGCCTGGGGATCGGCTCCCAGCGGACCGCCGCCTTCCGGGATCTCCCAGCTATAGCGGTCCTGCGGAAACCGGTGCTGCCCGACCAGCAGGATACGGCCATCCGGAAAGACTGGCAGGACCGCCAGCGCCAGATTGGCAAAGCCAACCACGCCGTAAATCCCGGGCGCGCCATCGGGGCGGATCACCGCATGCTCGGTCAGGCTGACCCAGGGGTTGCGATAGATCTCACGACTGGATTCGACCTGCCAGGGGCCGCGCCTCTTGCTCATGATGCACCTTCATCACTGCCTTGGACCGGGTCAGGGCTAGGCGTGTTCGGGCGTGGCCGGCAAGTCTTCAGCCCGTTCGCGATGACGGCGCAGGGCTTCGGCCAGACGGCGTTTCTTCTCCGCCAAGCGCGTCAGCAGCGTGAAGGCAGCGGGCGCAAAGACGAGGGCCAGCAGCGCCGACCCGGCAACACCGCCGACCATGGCGGCGGCGAAGGGAAGCCAGAAACTGTCGCCCGACAGGATCAGCGGGATGAAACCGCCAATCGTCGTCAGCGTGGTCGAAACGATGTGACGCGTCGCATCCATCACCGTGGCCTGCACCGCACCCGCCTCCAGGGCGACCGCCGCCGGATTGGCCCGCAATGCTGACAGCACGACAATGGCGCCATTGATCGACAGCCCCATCAGCCCCATCGAGCCGACGATGGCGTTGAAGCCGAGCGGCGTGCCGAAAGCCCAGACGCCAAACATGGCCAGGCCGACCGACAGGAAGGCGACGATGAAGATCACGCCGGCATAACGGAAGGAGTTGAAAGCCAGCACCACCGACCCGATCATCAGGACCAGCAGCGGCAGGGCCGTTCCGAACAGGCCGGCCATGGCATTGCCGCGTTCAGCGGCCTCCCCGGCGACCTGCAGCTCATAGCCTGGCGGCAGGATGATGCCAGCCTCGTCCAGCGCGGCGAAGAAATGCTCCAGCGCGGGTGCCGGCAGCGTGTAGGGATCAAGATAGCCGTAGATCGTGTTCACCCGGCGACCGTCCTCATGCGGAATGCGGGCGACTTGCGGTGCCAGCACGACATCCCCCAGCGCGGCCATCGGCGATGACAGGATGTCGCTGCCTTGTGCAGCAAGAGGAGAGGCGGAAACGGCTGACAGGCTGGAGCGCCGCGAGTCACGGGCAATGACCCGGACCGGCAATTCCTCCACACCTTCCAACACGCTTCCGCCCACAACGCCGTCCAATTCGCCCCGCAACCGGTTGGCGAGGTCATCAAGACGAATTCCGGCAAGTTCGGCAGACGCCTCATCGGCCATGATCCGGGCGACAGGCTCACCCATTTCCAGCAGGCCGAGCGTATGGGTAATGGTCGGCGTCTGTGCGAGCACGGCACGGATCTCATTGCCTAGGCGGTTGAGTTCGGACAGTTCCGGGCCCACCAGCACAAGCTCGATCGGCGCCGGGATGGGCGGCCCCTGTTCAAAGGGCAGCGTCAGCAGGCGCGCGTCCGGAAATTCGGACATCACACGGCGCTGCAGGTCCGGGAGGATGCGCGCCGTCGCCTCGGGAGAGACCGTGTGCACGAAACCGGCCGCATAGCTGGACACGCCGGACTGGTTGCCGACGACATTGTAGTAAGTCCGCGGGCCACTCTCGCCGATCACCCAGGAGACGCGTTCAACGCCGTCATAGGACTCGATCAGCGCCGAAGCCCGTTCGGTCTGGCGCCGGGTTTCCGCTATCGAGGTGGAAGACGGCAATTCCATCGACAGCTGGAACATGTCCCGTTCGGTCGGCGGAAAAAACTGCATCGGCAGGGTGGAAGCGGCGACGAAGCCTGCGATCGGCAGCAGGAGTCCGCCGACCAGGCCCGTCCAGGGACGCTGTGTCACCGCGTCAAGCACGCCCCTGTACAGACCGGCCAGCGGACCCGCACCGATCCCGTGTCGCCAGAAGCGACGGGGAGCACCGGCCATTGCCGGATCATCGAACCAGGCCGCGAATGCGCCGACAACGGTCATCGCAAGCACGAAGGAGGAAACCACCGCAAAGATCACGGAGATGCCGATCATCGAGATAAACTCGCCGGCGGCACCGGGCATCAGGGCAATCGGCGCGAAGGCGAAGACCGTTGTCAGCGTCGAGGCCAGGAGCGGCGCGAACAGGTGGCGAAGCGCCTTGTCCAGCGCATCGACCGGGCTTGCGCCACGCGCGCGCATCAGCCGGTATTCGTCAACGACAACAATCGCATTATCGATCAACAGTCCAAGCGCGACGACCAGGCCGGTCACCGACATCTGGTGCAGGGGCTCGTCATAGATCCGGGTCAGCAGCAGGACAGCCAGAACGGTCAGCGGCAAGGCCGACCCGACGATCAACGCTGCGCGCCAGCCCATCATCACGAACAGCACGGCAAATACGATCAGCGCCGAATAGCCCAGATCCCGGGCCAGGCCGGAGAGCCGGATGTCGACATAATCGGCCTGGCGGAAAATCGTCTCGACCTGGACCCCCGGCACCGCGGCCGCGAACTCGGCGACGACTGTGTCGGCAGCTGCCGACCATGTGTCGACGCGCAATTCGGGCTGGAGATAGGCCGCGACGAAGACCGCGCGGCGGCCATGCGTGGTCGCCATGGCGTCGACCGGCGTGCGCGCGCCCTTCTCCACCTCGGCAACGTCACCAACGCGGATGAAACCGCCATCGGGACCCTCGCCCAGGGCGATGGCGCGTATACGATCCAGCCCGTCAAACTCGCCGGCAATCTCGACATTGAGATCAACCCCGCCGGCGCGCAGCTCACCGGCCGGCGATTTCGCGTCAGCGCTGGCGGTCAGGCGCGCCAGGTCCGCCATGGTGAGACCGAGAGCAGCCAGCGTGTCAGGATCGGCAACAATGCGGATCTCTTCCTCGACCTCGCCGAAAATGGCGGTCTCCTCGGTGCCACTCATATTGCGCAGGCGCGATTCAAGGTCTGATGCGAGGCGCGACAGGATGGCGAGATTTTCCTCGCCACTCTCGCCCCAGCTTAGCGAGACGATCATGGTTGCCGCCCCGAGATACTGACGCCGCACATCCGGGGCGATCACACCCTGCGGCAGGGACGGGCGAACACTTTCCACCTGCTCTCGGATCTGCGTCCAGGCCTGATTTACCTCGGTGGCATTCAGGTCTTCGCGGATCTGCAGCTGTATGACGGAGACACCGGAACGCGAATTGGACGATGTTGAATTGATCTCGGCGAGCTCGTGGATCGCATTTTCAAGCGGCTCGGTGACGAGGGCCTCGACGCGTTCCGCAGAGGCACCGGGAAAGGCCGTCACAACCAGTCCAAAGCGCTCGGTCAGCGACGGGTCTTCCTGGCGGCCAAGCGACAGCAGGGCTCCGATACCGGCCGCAACCAGCAGGATGACGGCGAGGACGGTCAGGCGGGAATAGCGATAAAAAATCGTGCTCATCGGGCCCGCGCCTCAACGGTGGCGGGTACGACATGCTGGCCGGGCGTGATCCGCTGGAGACCCGATGCCAGCAATATCTCGCCATTTTCGACGGCGCCGCGCACATAGACCCGTTCAGCCTCGATGCGCACCGTCTCGACGACGCGCGGCTGGAGCCGGTAGTCACCATTGGCGTCGGGCGTCAGGACATAGACCGACCACAGCCCGCGGCGCCCCTCGGCGAGCGCGGCCGTCGGGACCCAGAAACCCTCCGTGCCAATCGGCG
The DNA here is from genome assembly GCF_015665295.1 of Maricaulis sp. Lineage (GTDB taxonomy): Bacteria > Pseudomonadota > Alphaproteobacteria > Caulobacterales > Maricaulaceae > Maricaulis. The sequence continues at coordinate 21,893 of NZ_JADFAJ010000030.1, forward strand.
TGGCGACCGCGAGCCGGACGATCTGTCCGGCGGCCACGGACTGTTGCGCTTCGAGATCGAAAATGGCCGTCACGGTGCGGGTCTGCCGGTCCACGACGCTGGATGAAGCGCGGAAACGGGCGCGCACCGGCGCAGCCTGGCTATCGACGGCGAAGCTGGCGATATCGCCGGACCGGTACCGGGCGGCCACGCTTTGCGGCAGCCCGACCCGGACTTCCAGCGAGTCGAGCTCGACCAGTTCGAGCAGGGGCTGCCCCGGCGAGGCGATGGCGCCCTCATCCGAGCGACGGGCTGTCACCACGCCATCAAACGGCGCGGTCATGACGGAGAGGTCGAGCTGGATGCGCAGGGCGTCGGCCGCGGCAGCGGCGGCGTTCTGGCGCGCCAGTGCGGCCCGGGTGGATGTTCGCACCTCGTCGAAACGCTGCTGGGAGATATGACCGCGCTCAAGAAGCTGGGCCTGGCGGGTCTCGGTGTCCGTCGCCAGCGCCGTCTGGGCAGCGGCCTCGGCGGTCTGGGCATCGGCTGCGGCGATTTGCGCCTGCAAGGCACGGACATCGAGGCGGGCGAGAATCTCGCCCTCGACGACACGGTCACCGACATCGACCAGGACATTCTCGATCCGGCCCGACCGCTCAAAGCCGAGTGCGCTTTCCCGACGCGCGGTGATCAGGCCGGGGAAGAATTCGGCGATGTTTGCATCGTCATCATAATCGGCGGTGATGGTCGAGACGCTCAGGGGGGGCGGCGCACTGGCGATGAAATTGGCTTCGGCCCGCAACGCGGTCACGCCGAACACCAGCACAGCCACAATGATGGCGGCCAGACCGACTGCAGATCCGGCACCCAGGCGCCGCTTGTAAAGAGACATGTGAACATCCTCGTCCTGTCACGGTCGAGGATATAGGGCATCGAATAGCGTTTGAGAAGTGAACAGTGTTCACGTTTTTTGTAATAATGACTATTCGGATTTGAGAAGGCCCCGCATGATCATGTCTGTATGCAGGTCGATGACGGCATCGCGGGTGACATGTTCCGAGCCCGGCATGCCATTGGGGAAGTCGCTGATGCTCACGATCAGCATGGTCAGACCATGCAGGCTGGCCCAGACACTCTTGGACGCAACGCGGGGATCAACCTCGCGGAAAGAGCCTTCCAGCTGACCGGCCTTGATCATGTCGACGAGCTTTTCCTCGGCCTCGAAGGCAACTTCCTTTTCATCATGGAGATGCGGCCTTGAGGTCACCGAGGCCGAGAACGCCATCATGTAGTGATTGGGCTCTTCAAGACCGGTCTCGATATAGGCCCGCATGCAGCGCGAACACAGCGGCGCAATGCCGCCGCCCTCTTCCATCGCGGCATGGATGCGCGACAGGAGGCGTTCAAAGAACATTTCCCGGATCGACGCAAACAACTCGTCCTTGGAGGCAAAATACTTGTAAATCGCGGCTGGCGAATAATCGATCGCCTCGGCGAGACGGCGCATGGAAATCCCCTCTTCCCCTTCGGAGGTGAAGATGGTCTCGGCGGCGTCGATGATGGCTTCGCGCACCTTGCGGCGGCGGCGGTCAGCCGGCGTGTCATCTTCGATGGCGATTTCAGCGTTCATTCTTGATACGTATCCCCACAAACTCGATATGCAAGCAGTCCCCGGGCACAGGTATACCGACCACGGACCGATTTGGTCAAAGATAGTCTCGCAGCTGGCAAGGTGGCCATCATAATGAATGATCCTGAATTCAAGCCGTTTCCGGCGCCCGGCGAACGCCTCGCCCCCTGTCACCCCAGCCCGGATACGCTTGCCCTGCTGACCCGGCGCAGATCGGCGACCGCAATCACGATGGCGGAACCCGGCCCGTCTGCTGACGAGCTCGACCGCCTCCTGGGAATTGCAGCACGCGTGCCCGATCACGGCAAGCTGGCACCCTGGCGGTTCATGGTCTTCCAGGGCGAAGCCCGCGCCAGATTCGGACAGATTCTCGGCAAGGTCTTCAGCGCATCCACGCCGGATGCCACCGATGCGCAGCGCTGCTTCGAGGCTGAACGCTTCACCCGCGCACCGCTCGTCATCGCCGTCATCTCCACCGTGCTGGAAAGACACAAGGTACCGGAATGGGAGCAGATCCTGTCCGCCGGTGCAGTTTGCCAAAACCTTTTGATTGCAGCCTCGGCCATGGGTTATGGCGCGCAATGGCTCACCGAATGGTATGCCTTCGACCCTCAGGTGAAGGACGCGCTGGGCCTGCGCTCGGGCGAGCGGATCGCCGGCTTCATCTATGTCGGGACCGTCAATGACCAACCGGTGGAACGCCCGCGGCCGCCAGCCCGGATCGATCACTGGATGGAATAGGCAAGCGAGACGGGCGCTGCCGGGCGGCAACGCCCGTCTCGGTTCTGCAAACCGGACCGGTCAGCCCCGGCCGCGATAGCCCGGCACATCCTGGTCCGGGATCCAAACACCCTTGGGTGGCTCACCGGTCGCGAAGAACACGTCGATCGGAATCCCGCCACGCGGATACCAATACCCGCCGATACGCAGCCAGACCGGGTCGAGCTCCTTGACCAGGCGCTGGCCGATACCGGTCGTGCAGGCCTCGTGGAAGGCGCCATGATTGCGGAAACTACCCAGATAAAGCTTCAGCGACTTGCTCTCGACGATCCAGTCGCGCGGCACATAATCAATCACCAGGTGAGCGAAGTCCGGCGCACCGGTCACCGGGCAGAGCGAGGTGAACTCCGGGCACACGAAACGCGTCATGTAAGGCGCGTCACAGGGATTGGCGACGCGCTCGAGCTGCGCGGTTTCCGGATTGGCGGGCAGCGCGGTTGCGGAGCCGAGCTGGCCCAGATTGTCGTAGCGATCATCTGTCATGGCGCGGACTTAGTCCCGGCCTTGCCAACAGGCAAGTCTAAGCTGTGATCTGGACTTCGTCCGGCACCGGCATGGCGGTGCGCGAAAAGACGCGCCGGATGGTGAAGGAGGAGTGCAGGCGGGCGACGCCGGGCAGGCCGGACAACACCTCGCGGTGCACGCGCTCATAATCATTCGCGTCACGGACCAGAACCCGGATCAGATAGTCTGCCTCACCGCTCATGAGATAACATTCCATCACTTCGGACACCTGCTCGACGGACTTCTCGAAGGCAACCAGCGTGTCGCGCTTCTGGTTGTCCAGTGTGACCTGGACATAAACCGTGATGCCGCGGCCCAGCGCCTTTTCCGACAGGATGGCGACATAGCGGTCGATTATCCCGGCCCCCTCCAGCGCCTTGACGCGGCGGTGGCAGGCCGAGGCCGACAGGCCGACACGCTCGGCCAGCTCGGCATTGGTCAGCCGGCCATGATCCTGCAACTGGTTGAGAATGGAGATATCAACGCTATCAAGACGCAAGGTACACTCTCCCGGGCATGGGGACTAAATCCGCAGATCATTCTGGATTATCGAGATGGCTTGGTATATATGTCGCCATCATTGCCGTATGTTGCACGATAATTCACAGCAAACGGTCCAAGTTGTCAAATTTAATCACGCAGGCCGCTTCTCGTAATCGAATATCGAAGGAAGCGCCGCACTGCCCAGCCCTTGAGGGATGATCATGCGTATCGGGGTACCCAAGGAAATCAAAGTTCGCGAGTACCGGGTCGGTCTGACGCCAAACAGCGTCGCCGAATTCGTGCGCCATGGCCACGAGGTTTTCGTCGAAACCGCCGCCGGCGAAGGCATTGGCTTTACCAATGACGACTATGTCGCCGCCGGCGCCTCCATCCAGCCGGACGCCGCGTCGGTGTTCGACAGGGCCGAGATGATCGTCAAGGTGAAGGAGCCGCAGCCGTCCGAAACAGCGATGCTGAAGCCGCATCACACCCTCTACACCTATCTCCACCTGGCGGCCGACCCGGTCCAGGCCGAGGGCTTGCGCAAGGCGGGTTGCCTGTCGATCGCCTATGAAACGGTCACCGATCGCGATGGGCGCCTGCCCCTGCTGACACCGATGAGCCAGGTTGCCGGACGGATGTCCGTCTCGGTGGCCGCACATTGCCTGATGAAGGCCCAGGGCGGCCGCGGCACCATGCTGGGCGGCGTGCCCGGCGTGCTGCCGGCCAAGGTGGTCATCATCGGCGGCGGCGTCGCCGGCACCCATGCCGCGGAAATGGCGATCGGGGCCCGTGCCGACGTGACGGTGTTTGACCGTTCCAACCGTCGTCTCGCGGAACTCGACGAACAGTTTTCCGGCGCCGTCAAAACCGCCTACTCGACCCAGGCCGCGCTCGAAGATGCCGTGCGCGAAGCCGATGTGGTGATCGGCGCGGTCCTTATTCCGGGCGCTGCGGCCCCGAAGCTGGTGACACGTGCCATGCTGAAAGAGATGAAGGACGGCGCCGTCCTCGTCGATATCGCCATCGACCAGGGCGGGTGTTTCGAGACCTCCAAGGCCACCACGCACGACGACCCGACCTACATTATCGACGGTGTCGTCCACTACTGCGTCGCCAACATGCCGGGCGCCTATGCCCGCACCTCAACGCTGGCGCTCAACAATGCGACCCTGCCGCTCGGCCTGGAAATCGCCAACAAGGGCACCAAGCGGGCGATCAACGAGAACCCGCATTTGCGCGAGGGCCTGACCACGGCGGATGGCGAAATCTGCCACCAGCTGGTCGCCGATGATCTCGGCCTGCCCTGCGTCAGGCCGGCCTGGCTGACCGCCTGACCATGCCGGCTTGATCAGAACCGTCTGACAAAGACAGGCCAGGGCAGCCACCGGACAGGGGCTGCCCTTTGCTTTTGCGGCTTGCGCCATTACAGCGTGAAACTGTCACAAGAATCGTCGAGGGTTCGACTTTGGGGCGGCTGCATGGCTGCAGCGACGGGGGAGTGAAAGCGTGGCGAACCGCTATGATCTGGTCATCTTCGACTTCGACGGCACGCTCGCCGACAGCCTGACCTGGTTTCGCGGCGCGCTCGCCGATGTGGTCGATAAGCACGGGCTGGCGCCGATCGGCGAGGAGAAGGCAGAATCGCTGCGCGGCCTGACCCCCAAGGCGATCATGGACGAGCTGGACATCCCGGCCTGGAAAATCCCCTTCATCGCCGCTGACGTCCGCGCGCGTGCTGCCGAGAATATCGACAAGATCCACCTGTTTGACGGCATTCGCGACCTGGTGGAGGCGCTCTCGGACAGGGGTGTTGAACTCGCCGTGGTGTCATCGAATGGCGAAACCGCGGTTCGCGCCGTGCTGGGCGAACCGCTCGCCAGTCGTTTCGGCCAGTTCGCCTGTGGCGCGGCCCTGTTCGGCAAGGCATCAATCTTCCGCAAGGTGATCAGGCGCGCCAACACGACGCCTGATCGAACCTTGTGTATCGGCGATGAAGTCCGTGACATCGATGCAGCCCGCGAAGCCGGCTGCCACGCAGGTGCCGTCGAATGGGGCTTCGCCACGCCGGACATCCTTGCAGCCCAGGATCCGCACTACCTGTTTCGAAGACCGTCAGAGATCACCGACAGCCTGAGCATTGAGGCGCGCCGCCGCTCAGGCGGCTGAGCCTGCCTGTCTCGACCCGGCCTGGCCTGCTCCGCCCTTGCGACACTTGCTGATGACAGCGCTGCCAGGTCGAGGCGCCCCCCCCCTGCCCCGCCCGACACAGGCGGGACGGAGCTGTGGAAGGCGCCGCTTCCAGACCTTTGATCAGGCGCAGAGTCGCGCCCTGGCGGCATCATACTCGGCCTTGAGTTGATCGATATACTCGGCCGCCGGGCGGACGGCCTTGACCGATCCGATACCCTGGCCGGAGCCCCAGATATCCTTCCAGGCCTTCGCCTTGGAGCCGCCACCGGACCCGAAATTCATCGCCGACGGATCGCTTTCCGGCAAGGCGTCCGGATCAAGGCCGGCATCAATGATGGACTTTTTGAGGTAGTTGCCGTGCACGCCGGTAAAGAGGTTCGTATAGACAATGTCTTCCGCGGACCCCTCGACAATACCCTGCTTGTATGCCGCTTCGGCGCGGGCCTCGGCGGTCGCGATGAAGGCCGAGCCGATATAGGCATAATCCGCACCCATCGCCTGGGCCGCGAGCACGCCGCCGCCGGTCGAAATGGCGCCGGAACACAGGATGGGACCGTCAAACCAGGACCGCGTCTCGGCAATGAAGCCGAAGGGTGACAGGGCGCCGGCATGGCCACCGGCACCGGAGGACACGCAGATCAGGCCGGTCGCGCCCTTCTCGATCGCCTTGTGGGCAAAGCGCTGATTGATGACGTCATGCAGGGTGATGCCGCCCCAGGCCTGCACCGCCTGGTTCACTTCGGCCTGGGCTCCGAGCGAGGTGATCACCACCGGCACCTTGTATTTTTCGCACAGCTCCAGGTCTTCCTGCAGGCGATTATTGGAGCGGTGGACGATCTGGTTGACCGCAAACGGCGCGGCCGGCTTGTCCGGATTGGCGCGGTTGTAGCTCTCGAGCTCGGAGGTGATCTGGTCCAGCCACTCATCGAGCTGGCTGACCGGGCGGGCATTGAGCGAGGGAAAGGACCCGACAATGCCGGCCTTGCACTGGGCCAGGACCAGGTCCGGGTTCGAGATGATGAAAAGCGGTGCGCCAATGACAGGCAGGCGCAGCTTCCCCTTGAGAATGTCGGGTTCGGCCATGGGAACTCCCCTCTTGATGTCGACCAGGCTCGCGATCGCTTCTTTTGGCGACCCGCGATTGAACAGGGTTCATGGCGAAGGTTAGAGAGAGCGGTATGGGATGTCGAGCGCGCGGTGAAGCCGCTCAGTCATCATGACTGGCAGCCGCCTGCACGCCCTCGCCTGCGCCGGAAAAGATAAGCGCGAACAACAGGCCGATCAGCGCATTGTCGGTCAGCATCCAGCCCAGGGCCCAACCGCCGACAAACAGGCCGGCATCGATGAGAATACGTCGTGTCATGACCGCCATTCGACCAGCCGAACTCGGCCAAGATAAGGCGTTTTGTAGGCAAGCTCAGCGGGACCGTGGCCGGCCTGGTCCCGTATGCCCGGATCAGGCCGTCGCGCCGTCCGGCGGTGCATCGACATGCGCCCACATGTAATAGGCCAGCCAGGACCGGTAGGGCTTGAACATGGCGGCGGTCCGCACCGTCTTGCGGCGCCTTGAGGTCAGGCGCTCGAGTGTCTTGCGGGCGGCAACATCGCCGTCGGGCCAGACATCGCCCTCGCCGAAATAGAATATGTTCATCATGTCCGCCGTCCACTGGCCCACGCCCCATATCTCGGTCAGGCGGGCGCTGCGCTGGCCGATCGGCAGGGCGCGCAGCACATCCGTGTCGAGCCCGACCGTTCGGTGGGTTTCGGCGATGGTGATGATGGTGCGGGTCTTGGCGCCCGAGAGGCCGCAGGCTCTCAAGCTTTCGGTATTGCCGGGACAGAAATGGTCGAGCAGGTCGGCATCGCCGGCACTGGCTTCAACCCGGCCCCAGATCGCCGCAGCAGCCTTCACCGATATCTGCTGCCCGGCAATGGCCCGGCACAGATAATCGGGGAAGGCCAGATCATCGCGTCGCGGCAGTTTCAACGCACCCTGATGCCGGATCGCGGCATACAGGTCCGGAAACAGCGGCTCGGCGGCGGCGAGAAGATGGTCATGGACGGCGCGGTGCGGCATGGGCGCAGGCTAGCGCCCTGCCGCACCGACGTCGATATCAGCGGCTCAGGAAATCAGGCATGCAGGCCGCATCCCGCGAGCCCGCACAGCCTTGCGCCGCAAACCGGACCAGGATCTCGTCCGGTCCAAAAGCGGCCGTCGCGAGCCCGGCGGTGTCAATCTCTGCCAGCAAGCCGAACGGATCGAACGGGCCATTGAGCATGGCCAGGATTTCACTGGCGGCGCCGTCGGACCGGGCATCCAGGGCGGCCAGCATGCGGGCCTGGGAGTAGCGTCGGTCGTCCGCCTCGTAGAGCGAGCGCAGCGCTGCCTCGTAAGACCCGGCGCCATGCAATTCGGTCATGCGCGCATCGAGCAGAAGGTGAAACAGCGCGCCGCCGCCATAGACCAGGGTCCGGTTCTCCTGCTTGTTCTCGCCGGCCTCGGCCAAGCTGACAGGCCCGCTTTGGATACGCCCAAGCAGGAAGCGGCGAATCTGTCCTTCGATCATGAAAATGACATCGTCGGCCTCGACCAGCTCCGTGCGGTAGAGGGTTTTCATGGTGAGATAGTCGGTCCCGCCTTCGGTGAACCATTGCAGCTCGGCATCCGGCTGTCGTGAGATGGCAATGCCGATCCAGGCGTGCAGCGACTCATGTGCGAGCGAGCGAGCCCACATCAGGCGCTCATGCTCACGGAAGGGCGCAGGCAGGCGTTGCCCGAAACTTTCGGCGAAGGCACCGCCATCATTCATGTCATCCTCGCCGAACGCCACGAGATAGCGCTCCATCGGAACGCCACCGAAAATCCCGGTGTAGGCGGCAAGGCTGCGGCGCAGCACCTCCGCAAAGGCCGGCCGCGCTTCATCGAAGACGGATTCACTGATGATCACCACGTCAAGGCCGTCGAGGGTGACCGTTTGCGGCTCGAGGTCCGGGCCAAGGACAACAAGATTGCGGATCAGGCTGTTCAGCCCGGACACCGCGAACGCATTCGCGTCAACCTCTGCCCAGGGCGTCACGGCCTGCCAGCCTTCCGGCATGATCATGCGGACATCAAACTGGCAGTCTCCCCAACCATAGCTGACCGCCAGAACAGACTGGAGAACAAAGTAAAAGCCGTCGTCAAACCGATAGGCGATTTCCTCCTTGCCGATATTCCATTCGGCGCGATCATGGTCGGCAGTCAGCGTGTAGCGGTATCCGTCCCAGCGCGCCTCGCTGTCGCCAGGCAATTGCCAGGTGCCATAGCCGGCATAATCAGCCGCGACGACCACACCGTCAGACCGCTCAAAGACCATATCCGACAGGAAGTCAGCCTGCCCGTCCTGCGTTCCTGGAGCCTCTCGCCACGAGATGTCGATGGCGCCTTGTGAACCCGGCGCGGAAACCGCGATATCGAACCGGTTCTCCTCCACGTGCGCAATCCGTACGCGGACCGGATCGGCGGGACACTCGGCCCCGGCCGCGCCCAGGCCGACCGAAAGCGTCACGGCCAACACGGCCACAGGTTTGACGTATCCCATATGGAAACTCCGAAGATTGCGTTTCGCCCAGGATGCGCCTGCACACAGTTTTGGATGCGATGCCCGGATCCGGTGTACACCTGACATCGCAAAACATTGCCCCGGGAGGCACCGTGAAACTCCATCGATTGATGAGCCAGATTCATCTCTGGCTGGGTGCAGCCTTCGGCGTGCAGGTCATGCTGTGGCTGGTTTCGGGCCTCGTCATGGTGATCATTCCCATCGAGGAAATCCGCGGCGAACACCTGCGCCATGACGAGGCTGACCACCCGCTCGACTGGGCTGACGAGGCTTTGCCACTGGCCAGCATTCTGGCCGCCCGCGAGACCGAAGTGACAGCCGCGCGGACCGGCTGGCTGGCCGGACAGCCGGTTTGGCGACTGGAAACGGCAGCGGGACCGGTCATGATCAACGCCCGCACCGGCGTGACGCTGTCGCCGATCAGCGAGGCGCTCGCTGTCAACATCGCCGCCACCCGCCAGAACGGGCTGGGCGAGATTGCGGACATTGACTGGCTGACCGACCCGCCTCGCGAAGCCGGACTCGCCGTACCGGCCTGGCGGATCGACTTCGCCGCCGGCGACACCACGCCGCCCGCCACTTTCTACATCAACAGCCAGACCGGCGAGCTGCGCGCCGTGCGCACCACGGCCTGGCGTGTCTACGACTTCTTCTGGGGCGTCCACATCATGGACTGGTCGAGCCGGGAGAATTTCAATTCCTGGTGGATCAAGGTGACCACCATGATCGCCCTGCTCTTCGGCATGGCCGGCGCCTATCTGACGGTCTGGCGCCTGTGGATGATGGGACACAATCGGCGGGCTTGAGGCGCGATGACCTGCTGCGGCCTGCCCCGGTTGTTATGCCCCCGTTGTTTGCCCCCGTCGCACTGCCTGCGGGCAGCACCGCTTCGCCCCGGCGTGCACGCCCTGCCGATGGCTTGCCACCCGAAGCCCGCAGGGCGAAGGGTGAAGGGTGAAGGGTGGTGCGGGCGGCCGGACTTGAACCGGCACGACCTTGCGGTCGACAGATTTTAAGTCTGCTGCGTCTACCGATTCCGCCACGCCCGCGGGAGGGACACGACCATGATCCTACACCGCTTCGGCAGACTGGCCAGCCGGTCGGTCAGGCCTCGCGCAGCCAATGACCGTTGGCGTCGATGACACCGCCCTCTTCCAGAATCGCCCGCATCGGACGGAGCGCCTCGGCATGGCGCTTCCAGCGCCCGATCGAGCTTGAATAGAGCGGCTGGCGGACCTGGACCGAGCTGGCTGTGGCAACGCTGCCGGCCTGGTTGTGAAAATCAAGGCAGGCCGGTTCCCAGTCGAGGCCGCAATGGGCAATCAGGCGACGCGCCTCGCCGTCCAGATCGGCGACGACGTCCTCGTAGGCGATCTCGGTATAGCGATCGGGCGGCAGTGTGGCGGCCCAATGGGCCCGCAGCCGGTCAAAGCCGAGATAGTAACGGGCGCAATCCTCCAGATCGTAGGCATAGTTGTAATAGGAGAAACTGGTCGCGAAGAGCTGGCGGTAATTGCTGAGGCAGGCATCGATCGGATGGCGCCGCAGGCAGATGATGCGGGCGTTCGGCATCGCGCGATGGATCTGGCCTGCCCAGATGATGTTGAGCGGCATCTTGTCGGTGAAGCGGGGGGCATCGCCGGCCAGATCAGCAACACTGTCCTCATAGGCCTCTCCCCAGCGGGTCGCTGCGACACCGCTGGCCGCCGACAAGGTGGCCGCATCCATGACATAGGGTCCGGGCGTTCCCGCCAGGCGCTTGCCGATCAGCGCGAAACTGGACAATTCCCCGACCGGGCGGATGGCGCTGTGGGCACCGAGAATGCGGTCGACCAGTGTCGTCCCGGTCCGGGGCAGACCGGTAATGAAGACCGCACGCTCGCTTGGCCATCCGGGCGCCGGGTCGCCACCGGCCCCGCCCCGAATTGCGGCGTCAAAGAGCGCCGCATCAACCGCGCTGTCATAACCCCGACGCTCGCGCACCCCAGCCTTGGCGCGGCCCAGCCAGTCCAGCGCCTCGCCGTCGCGACCGAGATCCTCCAGCGTCTTGGCGATGGCGTGACCGAGATGAAGTTGCGCGTCCTCATCATCGCCGGCGCGCGCCGCAAAGGCCGCGACCAGAGCATCCAGACGGTTGTCGGCCTCGGACTGGCGCTTGAGCCCGACGATGGCTGACAGGGCCCGCACATGGCCCGGTGCCAGATCCAGGGTTCGCGCATAGGCGGTTTCGGCAGCGGCAAAATCACCGGCGAACTGGCGTGAGGCGGCCAGGTTGTAGTGGTAGTCAGGGCGGGCCGGGTCCTGCTTCACCGCCGCCTCGAACAGACCGATCGCGCCGGCATGATCGCCAAGTCGGGTGAACACCACGCCGATCGTGTCGAAGGTCAGGGCATCGGGCGGTCCGAGCTGCGCCGCCCGGCGGGCGGCCTCACCTGCCAGCTTGCGATGATTGAGCGCCAGCAGCGACTTGGCGCGATGGGCCTGAAAACGGGCATCGAGCCCGTTGACCGCAATTGCCCGGTCGAAAATCTCGACCGCCTTGGCGTGATTGTCATGGGCCGCGGTGAGCAGGCCCAGCAGGAAGAAGGCTTCGGCATTCGGCCCGTGCTGCTGCAAGACCGCCACGCAATGGGCATGTGCTTCCTGATAGCGCTTTGCCGCGAGGGCGGTGGCGGCGCGAGCCAGACGCGATTCTGCCGTGGCCGTCGCGGTCATGCCGGCATCGCCAGGGCGGGAAGGACGAAGGGGCATGAGGCCACCGAATGCTGCAGACGCGAAGCCTGTTCGCAGTCGCAGCGTGTCATGCAGGCAACAGGTTCGGGAGGAAAACAGAATTGTGACATGAATCCGGCGCCCGGCAATTGCTTTCGTTTCACTCAGAAGATCATGATCAGAACACAAATTCATTCGGAGATTTCAGTCATGCCCGCAAAATCCAAAGCATCGCTTCGCTCGCGCCTGGCCTGTTCGATCAGTGTACTTGCCCTGCCACTTGCCGGCATGTCAGCGATCGGCTCGGCTCACGCGCAGGACAATGCCTCATCCTCGCAGGACGTGATTGTCGTGACCGCGACACGCCGGGCCGAAGGCGTGCAGGACATCCCGCTCAACATTGCAGCGATCGGCGGCAGCCAGATCGAGGAGCAGGGCTTCGAGGACCTCGCTGATGCCCTCGCCTATGTCCCGGGCATCAACATCGTTGATCGCGGCGGCCGCCAGGGCAATCCGATCATCGTGCGCGGGCTCAATGCCGACCCGATCAACTCCGGCGACGGCAATAATGACGGTGGCGGCACTGTGGCCACCTATCTTGGCGAGATCCCGCTCTTCATCGACCTCAAGATGAATGACCTCGAGCGCGTCGAAGTGCTGCTCGGGCCGCAGGGCACGCTCTATGGTGCCGGCACGCTGGGCGGCGCGATCCGCTACCTGCCCAACCGGCCGGATTTCGACAGCAACATGCTGCAGATCCGCTCTTCCTTCTATCAGTACTCCGAAGCTGAGAGCCCGTCCGCCGACATCGGTTTCACCTTCAACCGTTCGGTGTCCGACACTTTCGCCATCCGCGGCTCGCTCGACGTGCTGCAGGATTCCGGCTTCACCGATTACTCCTATCGCGTGCGCCAGCCGGGCGTGTCCAACCCGAACCCGGATTTCAATGATCCGGCCGACGTCGCTGCCAATCTCGCTCCGGTCCAGGATGCTGACGGCGAAGATACCCTCTCCGGCCGCATCGCCGCGCGCTGGGTGCCGGTCGACTGGCTCGACGCAACCGCGACCTATTACTTCCAGCGCCAGGACATTGAAGGGCGCCAGATTTCCTCGCGCCGTTCGCCAATCCCGGCTGGCGGATACGAGTCCGGCCTGCGCGTTCTCGAGCCGATCGAGCGCAATAACGAGCTCTTCGCCCTGGAAGTCACCGCCGATCTCGGATTTGCCGAACTCACCTCGGCGACCGGTTTCGGTCGTTATGACGAGGACGGGCAGCGCGACCAGACGGACCTGCTGATCTCCCTGGAATATTCCTATGAGAGCTTCCCGAACTTCACCGCCTTCACCCATGAGCTGGGCGAGGACGAGTTCTTCAACCAGGAACTCCGCCTGGTCTCGACCTATGAGAGCCAGTTCAACTGGATCCTGGGTTACTACTACAACAAGGCCGAGTTCGTGAGCTCTTCTTCGGAGTTCACGCCGAACTATTCCGCCTATGTGAACGACAATTTCGGCTTCGGCCTGACCGAGAACCCGACCGATCTGGAGTATTTCTCCACCTCCAACACCCAGCTCACCGAAAGCGCCATCTTCGGCGAGCTCGGCTGGGACATCACCGACCGGCTCTCGATCACGGTTGGCGGACGCTATTACGAGTACGAGCTGGAATCGGTCTCGACGGTCGACTTCCCGCTGTTCGAAGCGCCGACCTATACGCCGCTCACCCTCGATGAAATCCGCGACCTCGCCTTTGATCCGGCGCTCGCCCAGTCCGATGACGGCTTCCTCTACAAGTTCAACATCGCCTATGACCTGACCGACGACATCCTGGCCTATTTCACGGTGTCGGAAGGCTATCGCATCGGCGCCTCGAACGGCCTTGGCCCGTGCCCGGCATTTGACCCGAACGCGAACCAGGGCGCCTGCGCCCTCGCACCGGGCCAGCAATACGGTCCCAATCCGGGTGACATCGCCGAGTTCGACGAACGCCAGTACGGCCCGGACCAGACGACCAATTACGAGCTCGGCGCCAAGACGAACTGGGCCGGCGGAGCGGTGACGCTGAATGGCGCCATCTTCCTCGTTGAATGGACCGACCCGCAGGTCTCATCGGCCACGGTCAATGCCAATATCCCGATCACGGTCAACGCGGCCGGTGCCGAGTCGAAGGGTTTCGAACTGCAGGGCAGCTGGCAGGTCGCGCACAATTTCGAACTGCGCGGCACCTATTCCTTCACCCAGTCGGAACTGACCGCCGATGTGCCCTTCCTGATCCGCACCATCACCCCGCCGGGCTTCGCCTCGGCGTTTGAGGATGGTGAAGCCGGTGACCGCCTGCCGGGCTCGCCGGAGACCCAGGCCTCGGTCTTCGGTCGCTACACCACCGACCTCGCGAGCGGTGCCCAGCTCAACTACAATCTCGGCATTTCCTATACGGGTGACATTCTCACCCGCACCGGTGGCCGGGGCAGCAGCGCGACGCTGGACAGCTATTTCGTGGCCAATGGCTCGATCAATTATGATGCCGGCAACTGGGGCGCGACGCTCTTCATCAACAATATCGGCAATGAGTATATCGAGACCGGTATTCGTGGAACGTCGCTGTCAAACCAGACCATCAACGGTCAGACGGTGCGCACCCACTACGCCAATGTCGCCCCGCCGCGGACGATCGGCGTGCGCTTCCACTACCAGTTCGGCGATTGATCCCGGACAGGTGGCAAGCCTGAAACACGAAGAGCCGCGCCCCAGGGCGCGGCTCTTTTCATGTCGGCTCCAACAATTGTTGATCAGGGCTTGAAACGCGCCGCGTCGGCCGCCTCGGCCTGGCTGACCAGGTCGAGAAACTCCGCCCGGTATCCGAACGCATCCGCGCCCATTGCGCCTGCCGCGGTCTCGCGGATCGCGGCCCAGTCATACTCATCGCCGAGATAGGCATCGCCGCGCAGACGCTGGGCAAAACCGGCAACCGCGATCGAGAAGCGCGCCTCCTGCGGCGCATCCTCGAAATCCATGACCCTGTCGGCATCGGTCACAGGCCGCTCGATCAGCCGGCTGTCATCCTCGCCCGGACGCTTGTAGCGCAGGCGCAGGAAGCCGAACTCGCCATCGAGGTCCGGCTCGACCGCCGCGCCGCCACCATAGCGCAGCGGTTCCATCAGCACGCCTTCCGAACCGGGTGCCGCGATCTCGTAGATGGCGGTCACCGAATGACCCGAGCCAACCTCGCCGGCATCCACCGCGTCATTGTTGAAGTCAGCGCGGTCCAGAAGCCGCGTCTCGTATCCGATCAGGCGATACTCGGCGACCCGCGCCGGATTGAACTCGATCTGGATCTTGACGTCTTCGGCGATCGGGAAGAGCGCGGAAAAGCTCTCCTCGACCAGCATGCGCCGCGCTTCCTGGCGGCTGTCGATATAGGCCGCCGTGCCGTTGCCGGCCTGGGCGATCGTCTGCATCATCTGGTCGTTGTAATTGCCGCGACCAAAGCCCATCACCGACAGGTAGATGCCGCTGTCACGCTTGCGGGCAACGAAATCCTCGAGCCGCTCATCCTGCGTGACGCCGACATTGAAATCGCCATCGGTGAGCAGCATGACGCGATTGACCGCATCGGCGTCGAAATTCTGCTCGGCGAGATCATAGGCCAGCGCCAGGCCGGCACCTCCCGCCGTCGACCCGCCGGCGCTCAGACGATCCAGCGCCCGGTGGATGGTGCGGGCGTCCCGCGCCTCGGTCGGCGGCAAGACCGCACCGGCGGCCCCGGCATAGACGACCAGGGCAACGGTGTCCTCGGGGTGAAGCTCATCGACCAGCATGTGCATGGCCTGGATCGCCAGCGGCAGCTTGTCCGGATCATTCATCGAGCCGGAGACATCGACCAGGAAGACCAGATTGGCGCGCGGCCTTTCCTCGGCAATGATCTCATAACCCTGGATGCCGATGTGCAGGAGCTGGGTTCCGGCATTCCACGGCGTCGGCGTCACGGTCACATGGGTCGCAAACGGCGCTTCCGGCCCCGGCGGCAGGGCATAGTCATAGTCGAAATAATTGACCATCTCCTCGATCCGTACCGCATCGGTCGGCGGCAGTTGGCCGTTTTCGAGTGAATTGCGGACCAGGGAATAGCTCGCCGTATCGACATCGATGGAGAAGGTGGAAACGGGTTCATCGGCGGTGGAGACGACCGGGTTGGGATCGACATCCTCATAGCGCTCGCGATCGATGACGGGCTGATCGGGCATGGTGAGATTCGAGACACCGGCAATCGCGTCACTGCCATATGCCGCACTTCGGACGCGAGACCCGGTCACGGTCACCATCTCGGCCATGGCCGGCGGCGGAGGGGGCGGAGGCGGCGCGGGCGGAGGCGGCGATAATGGCGGCGGCGGCGCGACCGTGGTTGTGCAGGCCGCCAGCAAGGCCAGGCCTGCGGCACTGATCAAAAGAACGCGTTTCATGGAATCCCCTTCCGGTCCCGAAATCCCTCAAATGGCAGCCTGAAAGCGTTCCGCGACCGCGACAAGTCGAAACCGGGGCAATTGAAAGGCAGGCGGCACATTCAGCGCCAGATGGGGACAGCACCAATCTCGCCACGGTGTTGCCACCTGGCGGGATGAGGGGTGCGGGGTCCCGGCCGATGCCGGTTTGGCTATTGTCTTGTGTGGATGGGCACCTCGGGCACCCCGCACACGGAGATTTGGTCAGGGCCGTTACCGGCCCCGTCTCGAAACCGACAGGGACAAACGGTCGAGCTTTGTGCCGCCGTCCTGCCGATGGCCACGCCGGGTTGGTCTGGCGGTGTTTCCAGGCAACCGGACGAGCTCCGTCCTCCCAACGCCCCCGGATCACCAATCCGGGCCTCGAGTGACGCGGGACGGGGGGATTATGGGGCGCTCGGGACGGGCAGGGATAAGTTTTGTGATTTTTGTTGTCGGCTCACACTCTCCCTCGCCCCCGGGAGAGGGTCAGGGTGAGGGGTAAATCCCGGTGAACGCGGAACAAATCCCCCTCATCCGGCCCTCCGGGCCACCTTCTCCCAAGGGAGAAGGAAGGCGTGCACAGTGTCGGATAAGCGCGCACTTTTCTTCCCCACGATGTGGGGAAGTGGCCCTCCGTAGCCTTGGCGAAGGAGGGTCGATGGGACCGAGCGTAGCGAGGAAGGCGAAGCGAGGTGGCCGCAAGCGCGGAAAAGCCCCACCGCCTGCGGCGGCCCCTCCGTCCCGCCCTTCGGGCGCGACACCTCCCCATGGAATGGGGAGGAAAATCCTCAATCCACCGGATCAATCCGCGCGGTGATCCCCAACGCTTCGACCATCGCCGCGATCCGCGCGATCACCTGGTCGAGCTGGTCGGCATCGGTGGCGCGGGCGACGAGGTGGGTGCCGCGCTTGATCTCGCCCGCCTTCACTTCAAGGAAATAGGGATAGGAACCGATCGAGACATCGGGGAATTCGGTCGCCAATGCGCCGAGCGCCTCGGCGACATCGCCTTCGCGGAGGTTGTCGCCCTTGACCGAGCGCGACTGGGTCACCGCCCCGCCTTCCAGCCGATGATCGATATCATTGAGCATGCCGGCGACGATGGAGGGCACGCCCGCCAGGGTGAAGACATTGCCGGTCTGGAAGCCCGGCGCGCCGGTCACCGGGTTGGCGATCAGGCTGGCCCCGTCGGGGATGCGCGCCATGCGCTTGCGGCTCTCGGTGACCGGGGTCTGGGTCCTGGCATACCAGTCCTCGATGATGGCCAGCGCATCGTCGCGGACATCAATGCCGACGCCAAATGCCCTGGCGACCGCATCGGCGGTGATGTCGTCATGGGTCGGGCCGATGCCGCCGGTGGTGAAGACATAGTCACAGGCGCGGCGCAGCGCGTTGAGCGCGGCGACGATGGTGTCGGTCTCGTCCGGCACGATGCGGCATTCCACGACATTGATGCCGATCGGGGCGAGAAAGCGGGCGATCTGGTTGAGATTTCTGTCCTGGGTGCGACCGGACAGGACCTCATCGCCAATCAGGAGCACCGC
This sequence comes from Maricaulis sp., assembly GCF_015665295.1. Taxonomy (GTDB): domain Bacteria; phylum Pseudomonadota; class Alphaproteobacteria; order Caulobacterales; family Maricaulaceae; genus Maricaulis. The sequence goes on from NZ_JADFAJ010000030.1 coordinate 39,801, forward strand.
CGCCGTCACCCGTTTGCTCGCCGTCATGAGAATCGTCCTTAAATGTCGCCTGGATGAGGATATATGAGCCTGCCGCAGGGAAGTCCAAGCCATGAAATTCGCAAACCCGCTCATCTCCGGCACGCTGGTGAAACGCTACAAGCGCTTCTTTGCGGATGTCGAGCTGGAGGGTGGCGAGATGGTCACCGCGCATTGTGCCAATACCGGCGCCATGACGGGCATCAAGGAACCGGGCCTTCCGGTCTGGCTTTCTCGATCCGACAATCCCAAGCGCAAGCTGAAATTCACCTGGGAGCTGGTCGAGGCGGAAGGCACGCTGATCGGCGCCCTGCCCAATCTCGCCAATGCGCTGGCCGAGGAGGCCGTCGAGGCCGGCATGCTCGCCGAGCTGACCGGCTATGACAGCCTGCGACGCGAGGTAAAATATGGGACGAATTCCCGCATCGACCTGCTGCTGGAAGGGGTCGGCAAGCCGCCCTGCTGGGTCGAGGTGAAGAATGTCCACTGGCAGCGCGGTCCCGGCATCGCCGAATTTCCCGACGGGGTGACCGCACGCGGCGCCAAGCATCTTGTGGAGCTGGCGGGCCAGGTCGCGGCCGGCGAGCGGGCGGTCCAGCTTTTCATTGTCCAGCGAAGCGATTGCGATGTGTTGCGGCCCGCCGCCGACATTGACCCGGTCTATGCCCGGACCCTGCGCGAGAGTGCGGCAGCCGGGGTTGAAGTCCTCGCCTATGCCTGCGACGTCTCACCGGCGGCGGTGACAATCACCCGACCGATGCGCGTGGAGCTGGGATGATGACCGACGACTGGAATGGCTGGGACCTGCCGGACGCCTATATCCATCGCATCACGGTCGGGGCGAAGGATATCGACAGTTTCGGCCACGCCAATAATGCCCGCTATCTGGAATGGGCCGACGAGGCCGCCTGGACGCACTGGTTTTCCAAGGGCGAGGCCTACACGATGGAGGCCTGCGCCAAGGATGATCGCGGCATCGCCATCATCCGCACCGAGGCCGACTATCTCGGCCATGTCCGGGTCGGCGACGAGATCGACTGCGCCGTCTGGATCAGCCAGTCCGATCGCCGGCTGCGGGCCGAGCGGCGCTATCAGTTCCGCCGCGTCAGTGACGGGGCAACTGTGTTTCGTGCCCTGACCAAGGTCGTCTGCTTCCAGCTCTCGACCGGCCGCCCGGCGCGCATGACGCCAATCTTTTCAGACCACTATTCCGTACTGCCCTCTGTCGCCGCGGCACTTGTGACTGAAAATTAACAAACCACCGACGTTGTACGTCACCCCGCCCCCCCTATAGTCCAGCCAGACACCAACACCTCTTTGGGGGAGGCTTTTACATGAAGTATCTCATTCCGGCGCTTGCCGGTCTGGCCCTTGCCGCCTGTACGGCCGCAACCAATACCGACACCGGCAGCGAAACCGCTGAAGCGGCCTTCACGCCGGATGTGAGCGCGGTGAATATCGAAGCGCATATCCGCTTTCTCGCCTCGGACTATCTGGCCGGACGCGATCCGGGCACGGATGGCTATGAAATCGCCGCCAATTATGTGGCGGCCCAGATGCGTCTGCTCGGGCTTGAAGCCGCAGGTGACAATGGTGGTTATTTCGCCGAAGTGCCGCTGCACGAAGTTCGTCCCGATGCCGACTACAACCAGATGACGCTCGATGGTGAAGTCTTCGAACATGGCACCGGCGCCTACATCTCCGCCAATCCCAGCGTTCTGGAAGCGGACGTGACCGGCGAGCTGGTCTTTGTCGGCTATGGCGTCTCGGCGGCCAACCGCGGCCATGACGACTATGCCGACCTTGATGTCGAAGGGAAGATCGTCGTCGTCATGGGCGGCGTCCCGGAAGACGTCTTCGAGGGTCTGTCCGAAGAACGCGCTCACCACAATTCCGGCACCACCAAGCGGAATGTCGCCGCCGAGCACGGCGCGATCGGCATGATCTCGCTGACCAGCTGGACACCGGAGCAATTGACCGGTTTCACCGAAGGCTTCGGATCCCGCCCTGCGGTCCGGCTCACCACTGCGACCGGCCCGTCGGGCTATGACAGCGTGGCCGCCTCGGCCAATGTCACGACCGAGCTGGGGGCCCGCCTGTTCGAAGGTGCGGAGATGAGCCTGGAAGACGTCCAGGCCGCCATGTCGGCCGAAGAGCCGAGCTATCCGCGCTTTGACCTGCCGCACACCGTGACGCTGCGTCAGCGCACCCTGTCCGAGCCCTTCGACGCTCCGAATGTGGTCGGCATGATCCGCGGTTCTGACCCCGCCCTTGCCGATGAGTTCCTGATACTCACGGCCCATCTCGACCACCTTGGCACGATTACCGATCACATGCGCGCCGGAGGCTCCTGCCGCTCGTCCGATGACAGCGACCAGATCTGCAATGGCGCGGTCGACAAT
>NZ_JADFAJ010000002.1 GCF_015665295.1 Maricaulis sp.
ATTATGTGCTGATCGCCGCCATGCTGGCGGTCGTCGTCATTGGCGGCGCGCAATGGGCTCGCGGGCCCGGCGTTTACGGAGACGGCGCTGGCCGGGTGCCAACCGGGGCCACACCCATTCCCGAAAGGCCGGAGGTTTCGGATTCCTCCATTGCGGTCCTGCCCTTTGCCGACCTGTCACCGGAGGGCAACCAGGCCTATTTTGGCGACGGCATTGCCGAGGAAATCCTCAACGTGCTGACCCGCGTGGACGGGCTGCATGTCGCCTCCCGCACCTCGGCCTTCCAGTTCCGCGGCGACGAGCTGGGCATACCGGCCATCGCACAGGCGCTGAATGTCCGGCATGTTGTCGAGGGCTCGGTGCGCAAGGCTGGGAGCACGCTGCGCATTACCGCCCAGCTGATCGATTCCGAGACCGACCAGCACCTCTGGTCGGAGACGTTCGACCGGCCACTGACAGCGGAAAACATCTTTGCCATTCAGGACGAGATTGCATCGGAGATTGTCCGCGCGCTCAGCGAAACGCTGGGTATGGAACCGCCCGATGTCTCCGTGAGTAGCGACACGGAAAATCTGGATGCTTATGAGCTCTTTCTGCGCGGCCAGGATATTTTCCACCGGCGGAACAATGACAACATTCCGGACGGCATCGCCTATTTCGAACAGGCCGTCGACGCCGACCCGGACTTTGCCCGTGGCTGGGCCGGGCTAGCCGCTATCTATGGCATCGCCGAAAGCTGGATTGGTGGCGGCGAGGCCGATCAGGATTTCGACGCGCTGGCGCTTGAAGCCGCCGACCGGGCTACGGCTCTGGATGCCAGTCTCAGCCTACCGTACTCTGTCCGCGGCAATGTCGCGCGTCGACGCTTCGAGTGGTCCGAAGCACTCAACCAGACCAATGCTGCCGTCGAGCGCGACCCGACGAGTGCCAATGCGTGGTATTTCCGGGGCTCGATCTGGCTGGATGCCGGTTTCTTTGATCAGGCGGCCACCGATTTTGAAGCATGCCTCGAACGCGATCCGAACTATGAGATCTGCCGCCGTTTCCTCGCTTTTGCCGAACTCTATCGCGGGCATACGGACCTGGCACTTGAGCTTTTTGAAGCCGGCATCCTGGCGGGACAGGAATCCTATCCCCATATCATGGCCCCGGTCTATTTCGCCACCGGAGACGCCGCGACAGCCCTATATTTCCTCGCTTACTTGGCTGAGGACCGTAGAACCGACGCCTATCTCGAAGCCCGTTACCGGTATTATAGCGACCATAGCCTGACGAACGCAGAATTCGAGCGAATGCTCAGGGCTATTTATCTGCGCGAAAACGGCTCTCTCGAGGGCTTCGAGCCACCTTCCTTCGCATACAACGAAGACTTTCCGATTGATGACTTCGATATTCGCTGGAACCCCCTCCAGATTGACCGGTTCCGGCCGGAAGTCCGTGACGCCTTTATCGCGGCGCGCCACAGGGCCATGGAGGCCGCCAGCCTTCCCGATTTCTGGCGTGAACGCGGCTTCCCGCCACAATGCCACCCCGCTGGAGAAAATTATTTCGAATGCGGCTGGTATGACGGGGAGGCGGACGGATGAACCATTTCCTCGCCGAGCTGCGCCGCCGCAACGTCTTCCGTGTGGCCGCCGCCTATCTGGTCGCGGGCTGGCTGGTGATGCAGGTCGTGGCGACCATCGGAGCCGCCGCCGGACTGCCCGACTGGGCCGACAGCCTGGTGCTTGTCCTCCTGATCGGGGCCTTCCCGATTGTCCTGTTTATCGCCTGGGCGTTCGAACTGACGCCCGAGGGCACGAAGAAGACCGAGGCCGCAGACGCGCCCACAGGGTTCAAACCGCTCGGCCCCAGCGATTATGTGCTGATCGCCGCCATGCTGGCGGTCGTCGTCATTGGCGGCGCGCAATGGGCTCGCGGGCCCGGCGTTTACGGAGACGGCGCTGGCCGGGTGCCAACCGGGGCCACACCCATTCCCGAAAGTCCGGAGGTTTCGGATTCCTCCATTGCGGTCCTGCCCTTTGCCGACCTGTCGCCGGAGGGCGACCAGGCCTATTTTGGCGACGGCATTGCCGAGGAAATCCTGAACGTCCTTGTACGGATTGATGGGCTGGACGTCGCCTCGCGCACGTCTGCCTTCCAGTATCGGGGCGAAGCCTATTCCATCCCGGAAATCGCAGAAGGTCTGAATGTCCGGCACGTTCTGGAAGGCTCGGTGCGTACCGATAGCGCCACGGTACGCATTACCGCCCAGCTGATCGATGCGCGTGATGACCGGCACTTGTGGTCAGACACGTTTGACCGGCCGCTGACAGCCGGTGCCATTTTCGCCGTGCAGGACGAGATTGCCACGGCCATCGTCGAGGCGCTGCGCGGCTTCCTGGATGAGTCCGTTCCCGAACCGGTCGTCGCCGTCGCGGCCGTGACGGATGATGTCGATGCCTACACCCTCTATCTTCAGGCGCGGTCCCTGTATCTCGGCCGCCGCGATCTTGGCCAGGTGATGGACCTGCTGGATCAGGCAATCGCCCGGGACCCCGGTTTCGCGCAGGCCTATGCCATCCGCGCCGGCGCAACGCTCCTGCTGGTAGAGTACAGCGAAACCAGCCGTCCCCTGGAGGATTTGCATGCCGAAGCGGCCCGGTTTGCGCGCCATGCCCTGGACATCGATCCAGAGAATGCGACAGCCATGGCCGTGCTTGCCAATTCACAGGCATTCCAATCGCGCCTGCTGGGCCGGTGGGCGGATTATTCAGACATCATTGCCCAATTCACACGCGCGCTGGACTTCGATCCCCATGACGGATCGGCGCGCAACTGGCGCGGGCTGGTCTATCTGGACATGGGCTATCTCGACCTCGCGCTGAATGATTTTCAGGTGTGCATGGCGCAGGAGCCCCGTTATGCGCCCCGTGTCGAAAATACCTACGATACACTCTATGCCATGGGGCGCGCCGAGGACGGATTCGCGACGTACAGAAATGCCCTGAACGCGGGCCTCGTTACCGGTGAATGGCTGAATTTCGGGATGCTGGCCCATTTCCGAGAAGACATTGCCTTTACCCAGGCAGTCAATCTGGCGTCAGTCTTGCCGCGCTATCCGCGCGCCGGCGAGATCTACGAAGCCTTTCTGAACCTGGACGAAAATCATTCCGAGCTAGGGGCCGATGCATGGCGGTATGCCGAAAGCATTGGCAATACCGGGGAATACATGGTCGCGATCCTGCTGCTTCCGCTCGACCCGAGCAATTCAAGTCAAAACCCCTTCATCTACTGGCAGTCGGAACTGCACGCCTGGCGTCAGCTGGACCGGTTCAAGGACCGGATGCGCCAGACCGGCATACTCGACCACTGGCGTGAGCACGGCTTTCCGCCGCAATGCCGCGCCGGCGAAGACGACGATTTTGATTGCGACTAGGATGACCGGATGAACCGCCTGCTCTCCGAACTGCGCCGCCGCAACGTGTTCCGGGTCGCGACCGCCTATCTGGTGGTCGGCTGGGTGCTGATCCAGGTCGTCTCGCTGATCGCCGAACCGTTGGGCCTTCCGGATTGGACCGATACATTCTTCATCGTGCTGCTGGGGGTGGGCTTTCCCATTGCCCTACTGCTGGCTTGGGCGTTCGAGATGACGCCCGAGGGCATGAAGCTGACGGTTGCCGTGCCCGCAGACGACGGCATTGCCACACAAACCGCCCGCAAGCTGGATTATGCTATCGTCGCCGGGCTGGTCGTGCTTGTCGGCGTCATCGTCTGGCAGCAATTGGCGAGCCCGCAAGCGGCAACCGCTCCGGAGCTCGCGGCGCGGGCGGAGGCCGGCGAAGGGGCATCCGTCGCGGTGCTTCCCTTTGCAGACATGAGCCCCGATAGCGATCAGGCCTATTTCGCCGATGGGATTTCGGAAGAGATCCTCAATGTCCTCGTTCGTATTCCTGACCTCCAGGTCGCGGGCCGCACCTCCAGTTTTGCCTATCGGGGTCAGGACCAGGATTTGCGTGAGATCGGCAGTGCGCTGAATGTCAGCCATGTTCTGGAGGGTAGCGTGCGCCGCAGCGGGACGCGGCTTCGGATCACCGCCCAGTTGATCCGTTCCGAGGACGGTTTTCATCTCTGGTCGGAAACCTATGACCGGGAACTGACCGATATTTTCGATATCCAGGACGAGATCGCGGGGGCGGTTGCCGATGAACTCGCCACTTCCCTGGGACTCGAGACGGGGGCGATCAGCGTTGCGCGCACCTCCGATCTGGGCGCCTACGAATCCTTCCTTCATGCCCGACAACTCTTTCGCGAGCGCGGTCAGGCCAATCTCGAACTCGCCGCTGCCATGCTGACCGAAACGCTGGCGCGCGACCCCGAATACGGGCCCGGATGGACACAGTTATCTGGTGTTTATTGGGTGATGCACTATTACCGTCAGGGCAACAGCGCGCCTGCGCCTGAGCTTGCGGTGAGGTGGAATGCCCTGGCCGTAGAGACCGCGCGCCGGGCGATTGTGATCAATCCGGCCGACGCCCAGGCCCATGCCTTTCTTGGAGCGGCGCTTACCGAGAACTGGAACTGGATCGAGGGGCTGGACATGCTGGACCGGGCCGTAGCCCTTGCTCCCAATGACCCCGACGTCCTCGACACGGCCGCTCAGATACTCGGAAAAGTGGGGTATGTGACGGAAGCGTTGGCGCTTTCCGAACATGCGGTGGCGCTGGATCCGCAGGGGGCGATTTTCCGCAACACGTTGGGAAACCTGCTCGCCTATCAAGGCCGGTTCGAAGAATCCAACGCTCAATTCCGTGCCTCAATCGACATCGACCCGAGCTTGCGCTTCCCGTATGCCAACCTGATGTGGGGCCTTGCGAGGGCCGGTGACATGGCCGGAACCCAGTCCGCGCTCATCGCCATGCGCGACCGCGGCCACCTGGTTCGTGGAGATGAGGATTTGATCGAGCCCTTCGTCGCTGCGCAAAGCCTGACAGACATGCAACCGCTTGCCGTGGAAAGCCGGGGCTTTGTCCGTTCCCTGTATGCCTTGCTGGCGTCCGACATCGAGTATTATTTCTCCCGAGCCCCGATCCGTGACATCGACGAGCTGCCCAGCAATTGGGCTAACTACAACCCGTTCTGGCAATCTTTCAGAGGCGAAATTTTCGCCGATCCGCGATGGAAGTTCTGGGTCCGCCGTGGGGACCTGGTGGATCTCTGGAGGGCGCGCGGCTTCCCGTCCCAATGCCGACCCGTGGGCGAGGAGGACTTTGAGTGCCTTCCGCCGAGCGAAATGGATTAACAACACTGTGGCGCGCGGCTGGTGCAAAGGGAAGCCGAGGCAGACCCGGCGATAGGCACGCGGGGGATTTGCTTTGCGTCTGTCTCCGGGACGCGCGCTCAATCTTTCCCTTTTGTAATTCTTCCCGCCCCTGCTAGCGTCGTTGTCAGGAGAGGAAAAAGAGGATGATTCTTCAAAGGATTAGCAAGGCCGTCCGCGAACAGAACTGGCTCGCTGTGGCGATCGAATTCGTCATCGTCATCGCCGGCGTGGTGATCGGTTTCCAGATCACGGCGTGGAATGCCGCCCGCCAGGAGCGCATCGACGAACGCGACACATTGATCCGGCTCTATGATGACATTGCGGCCAGCCGGACTGCGCAAATCCGGGATATTGCCTTTCTCGAACAGCAGATATCGGATCAAGCCGTCATAATTGGGTCGCTATCGCGCTGCTCTGTCGCGCCGGAAGACGACACGATGTTCCAGCGCGGAATCTCGACGCTCGGATGGATCAACCCGCCGCGGCTCAATCGCCGCACCATCGATGAAATGCTTGCTTCGGGGCGTACCATTGTCATCCGCAACCGGGCTATTCTCGACCAACTGGCCAACATCGTTTCTATCGTCGAGTGGCGGGCGGCGGCCTTCGATGACACGATGAACAGCATGCTGCAAAATCGCCAGCGCATTGAACCGCAATTGCGGTTTGGCCTCGATCAGGTCATCGACAATCCCTTCGTTCCCGAACACCGGGTCCGGATCAGCTACGACATAACGGCGATCTGCCAGGACAGTCTGCTGACCAATTCGATCTCATCGGTCAGCTATCTGACCCATGAGCGCATGGACGCTTACCGGCCGCTCATCGGGATCTACGGAGCGCTTCTTGTCCAGATCGCCGATGAACTTGAATTGCGTTGGGATATCGATCCGGAGGCCATTGAATGATCCTCGCCCGTCTCTCCTCTGCGATCAAGGAACAGAACTGGTTCGCCGTCGTCCTTGAATTCATCATCGTCATCGCGGGTGTCGTGATCGGTTTCCAGATCACGGCATGGAATAGCGAGCGGGCCGAGGACGCTCGCGCATCAATGCTGATAGAGCGCATTGAAGAAGAATTTCGAGTTCTTGAGACGAGTTTGTCCGACTACGAGCGTTTACTGGCCAGTTATGAAGCCGCCAGTGAAAATGTGATCGCGGCGATCCGGAATGATACCGTGTCCACAACGGATCCGGCGCTGATGAGGGACTGGCTGGGCCTGACCCGCCATGTCGGTCGACCGCCTGCACGTTCCGCCATCTTTGCCGAGATGATTGCGTCCGGCGAGCTGTCGCTTCTTCCTGAGGCATTGAGGACGGCTTTAGCGGAGTTTGATCAGGAAATTCAGCGCAACGCCTATCTGTGGCCAGAAGCGGCCAGTCATCTGACAGGTTCGACTGCCCTGTTCGATGCCGTAGAATACAACTCGTTGTCGGCGGATCACGACGTAACCTCCTTCGATCCCAATTTGCTGCCTCTGGCAGAATCCGATCTGGAAGCTCTGGTGATTTATCAAGGCGCGCTCAGAATAACCTATGAGCGAATACTGGGAAGCGCTCGCGAGGTTCTTGCCGCGATTGAACCAGACCAAGGGGGAGCGATGCCATGATCCTCGCCCGCATCAGCCGCGCTATCCGCGAACAGAACTGGCTCGCCGTGGCGATCGAGTTCGTGATTGTCGTGGCCGGCGTCATGCTGGCCTTCCAGTTCACCGCCTGGAATGAGCAAAGCCAAAATGCGGTCCGGGTCGAACAGGCGCTCGCGCGGCTGCAACTGGAGACCGAGGAGAATATCGGCGCCCTGCGACAGCGCATCGACGCCAATGCCCGGCGTGGAGCCGACCAGCAGGTCATGATTGCCGTGGCGATGCGCGGGCATCTCGAGGACGGCGAAGCCGAGGCCTTCGAGCGCGGCGTGGCGCAACTGATGTATTTTTCGCGCCATCCGGTCCGGCGGAGCATCTATCAGGCGCTCGAACAGTCCGGTGACCTGGCGCTCATCGCCGACCGGGACCTGGTGATCGCGCTGAACCGCTACCAGGCCAGTCTGGCCTGGATCGACAATCAGCACGCCAGCTTCCGACGCGGGCTCACCACCTTCACCGACACGCTGGCGGAATTTTCCTTCCACGAACCGACGGATGATCCGACCATCACCCGCGTCCGTGTCGACCTGGAACGCCTTGCGGCCGAGCCACGGCGGACCAGCGCGCTGGTCCAGATGGCCCGAATGCACGCGATTTTCGGCTACTATGTCATCCAGCTGGAGGCCGAAACGGTTGAACTCTGCCACCGCCTGGCCGATGCCACCGGCCGCCCCTGCGCTGAGGAGAGAACGCCATGATCCTCGCTCGCATCACCAGGGCGCTGCGCGAACAGAACTGGTTCGCGGTCAGCCTCGAATTCGTGATCGTGATCCTCGGCGTCGTGATCGGTTTCCAGATCACGGCCTGGAATGAGGCGCGCACCGCGGTCGCACTCGAGCAGATCTATCTGGAAAGGCTGCATGACGACATGGCGCGCTCGCGCGCCGTGCTCGAGGCCGAAATCGCCAATTCGAGGGAATGGCACGAAGATGGGGACGCGATACGCATAGCCCTTCTGACCGGTGATCGTGAAACCGCGGGCACGGGATGGCAGCTCAATGCCGCGACCCGGCTCGTCGTGGGTTCGCCGCAAATGGGCACGCTGAACGAACTGATCAGCGGCGGCCAGATGAATCTGATCCGCGATCCCGATCTGCGCCGTCGCATCGCGCAGACAGACGCCCAATTGCGCAGCTATGCCGATTACATCGCGCTGATGAGCAATACCGCACCGCCCTTCATGTACACCATCCAGTCTCGCCTTGAGACCGGGACAGGCGGTGCCGAGGACGTGCATTTCGATTTCGACGCGCTTGCCGCTGACGAGGAATTCCTCAATGCGTTCGGCCACATGCTCCGTCTGAGTTCGGTCAATCGCTACTGGCTCGAGGGCATGCTGACCGAGGTGAATGAGCTGGAAGCCATCCTCACCGACACGCTGGATATCGAGGCCGCCATCGCACCGGCCGACGCGCCGGAAGAAATGGTCGCCGAATGATCCTGACCTCGATCACCAAGGCCCTGAAGACCCAGAACTGGCTCGCCGTCGCAGTCGAATTCATCATCGTGCTGGCCGGCGTGGTGATCGGCTTCCAGATTTCCGCCTGGAACGAGACCCGGATCGAGCATCAGCGCGAAGCCCTGATCCTGGACCGCCTGCACGCGGACTTCGTCGAGATCGAGGCCCGTACGGCGACCATGGTCGCCCAGCTCGAGACACGGATCGAGGCGGGCACGTCCTTCGAGACTCTCCTGCTGCGTGACCAGACCTTCGTCAGCGATGCTGACTTCTTCGAAGCCCTGCAGAACGCCATCGGCACGCCCGTGCCCAATGGTCGCTCGGCGACCTATGCCGAACTGGTGGCCTCCGGCGAGATGCGGCTGATCCGCTCGGAAGCCCTGCGCGAGGCGCTGGTGGAGTTTGACGAGCAGGTGCGTCGCCAGGAGCTGGCCTATGCCTCCCTCGCCCGGCTGATCACCGACAATGCTGGCCTCCTGCTGGAAGTCCAGGGCTATGCGGTGGAAGACCCCGAGGCGCTGCGCCCCGATCTCTATCGAGGTCTCGCCGAGATACGCCAGTCACCCGAGATCTTCACCGCCGCCCGCCTGACCACCCGCGCCAACCAGGTCAACCGGATATGGCATGAAGGCACGCTGGAACGGGCACAGGCCGTGTTGGCGGCGATGGAAACCGGCGACACCCCCTAGAGCAGGCCCACCCGCTGCGGGCCGTCGCCCGGCTCGGTCAACCATTCCTCGTCGACGCGGACATTGCCGACGGCCTTGTTGGCCTCGCGGATATCCATCGCCTCGGAGGGCAGGCCTTTCAGCAAAGGCTCGATGTCGTGATTGTCGGCATCGGTCCAGGCTTCGAAATCCTCCGGACCGAGAATGACCGGCATGCGGGTGTGGATGGCGGCCATGGCCTCATTGGGCGCGGTGGTGAGGATGGTGAAACTGTCGATTGTCTCGCCCTCGACCTCGGCCCGGTCCCACAGGCCGGCAAAACCGAACCAGTCCTGATCCTTCACGGTGATGAAATGCGGCTGTTTGGCGCCTTTCGGACCGGTCCACTCGTAAAAGCCCACCGCCGGGATGATGCAGCGCCGCTTCTGGAAGGGCATGCGGAAGCTGGGCGCCGAGGCGGCCGTCTCCGACTTGGCGTTGAAGGTGGAGAATTTCATCTCCTTGAGCGGTTTCTGCCAGAAATAGGGCACCAGCCCCCAGCGCGCCATCACCGCTTCCGTACGGCCGTCCTCGCGACGGATGATCGGCGCTCTCTGGGTCGGGGCGATATTCCAGCGCGGCTCGAGATTGAGCGCGCCCTGCTGGAGCTTGAATGTCTCCTGCAGAATCCACCACTGAAGCTTTCCAAGGGCATAGCGACCACACATGCCGGGCAGACTAGCCCGATTGGCGGGGCGTGCGAAAGCGCCCGGATTCGTCGCTTGACTCTGCCGCGCCAGATGAGAACATAAGAAGAACATCAAGCGAGAGCCAAATCTGATGACTGTGCCGTCACACCCTGACCGGCGGCAGCAGCTTGCCGAGCTGCGCCGTCAGATACGGGCCCTGGACCTGGGGGAGACAGACCCCGCCGCATCGCCCGCCGAACCCGCGGAGGCCGTGCCCCCGTGCGATGCAGCACGGATCGGTGCCGACCCGTTGCAGCTGGCGCCGGGCCTGCACGAGATCTGCCCGGCCGGCTATCTCGACACGCCGGCGGCGCTGGCCGTGCAGGCCGGGCTGATGGCCACTCATCTGGCGGCGGCAGGCCGGGAACGCCCCGTGCTCTGGGTCCGGCGGTCCATGGGCACCGGCCAGGATTTCGGTCGCCCCTACCCGCCAGCCCTGGCGCAATGGGGGCTCGATCCGGCCCGGCTCATCCTGGTCGAGACGGGCTGCGAGAGCGACACGCTGTGGACGCTGGAAGAGGGGCTGAAGACCGGCGCCGTGGTGATCGGCGAGACCGGTCCCTCGGCCCGCTATGACCTGACCGCCACGCGCCGGCTCGACCAGGCGGCGCGGCGGGCCGGAGCCCTGGCTCTGGTCCTGCGGCCGCATGAAGGCCTGGCACCGAGCGCCGCGCTCAGTCGCTGGCGTATCGCCGCCCGCCCGTCCCCGGCACGGGCCTGGATCGGCGCAAGAGGGCTGCCGGGATTGGGAGAACCGCGGTTTCACGCCGCACTGGAACGGGTCAGGGGCGGCCCGCCACAGGAATACGAGATCGAGTGGAAACATGCGTCGTTTCATGTCCTTGAGCCTGCCCCGCTGGCCGACCGACCGGCACCGCCAGAGCGCAATACCGAGCGCAAGACCGGACCCGACACCCGCCCCGCCAGCCCGGCCGCGTCCCGCTTCGGCCCGGCCCTGGCCGGTCAGCTTATCCGCCTCACCGGATAAGCCGGCCCCGTCAGACAAGCTGGCGACGGACGCCCGGCCGGCGCCCTTCGCCCTGGTCCACACCACGACGGGGGGCGAGCGCCTCTATGCGCTCGATGCCGAGGCCGCACGGCGCGGTCTGCAGCCCGGCCAAGCGGTCTCCGATGCCAAGGCACTGGAGCCGACCCTGCAGCTGCGTCCGGCCGACCCGGCCGGTGATGTCCGGCGCCTGGCCGCGCTGGCGCGGGGCTGTGGCCGCTGGTCGCCCTGGACCGCACCCGACCCCGGCCTGCCCGGCGAGGATGGCATCCTGCTGGAAATCACCGGCTGCGCCCATCTGTTCAGCGGTGAAGAGGCCCTGCTGCACGACGCCCTGACCGCCCTGCGCCGCCAGGGGCATGAGGCCCGTGGCGCCATCGCCCCGACGATCGGTCTCGCCTGGGGCCTGGCCCGTCATGCTGCGCCCGGCGCGCCGGGCGGGCAGGTCATCGTCAAGGACATATCCGCCGCCCTCAACCCGCTGCCGGTCGCCGCCCTGCGCATTGGCGAAACCGCCGCCACCCTGCGTCGTTTCGGGCTCAAACGGGTTGGCGATATCGCCAGCCTGCCACGCGCCAGCCTGGTCCGGCGCTTCGGGCGCGCCCTGGTCGACCGGCTTGACCAGGCGACCGGCCGGACCCGCGAAGTCCTCAATCCGCTACAACCGGTCACGCCCTTTCGCGCCCGCACCCGCTATGTCGATGCGCTGCTCCTGCTCGATGGCCTGAAACAGGGGGTTAAGGACACGGCAGAAGGCCTGTGCGGGGCGCTGGAAACGGCCGGACGCGGCGTCACCCGGCTCGACCTCCACCTCTTCCGGGTCGACGGCAAGACCCATCTCCTCACCCTGGGCACCGCGGCACCGGCCCGCGAGGCCGGTCATCTCGCGCGCCTGTTCAACGAGAAGCTGGACCGGGCCGAGATCGATATCGGTTTCGGCATCGCGATGATCGAGCTGACCGCCCGCGCCACCCAGCGCCTCGGCGAACGCCAGGACGGGCTGGTCGATGACGGCCGGGTCGACGAGACCGATCTGGCCCGCCTGACCGATCGCCTCGTCGTGCGGCTGGGCGAGGACAAGGTCCAGCGCGCCGCCCGCCGGGCCAGCCACCAGCCCGATCGCGCCGCGCTCTGGCGTCCGGCACTGGCCAGTCCGCCAGCCCCTGCTGCCGCGCGCCGCGCCCCCATGCTGGCGGTCGCCGAATCCGAGCCGCAATCAACGCTCCTGCCACCACCCCGGCGCCCCCTGCTCATCCTCGCCCGGCCGGAACCGGCCGAGGCCGTCGCCGAGATTCCCGATGGCCCGCCACGCAGCTTTGTCTGGCGCCGCGTCCGCCACCAGGTCGACCGGGCCGAGGGCCCTGAACGTCTCGCTCCGGACTGGTGGCGCGAGGGCATCTGGCAAACCGACCGCCCGGCCCGCACCCGCGATTACTTCCGCGTCGAAACCCGTGAAGGCCGCCGTTTCTGGCTCTATCGCGACGGCCTCTACGGCCTCGAGACCACCCGACCCCAATGGTTCGTCCATGGCGCGTCGTGAGAAGAAGGAAATGAAGGAAAGGCTTTCGCCTTTCCTTCCCGGCGCAGCGGCGGGGGTGCCCGGCCATGCCGGGCGGAGGGGTCAGGCGCAAGCCGGAAAAAAACCCATCGACCTGCCGCAAAGCGGCAGCCCACTTCCCCCGCAAGCGGGAGAAGAAAAAGGAACATCGACCCGTCGCTGTGCTCCGGCCCACATCCCCCGCCATGCGGAGGAAAAACTATGAGCCGCGACTTTGCCGAACTGCTCACGGCCAGCAATTTCACCTTCCTGACCGGTGCCTCGCATCCCGACGAGATGGTGGCGCAGGCGAAGGCGCTGGGCCTGGCCGGGATCGGGCTGGCCGACCGCAACAGCTTTGCCGGCATGGTGCGCGCCCATCTGGCCGCGAAGGAGGCCGGCATCCCGCTCCTGGTCGGCACCCGCCTGGTCACGCGCTGCGGGCTGGAGATCGCGGCCTATCCGACCGATCTGGCCGCTTATGCCCGTTTGACCCGCCTGCTGACCGACGCCAATTTCGCCACCACGAAGGGCAATTGCGACCTGCACGCCGACGACCTCGCAAACGCCTCGGCCGGACAGATCCTGCTGCTCATCCCGCCGCACGAGCCGGACCAGGCCTGGCAGGACCGGGTCAGCGCCCTATTGCCGACCCTCAGGGGCGAGACCCATCTCGTCCTGACCCGCTGGTTTGACGGCCGCGATGGCGAACGCCTGCACCGCCTCTCGCAGCTGGCCAATGACTGGAGCCTGACGACAATCGCCAGCACGGATGCCCGCTATCACGCGCCAGGCCGCAAGCCGCTGGCCGATGTCGTGACCTGTATCCGCGAGCATGTCCGCATTACCGAGGCCGGCTTCCACCTCGCCGCCAATGCCGAACGCCATCTCAAGCCGGTGGCCGAGATCTACCGCCTGTTCCACGGCTATGAGGAGGCTGTTGCGCGCTCGGTCGGGATCGCCCGCCGCCTGACCTTCTCGCTGGACGAACTGGTCTATCATTACCCCGACGAGGTGATCGGCGAGAATGAAACGCCGAACGAAACCCTGCGACGCCTCGCAGCGGAGGGTCTGCAAACCCGCTATCCCGCCGGCGTGCCGGACAAGATTGCCCGCGCCGTCGCCACCGAACTCGACCTCATCGAAGGGCTCGACTACCCGTCCTATTTCCTCACCGTCCAAGACGTGATCCGCTTTGCCCGTTCGCGCGGAATCCTGTGTCAGGGACGCGGATCGGCGGCCAATTCGGCGGTCTGTTTTGCGATCGGCATCACCGAGGTCGACCCGAACCGGATCGATCTCCTCTTCGAGCGTTTCGTCTCGGCCGAGCGCGGCGAGCCGCCTGACATCGACGTCGATTTCGAGCACAACCGGCGCGAGGAGGTGATCCAGTACGTCTATGAGAAGTACGGGCGTCGCCGCGCCGCCATGACGGCGACCGTGAATTGCTATCGTCCGCGCGGCGCCATCCGCGAGGTCGGCAAGGTGTTCGGCCTGTCCGGCGATGTCATCTCGGCCCTGTCGAAAAGCCTGTGGGGCTGGTCCAGCGACGATCTCCAGGAGAGCCGCATCCGCGACGAGCTCGGCCTCGATCCGGACAGTCCGGCGCTCGCCATGACGCTGCGCTATGCCCGCGAGCTGATGGGCTTCCCGCGTCATCTCGCCCAGCATCCCGGCGGTTTCGTGATGACCCGCGCCCGGCTCGACGAGATCGTGCCGCTGCACAATGCCGCCATGCCCGAACGCACCATGCTGGAATGGGACAAGGAGGATATCGACGCACTCGGCCTGATGAAGGTCGATGTGCTGGGCCTGGGCATGCTGACCTGTGTCGCCCGCGCCTTCGAGCTGCTGGCCACGCACCATGGCCGCCATCTGACCATGGCCAGCATCCCGGCCGAGGATCCGCGCGTCTATGACATGATCTGCAAGGCCGACACGGTCGGCGTCTTCCAGATCGAGAGCCGGGCCCAGATGACCATGTTGCCGCGCCTGAGGCCGCGCAATTTCTACGATCTGGTGATCGAGGTGGCCATCGTCCGGCCCGGCCCGATCCAGGGCGATATGGTCCATCCCTATCTGCGCCGGCGACGTGGCGAAGAGATCGTGGAATTTCCCTCGAAAGAACTCGAAGAGGTACTGGGCAAGACGCTCGGCGTGCCGCTCTTCCAGGAGCAGGCCATGCGGATTGCCATTGTCGCCGCCGGCTTCACCCCGGCCGAGGCTGACCGGCTGCGCCGCTCCATGGCCGCCTTCCGGCGCTCGGGCACGATTTACGAAATGGGCCAGAAACTGATGAATGGCATGATCGCCAATGGCTATGAGCCGGACTTCGCCGAGCGCTGTTTCAGGCAGCTCGAGGGCTTCGGCGAATACGGCTTTCCCGAAAGTCATGCCGCCAGCTTCGCGCTCATCGTCTATGTCTCCTGCTGGCTGAAGCATTATTATCCCGACGTCTTCCTCGCCGCCCTGCTGAACAGCCAGCCCATGGGATTCTATGCTCCCGCCCAGCTGGTCCGCGATGCCCGCGAGCATGGCGTTGATGTTCGCCCGCCCGACATCAATCACTCCGACTGGGATGCCACGCTGGAGGAGACCGATATCCCGCGCCGCGACGGCACCGGCATGCGCTTTGCCGTGCGCCTCGGCCTGCGCCAGATCAAGGGCATGAAGGAACCGGCCGCCGCCCGCCTCGTTGCCGCCCGCCAGGCCGAGGGGCCTTTTGAAAGCCTGGCCGATCTCGCCCGCCGGGCCCGGCTCGACAAGGGCTCGCTGGATCGGCTGGCCAATGCCGATGCCGCCGGCTCCCTGGCCATGGACCGGCGCAAGGCGAGCTGGACCGCCTTGGCCGAGGCCGGCAGGCCGCTGCCTCTCTTCCAGCACGCCGACAGCTGGGGGCATGAGCATCCCGTCGCCCTGCCCGAACTGACCGGTGGCGAACAGGTCGCCCAGGATTACGCCACCCTGCGCCTCTCCCTGAAGGCCCATCCGCTGAGTTTCTTTCGCGGCGAGCTGGCCGAGACCGGCCATGCCACCTGCTCGGCTCTCAATGAGATGCGTGACGGGCGCTGGGTCACCCTGGCCGGCCTGGTCCTGGTGCGCCAGCGCCCCGGCTCGGCCTCGGGCGTCATCTTCGCCACGCTGGAAGACGAGACCGGCATCGCCAATGTCATCGTCTGGCCGAGCTGTTTCGAACGCCATCGCCGCATCGTCATGTCATCCAAGCTTCTGGGTGTGACCGGCCGGGTTCAACGCGAAGGCCCGGTCATCCATGTCGTCGCCAATCGCCTCACCGACCAGTCCTGGCGCCTCGCCGCACTGGCTGATGGAGCCGATTTCGCCGAGGCCGTCGCCCATGCCGACGAAATCACCCGCCCCAATGCCGACCCCAGAACCGTCGCCCTCTACCGCCGCGTCATGCAGGGCGAGCGACTGGAGGACATATTGCCAAAGAGCCGGGATTTTCATTGAGGGCGGAGGCTCGAAGGGCGGCGAGTGTCTGCCTGTGGGTCCCGGATCTGCGCCCCGCCTGCGCGGGGCCTCCGTCCGGGATGACAAATGGGTTCCCCCGCGAAAGAGGGGCTCCAGCGCACACCCCGCCATGAATCACTTGCCGGGAGAAAGCCGTATCGGGTTCTCGAGCTCAAGGGGCCTGCCCGCGAAGCGGCGCCTGCGGCGCCCTTGACCTCGAGAACCCGATACGGCCCGCTGGCTGACAAGTGATGTATGGACAGCTCCACGCGGAGCGCGTCCAATTGCGCAACCTTCACCCCCGCTTCGGCCACCAGGGCACGAAACCCGGCGTCCGGGCGACATAGTCCGCATAACTAGGCCGGCTTTCGTGAAGACCTTCCTCCAGCATTTTGGCGCCGGTCCAGCGGGTCAGGGTGAAGGTGAGGAAGAGCGGGCCGATGATTGTCCACCAGCCGTCTCCGTCGGCGACCGTGATCAGCCAGAGGCCCCAGAAGAGGACGGCATTGCCGAAATAATTCGGATGACGGGTATAGCGCCAGAGCCCCCGGTCCATGACCTGGCCCTTGTTCGCAGGATCTGCCTTGAAGGCGGCCAGCTGACGGTCGCCGATCACTTCAAAGGCGAGGCCGATGGCAAAGAGGGCCATGCCCGCGATTGCGGCCGGGGCGGTGTAGCGGGCGCCCTCCATCACGGCATGCTGGACCGGCAGGGCGGTCACCCACAGGAGCACGCCCTGCAGGAGGAAGACAGCGACCAGCATGAAGATGGCCTCCTTGCCCGGCGGTGAGCGTTCGAGGAGCTTCTGGTAGCGCTTGTCCGCCCCCTCATGCTGCCAGCGCGTGAAGAGATGATGGCCCAGGCGCAGGGCCCAGATCGCCACCAGCGCGACATACCAGGTCGCGCCCTCCGCCCCGGCGAACAGGAGCGAGGACAGGGCCAGGACCAGAAAACCCAGCGGCCAGATACTGTCGATATAGGAGGGATCCTTGCGCGGGACGCTGAAGGGCCAGGCCAGCATCATGACGCCGAGCATGAGGGCGAGATTGAGAAGATAGGGGATCATGCCTCTAACCTAGGGTGCCCGGATCCGTTCGACCAGTTCGCGGACCTCGGCCGGCGGGGCCGGTGTCATGAGCGAGACCGTCACGGAAATCACAAAGCTGATCACCATGCCGATCGTGCCAAAGCCTTCCGGCGAGACGCCGAGGATCCAGTACTCGGCATCATTGGGGATCCAGCCGAAGATCTTGTAGGTGAGGATATAGGCGCCGGTCACACCCAGGCCGGTGACCATGCCGGCAATCGCGCCTTCCTTGCTCATGCGTTGCCAGAAAATGCCCAGCAGGATGGCCGGGAAGAAGCTGGCCGCCGCGAGCCCGAAGGCCAGCGCCACGACCGAGGCGACAAAGCCCGGCGGGTAGATGCCGGCGAGGATGGCGATCAGCACGGCCCCGGTCGCCGACAGTCGGGCGATCAGGAGTTCCTGCTTGTCGGTCATGGATTTGAACAACACCTTGCGACACAGGTCGTGCGAGATCGAGGACGAGATCACCAGCAGGAGACCGGCTGCCGTCGACAGGGCCGCCGCGATCCCGCCCGAGACCACGAGGCCGATCACCCAGGCGGGCAGGTTCGCAATCTCCGGATTGGCGAGCACGAAGATATCACGATTGAGTGTGGTGACTTCGTTGGTCGCCGGGTCGGCGCGGTACTGGATGCGACCATCGCCATTGCGGTCCTCGAAGCCAAGAAGACCGGTCGTCTCCCAGCGGTGGAACCAGTCCGGCGTCGCGCTTTCACCCTCGGCCAGCGTCGTGGTTTCGGGCTCATAGACACTCTCATTCACCGTCTCGATGAAATTGGTCCGGGCGAAGACGGCGACCGCCGGGGCGGTGACGTAGAGAATGCCGATGAAGAGGAGCGCCCAGCCGGCCGATTTGCGCGCATCCGCGGCCTTGGGCACGGTGAAGAAGCGCACGATCACATGGGGAAGGCCGGCGGTCCCCGCCATCAGCGCCAGGGTGATTGCGAAGACATCGAAGGTCGATTTGGAGCCGTCGGTATAGGGGGCAAAGCCGAGCTCGGTGAGCATGCCGTCCAGCTTCATCAGGAGCGGCGTGCCATCACTGGCATTGCCGATGAAGCCCAGCTGCGGCACCGGCGAACCGGTCAGCTGCAGCGAGATGAAGATGGCCGGGGTCATGAAGGCGAAGATCAGCACGCAATACTGCGCCACCTGAGTATAGGTGATCCCCTTCATGCCGCCGAGTGTGGCGTACATCAAAACGACCAGTCCGCCGATCACCACACCGGCCTCAATGGGAATTTCCAGGAAGCGCGAGAAGGCAATGCCGACGCCCTGCATCTGGCCGGCGATATAGGTAAAGGAGACAAAGATCGCGCACACGACGGCAACAACGCGGGCGGTGTTGGAGTAATATCGGTCGCCGATGAAGTCCGGCACCGTGAACTTGCCGAAACGCCTGAGATAGGGCGCCAGAAGGAGTGCGAGCAGCACGTAGCCGCCGGTCCAGCCCATCAGGAAGACCGAGCCGTCATATCCGGAAAAGGCGATCAGGCCGGCCATGGAGAGGAAGGAGGCCGCGCTCATCCAGTCGGCGGCGGTGGCCATGCCGTTGAAGACCGGCGGGACGTGATGGCCGGCGACGTAGAATTCATCGGTCGAGCCGACCCGCGACGCGATCGCGATCCCGATATAGAGCGCGAAGGATGTAATGACGAAAAAACCGGTCCAGAACAGGGTCGGGGTCATGACGCATCCTCCGGGTCGGGAGCGTCCGCCGGCGTTACCGGTGTCATGTCACCGCTGCCGAGCCGGTTGGCAAAGCGTGCCTCCAGCCGGTTCATCGCCCAGGCATAATAGAAGATCAGCACAATGAAGGTGAGGATGGAGCCCTGCTGGGCGAACCAGAACCCCAGCGGCGCGCCGCCCAGCGAGACCTGGTCCAGCCAGGGACGCAAAAGGATGCCGAATCCGAAGGATACGGTGAACCAGACCGCCAGCAATATGCCCATGAGGCCCAGATTGGCGCGCCAATAGGCCTTGCGCGCGGATGACTTGTCTTGCGCCATTTGCTCCCCCAGACTGATCGCATGACAGTGATGACGATCGGCGGCGCGAGCTTTGCAAACAAATCCTTAACACACCAGACCTGTTGCGTTTCAGGTCAGGAACGAGATGTGGAAGGATGACTGAGATGAGCCAGAGCGACCGCCTTACCGAAGACGAAAACGCCACCATGCGCATCCTGTGGGATCGTGGCGGCGCCTCGGTCAGCGAGCTGGCCATCGCCACCCGCCAGCCGGCGACGACCACACTCAACCTGCTGCACGGGCTGCGCCGCAAGGGCGCGGTCGAGCGCCAGCAGGCCGGGCGCGACATCGTCTACCGGCCGCGCCTGAACCGCGAAACCGCCCGCAGCCACGCGCTCGGCCGTCTGCTGTGTGGTGACAGCACCACCCCTGACAATGGCCTGGGCGTGGTCGTGCTGCGCGAGAGCGATATCGACCCGAAGGACTGGGCCGACCTGCAGGCCGAGATCGCCCAGCGCCGCAAGGCCTGACCTCATCCTGCCGACAGGAAAGCCCGCAGGTCAGCCAGCGTTTGCCCTGGCGCTTCCTCGTGCACCACATGCCCCAGACCGGGATAGGTGACCAGGCGGGCTTCCGGGATGGCCGCGACAAATTGCGGACCATGCGCCGGCGGCACGATGACATCGGCCTCGCCCCACATCACCAGGGTCGGCACGGCAATGCGGGCCAGATCGGCGCTTGGTTCCGGCAGGGTGAAAACGCGCAGGCGCTCGACCATGGCCTGGCCGACACCCTCACCGCGCATCATCGCATGGACGCGTTCCGGCGTTCCGTCCGGCATGGCGGACGCGTCACCATAGAGCATTTGTGTCGCCGCGGTGATAACCGGCTGCGGCGCCTGGGTGAGATAGAATTGCACGCCCATGGGGACCGGAACGGGATTCTCGGTGACGCCATTGATGGAAAACCCGCCGGGCGCCAGCAACACCAGGCGCTCAACTTTTTCGGGATGATCCGCAGCCTGGCGCCAGGTCACCAGGCCGCCGAGTGAATTGCCGATCAGCGTTGCCCGCTCGATCGCAAGTTCCGACATCAGCCGATCCAGAAACGCAACCGTTTCGGGCACCGAGTAGCGGGCCTGCGGATCGCGGCCGGTCAGGCCGTGGCCGGGCAGGTCCATGCGCACGACACGATAATCGGCGGACAGGTCGGCAGCCCAGGCGTCCCAGCTTTCCAGTGAATGGGAAAAGCCGTGCACAAGAACAAGCACCGGCGCCTCGTCCGGCCCCTCGATGCGAACTCGCGTCTGCACGCCGTCCACATCGACCAGCCGGTCGGCTTCACGCCACCAGGGTGAATCAATGGAGGCAGCAAGCCCGGCCTCGTCGATGGCCCCACCTGCCGGATTCGACTGGTTGGCTGAGCGGGTGAACAGGAAAACGGCGACCCCGGCGATGAGCAGCAGGCCAAGAAGCAGAGAAATCAGGAAACGCATGGCAGACCTCATGGCGCGACATGAAAGAACGGCGGCACCCCGAAGGGCGCCGCCGCAGGATAGTCCGGACCGGGCGGACGGGGGAGGTTCCCGTCCGCCGGCTGGTCGACCTAGTAGCGCCAGGTGATGGTCGCCGTGAAGGTCCGCGGCGGGCCGTAATAGCCAACCAGCGTGCCCTCAAGGCCCAGCTCCGGAGCCAGGGTCGTGTTGTTGACGAAGTCATAGCCGGAGACCCGGTATTCTTCGTCGGTCAGGTTGCGGCCATGCAGGCCGAACTGCCAGTGACCCTCATCACCTTCCCAGACAGCCGACGCGTTCCACAGCGTGTAGGCGCGCTGGTCGAGCAGTGCGAAGGGGAATTCGAACTGGCTGGAATCGCCGCGATGGCTGAGCGTGTTGATGATCGACAGGTCGCCACCATTCATCGGCGCGATATAGGTCAGCGTCGCCGAGATCGTGGTGTCCGGCGTGTTCTGGATCACGACCTGATCGGACACATCGACGCCGAAAGCGTTGATGAACTGATCATACTCGCCATCCAGCAGGCCGACAGCCCAGCCGAGGGTCATGATATCGCCCTGGTTGAGGACATCGGAGGCAAGGTCCAGCGAGCCCTCATACTCGATACCGCGAATGGTCGCGGCGCCGGCATTGGTGGTCACACCGGTGAAGGTGTCGTTGACGCCGTCATTGTCGGTATCAATGCCGACCGAGCCCGGCACCTGGATGTCGGTATAGTCCATGTTGAAGACGGCAAGGCTGTGGCTGTAACGATTGCCCTGGTACTTCCAGCCGATCTCGATGCTGTCGACCGTTTCCGGATCGAAGCTCATGAACTCATAGATCTCGTCTGCCTCAACCGTGCCGTTCTGATCGAAGTCCGGTGCGCCGGTCGTCTGGGCCCGCGGGTCGAAACCGCCGCCCTTGAAGCCTTGGGAATAGGTCAGGTAGAAATTGTTCGAGGCATTGGGCTGCCAGGCCAGCGAGGCGGTCGGCGAGAAATCATCCCAGGAATTGGTGCCGGTAAAGTCCGACGTCGTGGCGATCGGGAAGCCGGCACCGCCGAAGAATTCGGAGAAACCGCCGAGATAGGTCCGGCGCAAAACCGTCGAAGTCCGCTCGTCCTCGGTGTAACGGCCACCCAGGGTCAGCGAGAACTCGTCGGTCAGATCATAGGTGAAGTTGGCGAAGACCGACCAGGTCTTGGTGTCCACTTCGCCGAAGGTCTGGGCGTTGAGACCGGCCAGGACATTGTCCAGCAGCACGTCAAACACCGTCATCGCGCTGGCGTCGAGATAGTAGTAGCCGACCAGGCCGTTGAGGCGCTCGCCGGAATAGAGCAGCTGGAATTCCTCGGAGAACTGCTCGTTCTCGTAGATCGCCGGAACATCGAGATCGCCGGACGGCAGGTTGTCGAAATCGATCGGGGTGACCGAAGTGTCGGACCGGTCGGCAAGGATGTTGCGGACGGTCCAGTTGTCGTTGATCTGCCATTCGGCGGTCAGCGCGAGGCCATCGCCTTCGACTTCCTGGTCGACCACATTCAGGCCGGCCCGGGTGTCATGGACATTCGACAGGATCGGAGCGCCGGACAGCGCGCCGACGGTCAGACGGTGACCGCCGCGGGCGTTCGAGGTGTCCGAGACATTGTCATAGGCCAGACGGACGAAGAAATTGTCGGTCGGCTCCCACTCGGCAGATACGCGATAGCCGAAGACATTCTTGTCGTAATTGTCCTCGCCGGTCGTCAGGTTCTCGCCGAACCCGTCGCGCGTGAAGCGGCCCATCGAGCCACCGACACGGATAGTGTCGGTCAGCGGTGCGCTGCCGGACAGAACGGTGTCGAGCTGGCCATAGCTGCCAAACCCGACGCGGGCCGTCATGGTCGGCTCGTCGGCATCGATGCGACGGGTGACGTATTTGACGGCGCCACCGATCGTGTTGCGGCCGTAGAGCGTGCCCTGCGGACCGCGCAGGACTTCGATCCGGTCGACATCATAGATATCGAGGACCGCGCCCTGCGGGCGATTGAGATAAACGTCGTCAACATAAATGCCGACGCCGGCTTCGAAACCGGCGACCGGGTCTTGCTGGCCGACGCCGCGGATGAAGGCCGACAGGGTCGAATTGGTGCCGCGCGAGACTTCCAGCGTGATGTTCGGCGTGGTGTCGGCAATGGCGACAATGTCCAGCGCGCCCATTCGCTCGAGGTCTTCACCGCTCATGGCGCTGACGGACAGCGGCACGTCCTGCAGTGTTTCCTCGCGGCGGCGAGCCGTGACGGTGATGACGTCGCGGCCTTGCGATGCACCATTGTCCTGGGCGACGGCGGGCGCCGCGACCAGGGCTGAAGCGGCAACCGTGCTCAATAGCAGCGCGGTGCCCGTCAGGGTCTTGAAGTGTTTCATGAGATACTCCCCTCGATGGTCTGTTTTGATGTCGCCTGCGCCAGGGCCTGGCGGGCGAAGGTTTTAACCGCGTCGACAAATTCTTCCGGTTGTTCGAGATGCGGTGCATGCCCGGAGTGGGCGAACCCATGCGCCTGTGCGGCGGGCAGGGTTTCGACGAGATAGCGGCTCGTCTCCGGGCCATAGGCATCGCTGCGTTCGCCAAAGGCGATCAGCGCCGGGATGGCCATTCCCGAAAGTCTTGGGCGCAGGTCCTGCTGCGCCATGGATGCCCACAAATCCGCCATGGCATCGGCATTGCGGGCTCTCAGCAAGGTCAGGGCGTCGGCCACGATCTGGGGCTCGCGGGCCGCCCGGTCACGGGCGAACATGCGCGGTGCGAACGCGGCGGCATAGGCGGGCCAGTCAGCCCGCATGGCGGCGGTGGCGCGGATGGAGGCTGCCACATCCATGCCACTCGACATGCCCAGCGCCCAGCTTTCGTCATTGAGAATGCGCGGGCTCATATCCTCGATCACCATGCCGGCGAGCCGGTCATATCCGTGCCGCTCGATCATCGACCACAACACGGTGGCCCCCATCGACCAGCCCAGCATGACGACATCGGTCAGCCCCAGCGTGGCGAGAAATTCGTGCATGTCGTCGGCAAGGTCGGCGATCGAGGTCGGGCCGGGTCCGGCCGGTGTCAGCCCGTGACCGCGCAGATCGGGCACCAGGATGCGAAACTCGTCAGCCAGCAGACCGGCGACCGTGTCGAAGAATTCGCCGGAGGCAGCCCAGCCGTGGACGAGGAGCAACGCCGGTCCGTCGCCGAGATCGCGATAGGCCATGACCGTGCCGTCGCGCAGCGTCAGGCGCTGCGTCGGGCGCGCGCCTTCTTCCGGTCTGTGCGGCTGCGCATCGGCCACGTTTCTCAACTCCCCTTGACCGTCCAATTTTCTCTGGATCGTGCCATATTGATCTTGGAGCCATTTTGTGAAAACTGAATCATATGTCAACTTCTGAAACGAGCACGGTCGACAAACGACCGAAAACCGCCCGCGGCCAACGCACCCGGAACAAGCTTCTGGAGGCCGCCGAGGGCGCCTTTGGAGAGAATGGTTTCCACGCCACATCGATCGGCGACATCACGCGCCGGGCCTCGGTGGCACTGGGAACCTTCTATGTTTATTTCGATTCCAAGGACGAGATATTCCGCGCCCTTGTCGCCCACATGGGCGAGATGACGCGCGGCTGGATTGCCGAACGTGTAAAAGGTGCACCGGACCGCCTCGAAACAGAGCATCGCGGCCTGGTCGCCTATATCGAATTCGCCCGGGCGCATCCGAATCTCTACCGCATCATCGAGGAAAGCCAGTTCGTCGCTCCGGACGCCTACAAGGCCCACTACGACGTTTTCATGGAGCGCTATCAGCGCAATCTGGAAGAGGCGGAGGCGCGCGGCGAAGTGCGGGCCGGAGACCAGGGCAAGCGCGCCTGGGCCCTGATCGGAATGAGTGTGTTCATGGGGTTGCGCTTTGGCATCTGGGAACGCGACCGCAACCCCGAGGACATCGCGCGCGTGGTCTCCGACCTGATCGCCAACGGTCTCAAACCATGACAGAAACAACCACATCCTCACCGCTTCTTGTCGACCGCGACGACGCGTGCATGCGGATCCGGCTGAACCGGCCCGGGCGCGGCAATGCGCTGACGCCGGAGCTTCTGGATGCGCTGGTTGACGCACTCTCGACCTGTGACGAAACGCGGGTTGTTGTCCTAACCGGCGAGGGCCGCGCCTTCTCCTCGGGCGGCGATATCAGCGAGTTTCACGCCCGTGCCGAAGACCCGCAAACGCTGCAGGCCTATGGCGATCGCGTCGTCAGCGCGCTCAACCAGGTCATACTCGCCCTGCGCGACCTGCCCTGCCCCAGCGTGGCAGCGGTCAATGGTCCGGTGACCGGTGGCGCGATCGGATTGATGCTGGCCTGTGACACCATCGTGATGAACCGCGACGCCTTCATCCAGCCTTACTATGCCAGGATGGGCTTCGCCCCGGATGGCGGCTGGACCGCGCTGATGCCTGATCGGATCGGGTCAGCCCGCACCGGGTCCTGGCTGACCCTCGACAATCGCGTCAGCGCCGTTGCGGCCTTCGAAATGGGTCTCGCTGACCGGCTCGCTGATACCGAGAGCTTCGAAACCGTGCTGACGGATACGGTCGCTGAACTGGCCGGCCATGATCCGTGCGTCGCCACAATCAGCCGCCGCCTGCTTGATGCGCGCCGCTCCGGCGATCCGCTCAGCGCCAGGCTCGAGCGTGAGCGCACCGCCTTCTGCGCGCTTCTGGTGCGCCCCGAAACACGCGCCCGCATGGCCGCCTTCCTCGCACCCCGCGCGGAGGCCCGCTGATGGATGTGATCACCGACATCACCGCCCGCCGCGCCGCCCTCACGCCGGACCGCCCCGCCTTTCACGTCGTCGCGACAGGCGAGATTGTGAGCTTCGCGGCGCTCGAGGACCGCAGCGCCCGCGCCGCCCGCGTGCTCGCCGACCGCGGCGTTGGCGCCGGCGACCGGGTCGCCATCCTGTGCCGCAACCGGGTGGAGTTTTTCGAGGCCCTGTTTGCCTGCGCCAAGCTGGGCGCCATCTTCGCCCCCCTCAACTGGCGCATGCCGGCCCGCGAACTCGCCGACCTTCTCGATGATTGTGCGCCCGTCCTGCTGCTTACCGGTGCCGAAGATGCCGCAACGGCAACCGGAGCTGCGCAGCTGCGCGGGATTGCGGTCATGGATCTCGAACAGGACTGGCAAGCTGCGCGCGATGCGGCCGAGCCCCATCCGGGGCGCGTGTCCTGGCCGGGCGACGAGCCGTGGTATCTGATCTACACCTCGGGAACGACCGGACGACCCAAGGGCGTGATCCAGACCTACCGCATGGCGCTGGTGAATTACGTCAACATCTCCCAGGCGATCGGCCTGCGCGATGGTGATGCGACGGTGAACTTCCTGCCGCTTTTTCATACCGCCGGGATCAACCTGCACACCCTGCCGGTCCTGATGGCCGGAGGTCTCAACCATGTCCTGCCCGGCTTCGACGCCGCGACCGTGCTGGCACTGATTGAGGCCGGTCGCCTCGACGTCATGCTGTGCGTACCGGCGGTCTATCGCGAGCTGTCACTGCACCCCGCTTTCGAGACCACCGACCTGACCCGGCTGCGGCACTGGGCCTGCGGCGGCGCGCCGATGCCCGACGTGCTGATTGAGCAATATGCGGCACGCGGCGCCGTCGTGTGCAACGGGTTCGGCATGACCGAGACCGGGCCGACCGCCTTCCTGATGGATCGCGAGCATGCGCTCGACAAGATCGGATCGGTCGGCAAGCCGCAGCTGCTCATTGAAGCCCGAATTGCCACGCCCGATGGCACGCCCCTTCCGGTCGGCGAGACGGGTGAGGTGCAGTTCTTCGGGCCGGGCCTGACGCCGGGCTATTGGCAGCGCGAGGCCGAAACGCGGCAACTCTTCACCGCCGATGGCTGGCTCAAGAGCGGTGATCTCGGTCGCTTCGACAGCGACGGCTACTGCTATATCGCGGGCCGGATCAAGGAGATGTACATCTCCGGCGGGGAAAACGTCTATCCGGCAGAAGTCGAGAACGTGCTCGACGAACATCCCGCGATTCTCGAAGCCGCAGTGACCGGCGTCGACGACGAGAAGTGGGGCGAGGTCGGCTGTGCCCATCTCATCCTGCGCGCGGGCCAGTCGGTGACAGATGAGGCGCTGCGATCCTGGTGCCGCGAGCGCCTGGCCGGCTACAAGGTGCCGCGTCATTTCCTGCGCGCCGACGATTTTCCGCGCACGGCCGCCGGCAAGGTCCAGAAACACCTCCTGCCGAGGCCGGAGGGCGTTGAATGACCGCCCTCAAACCCCGCCCGGCCCAGGATCGTGCAAAGCTGGACAAGACATTCAGCCAGGCCGATTTCGACGCCTTTGCGCGCCTGTCCGGCGATGACAACCCGATCCATGTCGACCCGGAGTTCTCGGCCAGGACCCGGTTCGGCAAGACCGTCGCCCATGGCGCGCTCCTGTGCTCGGTCCTGCGCGGCCTTGTCGAAACGATCATGCCCGGCGGCCGTCAGCTCACCCAGAACACACAATACCCGGCCCCCAGCCTGGCCGGCGAGGTTCTCCGTTTCGAAGCCGAAACGGTTGGCGCCACCGAGCTGGGTATCCTGATCGCGCTGAAGGTCACCCGCCTGTCCGATGGCGTGGTCACCTGCCTCGGCCAGACCGAGGTGACGGCATGAGCGGGCCGCTCAAACGTGGTCAGAGCGCGACCACAGAGCGAAGCTTTTCGCCGCAGGATGCCGCCGATCTGCATGCCCTGACCGGTGCGCCACTGTCCGGCGATGTCGTCCCGGAAGCCCTGATCAACAGCCTCTTCTCCTACCTGCTCGGCGTCGATTTGCCGGGCGAAGGCACGAATTATCTCAAACAGGAAACCCGCTTCCTCGGCCAGGCTCCGCTGGGCGAGCCGCTGACCGCGCGGGTCGAGATCACACGCCTGCGTCCGAACAAGCACCTGGTCGATCTGGCCACGACCTGCGTCACGGCGAGCGGCCGGACCATTGCCGAAGGGCGTGCCCTGGTGCTTGCCAGGGACGTCGCCAGCGCCTTTGGCAGCAAGGAATAGGCGACACTCTGCCGGCACAACCTTCACGCTGCATTGCGTTTTTTACTGTTCGCAGCCAATCTCCGGCGCCATGAACGCCCTCAAGAAAGTCAACCACACACCCGCCGGCAGCGCCCGTCCCGACAGCGACATCATCATCGTCGGCGGTGGCCATAACGGCCTGGTTTGCGCCGCCTATCTCGCCAGGGCCGGACTCAAGGTCACCGTGCTGGAACGCCGCGATGTCGTCGGTGGTGCCGCCGTGACCGAGGAATTCCACCCCGGTTTCCGCAATTCGGTGGCCAGCTACACGGTCTCGCTGCTCAATCCGAAAATCATCACCGATCTCGACCTGCACGGCCATGGTCTTGAGATTGTCGAGCGCAAGATCGGCAATTTCCTTCCGCTCGAGGATGGCCAATACCTGCTCGCCGGTGACGGGCTGACGCGTGACGAGCTTGCCAAATTCTCGGCCCGCGATGCCGAGCGACTGGATGAATACAGCGCCCGGCTTGAAGTGGTCGCCGACACGCTGCGCTCGCTGGTGCTCGAAACCCCGCCCAACCTGTCCGAAGGCAGCTGGCTGGGCGCGCTGCCGGAAATGATGAAGGCCGCCAATCTGGGTGGCCGGCTCGGCGGCATGTCGATGACGGCACGGCGCGACCTGCTCGACCTGTTCTCCAAATCGGCCGGCGACTGGCTCGATGGCTGGTTCGAGAGCGACGCCATCAAGGCGCTGTTCGGCTTTGACAGCATTGTCGGCAATTTCGCCAGCCCCTATACGCCGGGCAGTGCCTATGTGCTGCTGCATCACCTGTTCGGCGAGGTGAATGGCAAGAAGGGCGCCTGGGGCCATGCAATCGGCGGCATGGGGGCGATCACCCAGGCCATGGCCCGCTGCTGCGAGGCGCGTGGGGTCGAGATCCGCACCGGCTGTGCGGTCCGCGAAGTCCTCGTTGAAGACGGCGGTGCCGGGACGGTGGTGCTCGACAGTGGCGAGCGCCTGGCTGCCCGCGCGGTGGTCTCCAACCTCAACCCGAAACTCCTGTTCGGCTCCCTGATCGATCCGGCCGCCCTGCCCGCCGATTTCAGCGAACGTATCCGCCATTATCGCTGCGGCTCCGGCACCTTCCGGATGAATGTCGCGCTGGACCGACTGCCCAGCTTCACCGCCCTGCCCGGCGACGGCGATCATCTGACCGCCGGCATCATCATGGCGCCCTCGCTGGCCTATATGGAGCAGGCCTATGTCGACGCCCGCCGCCAGGGCTGGTCGAACGCGCCGATCATCGAAATGCTCATCCCCTCGACCCTCGATCCGACCCTCGCGCCGGAAGGCAAGCATGTCGCCAGCTTGTTCTGCCAGCATGTTCAACCGGACCTGTCCGGCGGTCGCGACTGGGATGATCATCGCGACACGGTGGCCCAGGTCATGCTCGACACGGTCGAGCGCTGGGCGCCCGGCTTCCGGGACAGCGTTCTGGGCTATCAGGCCCTGACACCGAAGGATCTCGAGCGGACATTCGGCCTCATCGGCGGCGACATCTTCCATGGCGCCTTGAGCCTCGACCAGCTGTTCTCGGCCCGCCCGGTGCTCGGCCATGCCGACCATCGCAGCCCGATCAAACGCCTCTACCAGTGCGGCGCCGGCACCCATCCCGGCGGCGGCGTCACCGGCGCTCCCGGCCACAATGCCGCCCGCGAAATCCTGAAGGATTTCGGCAAGCGGATGGGCTAGGGCTGTCGGGGACAGGTATAATTAACGCGCCAGACCGTGGATCTGGCGCGTTAATTATACCTGTCCCCTTTTGGCGGAAGCTCAGCCCTTGACGCGTTCCAGCGATTCCGCGATCAGCTCGCGCGCCTTGGCGGCGTCGCCCCAGCCAATGACCTTGACCCATTTATTGGGCTCGAGATCCTTGTAGTGCTCGAAGAAATGCTTGATGCGCATCAGCTGGGCTTCCGGGATGTCGTCCGGCTCGTTGACCTTGCCATAGAGCGGCGACAGCTTGGCGTGCGGGACGGCGAGGATCTTCTCGTCCATGCCGCTCTCGTCTTCCATCAAGAGGACGCCGATCGGACGGGCGCGCACGACGCAGCCCGGCACCAGCGTGGTGTGGCCGACGATCATCACATCGATCGGATCGCCATCTTCCGACAGGGTGTGCGGCATGAAGCCGTAATTGCACGGATAGCTCATCGGCGTGTGCAGGTAGCGATCGACAAACAGCGTGCCCGCTTCCTTGTCCATCTCGTATTTGACCGGCTGGCCACCGACCGGGACCTCGATGATGACATTGATGTCTTCAGGCGGATTTTCGCCCGCGGAGATTTTGTCGATCCGCATCATGGACTCCTTGCGGCTGGTCCGGACGTTGTCTTACGCCCGATTTCTGGCGCGACCAATGCCCGTGTTGCGCCGCAATATCAATTCTCAAGGGCATAAAAACTGGCGGGTCAGGCCGATTGGCTGTCATTCGCCGCTGCCAGGGCCGCGCGCTCGCGCTTGACCACTTCCTCGCCGCGCAGATGGACAAAATGCGCCCGCTCCGTTGTCCAGCCTGCAAGCAAACGTTTCGCGATCCGCGATCCGGTCTCCGCCGCATGCGCCTCGATCATCGCCAGGCAGCGCTGTTCGCTCTCTCCTTCGAGGTCGAAGGCGAGCACCGTCTCGCGATTGAGGCGGGCATCGAGACGACGGTCCGGATCATGAACGAAGACATCGCCCCCGGTCATGCCGGCGGCAAAATTGTCGCCGACCGGGCCGAGGATGACGGCAGTGCCACCGGTCATGTATTCACAGCCATTCGTGCCACAGCCTTCGATCACCGCATCGGCCCCGGAATTGCGGACGCCGAAGCGCTGGCCGGCCCGCCCTGCCGCCATCAGGCGGCCGGTGGTGGCGCCGTAAAGACAGGTATTGCCTATGATGGCGTGTTCCTCATTGGCCTCGGTCGCGCCGCCATAGGGTCGCACGATGATCGAGGCACCCGACAGGCCCTTGCCGACATAGTCATTGGCATCGCCATCAAGCTCGATCCGCAAACCCTTGGCTGCGAAGGCGCCGAGCGACTGACCGGCCGAACCGCGCAGACGCAGGGTGAGATGGTCCGTGCCGAGCCCGTCCGGACCGAAACGGGCGACAATCTCCGAAGAGGTTCGTGTGCCGACAGCGCGATCGGTATTCTTGACGCCATAATCGAGCTGCATCTTCTCGCCGCGATCGAAGGCGGGCGCCGCGTCCTCGATGATCTGCTCGTCGAGCGCCGGGGCGACAGGGTTGCGCAGGCTGCGGGTCGAACGCGCCGGACGCTCCACGGCATCGGCGCGCGACATGATCGCCGAGAGGTCAAGATCGTCGAGCGATTCCGAGCCGCGCGAGACCTGGTCGAGCAGGTCAGCCCGGCCGATCACATCTTCCAGCGAGGTGGCGCCGAGGCCGGCGAGTATCTCGCGCACATCCTGTGCGAGGAAGGTCATCAGGTTGACGACATGGTCCGGGAAGCCGCCAAAGCGGGCGCGCAGATCATCATCCTGGGTACAGATCCCGACCGGGCAGGTATTGGAATGGCACTGGCGCACCATCAGACAGCCCAGCGCGATGAGCGAGGCGGTCCCGACACCGAATTCCTCGGCGCCCAGCATGGCGGCAATGACAATGTCGCGCCCGGTGCGGATCCCGCCATCGGCGCGCAGGGTGACACGCTCGCGCAGGCCGTTCAGCGACAGCATCTGGTGCGCCTCGGCGAGGCCGAGTTCCAGCGGACCGCCAGCAAACTTGATCGAGGACAGGGCTGCCGCGCCGGTGCCGCCGACCGAGCCGGATATATTGATGATATCAGCATTGGCCTTGGCGACGCCGGCAGCGACGGCACCGACCCCGGCGGCCGCAACCAGCTTCACCCCGACCCGGGCCGTCGGATTGATCTGCTTGAGGTCATAGATCAGCTGCGCCAGGTCCTCGATCGAATAGATATCATGGTGGGGCGGCGGCGAGATCAGGCTGACGCCCGGCGTCGCCAGGCGCATGCGGGCGATGAATTCGGTGACCTTGAAGCCGGGCAGCTGGCCACCTTCACCGGGCTTGGCACCCTGTGCCACCTTGATTTCCATCTCGCGGCACTGGCCGAGATATTCCGCCGTCACACCGAACCGGCCGGAGGCGATCTGCTTGACCGCGGAGTTCATGTTGTCGCCATTTGGCAGCGGCTTGTAGCGGGCCGGATCCTCGCCGCCCTCGCCGGAGACCGATTTGGCACCGATCCGGTTCATCGCCACATTCAGCGCGCCATGCGCTTCGGGTGACAGGGCACCCAGCGACATACCCGGCGTGACGAAACGGCGCCGGATGCCGTTGATCGATTCGACCCGGTCGAGGCCGACCGCCGGACCGATGGAGCGCATGTCCATGAGGTCGCGAAGCTGGATCGGTCCCTGGTCGCGGATCGCC
This sequence comes from Maricaulis sp., assembly GCF_015665295.1. Lineage (GTDB taxonomy): Bacteria > Pseudomonadota > Alphaproteobacteria > Caulobacterales > Maricaulaceae > Maricaulis. The sequence goes on from NZ_JADFAJ010000002.1 coordinate 31,877, forward strand.
GAGCGGTAGGATTTCCACGCCTTCGCATCATTGCCGCGAACGGCCGCCTGCAAGGCGCTGATCACCGGTGCGTTGAGCGCATGGCGGTCACCGCTGGAGCGCTGGCGATAGAAACCACCGACCGGCAGGCGCGCCTCATCGCCGCGCCAGGACTTGCGGTGAAGTTCCACGGTGCGCACTTCCAGACCGGGAAGACCGATCCCGGAGATCCGGCTCACAACGCCCGGCAGATAGGCTTCCACCAGGGCGCGCGACAGGCCGAGCACCTCGAAATTGCAGCCGCCGCGATAAGAGGAAATGATCGAAATTCCCATCTTGGAGAGGATTTTGAGCAGGCCGCCATCAAGCGCCGCTTTCAGGCGGCCGGCGCGGGCGCGGGCCCAGCTCTCGCCGCCCACGCTTTCGCGTCCCGCCGTGACCGTGTCGAAGGCGAGATAAGGGTTTACCGTGGTCGCGCCGAGGCCGATCAGCACAGCCGCATAATGGGCGTCGAAACACTCACCCGCCCGCACATTGAGCGAACAGAAATTGCGCAGGCCCTCACGGGTCAGGGTGGAGTGGACAGCCCCGGCGACCAGGATCATCGGCAGGGCGGCATTTTCGGCATCCTGGCGGTGATCAGTCAGGACGAGATGGGCAGCGCCGTCGCGGACGGCGGCGACACATTCGCGGATGACATCATCAATCGCCTGGCGCAGGACCTGACCATCGCCTGTGGCCTTCACGACCGGCAGCAGGCAATCGATCTCCTTGACCGCGCAGCCCATATGGCCGCGCCAGCGCTCATAACCGCCATTGGTCAGGATCGGGCTGTCGAGCACGAGCACGCTGGCCCGCGCCTCACCCTGTCCCAGGATATTCCCGAGATTACGGAAACGGGTCTTCAGACCCATCACCCGGCCTTCGCGCAACGGGTCGATCGGCGGATTGGTGACCTGGGAAAAATTCTGCCGGAAGAAATGCGCGAGCGGGCGATAGTTTTCCGACAGGACGGCCAGTGGCGCATCATCACCCATCGAGCCAACGGCTTCCTTGCCATCTTCGGCCATCGCCTTGATGACCAGCTCGATATTCTCGAAGGTAAAGCCCGCCGCCGCCTGACGCCGCGTGCGATCATCATCGCTGAAGACCTGGTCCTCCGAGCCCGGTCCGACGACGGATTCAAGATCCTCCATCTCGCCAAGCCAGCGCGTATAGGGATGTTGTTCGGACAGCTCGTTGAGGATGTCCTGCTCGCGGTAGAACTTGCCCTCGACGATGTCGAGCGCGATCAGGCGACCGGGCGTGATCGAGCCGCGCTCGGTCACGGTCACCGGATCGACCGGCGCCATGCCGGTTTCCGATCCGGCGACGAAAATATCGTCGCGGGTCAGCGCGTAACGCATCGGGCGCAGACCGTTGCGGTCGAGCCCGGCAATTGCCCAGCGCCCGTCAAAGGCGGCAATCGCAGCCGGCCCGTCCCAGGGCTCCATGACCGCATTGCAATACTCATACATGCGACTCCAGCCCTCGGGCATGACATCAGCCCGTTTCGACCAGGCTTCCGGGATCAGCAGCGTCTTGGTCATTGGCGCCGAGCGACCGGCGCGGACCAGGATTTCAAAGGTCTGGTCGAGCGCGGCACTGTCCGACGCGCCCGGCTGGATCACCGGTTTCACATCGCCGATGACATCGGCAAAGGCGGTCTCGGCGATGTGGACCTCATGGCTCCGCATCCAGTTGATATTGCCGCGGATCGTGTTGATCTCGCCATTGTGGGCCAGCATGCGGAAGGGCTGGGCCAGCCGCCATTCCGGGAAGGTGTTGGTCGAATAGCGCTGGTGGAAGATGGCGAAGGGCGAGACGAAGTCCGGCGATTGCAGGTCGCGGTAGAAAGCGTCGATATCCTGGGCGCGGAACAGGCCCTTGTAGATGATGTCGCGCGAGGACAGCGAGCAGACATAGAGGTCGCGCAGGTTTTCCTCGCGGGCCCGGCGCTCGATGCGGCGGCGGACGATGTAGAGCACACGCTCGACCGCCTCGCTGTCGCGTTCGCGCGGATCGCGGAACAGGACCTGTTCGATCTCCGGCAGGGTGGCGCGGGCCTTGTCGCCCAGCACCGAGGTGTCGATCGGCGGCTGGCGCCAGCCGTAAAAGGCGAAGCCCTCGCGCAGGATTTCCGCCTCGATGATGGCGCGGGCCCGTTCGCGGGCGGCGAAATCCGTGCGCGGCAGGAAGACCATGCCGACAATCACATCGCCGCGCTCGGGCTCGTGCCCGGTGCGCGCCACGGCCGCCTTGAAGAAGTCCTGCGGCACGCCAACGCGCAAACCTGCCCCGTCACCGGTGAGACCGTCAGCATCGACGGCGCCGCGGTGCCAGACTGCCTTCAAGGCATCAATCGCCAGTTCGACAATATCGCGGCGGGCGCGGCCCTTCATGTCGGCGATGAGGCCGACACCACAGGCATCGCGCTCGTCGCGCGGATCGATCAGGCCGGCGCGGGTAAGGGTTTCCAGCCCCTGGCGGTGGGCGGCTTCGGACCAGGTCTTGTTCGTCATTCGGCCGCTCCCAGCACACGCATGCGATTATCGAGATAGGATTCGATCGAGCGCGCGGCATCGAGCCCGTCCTTGATCGCCCACACTACGAGCGACGCGCCGCGATGCAGGTCGCCGGCGACGAAAACGCCGTCGAGGCTGGCCATGCGCGTGTCGCGATCCGCCTCGACGCGGCCATCACGATGCACGGAGAGGTCCGGCGCATCGAACAGGACGGGCAGGTCCTCCGGCGTGAAGCCGAGCGCCGAGATCACCATGTCGGCGCCGATATCCCAGGTCTTGCCCGGTTCCGGCTCCGGTGCCCGGCGACCCGACGCGTCCGGAGCGCCCAGCCGCATGCCCTGGACACGCACCGCCGTTATGGCGTCGCCCCTGGTCAGCACGGCAAGCGGGGCGGAGAGCCATTCGAACACGACCCCCTCCTCCTCGGCATGTTCCACCTCGCGGGCCGAGCCGGGCATGTTGGCACGGTCACGGCGATACAGGCAGGTCACCGACCGGGCACCCTGGCGAATGGCCGTGCGGACACAGTCCATGGCGGTATCCCCACCACCAACCACGACGACATCCTTTTCATGGGCATCCAGCACGCTGTCATTGGCGGCCGGATCGCCCAGATCATTGCGATTGGCGCGGGTCAGATAATCCAGCGCCGCCAGCACGCCATCGCCGGACCCCGGACAGGTCAGCTGGCGGGCATTATAGACACCGGTCGCAAGCAGGACGGCGTGATGCTCGGCCCGGATACCGGCCAGCGTCGCGTCGCGTCCGACCTCGACATTCATCCTGAAGACGACGCCACCCTTGACCAGCCGGTCGATGCGGCGCTGGACCACGGTCTTTTCCAGCTTGAAGCCGGGAATGCCGTACATCAAAAGGCCGCCGGCGCGGTCGGCACGCTCATAGACCGTGACGGCAAACCCGCCCTCGCGCAGGCGCTCCGCCGCCGCCAGACCGGCAGGTCCGGACCCGATGATGGCGACGCTCTGGCCGCGCTCGGGACCCGGCTTGAGCGGCTCGACCCAGCCTTCCTTCCAGGCGGTATCGGTGATGTATTGCTCGACCGCGCCGATGGTGACAGCGCCGTGTTTGGACTTCTCGACCACACAAGAGCCTTCGCACAGACGGTCCTGCGGGCAGATGCGGCCACAGATTTCCGGCATGGTCGAGGTCGCGGCGGAGGCCTCATAGGCCTCGCGCAGCCGGTCCTCGCCGGCCAGCATCAGCCAGTCGGGAATATTGTTCTGCAAAGGACAGCCGGACTGGCAGAAGGGAACACCGCACTGCGAGCAGCGCGAAGCCTGCCGGGCCGCGGCTTCGGTCGAGTAACCGCGGTAGATCTCGTTGAAATCATTACGCCGTTCGCTCTCCGAGCGCTTCTCCGGATAGGCCTGGTCGATGTCCACAAATCTGAGCAATCCTGCCCCCGTCAAATTGCCGAAAGTTCGCCAATGCAGCACAGACTTCGCAGGCGCACAAGTCGGAGGCCGTTCGGCAAGTTGGCAATTTATGCCCTGAAAGCGATATTTGTGGCATGAACTTCCAAGAATTATGACCCGTAAACCGCTTGCCGGCAAATACATGGCAATTGCGCGAGCTTGTGACGAACCCCGTCGCGCAAGAATGATGCAGGCATGCTCGCGAATGCGGCAGGATGAACAACTCATCCCGCCGCGGCCGGGCCAGACGTGCGGCCACGGCGTCGAATGCGGGATCAGCCGCCGATCTGGGCACACGCGCGGTCACGATTGCGTGGTGTCGGCTCCGATCGGTCAAAGCGCCTTGCCCTGCCTCGCCATCCCCCCCAAATTCGGGTGATGACACTGCCCCATCCGACAACGCCCCTTATCGACAGTTTCGGTCGCCAGATCCGCTATCTGCGGCTTTCGGTGACGGATCGCTGCGATTTGCGCTGCGTTTACTGCATGAAGGCGCAGCCCGATTTCCTGCCCAAATCCGAACTGCTGACCCTTGAGGAGCTGGAGCAGGTCGCCAGCGCCTTCATCGCGCGCGGCGTCACCAAGGTCCGCATCACCGGCGGCGAACCGCTGGTGCGGCGCGATGTGGTCAGCCTGATCGAACGCCTCGGCACCCGGCTGGGCAAGGCTGGTAGCCCCAAAGGCGCGCTCGAGGAGCTGACCCTGACCACCAATGCCACCCAGCTGCCGCGTTTCGCGGCGCGGCTGGTCGCGGCTGGCATGCGGCGCATCAATGTCTCGCTCGACACGCTGGACCCGGAGCGCTTCGCGCGCCTCACGCGCGGCGGCCGCCTCGCCGATACGCTGACCGGGATCGCGGCCGCCAAGGCCGCCGGGTTATCAGTCAAGATCAACGCCGTCGCCATGAAGGGCGAAAATGAGGACGAATTGCCCGACCTCATCGCCTGGGCGCATGGCCAGGGCCATGACATCACCCTGATCGAGGTCATGCCGATCGGCGATGTCGGCACCGACCGCTCGATCCAGTTCTTGCCACTGACCGCCGTGCGCGAACGTCTCGAACAGCGCTGGACGCTGACCCCGCTCAGCGACAGCACCGGCGGTCCGGCGCGCTATCATCATGTCGCCGAGACCGGTGGCAGGCTCGGCCTGATCACGCCGCTGACGGGAAATTTCTGCGCCAGCTGCAACCGCGTCCGCCTGACCTGTACCGGCCAGCTGCATTCCTGCCTGGGACGCGAGGGTGAGGTCGACCTGCGCGGCGCCCTGCGCGAGCACGGCGTCGACGGTCTGCACGCGGCGCTGGAGGCAGCCATCGCCAACAAGCCGGAAGCGCATGATTTCGACGTCAGCCCGGGCGCCAAACCCTCGGTGAAGCGGCACATGGCCATCACGGGAGGCTGATCCGATGCACGTCCATATCCGCTACATGGCCGCCCTGCGCGACCGGCTCGGCGAAGGCGAGACCACGCTCGACCTGCCGCCGGATGTCTCGGACAGCGAAACCCTGATCGCCCATCTCACCGCAAGCGATGCGGCCGCCGCCGCCCTTGCCGCACCGGAAATTCGCCTGATCCGCAATGACCGCATCGTCACCCGCCCCAGCGCGCTTGAGGATGGCGACCGGCTCGCCTTCTGCCCGCCCTTCACCGGAGGCTGAGCCATGATGCCGAAGATTCTGGTCACAGCCGATCCGCTCGACCCGCCCGCCCTTGTTGCCGCCCTCACGGGAACCGATCCCGATGACGGGGCCGTCGCGAGTTTTGTTGGCCAGGTCCGTGCCGAACCGGGTCTCCAGACGCTGGAACTCGAGCACTATCCCGGCGTCACCGAAACCGCGCTGGCAGAACTGCGCGAGCTGGCGATGTCGCGCTGGTCGCTGAGCCAGGCGATCATCCATCACCGGGTCGGCCGCATGGCGGTCGGCGAGACCATTGTCGTCGTCGCCGCCAGCGCCCCGCACCGCCGCGCCGCGCTGGAAGCGGTCGGCTTCCTGATCGACCGGCTCAAGACCGAAGCGCCGTTCTGGAAGCGCGTCCACACGGCGGGCGGCAGTCACTGGGTTACCGCCCGTGACAGCGACGCGGCGGCGTCGCAATACTGGCGCGACCAGATCGCGCAGGAGGATGCCTGATGAGCGACGAGCACCGGCTCGGCTTTGCCGTGATGACGATTTCTGACACGCGCGATGCGGCCAGCGACAAGACCGGCCCCTGGCTGCGCGAGCAGATCGCCGGCGCCGGTCACACGGTCATCGACCACGCCATCGTGCCCGACACGATCGAGACCATCCGCGCTCGCCTGCAGGCCTGGCTCGATGATCCGGCTATCCATGCGGTGATCACGACCGGCGGGACGGGCCTGACCGGGCGCGATGTCACCCCGGAGGCGATCCGGCCAATGCTGGACAAGGAGATCGACGGTTTCTCGGTCGTGTTCCACCAGATCTCCTTCCAGTCGGTCGGCGTCTCGACCCTGCAATCGCGCGCCCTCGCGGGCATCGCCAAGGCGACCTATGTCTTTGCCATTCCCGGCTCGATGGGCGCCTGCAAGGATGCCTGGAACGGGATTTTGCGGCATGAGTTCGATGCCGCGCACACGCCGTGCAACCTCGTTGAAATCCTGCCCCGGCTGGGAGAAAGCTGATGACCGGGCTGACCCACCAGGACAGTGAGGGCCGGGTCCGCATGGTCGATGTCGGCGACAAGGCGGTCACCCGCCGCACCGCCACAGCCAGCGCCCGGATCGAGATGAGCGCTGCGGCCTTTGCCGCCGTGCGCGACGGCCAGGGTCCCAAGGGCGATGCCTGCCGCACCGCGGAGTTGGCCGGCATCATGGGCGCCAAGCGCACCGCCGACCTGATCCCGCTCTGCCATCCGCTGCCGATCACCAGGGTCGAGGTCGCCATCGAGCCCGTACCGGGCGAAACCGCCTTTGCCATCACCGCCACGGTGCGCACGGATGGCAAGACCGGCGTCGAGATGGAGGCCCTGACGGCCTGTTCAGTCGCCGCGCTGACCCTCTATGACATGGCCAAGGCGCTCGACAAGGGCATGCGGATCACCGCGATCCAGCTCGACAGCAAGAGCGGCGGCAAGTCCGGTGACTGGCAGCGCGGAGACGCAGCGCCATGATCCCGCTCAGTGAGGCCATCGCCCGTGTTCGCAGCGACCTCACGCCAATGGAGGCCGAGACAGTCAGCCTCGGCGAGGCGGCCGGGCGGGTGCTGGCAAAAGCCGTCACCGCCCGCCTGACACAGCCGCCCTTCCACGCCGCGGCGATGGATGGTTATGCGGTGCGCTCCAGCGATCTCGGCGACCATCCCGTCACCCTGCCGCTTGACGGCGAATCCGCCGCCGGCCATGCGCTCCATCGTCCGATCCGGCACGGTACCGCAGTGCGCATCTCGACCGGAGCCGCCCTGCCCGATGGGGCTGACCAAGTCGTGATCCAGGAAAACACGACGCGCACCGGCGACCGGATCACCCTGCAGGATCCGCCCCAGCGCCTGCGCCATGTCCGCGCCATGGGCGAGGACTTCGCGAGCGGCGAGACCTTGCTGGAAGCCGGACTGCGCCTCACCGCACCGCGCCTGGCGCTGGCCGCGGCGGGCGGAGCCTCGTCACTGCTGGTCAGCCGCCAGCCGCGCATCGGCGTTCTGGCCTCGGGCGACGAGCTGGTGACTGCCGGCGCCCCGCCCGGTCCCGGCCAGATCATCAATTCCAACGCCCCGGCCCTGATCGCCCTGCTGACCGCCTGCGGCGCCGTCCCGATCGATCTCGGCATTGCCCGCGACACGCCGGACGCTGTCCGCAAGGCTCTTGAACGGGCCAGCGATTTCGACCTCCTGGTCACGATCGGCGGCGCATCCGTGGGCGATCATGATCATCTGCGCCGGGTCTTTGCCGAGATGGGCGGTGAGCTCGCCTTCGACAAGATCGCGCTGAAACCCGGCAAGCCGACCTGGTTCGGCCAGCTGCCGGACGTGCCGGTGCTAGGCCTGCCGGGCAATCCGGTCTCCGCCCTGGTGGTCGCCGAACTTGTCCTGCGCCCGGCCGTCGAGCGCCTGCTGGGCGAAACGCAGCGCCCGCGCCTGCGCCCGGCACGGCTGATGGCCGACCTGCCCGGCAACGGGCCGCGCGAGACCTGGATTCGCGGTCGTTTCGATCCCGAAACAGGCCGTGTCCGCCCCTCCGGCAGCCAGGACAGCGGCATGATCTCGGCGCTGGCCCGGGCCGAGCTTCTCATCCCGCGCGCCATCAATGCACCGCCGGCAGGAGCCGACCAGATGATCGACGTCCTGCTGCTCGACTGAGCCCCGGGACCGCCCGCCGGTCTGCCGGCATGACAGTCGCCGCGCACCTGCCTACTCTGCCCCGTCGCCAATCATCCGGGAGCGCCCCCGTGCCGGGCACCGATAGCAGATTTTCCGACCCCATCACGTCCACATCAGTGGTCGACCAGCTGGCCGCGCGCATTCGCGCCCGCATTCTGGCCAATGAATTCAAGCCCGGCGAAGCCCTGCGTCAGGAGACATTGGCCGACGCCTACAAGGTGTCGCGCATGCCGGTCCGCGAAGCGCTTCGGCGTCTCGAGGTGGAGGGCCTGGTGGTCTTCCAGCCCAATCGCGGCGTCACTGTCTCGCCCGTCTCGGCCGCGGACATGGCCGAACTCTTCGACATCCGCCTGCAGCTGGAACCCGGCCTCTTCGCCCGCGCCATCGAGCGCGCCAGTGCCGCCGACATCGCCGCCGTCGAGACCATCCGCGCCCGCGAGACTGCCGCCCTGGCCGAGGGCGACACCGCCCGTTTCGGCGCCCTCAACCGCGACTTCCACGCAGCCCTGCACGCCCCGGCAGACCGTCCGCGCACATGGGCCATCGTGCAATCGCTCAACCGGCACATCGACCGTTATGTCCGCCTCCAGCTCTCCCTCACCCCCGACGCCCGCACGACCGCCAATGCCGAACATGACGGCCTGCTCGACGCCATGAAGTCCGGTGATCCGGTTGTCGGCGAACAGCGCATGGCCCAGCACATTGTCACGGCGCGGACGGCGCTGGTTAAGGCGTTTGAGGGCTGATTACCCTCGCGGCGCCAGGCCACTTCCCCCGCAAGCGGGGAAGAAGAACGCGCCCCTTCACCCCGCCACGAAATACCGCCCCTCGGCGTCCATCTCCGCCTGTCCGAGCGCTTCCATGACGTCGAGCATGTCGGCGACGCGGGTGAGTTTGGCTTTGGTATTCTTGCCGGCAAACTGGCGCGCCAGGCCCTCGACCGAGACCGGGCCGGTCGCCGCCTCCAGCAATTCGCGGACGATGCGGGCCTGGGCCTTGCGGTCCTTCGCCGGGAAGGGTGGCAGCTTGGCACCGGCCTCGACCGCCTCTGCCTCGCCCAGATCGAGATCGTCCTGCCGGGACTTCGCCGACTTGGGCGCAAAGCGCGGGATCTGGAAGTCGGGCCGCGGCCAGCGGACCTGGCCGCGCTGTTCCTCCTCATGACGCTCCAGATTGAGCGCGACCAGCCGTTCCAGGATCGCCTCGTCATCCAGATCCGCCGGCCAGCCATAGGCCTCGAACACGGCGGCATCGATATCGTCATGAATGGATTTCAGCGTCCCGACCAGCCCGGCGTCGTAAATGTCCCGCTCGGCGTCGGTGA
>NZ_JADFAJ010000008.1 GCF_015665295.1 Maricaulis sp.
TCGACCGGTCCGGTCAGGATGACATGGTCGTCGTCACGCCATTCCACGAAAAGCTCGCCGCCATCGGCCATGACCGAAGCCCGACGTCCGGCGAGGCCGCGACGATGGGCGGCAACCAGGGCGGCGCAGGCGCCGGTACCGCAGGCCGCTGTCAAACCGGCCCCGCGCTCCCAGACACGCAGACGAATGTGTGTGGCATCGTGGATCTGCGCGAAGCCCGCATTCACCCTTTCCGGGAAGAGCGGGTCGAACTCGACCTCCCGGCCCAGCCTGGCGACCGGCAAGGCCTCAATATCTCGGATGAAAAAGACCGCGTGCGGATTGCCCATCGAGACTGCGCCGGGCGCCTCGATGCGGATTCCGTCTGCTTCCGCCGCAAAGTCGAGGGTCACCGTGTCCATCGCGCGGGCCAGCGGGATATCCTGCCAGCCGAGGCGCGGTCGCCCCATGTCGACGCTCACTGTCATCGGGCCGGCATCCCGGGCGCGAAGCACGCCACCAGCTGTTCCCAGGCTGACGGTCGGGGCGCCGGTCTGCTGCATGATGGCCCAGGCCGCCGCGCGGGTGCCGTTGCCGCAGGCACCGACCTCGTCGCCATCGGCATTCCAGATGCGCATGAACGCGTCGGCACTGTCGCTTTCCTCGAGTACAAGCAGCTGGTCGAAATGGTGGGAATGGGCAAGACCGCGGACCGTGTCGCGGGACAGGTTGAAACGGCCAGCCCGTCCGCGCACATCGGCGAGGATGAACTTGTTGCCGGCCCCATTCATCAATCGTGCGTCCATATCCGCTCCGATAGCGCTCCACGCCCTTTACGTCCACACGCGCTCCGGTGTTTATTGCCGCGCATGCATCAGAGGGGAAGAGACTGATGAGAGCATTTCGTAACATTTGGGCGGTCAGCGCCAGCGCCGCCATTCTCGTGGCGTGCAGCCAGCCAGCCAGCCAGGAAAGCGACGCCGTGGCCACCGAAACTCCCGACGCATCGACGCAGCGCCAGATCGTCGAGATCGATCCGAACAATGATCCGCGGGTCTGGCTCGAAGAGGTCGAAGGCGAGCGCGCGCTGGAATGGGTCGAGGGCCAGAATGAGCGCACTTTTGACCGCCTGCAGGGTGATGAGCGCTATCAGGGTCTTTTTGACCAGGCGCTGGCCATCTACCAGTCCAATGACCGCATTCCCTACGGCACTTATTCGGGCGGTTTCGTCTGGAATTTCTGGCAGGACTCCGAGCATACGCACGGCCTGTGGCGCCGGACCACGCTGGACAGCTATCTGAGCGATACGCCGGATTGGGATGTCGTGCTCGATCTCGACGCCCTGTCGGAAGCGGAAGACAAGAACTGGGTCTGGCGCGGCTCGAACTGCCTGGCGCCGGAGTATGATCGCTGCATCCTGACCCTGTCGGATGGCGGCTCGGACGCTGCCGTGCGTCGTGAATTCTCGATTTCCGACCGTGCCTTTGTCGAGGGCGGGTTCGAGACCCCGGAAGCCAAGGGCGGCGTCAGCTGGGTCGATGAGAACACGCTGATGGTCGGCCTTGCCACCTCGCCGGCCGATACGACCAGCTCGGGCTATCCGTCTGTGGCCTATCGCTGGCAGCGCGGCACTGATCTTGCCGACGCGACCGAGGTCGTGCGCGGTGACCAGGACGATGTCGGCCTGTTTGCCTTCCGCATGGAAGACCATGACGGCACGGTCTACATGATGGCGTCCGAGGCTGACACGTTCTACGACACGACCTGGTGGTATCTGCCGGCCGATGCCGAACCGATCCAGCTTCCGCTGCCGTCCAAGTCCTCGATCCAGGACCTCTACCAGGGCGAGCTGGTCTTCACGCTCCAGGAAGAGTGGACGCCGGTCGAGGGTGGCGAGACCTTCCCGCAAGGGGCGCTCCTGTCCTTCACCCTGGCTGACTTCGTGGCCACCGGTGAACTGCCGGAGGTCCGGACTGTCTTCGTGCCCGGCCCGCGCCAGTCGCTTGGCGGAATGGGGTCCGCCGCATCCGCCTTCCTGGTTGCCATCGACGAGAATGTCGTCGGCGGGCTGGAAGCCTTCCACTTTGCCGATGGCCAGTGGTCGTCGGAGACCGTGGACGTTCCGGAGAACATGACGATCAGCCTGGCCGGGACCAGTTCCCATCATGACGTCGCCTTCCTCAACGCCGAAGGTTTCCTGACGCCGGACAGCTATTACCGGGTCGATGCGGCCGAGTTGACGGTCGAGCCGATCAAGTCGATCCCGGCCCAGTTCGATGCCGAAGGCCTTGTCGTGGAGCAGCTCGAAGCGGCGTCCTCCGACGGCACCATGGTTCCCTATTTCGTGGTCCGCCACCAAGACACCGTGATGGATGGAACAACGCCGACCCTGCTCTACGCCTATGGCGGCTTTGAGGTGTCCATCCGTCCGAGCTATTCCGGCCCGCGCGGTCAGCTCTGGCTGGAAAATGGCGGTGCCTATGTCGTCGCCAATATCCGCGGCGGTGGTGAATTCGGTCCTGCCTGGCACCAGGCAGGCCTGAAGATGGATCGCCAACGCATCTATGACGATCTGATCGCCGTGGCCGAGGACCTCTCGGGTCGCGGTCTGACCAGCCCGCGCCATCTCGGCGTCTATGGCGGGTCGAATGGCGGCCTCCTGACCGGCGTCATGTACACCCAGCGTCCCGATCTGTGGAATGCCGTCGTCTCGGCCGTGCCGCTGCTCGACATGCTGCGCTATCACACCCTGCTGGCCGGTGCGTCCTGGATGGGTGAATACGGCAATCCGGAAGACCCGGACGAGGGCGGTTTCCTGCGCTCGATCTCGCCCTATCACAATGTTGATGCGAACGGCGATTATCCGGAAATCTATCTCTACACCTCGACCAAGGATGACCGTGTCCACCCGGGCCATGCCCGCAAGATGGCGCACCTGCTGGAAGAGCTGGGCCATGATTATCTCTATTACGAGAACACGGCCGGTGGTCACTCGGCCGCCGCCAATCTCGAAGAGACGGCTCGCCGCGATGCGCTGCTCTACACCTTCCTGATGCAAAAGCTGATGGACGATGTCGACCCGCTCGACGCGGAATAGGCTTCACCCCCGATCCTGAATGAAAGCCCCCGACGCCAGCGCGTCGGGGGTTTTTCCTGGACGCGGCCATGCGCGCTTGCGCAAGGAGGGGACAGGTTGGCCTGCCCCCCCGATCTCACCGTCATCCCCCGGCTCCGCGCTGAGCGCGACGCGTCAAACTGGGCTTGCCATCGCCCCCACCGCACTCTCTCCATGACCCCGCGCGCTCCCCGCGCTAGTCTCGCGCCTGACTGATTTGCCCGCCTGCCGATCCGCCCGGAGACCTGTCCCATGGCCACGACCAAACCCGTCGACGAGACCAGCCACGTCTATCTGATCGACGGGTCGGGCTATATTTTCAGGGCCTATCATGCGCTGCCGCCGCTGACCCGGTCGGACGGGACGCCGGTCGGCGCGGTGCAGGGCTTTTGCAACATGTTGTGGAAGCTGCTGGAAGACCTCAAAGGAGAGGACCAGCCCTCGCACCTGGCGGTCATTTTCGACCATTCCGGCAAGTCCTTCCGCAATGAGATTTACGACCGGTACAAGGCGCATCGTCCGCCGGCGCCGGAAGACCTGGTGCCGCAATTCTCCATCATCCGCGACGCGACGCGCGCTTTCGGCACGCCCTGTGTCGAGCTGGAGAATTACGAGGCCGACGACATCATCGCCACCTATGCCCGCCAGGCCGAGGCCCTGGGCGCAGATGTCACCATCGTCTCTTCGGACAAGGATCTGATGCAGCTGGTGACCGACAAGGTCTCCATGTTCGACGCCATGAAGAACAAACGCATCGAGGCGCCCGACGTGATGGAGAAATTCGGGGTCGGGCCGGACAGGGTGATCGATATCCAGGCGCTGGCCGGCGACAGTGTCGACAATGTACCCGGCGTGCCCGGTATCGGCGTGAAGACCGCGGCCCTGCTGATCAATGAATATGGTGATCTCGACACGCTTCTCGAGCGGGCCGGCGAGATCAAGCAGAAGGGCCGCCGCGAAAAGCTGCTGGCCCATGCCGAGGATGCCCGTATCTCGCGCACCCTGGTCACGCTGAAGCTCGATGCGCCGATGCCCGAAAAGCTGGAAGCCTTCGGGCTCGCCGATCCGGATCCGGAGGTCCTCGTTCCCTTCCTTCGCGAGATGGAATTCCGCTCCTTCACCCGCAAGGTCGAGGAGGCTCTGGGCGGGCCGCGGGTCGACGAGACCGGCGACGCCACGGCCCCCATTGATCGCGACAAGTATGAGTGCGTGACGACGATGGACGCGCTCGAGCGCTGGATTGCAAAATGCCGCGAGGCCGGCCAGATCGCGGTGGATACCGAGACCGATGCCCTGTCCTCGACCGCCTCCGGCCTGGTCGGCATCTCGCTGGCCACGGCTCCCGGCGAGGCCTGTTATATCCCGCTCGCCCATGTCGATCCGCAAGGCACGGGCGACATGTTCGATACCGGCCAGGCGCCGGAGCAGATCCCGATGGCGGCGGCGCTCAAGGCCCTGAAGCCGCTGCTGGAAGACCCGGCGGTTCTGAAGATCGGCCAGAACATCAAATATGATCTCGGCGTGCTGTCACGCCATGGCATCGATGTCGCGCCCTATGACGACACCATGCTGATCTCCTATGTCATGGATGCCGGCCTGCACGGGCATGGCATGGATGCGCTGGCCGAGCTGCATCTGGGCCATACCTGCATCCCCTTCAAGGAGATCTGTGGCACCGGCAAGAACCAGATCACCTTCGACAAGGTGCCACTGGACAAGGCGACCCTCTATGCCGCGGAAGATGCCGACGTCACCCTGAGGCTCTGGGAGATTCTCAAACCGGCCCTGGTCGCCAAGAAGATGGCGACCGTCTACGAAACGCTGGAACGGCCGATGGCCGACGTGCTCTCGAAGATGGAACGGGTCGGCATCAAGGTCGATCCGGACCAATTGAACCGCCTGTCCTCCGACTTTGCCCAGAAGATGATGGCCGCCGAGGCCGAGGCGCACAAGGCCGCCGGCCGCGAGTTCAATGTCGCCTCGCCCAAGCAGATCGGCGATATCCTGTTCGGGGAAATGGGCCTGCCCGGCGGCAAGAAGACCAAGACCGGGGCCTGGTCGACCGATGCGGCCGTGCTCGACCAGCTCGCCGCCGAGGGCCATGCCCTGCCGGTCGCGCTTTTGGAATACCGGCAATATGCCAAGCTGAAATCGACCTATTCGGACAGTCTCTTCGCCCATATCAATCGCGACACGAAGCGGGTCCACACCTCCTTCTCGCTGGCTGCGACGACGACCGGGCGCCTGTCCTCGACCGAGCCCAATCTGCAGAATATCCCGATCCGTACCGAGGCCGGCCGGCAGATCCGCGAAGTCTTCATCGCCGAACCCGGCCATGTACTGGTCGCCGCCGACTATTCCCAGATCGAGCTGCGGCTGCTGGCCCATATCGCCGGTGTGGAGAGCCTCAAACAGGCCTTCCGCGACGGCGCCGACATTCACGCCATGACCGCGTCAGAAGTCTTCGGCGTGCCGGTCGAGGGCATGGACCCGATGGTCCGGCGCAAGGCCAAGGCGATCAATTTCGGTGTGATCTACGGCATTTCGGCCTTCGGCCTCGCCAACCAGATCGGCGTCAAGCGGGACGAGGCCAAGGCCTTCATCGACGCCTATTTCGAGAAATTCCCGGGCATTCGCGCCTATATGGACCAGATGAAGGCCCAGGCCTCCGAGACCGGTTTTGTCGAGACCATTTTCGGGCGCCGCGCCCATTTCCCGGGCATTCGCGACAAGAACCCGAATATGCGCATGTTCGCCGAGCGCCAGGCGATCAACGCCCCCATCCAGGGCTCGGCCGCCGACGTCATCCGCCGCGCCATGATCCGCATGGACGACGCCCTGAGAGCCGCCAATCTGGACGCACGCATGCTCTTGCAGGTGCATGATGAACTGGTGTTCGAAGTGCCGGAGAACCAGGCCGACGATTTGATCGCGCTGGCGTCAAAAGTGATGGGTGAAGCCTGTGCGCCCGCGCTGGAACTGAGCGTGCCGCTGGTGGTGGACGCGAAGGCGGGGATGACGTGGGGCGAGGCGCATTAGGGGGTAAACTAGAAGTCGCGAAGAGCCTCGAAACCATAGTGCTCCGCGACGTACGTGTAACATCGATCGACAGCTTCCTCGAAATCATCCAGAGCTCTATTGACCTCCGCATCAAATAAACTATCGCTTATTCGGCCTGCATGAACAAATGAATGGCGCCTCTCTACGAGCTCACCCAACGAGTCAAACAGAGTTGACGCGCGACCTCGGTAAGGGCGACGAAGAGGAGTGGCAAGATCCAAGTGCAAATCTAAAGATTTAAAATTTTTGGCTATTAAATTGGGTCTTTGAAAGGAGAAAGACAACCCTACGGCCTCTGATATATTCAATTCTCCGGAAACAACGCGCTCCAGAATTTCTTTAGAAATTCGGGCATTGGAAATCGCATTACCTCGGTCTTCTGAGCATGTACAAATACAGATAAATAGATCGCGAAAAAAACTTTCCCATATCGCTACGAGATACGGCAGCAGCATGTTGTTAGACAACAATCTGGGATTCATTTCATCCATCCAGGGGAATGGCGCCCTTCCTTCCGCTGCGATATTTCCTTCTAGCCTTCGCGTTTGAAGATATATGCGGGCCCGACCGATAGCATTGTGGAAGCGCCATCTCGCGTGAAAGCAGCCTGACGCCATGGGCGTGGGAGGCGGCCCTTCTGGGTGCCAGTAACGATTTGCACCTGCGTCTGTCTCAAAAGTGCCTCCGAGATAGTCTCGCAAGAACTTAAGCGTCTTATTCTGTTGCTTTAAATCCCAATAACTTCGGCCTGATCGAGATCTAGTACCAACCGCAAGCCGCCCAACTTCATCTCGATAAAGTGTGAGCTCAACTCCCGTGTATGACTTATACTCTTGTGAGCAATACCAAAAATACGATGCGACATGACCATCGAAGTTTATACCCTCGCACTTTTGGTAGCCCAGCGCCTCCACCAAGCTCTTAACATGTGCGAGAGGAACACCTTGGTCAAAAATACTCTCCGAACAATAGCTCATGGGGTGCTCGACTCGCTTTGAAACACAAGCGTCGCAAGCTCCAAGGAGTCGGTCAATCTAGGCCGCACTTTTGGCTCTTCGACATGGGTCCCAGCTCTGCGCCCCGCTTTCGCGGGGCATTCGGCAGGGATGACAAGGGATGGGGCCTAAAAAGGCAAAACGCCCGCCGGAGTGATCCAGCGGGCGTTTTCATTTCGGCTTGGCGGCGCGCTTACGCGTCCACTTCCGCTTCCAGCGCGTGTTCCTGGATGAAGTCTCTCCGCGGTTCGACCACGTCGCCCATCAGCTTGGAGAAGAGCTCGTCGGCCGTGTCGGCGTGGGTGACGGACACTTGCAGGAGTGACCGCGCATTGGGGTCGAGCGTGGTTTCCCAAAGCTGGCCGGGATTCATTTCGCCCAGACCCTTATAGCGCTGGATCTTCATGCCCTTGGCGCCGGAGACGATGACGGCGTCGACCAGTTCGCGCGGCGAGTTGATCGTGACCGGGCCGGATTTGGGCACGAAGCTGGCCGGGCCGGCATAATCGCCGGCGATGGCCGAGGCGCGCTCATTGAGGCGTTTGGCGTCGGGGCTGGCGCGCAGATTGCGGTCCAGCACCACGGTTTCCATGACGCCGCGCACTTCGCGTTCGAAGACGAGGCTGCCATCGTCCGGGTCGATCCGGCCGCCCCAATTATCCTCGCCCTCATCGGCAAAGGAGTTGAGACGGGCGGCGGCGGTTTGCACGGCCGCATCGGTCGGTTCCGGCACCAGGGCGCCGGCCATGGCTGCAGCCTCCAGCGCAAAGCCCGGCGCGCGGGCGGTCATGCGGTCGATCGACAGCTTGACCTGGCGCGCGGCGGCGACGCGGGCGGTCAGGTCCTGACCGGTCACAACCTCGCCGTCATGCAGGGTGAGATGGGCCTCCGAGGCGCCTTCCTCGATGAGGTAGGCATCCATCTCGGCCTGGTCCTTCACATAGCGTTCGGAGCGGCCCTTGGCGATTTTGTAGAGCGGCGGCTGGGCGATGTAGAGATAGCCGCGCTCGATCAGCTCGGGCATCTGCCGGTAGAAGAAGGTCAGCAGAAGCGTGCGGATATGGGCGCCGTCGACATCGGCATCGGTCATGATGATGACCTTGTGATAGCGCAGCTTTTCGTAATTGATCTGGTCGCGGCCAATGCCGGTGCCCAGCGCCGTGATCAGCGTGCCGACCTGTTCCGAGCCGAGCATCTTGTCGAAACGGGCCCGCTCGACATTGAGGATCTTGCCGCGCAGCGGCAGCACGGCCTGGTTTTCGCGGTGACGTCCCTGCTTGGCAGAGCCGCCGGCCGAGTCACCCTCGACGATGAAGAGTTCGGACTTGGCCGGATCCTTCTCCTGGCAGTCGGCGAGCTTGCCGGGCAGGGAGGAGATTTCCAGCGCCGACTTGCGGCGGGTCAGTTCGCGCGCCTTGCGGGCGGCTTCGCGGGCGGCGGCGGCCTCGATGATCTTGCCGACCACCATGCGCGCTTCGGCCGGGTGTTCCTCGAACCATTCCGACAATGCCTCGCCGACCGCGCCTTCAACGGCGGGACGGACTTCGGACGAGACCAGCTTGTCCTTGGTCTGGGAGGAGAATTTCGGGTCCGGCACCTTCACTGACAGGACGCAGGTCAGGCCTTCGCGGGCATCATCGCCCGAGATCGCCACCTTGGCCTTGGAAGCCATGCCAGACGAGCCCGCATACGTGTTGATGACGCGGGTCAGCGCACCGCGGAAACCGGCCAGGTGGGTACCGCCATCACGCTGCGGGATGTTGTTGGTGAAGCAGAGGACATTCTCGTGATAGCTGTCATTCCACTCCAGCGCCGCTTCCACCGTGACGCCATCGCGCTCGCCGGTGATCAGGATCGGCGGCATGAAGATCGGTGTCTTGTTGCGGTCGAGATGGGCCACGAAGGCCGCGACGCCGCCATCATAGACCATCGTGTCGGAATAGAGTTCGGCCTCGCGCTCGTCGCGCAGGGTGATCTTGACGCCGGAGTTCAGGAAGGCGAGCTCGCGCAGGCGGTGCTGCAGCGTTTCGCGGTTGAACTCGGTCATGGTGAAGGTTTCTTCGGACGGCATGAAGCGCACTTCCGTGCCCTTCTGTCCCGGCAGGGCGTCGCCCGTGACCTTGAGGTCTTCCTCGGCATCGCCGCGGCGGAAACGCATCCAGTGGGTCTTGCCATTGCGCCAGATGGTCAGGTCCATCCAGTCCGACAGGGCATTCACCACCGAGACGCCAACGCCGTGCAGGCCGCCGGAGACCTTGTAGGAATTCTGGTCGAACTTACCGCCGGCATGGAGCTGGGTCATGATGACCTGGGCCGCCGAGACGCCCTCCTCCTGGTGGATATCGGTAGGAATGCCGCGACCATCATCGCGCACCGAGGCCGAGCCATCGGCGTGCAGCGTCACCAGGACTTCGCTGCAATGCCCGGCAAGAGCTTCGTCGATCGCGTTGTCGACGACCTCATAAACCATGTGATGGAGACCCGAACCGTCATCGGTATCACCGATATACATGCCCGGGCGCTTGCGCACGGCGTCGAGCCCTTTGAGGACCTTGATCGACTCCGCGCCGTATTCCTGATTCGCTTGTTCCGTCATGGTTTTGTTGTACAGGTTTCACGCGCCTGTGACCACACGCGCGCACACGCGTGCGCACGCGCGCACGCGTGAGTGAGGGCACCTGATTTCAAACCGGTTTTGCAGCCCGGCCTTCGGTCGCGCGACGCGCCAGCCAGCGCCGCCCGATGACCGCGATCAGGACCAGCAGCAGCACCGCACCCCCGACCGCCATCCAGGCCCGGATGCCACCGCCCTCCAGCCCCTGGATCGCCGCATGGCTGGCAAAGGCGATAAGCGCCATCTTGGGGATGCTGCCCAGCGCCGTACCGGCGATGAAGGCGCGAAACCGCATTTGCGTGCAGCCGGCGGCAATGTTGATGATGATCGAAGGCAGGGTCGGCACCATGCGGATCACCGCGCTCGCCCAGAAACCGTGTCGGGCCAGCTCGTCCATGACGATGGCGACATCCGGCCCGGCATTGCGGGCCAGCCAGCCCGCGCCCGCCCGGCGACCCACCAGAAAGCCCAGACCGCAGGCCAGCACCTTGCCGGTCCAGCTGTAGAAAAACCCCGCCCAGGGCCCGAAGGCCGCGACGAGTGCGGCGATCAGAACGGCCTGCGGCGCGCCCAGGGTGATCAGGGCCATGAAAGCAAGAATGGCGAGCGGCGGCGCCCAGGGCTCACGGCCGGCCAGGGCCAGCCCGTCCAGCGCCTGGCGTGTCACATCCTGCGGCAGGAGCAGTGCCGCAAACCCGCCGAGCGAGAACAGCGCGACCAGTCCGACGGCCAGAACCGCCTTGCCGGGATGTCGCCGGAGAGTGGCAACCAGCTCGGCGCCGATCACGACTGCGGGTCCGCGGCTCCGGCCCCTGACCGCGCCCTGAAGAGCGTGAGGCGCATCGTGTCGCCATTGGAGTAGTTCCGGCCCTCGATCAGCGCCAGCGCTTGAAGCGTCAGGTCCAGCTCGCCCGCCCGGGAGCGGAAAGGCTCGGTCTCGGTTGCATCGATGAGGGCCAGCGAGCAGGTCGTGTCGGCGGCCAGCTGGTCGGCTGCATCGCCGGGTCCGGATGCCAGCAGCGTGTCATAGGGGCCGTGGCGATAGACCAGGCTGGGCTCGCGGAAGGCCGAAGTGACAAGCCGCGTGGTGTCGCATGCGCCGTGCGCATCGACCGCCGCGACGATCCGCGGGGTCAGCCAGAGTGTGTCAAGGCGCGGCAGCGTCGCGCCATAGACGGTGGTCACCGCCAGTCCTCCGGCAATCAGCCCGGACGCCAGCGCCGCGGGACGCCGACCGGTGAGATAGAGGATGAGGGCGCCGAGCGCGGCCAGAAAGATGGCGGCGCCCGCCAGGATCAGAAGCGGCGAGAGCCGGCCTTCGCTCCAGTTCAGCGCGGCGGCGCCCAGACCCGCGACCAGCCCGCTCGTGGCCAGCCAGACGAGCGCGTAGAGGCCGGCGCCGATCCGGACCCAGAGCGGAGACCGGGCCTGGCCAGGCGCAAGGATCGCCGCCACGGCCAGGCAGGCCATGGCGGGATAGACCGGCATCACGTAATGCGGCAGCTTGGTCGCGATCAGCTCGTAGACGATCCAGGCCGGCACGATCCAGGCGATCAGATAGCGCGTCGCGGCGTCACGGCGGTTGGTCCAGGCCCAATGGCCAGCGAAGACAAAGAATAGCGAACCCGGCCAAAAGGTCAGCGAAAACAGGCCGAGATAATAACCGGGCGGACCGGCATGCGATTGCTGGCTCTCGCCGACCTTGCCCATCAGGCTGTCACCGATGGCCTCGGCATAGAAGCCGCCATCCGAGACGATCCCGATGGCGACATACCAGGGCAGGGCGATGGCGAGGAATAGCGGCACACCCCAGAGCGGCTTGAGTGCCCCGAGCCAGGCCAGCTTGCGGTCCCAGATGACCAGGGCGAGCAGGGCCAGGACGACAAAGATCAGGATGATGGGTCCCTTGATCATCATGCCCGCCCCCAGCGCCGCCCAGAACAGAGCGGGTCGCCACCAATGCCCCTGCGGCTGCAGGTAGATCCGCATCAGGGCAAGATGCGAGGCGGTGATGGTCGCCAGCAGCATGGCATCGGTCTTGGCGATCCGCGCCTCGAAACCGACGGCAAAGGCTGTGGCAACCAGGAGCGCGGCCCCGAAGCCGGCCAAGCGGCCATAGAGTCCGGCGGCAATCCAGCCGGTCATCAGGACAGCAGCGAGAATGCCGAGAAAGGAGGGAATGCGGTGTGCCCAGATGGCGCGATCATCGGCGGTGCCGGTCAGGGCGACGGAAATCGATTGCAGCCAGTAAATACCCGCCGGCTGGAGATAGCGTTGCTCTTCCTGGAAGCGGATATCGATGAAGTCGCCGGTTTCCAGCATCTGGCTGGTCGCCACGGCGTAACGCGACTCGTCGCGATCAACCGGCGGCAGGGAGGAAATGCCCGGCAGCAGGACCAGAGCCGACAGGGCAATGAGTACCAGCCAGTCCTTCCAGCCCAGGCGGCGCGCCGGGTCGCTCACGATCGCCGCTCTTCAATCCGGCCGGGAGCCTTGGTGCGGCGGACCAGCCAGATCACGCCCATCGTATCGAAAATGCCGACGAAGGCGCGACCGATATTGGTGTATTTCGACTGCCCGGCGTGCCGGGCGCGGTGGCGCACCGGATGATTGATCAGCGGATGGCCATAGCGCTGGAACAGGGCCGGCAAGAAACGGTGCATGCCCTCGAAACAAGGCAGGAGCAGAAAACTGTCGCGGTGGAAGATTTTCACGCCGCAGCCGGTATCCGGGCAATGATCACCGAGCACGGCCGCGCGGAAACCATTGGCGATCCGGGTCGCCACCAGGCGCGAGACCGGATCATTGCGCCGCACCCGCGTGCCGGCCACCAGCGGCAGCTCGCCGTCAGCGGCCCAGGCCTTTTCCAGCATGTCCGGCAGGTCGGCCGGATCATTCTGACCGTCACCGTCGAGCGTCGCGATCCATGGCGCGCGCGCGGCCAATACGCCGGACCGTACGGCCTGCGACTTGCCGCAGCGGCGATCATGACGGACCAGGCGGACCCGCTCATCCTTGTCAGCGATGGCCTGGAGAATGTCTGGCGTGGCATCGCTCGATCCGTCGTCCACGAAGACGATCTCGAAGGCACCGGCCCGATCCATTTCGCGCAGGACTTCCTCGCACACGGCGGTAACATTCTCCGCCTCGTCGAGAACCGCAATCACGACGGACGCGCGCAATCCGGTTTCCGGTCCGGCAGGCCGACGGAAATCAGTGGTGTGGGTATAGCTCATGAGACAGCCCTGACAGTGCGCGCGGGAGTGTGTGCCGCTTTGGCGTTCGTTTCAAATACCAATGCCCGCTTGTCGCTCTCGGCAGCCCGCCCGGCTAGCGCAACATCAGCAATAGGGCGATACCCGTCATGACGCAGCCGGTAATGATGTCGGCTCCGCGTCGCACTTGCGGCGTCGACAGCCAGTTTCGCGCCCGGTGGGCGAGGCCGATATAAAAACCCGCTGTCGGGACCGCCATCGCCACCATGATCAACAGCATGACCGCATAACTCACCGGCGTGATCGTTTCGATCGGAATGAAGGCCGGCACGAGGGTCAGGTAAAAGACAATCGGCTTGGGATTGGACAGCGGCATGGCCACGCCTGCCAGAAAGGTCGCCAGCCCGCCGCGCTTCGAACCGGCCTTGAAGACCGGTTTCGGCCGCGCCCCGGTCCAGGCACTCCAGAACGCCTTGAACGCCATCCAGCCGAGATAGCCGACACCAATGACCTTGGCCACCAGCCAGAAGGCGGAGAG
The DNA here is from genome assembly GCF_015665295.1 of Maricaulis sp. GTDB lineage: Bacteria > Pseudomonadota > Alphaproteobacteria > Caulobacterales > Maricaulaceae > Maricaulis. Next base: position 13,517 of record NZ_JADFAJ010000008.1, read on the forward strand.
CTGGGTGGCAATGGCGGACAGGCCGGTGACGGCGAGGGTGAACCAGAAAATGTCACCCAGCAGGATGCCGGCGCCATACATCGCGGCATTCCAGGGCCCGGAATCAAGCGTGCGGGCAATCATCGCCGCAATGCCCGGACCCGGTGTCAGGAACAAAACCAGCAGGGCGCCGGCGAACAGCAACAGGGTCTGGAAAGTCATGGCGATCCGAAAACAGTCTGCCGCCCGCTATAGCGTGTTGTCGGGCAGGCCGTCGAAGACGGAACGCAGGGCATTGCCCCAGTCCGGCGAAAGCCGGGCAAACCAGGCATCATCCGCGCCGCCTCGGCGCTGCACGCGGGCCTGCAGGCTGTCTGCCCGGTAGGCATGCATGTCCGGCGGCATGCCGACCGAGAGGCTGGCCTTGCGCGTCGAGGCGAAGGACAGGAAGAGCAGCGTGATTGCCGGCTCCATCGACATCGCCCTGTCGAAGGCCCGGACGAGGATCGGGCGACCATATCTGGTCTCACCGATCTGGAAGAAAGGGGTTTCGTCACTTGCCTCGACGAAATTGCCTTGCGGATAGACCATGAAGAGGCCGGGCTTCTGGTCGCCGATCCTGGCTGATACGCGCAATGCCGGGGCATTGCGATCCCCGTCAGCCGCAAAGCATCTCAAAGGGTTATCTGGTCCGGGCCAGGCCGCAAACCCGGCGTAGCTCGAACGCCTTCAATCGGCCGTGACGAGATAGCCATACAACGTGTCGGCAATCGCAGCGACAAAGCGCTCATCGCTGATCGTCAGGACCACGGCCGCCCCCTCCTCGCGGTAGAGCGCCCGCTCGATCGGCAGGGTGTTCATGAGATAGGTGAACATCTGGGACGCCTCGTCAGCATCGCGACGCTTAACCTCATCGCCGAACAACTCCAGCAATGTCGCCGCCGACTGGCGCGCCTGGCCGAGCAGCTCCTCCCAGTCATCGCCGATCAGGTCAGGGCGAAGGCGGGCATAGAGATGGGCGGCGCGGACGAGATAGCCGTGCCGGACCAGGAATTGCCAGGCTGCGCCGCAAGCCTTGTGCAAGGCCGACCGCAATCCGGCCGCCGGGTCAACCTCGACGCGTCCTTCGCCGGACATGAAAGCATCGAGCCGCGTGCTATAGAGCTCGAAGATTACCGGGATGAAGGCATCCTTGTTCTCGAAGCGCCGATAGACCGCCCCGACCGACAGGTCGGCAGCCTGTGCAAGTTCGGCAATCGTGATGTCGGCAAAGGGCTTTTCGCGCAGCCTGGTATCGAGCGCTGCGACCAGCCGGTCGCGGGTCTGGCGCGATCTTTCCTGCCGGGCCGGCTTGGTGCCTTGACTCACATCGACTCCATCACTAAATGTGAATGCGAATTCGCATTCTCGTTATTGACCTTGATCGCACGTGACCCGCGCCAGGGTCAAGCCATACAGGAGGGACACCCCATGCAGCCGCTGCTCGACCAACCCGCACTGCTCGCCGGACTCGCCGCCATCATCCTGATGTTCGGTTTCACCATTTTCCGCGACCTCCGGCATCGCCGCCTCGGGCCTGACGCGCCAACCAAGCCGGTGCAACGCCAATACCGCAATACCGCCATCCTGCTCTGGCTGATGTGCGCCGCCTGCCTCGCCTGCTGGGCGCTCGCCGGGCGCCCCTTTGCCGACATGGGACTGCAGTCCACGCAGGGATGGGGTGGCTGGCTGGCCTGGGGCTTCGTCGCGGCGTCCGTCGGATATGCACTTTACAGCCTGCTCGTCACGGCGCTCAGCCGTGAGGCCCGCATCAAATTGCGCCAGGACTTTGCCAAGACTGACGGCCTCGACCTGATCCGGCCACGCACTGCCGGCGATCATGCCGGATTTCAGCTCCTGTCCCTGACAGCCGGGGTCACTGAGGAAGTCATTTTTCGCGGCTTCCTGCTCGCCACGCTGGCCATCATCATGCCGGTCTGGGCGGCTGCGCTGACCTCGATGACGATCTTCATCCTGGCGCATGCCTATCAGGGGCCGTCCGGCATGATCCGCATCACCCCCATCACCGCGCTGATGACGGTCGTCGTGCTGCTCGGCGGATCACTGTGGCCGGCCATCATCATCCACGCCATCGCCGACGCACTGGCCGGCGCCCTGCTGGCCCTGGTCGACGCACATGAAGCGTCTGACGCGCGCAGCGAGGCCGAAGACACAGGGGCGCTGCCGGCCTAGAGCCGGAATACCTCGCTGTCGCGAACCTCATGAAACTGGATTGCGGCACCAAAGGGTTCGAACAGGACTTTTTCGACCCCGGTCAGCCAGGCCTGTGAGCCGGATGCAAGGATCTCGGCAGCGAGACCCTCGCGCCGCGCCGCATCGAGATGGGCACAGGCTTCGTCGAGCAGGAGCAAGGGCGCGACGCCCCATTGCCGGCCAAGGGCGCGTGCCTGGGCCAGCGCGAGGGTGAGAATGAGGGCCTTTTGCTCACCGGTCGAACAATCACCGGCCCGCTGGTCCTTGCCGCGGTGCCGCGCCAGCAACTCGGTGCGGTGCGGCCCGCGGGTCAGTGTCCGGCCAGCCGCGCCATCGCGGCGGCGCCCCTCGCGCAGGGCTGCGCGGAAACGGTCTTCGGCTTCTGCGGCCGTCATGCCCTCGGCCAGATCGGCCTCAACAGTGCCGTCCAGCGCCAGATCTGCTCGCGGAAAAACGCCTTCCGGCCGCCGGTCGATCTCGCCCTGGAGGCGGATCAGGGCGTCCAGCCGGGCGGCGGCCATGGCCACACCATGCCCGGCCATTTCAACCTCGATGGCGCTGAGCCAGGCCGGATCCTGGCCGCCCTCGTCGAGCAGGCGCTGGCGCCGGGTCCGGCTTTTCTCATAGGCGCTGGCCGCATCGGCGTGGGCCGGATCGGCAGCGTGGACCAGGCGGTCAAAGAATTTCAGACGATCGGCTCGCGGGCCGGCAAACAGACGATCCTGCGCCGGTGTCAGCCAGATCATCGGCAGCAGGCGGGCGAGCGCATTCTGCGCCGCGGGCTCGCCATCAATGCGGGTTTCACGACGCGCAGTCCCACGGGCACCGACGCCGAGCCGGAAACCGCCTTCCAGCGTGTCGGCTTCGGCAAAGACCGCCCATTCCGGCGCGTCCATACCACCTTGCCGCAGCGCCACCCCGTCTGCTCCCGCCGAGCGCAGGCCCCGGCCCGGCGCGAGGAAGGACAGGGCCTCGAGCAGATTGGTCTTGCCAGCCCCGTTCTCCCCGAACAGGGCAACCGGGCTTGTGCCCAATTCCAGATCGAGTTCGCGATAGCTGCGGAAATTCGTCAGCCGCAAACGACGAACCGCCGCAGGTGGAACCGGCGGCGGTGACGCAGTCTTCATTGTGTCGGCGCCGTCCGTCACACCCGCAGCGGCATCAGCACGTAGAGCGCGTCCGGATCACCACTGTCGGTGACCAGGGCCGGCGAGGCGGCATCGGCGAAATGGAAGCGGGCTTCATCGCCTTCGATCTGGGAGGCCACATCAAGCATGTAGCGCGCATTGAAGCCGATCGCGAAACCCTCGTCCGAATAGGACACGGCGAGCTCTTCCTCGGCCTGTCCGCTTTCCGGATTGTTGACGGCGAGGGTAAGGGCGTCGGCGCCCAGCGACAGCTTCACCGATCGGGATTTTTCAACCGAGATCGTGGCGACACGATCAACAGCCTCGGCGAAACGCTTGTTCTCGACCGACATGAGGCGGGTATTGCCGCGCGGGATGACCCGCTCATAGTCCGGGAAGGCGCCGTCAATGAGTTTGGAGGTCAGCACGGCCTTGCCGAGCCGGAAACGGATCTTGCCTTCGGAGACCGAAACTTCGACCTCGTCATCGGCATCCTCGAGCAGGCGTTTGACTTCCTGCACCGTCTTGCGCGGCACGATCACGCCCGGCATGCCCTGGGCACCCTCGGGCAGGTCGACTTCGGCCAGGGCGAGGCGGACACCGTCGGTTGCCACCGCACGCAGGGTCTTGCGACCATCCTGCTCGGCGGCGTGCAGATGGATACCATTGAGATAATAGCGCGTCTCCTCGGTGGAGATCGCGAAACGGGTCTTGTCGATGAGGCGGGCCAGCTCACGGGCGGGCACCTTGAAACGATGCTCGAGATCCTCGGTCGGCATGACCGGGAAATCGCCGGGCGGCAGCGATGGCAGCGAGAAGCTGGACCGGCCGGCCTTCAGCGTCAGGCGGGGGTCACCGCTCGTCATCTCCAGCGTCACATCTGCACCGTCGGGCAGTTTGCGGGTGATGTCGTAGAGCGTATGGGCCGGTGCCGTGACGAGGCCTTCGCCGTCACAGCGGGCATCGGTGGTCTCGAGGATCTCGATATCCAGATCGGTCGCCGCAAAGCTGGCCCCGTCCGGGCCGGCCGAGATCAGCACATTCGACAGGATCGGGATGGTATTGCGCTTTTCGACTACGGCCTGAACATGGCCCAGTGCCTTGAGGAGCGTCGCGCGCTCGATCGTCAGCTTCATATCTCGCGTTCCGCTTTCAACGTCTTCTGCGTCAGCTTCCTGAATCTACGTCGAAGATCTTTGTCTGTCTTGACGGCAACGGACGCGACGCGCCCATGCCTTCGGGATGGGTCAAAGAGGATACATGAATTCGCGCATTCGCAAGAGATTTATCCAGCGTTAACGCGAATTTCCGGGACGTCTCTGCCAGGCTCAGCCCTGCAGCTCCCGGGTCAGGGCGTCGATCTCGTCGGCGACCGGGTCCCCCGCATCGATCATCTGAGTCACTTTCGAAACCGCATGGATCACCGTCGAGTGATCCCGGCCACCGAAACGACGGCCGATATCGGGCAGCGAGCGCGTGGTCAGTGTCTTGGCCAGATACATGGCGATATGACGCGGACGAACGACGGACTGGGTCCGGCGCTTGGAGCAGATATCCGCCGGCGTGACACCGAAATGGGTTGCGACGACCTTCTGGATTTCGTCCACCGTCAGGCGGCGCTCGGAGCTCAGCGACAACTCACGTAGCGCCGTCGACACGACTTCCATCGTGACCGGTTGCCCGATCAGTGCTGTCCGGCAAATGACATTGTTCAGGACGCCTTCCATCTCGCGCGGACTCGATGTGATACGGGCTGCGAGGAAATCGCGGACCGCCTCGGACACGTCGAAAGTTGGGTAATGGCAGGTCGCCTGCGCGATCTTGCAATCGAGGATCTGGCGGCGCAGGTCGAGATCGGGCTTGCCGAGCGGGCAGGACAGGCCGCCGGTCAGGAGAGAGCGAAGGCGCTCATCCTGCATCTGCAGCTCGGCCGGCGGCTTGTGCGATGCCAGGACAACCTGCTTGTTCTCGGCCACCAGGGCCGCGATCGTGTGCAGGAATTCGTCTTCGGTCTTGGGCTTGCCGGCGATGAAGTGGACATCATCGATCAACAGGACATCAACGCCGCGCACCGTTTCCTTGAAGGAGATGGTGTCGCGCGCCTTCATGGCCGTCACGAAGCCGGACAGGAATTCCTCGGCAGTCAAATACAGCGCACGACGTGGCCGCGTGGTGATCTGGACCGCCGACGCAACGGCATGAAGAAGATGGGTCTTGCCGACACCGTAGTCGCCATAGAAGAAGACCGGGTTGAAGGGCGGCGTCGCTGCACCGACCATGGTCCGTGCAGCAGCGGCGGCCACCTCATTGGCCGGACCGACGCGAAAACTGTCGAACGTGAAACGCGCGTCGATCAGGGCATTGTCGGCGGACTCTGCCGGTTCAGCCGGCTTCAAGGCACGGGCAGCACCTGTCGATTGTCCGGTCACGGAGGAGCGCGCCGCGACCAGCGGTTGCGGCTGACCTTCACCTTCAGACAGCAGGAGAATTTCGCGATGCGTGGGGTCGAGTTCGGCCCAAAGTGCGCGAATACGCGCACCCCAGTGATCTTCGACCCAATCGCGGTTGAAGCTGCTCGGCGCGATGATGATCAGGGCACCGGTTTCGGCCAGACGGACCCGCAGACGGGCAATTTCCTGTGAGTACAGAGCCGGTCCACACTCTTCGCGCAGATGTGCACGGACCCGGCGCCATATCGCAGAAATCCCTCCCGCATCCACCCCGTCAAAGGTGGCAGTCTTCGCCTCGGAAACAGCCAATTTGTTAAATGCCATCGTTGGTTACACTTTTGTTTTTCTCCCGCATGTGCGAGAGCTATGTGTTTGTAATTTTGGCACAATCCCCCCGCCCGCTGCACCTCACCCGGTGGTGCTGCTGCCGGAAATTTTTCCGCATGGGAATAGTCGCCCTCAGGAGCCCAAAGGTTACTCCGGGGCCGGTTTCGGTCAACATGATTCAGCTTCCAAAATCCGAGATTCTTCGCTTGACACGGGAAATCCGTGATCGGATCGAAGCTTGGGCTTTATGACAGATATGTGACTGTGCGAATGGTCCTTTTTATGAACCACGCGGAGCCAGAAACAGGTTCGAGGAACGACTCTTTCGCAAGAAGGCAACCCTCCGTACGCAGATTAATTGAATGAATACATTCATGCGGCAGATGCGAAGTTTCATGCTTGCCGGCTGCCGCACACGCACAAAGAAATACGCCCGGGACGTGTGTCCCGGGCGTACCATCATGTCCGTTCCGGCAAGACGTGTCGGATCAGGCCGACATCGACTTTACGCGAGCCGACAGGCGGGAGACTTTCCGCGAGCCGGTATTCTTGTGGTAGATGCCCTTGCCGACAGCGCGCATCAGCTCGGACTCAGCCTCGACCAGAGCGGTCTTGGCGGCAGCCTGGTCACCAGACGCAATCGCCGTCTCGACCTTCTTGACGAAGGTGCGGACACGCGAACGGCGCGCCTTGTTGACGGCCGTGCGGCGAGCGATCTTGCGGACCATTTTCTTGGCCGAGTTGGTGTTGGCCATGGATGTAAACCTCTTTATGCGGCCGGAACGTTGTTCCCGGCTAAATCCGTGAGCGGCGGCGTATAGGCCCTTGCGGGCTGGGCGTCAACCGCCCACTGCGTCTAGCCACCTAGCGATGCTTGAAATGTGCAGCCCGTTTTTCGGCGAAGGCAGCCATGCCTTCCTTCTGATCTTCAAGCGCGAATTGCGACATGAACACCCGGCGCTCGAAACGAACCCCTTCGGTCAGGCCGATCTCGAAGGAGCGGTTGACCGTCTCCTTGGTCATCATGGCAACCGGCAGCGACTTCGAGGCGATCGCCTCGGCCGCTTCCATGACCACATCCATGAAATCGTCAGCCGGGACCACGCGGGACACGAGACCTGCGCGCTCGGCCTCCTCGGCATCCATCATCCGGCCGGTCAGGCACATGTCCATGGCCTTGGCCTTGCCCACGGCGCGCGGCAGGCGCTGCGTACCGCCGGCACCCGGCATGACGCCGAGATTGATCTCGGGCTGGCCGAACTTGGCAGTCTCCGAGGCGATGATGAAATCGCACATCATGGCGATCTCGCAGCCGCCGCCGAGCGCATAGCCGGACACGCCGGCAATGATCGGCTTGCGGAAGCGGGCCACCGCCTCCCAAGTCTCCGCGAACGGGTCCTTGTTATAGAGGCCGACCATGTCGCGTGACTGCAATTCCTTGATGTCGGCGCCGGCCGCGAAAGCCTTCTTCGACCCGGTCAGCACCACACAACCGATTTCGTCATCGGCCTCGCAGGCGGCCAGTGCTGCCGCCAGTTCGGTGGTCAGCTCATCACACAGGGCGTTGAGTGCTTCGGGGCGGTTGAGCGTGATCACACCCACTCGGCCCTCGGTTTTGTACTGGATCGTCTTGTAGCCCATTTCGGCGCTCCATCTGACGGCGCGGAAGTCCCGCACGGGAAAAGCCGCGCCGCTATAACGCAGCGCGAAGCAAGCGTCGATACCGGCTGACCCGTTTGAGTCACCCGGCGGGATCGATGCCTATTGCCGCGTGACCTCGAACCCGGCTTCACGCAGGAGGTGGATGACACCATCCTCGCCGGGCAGGTGCGCTGCGCCGACGGCGATGAAGACCGTGCCGTCGCCCGCCATTATATCGGCAATCTGGGGCACCCAGTTCTGGTTTCGCGCCACGATCAGTGTCTCGTACACCTCTGGCGTCTCTTCACGCATGCTGCCATTGACCAGGTCCTCGAGCACAGCCATCTCACCGGTCGCCCAAGCCGTCACCAGCTCGTCCAGCTGGGCCGGCAGGTCCTCGAGATCCGCGAGACCCTGACCGAAGGCACGAATCTGCACATCATCCGGAACACTGGCGAGAAACCGGATCTGCTGCTCGGCGGTCTCGAAATAACCCATCTGCGTGCCGGTGCCGGCGACGAGGGCCAGCAAGCGGCTTTCCACTCCGGCATTGGGATCAAGGCCGAGCGCCTGCATCTGGGTCACCGCCAGCATGACCTGGGCCAGCCAGGGGCGCAGCGGCTCGAGCATGGCCGGCGCCACGCCAACGGTCGGCGCGAACTCGGCAAGCGCGGCATTGGCTTCGTCCGAAAGCAGGGAAGACAGTGTCACGCCGGGCGGATTGAGCCCGTGCTGCATGACAAGCTGCTGCATCTGGGCCTGGGCTTCCGGCGAGTGCACATCGGCCTCGACATACAGCATGTCGGCGCTGGCAAGAATCGCCTGCAGCTCCTCCGTCAGCCAGTCGAGGCCCGGCGGAAGAATGTGGAATGTGCCGAAGATATAGACGTCGGAATCGGCGTCGGAGAGATGCCAGACGGCCGGGTCGGCCTCGATCGCCGCGTAGTCAGTGGACTGGGCCTGAGCGGTGGACGCCAGCAGGGTGCCTCCGGCCAGAAGCGCGGCGCCGAGAAAGCCACGCACAGCGCTGCGAAAACGGAATTGGGCGGACATGGACAAACCTCACCGGGACAGAAGGGGGTCCTCACCAGGACAGGCGGGGACAAAACCAGCCTAGCCGCTCGCCACGGGCAGGCTAGCGGGACTCGCAGCGCCACCATCCCGCCGGGCTCGGTTCAGCGCTGACAGGCGCTGCAGAACCAGGTTGAGCGGCCGGACTGGACAATCCGCTGGATTGTGCCGTCGCATTTTTCGGTCGGGCAGGGCGCCCCCAGCCGGTCATAGACCCGGAAACGATGCTGGAAATAACCCAGCGCCCCGTCGGTCGCGGCGAAATCCTTCAGCGACGAACCGCCTGCCTCGATGGCTTCGACGATCACCGCCCGCACGGCTGTCGCGAGGCGTTCGGCCCTGACGCCGGAGATACTGGCGGCGAGGCGGCGCGGACTGATACCGGAGCGATGCAAGGCTTCGCAGACATAGATATTGCCCAGCCCGGCGACAATCGACTGGTCAAGCAGGGCGGATTTGACCGGCGTCTGCCGTCCTGCCAGTGCCGCGGCCAGATAGGGGCCGGAGAATTCATTGCCGTGCGGTTCCGGCCCCAGCGCCCCGAGCACCTTGTGGCTCGCCTCGGCGTCTGTGGCAAAGAGGTCCATATAGCCAAAGCGGCGGGGGTCATTATAGCGCACCGTCACGCCGCCCTCGGCATGAATCACCACATGGTCATGCTTGGGGTTGGCCGGTGCAGCGTGCACGAAATCGCCCGGCAGCGCCGCCTCGCCCCCGGCCTCAATCGAGAAGCGTCCGGACATGCCGAGATGGCCGATCATCGTCTCGCCGCTGTCCAGCCGCAGCAATAGATATTTGGCGCGCCGGTCGATCCGCTCGACCCGGCTGCCGGTCAATCGTTCCGCAAAACGCGCGGGAAAGGGAAAGCGCAGATCGGGCCGGTTGAGCTCGACGGCCAGGATGCGGCGCCCCTCAAGGGCGGGGACCAGGCCCTTTCGGACCGTTTCGACTTCAGGCAATTCAGGCATTTTCGGTGTGAATCATCTTTACATTCAGACGGTTACATTTTCGCCCCATTTCCCGGCTCATCTTTGCGCGCCTTCGGGAATTAGGGAGACGAGGCCTGATGTTTGACCACATGGATATTGTCCTGTCAGCAGCGATGATTGTCGCCCAGATCGGACTGGGCATCCTGTTCGCCGACCTGATGAGCGGGATCGTGCACTGGTATATCGACACCTATGGCGATCCGAAGACGCCGATCCTCGGCCAGCATGTCTACTGGCCGACCATCAATCACCACGCCCGGCCGCTTGATTGCACCCGCGCCAGCTTCTGGTCGCGCTACGGCCCCAACCTGGCCCTGAGCCTCGTCTTCCTCGCGGCCTTTATCGCGCTGGGCTGGCTGAATGCCTTTACTCTCAGCGCCCTCGCCACCGGCATGTTTGCCAGCGAAATCCATGTCTGGAACCACAAGCCCAAGCGCAAGCGCCCGCCGCTCGTCCACTGGCTGCAAAGGCGTGGCGTCCTGCTGAGCCCGAAAGAACACTGGCAGCACCACACGCACGCCCACAACACACGCTATTGCACGGTCACCAACCTGCTAAATCCGGTCATCGACCGGCTGCGCCTGTTCCGCCTGGTCGAGGGCTGCGTCGAAGGCCTGGCCCGGCGCAAGCCGCGCGACGAGATCATGGGGATCGGCCCGCTGGCCCGTGGCCGCCGCATCATGTCGCGGGCCCGCCGCTTCGTCGCCGCCCATGCCTGGCAGGCCCGACGCGCCCTGACAGCGCCGCTGGCCCGTAGGGTCCTCGCCTGACGAGTCAGCCCGGATCGCAATCACGCGCAGGTGCGACACCAGGGACCGTTCTCGCGGCTTTGCGGCGGGGGTGAGGCTGTCTATGTTCGCAGGCATGAGCCTTACGCCTGACACCCACACCCCCGACCGGCCCGAACACGAGACCGAAACCGTTTCCTTCGGATTCACCGATGTCGCTCGCGAGGAAAAAGCCTCGCTGGTGCGCGGCGTGTTTGATCGGTCCGCGCGCCGCTATGACCTGATGAACGACCTGATGTCGCTGGGCATCCACCGGGTCTGGAAAGACATGGTGATGACACGCGCCAACCCGCAGCCGGGCGAGTTGCACATTGATGTGGCGGGCGGCACAGGCGATCTGGCCCGCAGTTTCCTGGCCAAGGCCGACGCCGTGGCCGAGCGCCGGGGCAGCGACCGCAAGGCGACGGCCATTGTTCTGGACATCAATGAGCAGATGCTGCGCGCCGGCGTGAAGCGCGGCCTGAAGCCGCACGAGGAAGGCCGCATCGACTGGGTCACCGGCAATGCCGAATGCCTGCCCCTGCCGGATCGTACCGCGCATTGCGTCACCATCTCGACCGGCATCCGCAATGTCACCGACCGGGCGGCGGCCCTGAAGGAGATGCGCCGCGTGCTCAAGCCCGGCGGACGCTTTCTCTGTCTGGAATTTACCCGCCCGACCAGCCGGGCCTGGGAGAAAATCTATGACGCCTGGTCCTTCAACGTGATGCCGGAGCTCGGCCATTACGTCGCCCGGGACCGCGACAGCTATCGATACCTGGTCGAGTCGATCCGCCGCTTCCCGAACCAGGATGATTTCGCCGACGAGCTGCGCGCCGCCGGCTTCCGCAATGTCAGCTACACCAACTTCTCCGGCGGCATTGCCGCCTTGCATGTCGGCTGGGCCTAGGGTGTCGCGAGCGCGCCGCGCTGGTCTGCAAGCCAAGCCTCGGCTTCAGCCCGGCTCTCGAACAACGCCATCGACGGCGAATAGAGAGCCGATCCGAGCGCCATCCAGTATTCCAGCGAGCTGCGCTGCAGGGCATTCGAGCACACATGCGCCGAAAAATTCGGTGCCTGGCCATAGAATTGCGCGATGACCGGCTGCAAATGCGCGGCAACCCGCTTGAACCGGGCGGCAGTGAGCTCACCCAGATCGGCATGATCATACAAGACAATGCGATCACAGCGCGGCGTCCAGCCCGGCTTTGCGACCAGCTCGCGCATGAGCTCGGCCGGGTCTTCCGGCCTCACTTCACCGTGGTAATGCACCACCCCGAGCTGTCGGACCGGGTCGAATTCAATCCGGTGCTTCACGCCTTCATTCCTTCAACAAGGCCTTGATCGGTCAGTCGATCGCCGGCGCGACTTCACGCCACGCTCGCCAAGCTCCACCAAGGACACTAAACCGACAAACAATGTTTGACAGCCTCGTATCTTTCGCGCGCCTGATGCGCGCCGGCCTGACCCTGGCCCGGCATGACGCCATCCTGCCGGCCGAGTACCAGTCACTCTATCCGGCGCCAGCGCGCTGGCTGGGCGCGGCCATGCGGGTGTTCCGCCGTCGCGACCTGGCCGAGAACCCGGGTGAACGCCTGGCCCGCGCGCTGGAAAAGCTGGGCCCGTCCTATGTGAAATTCGGCCAGATCCTGGCAACCCGTGGCGATGTGATCGGTGAACGCTTTGCCCGCGGCCTGTCGCGACTGCAGGACCGGATGCCGGCCTTTGGTGACGCCGAAGCACGTCGCGTGCTCGAGGCCGAGCTCGGCGAGCCGGTTGACGCCCTGTTCAGCGACTTCGGTCCGCCCGTCGCGGCCGCCTCGATCGCCCAGGTCCACAAGGCCGTCACGCCGGACGGATCTGTCGTCGCCGTCAAGATCCTGCGCCCCGACATCGAACACCGGATTGCGCGCGATATCCGCACGCTGAGCCTGGGCGCCGCCCTGGCCGAGCGTTTCGCGCCCGCCAGCCGCCGCCTCGAACCGCGGAAGTTTGTCGAGACCGTATCGCGCTCGCTGACCGTCGAAACCGATCTTCGCCTGGAAGCGGCGGCGGCGTCCGAGCTCGGTGAGGCGGCCGCCGTCGCCGAGGACTATCACATCCCCACAGTTGACTGGACGCGCTCCTCGCGGCGCATTCTGACAACCCAATGGATTGACGGCATTCCGCTTTCGGACATGGACGCGATCAGGGCGAGCGGCATCGACCGGTCCGCGCTAGCGACCCGGCTGACCCGGGCCTTCCTGTCGACGGCCCTCGATCGCGGCGTCTTCCATGCCGACATGCATGGCGGCAATCTCTTTGCCCGCACCGACGGTACGGTCTGGGCTGTCGATTTCGGCATCATGGGCCGGATCGGTCGCGCCGAACGGCGCTTCCTTGCCCTCATCCTTCACGGCTTCCTGACCCGCGATTACATGGCCGCCGCCCGCGCCCACTTCGCGGCCGGCTATGTCCCGGCACGCCATTCGGTCGAGGATTTTGCCAGCGCGCTGCGCGCCGTCGGCGAACCCATCTTCGGTAAGACGGCCGACCAGGTGCCGATGTCGCGCGTCCTGCTGCAATTGTTCGAGATCACCGACCTGTTCGACATGCGCCTGCGCCCGGAACTGGTGATGCTGCAAAAGACCATGGTCCAGTGCGAAGGCGTGTCGCGACAGCTGGACGCCCGGCACGACATGTGGGGCGCCGCCGCCCCGATTGTCGAAGCCTGGATGAAGCGTGAACTGGGCCCTGAAGGCCGGATCCGCGACCTCGGCGAGGACCTCACGCGACTGCATGATGCCCTGCGCCGCCTGCCGGACGCCGTCGATGACTGGGCCGAAGTGGGCGCCCAGCTCAAGGCCGGAAAACTGTCACTGGGCGGCGGACCGAAACTGCGCCCCTGGTTTCTGCGCCTCGCTTGGCTGGCAGGGGCTGCCGCCGCTGGCGCTGCAGCGATGCTGGCATTTGGCTAAAATCTCGCCGCGATTTACACAAAATCGAAAGAAACGCATGTGTTTATTCCCTGCATGGCAAGGGATTTCATCATGAATGACGAGGCAAGAAGCCTGCAGCGGGAATTCTTTCGCATCGACGAGGATGTGATTGATCGCGTGCAACACCTCAAGTCACGCCTCATGAAATACGCCGAAGAGGCGCTTGAAACAGTGTTCGATCACCTGATCGGCAATCCGGATGTCGCGCACTATTTCGAGATTGACGACAACGTCACCTATCTGCGCGCCGGGATGCTGGCCCATTGCGACGAGCTGTTCTCGGCCCGGTTCGACGAGCACTATTACGAATCCACCGAAGGCATGGGCGAGCGTCACGCCAAGCTGGAATTCCCGCCGCATGTCTATACGGCCGCCTATTCCAACATGTTCGCGCGCATCGTCGAGCTGGCCATGGCCGACCGCCGCAGCTTCAAGACCGACGACATCACCGCCCTCTCACGCATCACCCACTACGATATCGAACTCTCGATGGGCGCCTTCTACCGCCACATCATGGACAAGCGCGCCGCCCTGACCTCGGACGCCCACAAGATCCGGCATCTGGTCGACTGAGCTGAAGCTCACCCCCGGAGAGCCTTGGGATTTCACCGCTGAGGGTTTACCTGTACGGGACTTTCAGCGGAGGCATGACGTGGCCGACAAGTCCATTCTTCTGATCATTGGCGGCGGAATTGCTGCCTACAAGGCGCTGGAACTGGTCCGGACCCTCAAAAAGCGCGGCATTGCCAGTCGCTGCATCCTGACCCGCGCCGGCAGCGAATTCGTCACGCCGCTGTCTGTCTCGGCCCTGTCCGGCGACAAGGTCTATGGCGAGCTGTTCAATCTCACCGACGAAGCCGAGATGGGTCATATCGAGCTGTCGCGCTCGGCCGATCTCGTTGTTGTCGCACCGGCGACCGCCGACCTGATGGCCAAGGCCGCGACCGGCCTGGCCAATGACCTCGCCTCCACCACCCTGCTCGCGACCGACAAGCCCGTCCTGATGGCTCCGGCGATGAATGTGCGCATGTGGGAGCATCCGGCGACCCGGCGCAATCTGGCGACCCTCAGGGGTGATGGCGTGCATTTCGTCGGGCCGGACGAGGGCGAGATGGCCTGCGGCGAGTTTGGTCCGGGCCGACTGGCCGAACCCGAGGCGATTGCCGATGCCGTCGTGAGCCTGCTGAATGGCTGACACGCTGAAGGGTCGCCACGTCCTGGTCACGGCCGGACCGACGCGTGAACCGATCGACCCGGTCCGCTTCATCTCCAACCACTCCTCGGGCAGGCAGGGCTATGCCATCGCCGCCGCCTGCGCCGCGCTGGGCGCCCGGGTGACGCTGGTTGCCGGCCCGACGGCCCTGCCGGACCCGGACGCCGTCGAGACCATCCATATCGAGACGGCGCGCGACATGCTGGCAGCCGTCGAGACCTCCCTGCCCGCCGATGTCTTCATCGCCGTGGCAGCCGTCGCCGACTGGCGCCCGGCCGAGCCATCCGACCGCAAGCTCAAACTCGACAAGGCGCGCTTTTCCAGCCTGCCGCTGGTCGAGAATCCGGACATTCTCAAGACGATCGCGCAGATGGGCGACGGCCGACCCGGCCTGGTCATCGGTTTCGCAGCCGAGACCCATGATGTCGAAACCCTCGCCGTCGCCAAGCGCAAGCGCAAGGGCTGCGACTGGATCGTCGCCAATGATGTCTCCGGCGATGTGATGGGCGGCGCCGAGAATGCCGTCCTGCTGGTCACTGCAGACGGCGTGGAGAGCTGGGATCGGGCCGAGAAGAGCGAAATCGGCCGGCGATTGGCGGCCCGGATTGCCGAAGCACGCGTCTAGCGCGTCAGGCACTGGCCAAATCAGCCGGGCTTGGCTTTGATGCGCCCCATCACTCGCCAGCCAGGATGCTGCCATGTCGACCGTGCCCGTGAAGATCAAACCGCTCGATCATTATGAGGGCCTCGCTTTGCCGGCCTATGAGACCGCCCAGTCCGCCGGCATGGATCTGCGCGCCGCTGTCCCGGCTGACGCCCCCGTCTCGATTCCGCCTGGTGAATGGCGATTGATCCCCGTGGGGATCGCCATCGCCCTGCCCGCCGGTTTCGAAGCCCAGGTCCGCCCGCGTTCGGGCCTGGCCGCCAAGCACGGCATCTCCTGTGTGAACACGCCAGGCACCGTGGATGCAGACTATCGCGGCGAGATCCGGGTCAATCTGATCAATCACGGCAAGGCCAATTTCGTCGTCAATCGCGGTGACCGCATCGCCCAGATGATCGTCGCCCCGGTCACCCAGGCGGTCTGGGAGGTCGCCGACACGCTCGACGAAACCGGGCGCGGCGCGGGCGGTTTCGGCTCCACCGGTACGAAATAGCCGGTACGACTGACACAGTCGTCACTGGCGCTTGGCTGGCGGACACCTACATTGGCCGCAAACGGAGATCTGACATGACCGACACACCCGGCCGCGGCCGCATCTACGCCTCCATCGCTGACACGGTCGGCAATACGCCGCTGGTCGAGCTGAAAAAGCTCGCCGCCGCGCATGGCGCCAAGGGCCGCATCCTGGCCAAGCTGGAATTCTTCAATCCGCTGGCTTCGGTGAAAGACCGGATCGGCGTGGCAATGATCGATGCGCTGGAAGCGGCCGGGAAGCTGGGCGAGGGCGCGGTCATGGTCGAACCGACCTCGGGCAATACCGGGATCGGCCTGGCCTTTGTTGCCGCCGCGCGCGGCCACCGCCTGATCCTGACCATGCCGGAATCGATGTCGATCGAGCGCCGCAAGCTGCTCAAGCATCTCGGTGCCGAACTCGTCCTGACCGAAGCCGCCAAGGGCATGAAGGGCGCCATCGCCAAGGCCCAGGAAATCATCGACGCCACGCCCGGCGCAGTGATGCCAAGCCAGTTCGCCAATCCGGCTAATCCGGAAATCCACCGCAAGACCACCGCGCTGGAAATCTGGAATGACACGGCCGGCGAGGCCGATGTCCTGGTCTCCGGCGTCGGCACGGGCGGTACGCTGACCGGTTGCGCCTCGGTGCTGAAAGAAAAAAAGCCGGGCTTTCACGTCGTCGCCGTCGAGCCGACCGACAGCCCGATCCTGTCCGGCGGCGCCCCCGGCCCGCACAAGATCCAGGGCATTGGCGCCGGTTTCGTGCCGGACATTCTCGACACCGGGCTGATCGATGAAGTTGTGACAGTCTCCAATGACGACGCCTTCGCTTTTGCGCGCGAAGTCGCCAAGCTGGAAGGCGTGCCCGGCGGCATCTCCTCCGGCGCCGCACTGAAAGCCGCCATCGACGTCGCCAAGCGCGATGACATGGCCGGCAAGACGATCGTGGTGATCCTCGCGAGCTTTGCGGAGCGGTATCTGTCGACGGCACTGTTCGAGGACTGATCCCCGGATTCCCTCTCCCCTGGGAGAGGGTCAGGGTGAGGGGTAAATCCCGGTGGTCTGCGGGAACATACCCCTCATCCGGCCCTGCGGGCCACCTTCTCCCAAGGGAGAAGGAAAGGTCTCGCGTGTTTCAAGCACTCACACTCGCGGGAGCCGGATCACAGAAGGCGGTCACGTCATAGATCCGCGGGTCGGAGATGACATCTCCGGGTGTCAGGGGGCGTGACAATTCCAGCCCCTCCAGCGAGCGCGCCCGGGACAGGGCAACATAGGCCTGGCCGTGGGCGAAGAGGCGGCGGGCGAGGTCGAGATAGACCTTGTCCAGCGTCAGGCCCTGGGCCTTGTGGATGGTCATCGCCCAGGCCAGCCGTAACGGATACTGCGTGAAGGCACCGGCGGTTGTCTTGGTCAGGGCCTGTTTTTCCGGATCGAAGGCATAGGCATTGCGTTCCCATTTCTGGGCCTCGATCGCATGCACGGTCTCGCCGATGCGCACGCGCACGGCCTTCTCGTCGAAGCCTTCCACCTGCCCCAGCGTACCATTGACCCAGCGCCCCTGCGGGTCGTTGCGGGTCAGCATGACGCGGGCACCGATCTTGAGAATGAGCGGCTCCTCGGCCGGGAAGAGCCGCGGGTCGAACTGCCCCTCGACCTTGGCCTCGAAGGCCTTGTGCGAGGTCGGCAAGCCCTCCAGCCGCGCCTGGTTGATGCGCCAGGCCGTCTCGTTGGTGGCCGTCAGCACGATATGCGACAGCGAGGCCTCCAGACCGGAGCGCCCGGTGACCCGCTCATTCAGGTCGGCCGCCTTGTCACTGTCGAGATCGCCATCGCGGATCGCATTGAGGATGTCGACGAAATACTCGTCGGTCTGGCGGAAAACCTGCTCCAGCTCGACATAGGAAAAGCCGGCATCGCGGAAGCTTTCCGGATGAAAGAAGAAGGGCCCGCCATAGGTCGATTCCAGATATTCCGCCTCGGCGCCCTGGATCACCGGCGGCAATTGCGCGAGATCACCGACCAGCACGATCTGGACCCCGCCGAAGGGCTCATTGCGCTCGCGATTGAGACGCAAGGATTTGTCGATCGCCCACATCATGTCGGCGCGCACCATGGATATCTCGTCGATCACCAGGGTTTCCAGCGCCTGCACGACCCGGCGGTGGCGCACCTTGCGGATATCGCGGGCGCCGATCATGCGTGGCGGGAAATGGAAAAAGGAGTGGATGGTCTGGCCACCCGCCTGCATCGCCGCCACACCGGTCGGCGCGATCACGGCAGCGCGCGGCCCGGCCCGGCGCAGGAATTCGCGCATCAAGGTCGTCTTGCCGGTCCCGGCGCGCCCGGTGAGGAAGACGTTCGGCCGCGCCGTTGCCAGCCAGTCGAGCAGGCGTTCCTGATGCTCGGACAGGGCCAGTAAGGGCAGGGCCGGTGCGGGCAGGGTCGGGGCGGGCAGGGTCGGATTGGCGGGAACGGACATGGCGCCAGATTGCCCCTGTTCGCGCCGGGAACAAGCCCGCAAAGCGGGCCGCCGGGGTGCTAAATCAGGTTTGCCCTTGATGCGGAGCGCCAATCCCGTCACCTAGGGGGCATGACCTCGGAAATCGATATCGACCGTTTCGCCCGCCACCTTGTACTCAAGGAAATCGGCGGACCCGGCCAGCAGGCCCTCGCCCGCACCCATGTTGCCATCATCGGCGCCGGCGGACTGGGCGCGCCGGCCAGCCTCTATCTGGCGGCCGCCGGGATCGGAACGATCAGCCTGATCGATGCCGATACGGTGAGTGTCGACAATCTGCAGCGCCAGATCATCTACCGCACCGGCCAGATCGGTACCGCCAAGGCCAAGACCGCGGCCCGGGCCCTGCGTGCGCTCAACCCGGGAACGCGGGTCAAACCGGTCGTGAAGGCGATCGATGGTGAGAACGCCAAGCGCCTGATCGGGAAGGCGGATCTAGTGCTCGATGGGTGTGACAATTACGAGACCCGCTATGCGGTCAATGCCGCCTGCCTCGCCACCGGCAAACCGCTGATCTCGGGCGCTGTCGGTCGCTGGGACGGCCAGGTCTCGATCTTCAATGCCCGCCCGGAAGCGCCCTGCTATCGCTGCTGGGTGCCGCAGACGCCTCCGGATGCGGAAACCTGCGAGCGGGTCGGCGTTGTCGGCGCCCTGACCGGCGTGATCGGCTCGATGATGGCGCTGGAAGCGATCAAGCACATCTGCGCCGCCGGCCAGACCCTGGACGGCCGCATTCACCTGTTCGACGGCCTGTCGATGGAAAGCCGCACGGTGACGCTTGACAAGGATCCGGCCTGCCCCGCGTGCAGCGGCCAGGGCTAGCGTTTCGCCGTCAGCTGCAATCCCAGCCCGATCGCCAGGCCTGGTGCCAGGCCAAACAGAACGCCAAGCAGGATGCTGCCGGTGACGAGGGCGATGATCAGCCAGAGCGCGAGCCCGGCCGCGAGGCCGGCGAGAAAACCGAGCGGCTTGCGGAAACGCGCCGGCGCGGGCATCGGCCCTTGCGGGGCCGGAGGGGGCGAAGAGGTGGTCATGGCACCCTTTGTGGACGCCATGACCTCACAGGAATCTGGTCGCTGGTTTAACTCTTGGTCAGACGCTTCACATCTCAGCGCGAGAAAGAGCGGCCATTGCCCACGGCGTCATTGTAGAGCGTCTCGACCATGCGATCGGTCGTGATGAAGCCCCAGTTCCAGTCGTCATGGAAGTCGGCCAGCGGCTCGGCTGCCCGCACCATGTCGAGGTCAGCACCGCCCTCGACCAGCGTGCGCACGCGGAAGGCGGCCTCACGCAACATGGCGATCGAGGCTTCCAGCTCGGTCCGTGTCGACAAGGGGCCATGGCCGGGAATGATGCGGGTGTCCGGGCCGGCCATGGCCAGGCCACGCTCCATCGCCGCGAGAAAACCATCGACCGTTCCACCGGACGCAATGTCGATGAAGGGGAACCAGCCCGAGAAGAACACATCGCCCATGTGCAATATGTCGGCTTCGCGGAAGTGGACGAAGGCATCACCATCGGTGTGGGCCGCCGGAACGTGGGTGACCTCAACGGTCTGGCCGTTCATGTGAAAAGTCAGGTCCTCGCCGAATGTGAGGATCGGCAGGGCGCCCGGCTCCTGTGTCCAGGCGTCGTCTGCCGCCTCGATCCGGGCGCGGATATTGTGGTGCGCCGCGATCGTCGAGCCGAGCCGGGCAAAATGTGCATTTCCGCCGGAGTGGTCGCCATGCCAATGCGTGGAGACGATGAAGCGCGGCGCGCCTTCACCGGCGATTTCAACAATGGCACCTTCGATGACCGGCCCGGTATTCGGCAGCTGGTCGTCGACCATCACAATGCCGTCCTCACCGGTCAGGATTGCCAGATTGCCCGCAATCCCGGTCGAGATCATGTGGACGCCATTGCCCATATCGGTCGAGGTCGCCGTGACTTCAGGCTGCTGCGTGGTTGCAGACAGGGCGGGCGCGGCAACGCCGCTGCCGGCGGCCAAAATGGCTGCGGCGCTGGTAATGGCCAGACGAAAACTCATGGAATCCCCTCCCGATTCGGGTCCCGGACGGCACCTGCCAACCGGACTGATCGTGCAAATATAGGCAGGCGGAGCGGAATTTCATCCTCCCGCGCGACACGATTGCGTGCCGTGTGCAAATCACGCGAGGATTTTCCGTACGATTTACCGCCTATTCACCGAAGCAGCGCACCACAGGAGGCGAAGGAGTCCCGCATGATCCGCGCCATCACATCCGCTCTCGCCCTGGCCTGCCTTGCCTGTCTCGCCAGCCCGGCAGCGCTTCATGCCCAGGACACGGAACACACCGCCACCCCGTCGGGCCAGGCCGTGCCGCGCTTTGTGTCGCTCAAGGTGGATGTCGCCAATGGCCGCTCGGGCCCCTCGTCGCAGCATCCGATCGCCTGGCGCTATCTGCGCGCCGGACTGCCGATGGAAGTCATCGCCGAAACACCGGACTGGCGCCGCGTACGCGACCCGGAGGGCGAGATCACCTGGATGCACCGATCCATCCTGTCGGGCCGGCGCTCGGTCTACACGCTGGAAGAGACCACGCTTCATGCCCGCGACAGCGACAGCTCGCCCATCGAAGCGGTTGCAGAGGCCGGAGTCATCCTCTCGCTTGAACGCTGCCGTACGGGCTGGTGCCGTGTCGAGGCCCAGGGATTTCGCGGCTGGGTACGGCCCCACACCTTGTGGGGCGTGTATCCACAGGAGCTGGACGGCGAGACCGGCGAGGACAGCGACGGCAACCCCGCCTTGAGCCCCTCCGTCGCGCATGATACCGCTCTGCCCTGATCTGCTCGGCTGACCACGGATGGCCGGGTTTTATTGACCAGCCCGGTGATCGCCAAGCGCCTTCACACGAGGCGCAACTGATCGGCTACATGACTGAACGCAAAAGCTCTTTCAGCTATAACGACCTGATCGACTCCAGCAATGGGAAGATGTGGGGACCCGACAACGCACAACTCCCCGCGCCGCCCATGCTGATGATGGATCGCATCACTCACATCGATGACGAAACCGGCGAATACGGCAAGGGCCAGATTGTCGCTGAACTCGACATCAATCCCGACCTCTGGTTCTTCGAATGCCACTTCAAGGGCGACCCGGTGATGCCGGGCTGCCTGGGCCTTGATGCCATGTGGCAGCTGGTGGGCTTCTTCCTGTGCTGGAAGGGCAATCCCGGCAAGGGCCGCGCCCTGGGCGTCGGCGAGGTGAAATTCACCGGCCAGATCACGCCTGACTGCAAGACCGTCCGTTATGTCATCGACTTGAAGCGCGTCATCCAGCGCCGCCTCATCATGGCCATCGGTGATGGCCGTGTCGAAGTCGATGGCAAGACCATCTATACTGCCAAGGATTTGCGCGTGGGCCTGTTCAAGCCCGGCGAAATGGCCTGACCCAGGAGAGCCTCATGCGTCGTGTTGTCATTACCGGACTCGGCGTGATTTCCCCGATCGGCAATAATGCCGCGGAAGTCACCGCGTCCCTGAAAAACGGCAAAAGCGGCATTGGCCGCATGGAAAGCTTCGCCGAGCTGGGCTTTCGCTGCCAGGTCGGCGGCAAGCCCAAGATCGATCCGGCCGAGCATGTCGACAAGCGTGTCTACCGCTTCATGTCGGAAGGCGCGGGCTGGAACTATATGGCGATGGAACAGGCCATTGCGGATAGTGGACTGGAAGAAAACGACATTTCCAACCACCGCACCGGCATCATCATGGGGTCCGGCGGCCCGTCCGCCGGCACCATCGTCAATGCCGCCGACATCACGCGCGAGAAGGGTCCCAAGCGGATCGGTCCGTTCGCGGTGCCCAAGGCGATGAGTTCGACGGCTTCAGCCACCCTGGCCACGCCGTTCAAGATCCTCGGCGTGAACTATTCCATCACCTCGGCCTGCACGACCTCGCTGCACTGTATCGGTGCCGCCACCGAGCAGATCCAGTGGGGCAAGCAGGATGTCATGTTCGCCGGCGGTTGCGAGGAGATCCACTGGGCCCTCTCCAACCTGTTCGACGCCATGGGCGCCATGTCGACCAAGTATAACGATACGCCGGAACAGGCTTCGCGCGCCTTCGACAAGGATCGCGACGGTTTCGTCGGCGGCGCCGGCGCCGGTGTGGTCGTGCTGGAAGAGTATGAGCGGGCCAAGGCCCGCGGTGCCAATATCATCGCCGAAGTGACCGGCTATGGCGCCACCTCGGACGGCTATGACATGGTCGCCCCGTCCGGCGAAGGCGCCATTCGCTCGATGAAACTGGCCATGGAGACGGTCAAGAACCCGATCGACTATCTCAACCCGCACGCCACCGCGACGCCGGTCGGCGACATCAAGGAGATGGAAGCGGTCAAGGCCGTGTTCGGCGACAGCGCGCCGATGATTTCGGGCACGAAGTCGATGACGGGCCACTCGCTCGGCGCGGCTGGCGTGCATGAGGCCATCTACACGCTGTTGATGATGAAGGAGGGCTTCGTCGCCCCGTCGATCAATGTCTTCGACATGGATCCGGACATTGCGGCGCTCAACCTGCCCATCATCACCGAGACCCGTGACGCCGAGATCAAGACCGCCATGTCGAATTCCTTCGGCTTTGGCGGCACCAACGGCACGGTCGTTTTCGAAAAAATCTAAAGCGTCGTAAAAGACGTCATCTGATCCAGGAGGGGATTTCACGATGAGCGACACGGTGTTTCCGGCCGGCGAGCTGATGAAGGGCAAGCGCGGACTTGTCATGGGCGTCGCCAACAAGAACTCGATTGCCTGGGGCATTGCCCAGCAATTGGCCGCCCAGGGCGCCGAGATCGCTTTTTCCTACCAGGATGAAGCGCTCGAGCGTCGGGTCCGCCCGCTGGTCGAGAGCCTGCCCTGTGAGTCTTTCATGGTCCAGGCAGACGTCACCAATGACGCCTCCATGGATGCCTGTTTCAAGGCGCTGGAAGACAAGTGGGGCACGATCGACTTCCTCGTCCACGCCATTGCCTTTGCCGGCAAGGACGAGCTGGTCGGCTCCTTCACCGAGAACACCACCCGCGAGGG
>NZ_JADFAJ010000035.1 GCF_015665295.1 Maricaulis sp.
TATACGGGTCCTTGATGTCGATGCCGATCCTGAATGCCCCGCAATCTGGCATTCTGGGCATGCACAAGATCCAGGAGCGACCGATGGCCGAAAACGGTCAGGTCGTTATCCGTCCGATGATGTATCTGGCCCTGTCCTATGATCACCGGATTGTCGACGGCAAGGAGGCGGTGACCTTCCTGGTCCGGGTTAAGGAAAACCTGGAAGACCCTCAGCGCATGCTGTTTGATCTCTAGGCAAGAGCGTGAATTTGGCTTGGGTCCGCTCCCTGACAATACTCTTGGCTGTTTTGCGAGGGGCCTATGGCCTGCGTTCTCCCATAGCAGGCATCCTGCACCGCATCGGTCTTGAAGGCGAGCTGGGCTATAGCGGGTCGACGACGCGCAGCATCGCGGAAACCGCAGCGGGATGGGAGCTGCTGACCATATTGGTACAGCTTGGCTATTTTCTGATCGCGTGGGCGTTGTGGAAACGGGCCGCCTGGCTGATCTGGTTGGCGATTGGCATTTATCTGGTCGATCAGGCGATCTGGATCACGTTCAGCCTCAGCCCTGGAGATGTCGCGGCGCATGGCCAGGATCGAATTGAAAGCGGGGTTGATCCCGATCTGACAGACTGGCTGCTGTTCCTGGTTGAGACCTTGATTGCGGCGAGCGCGCTCGCATTGGGAATACGCAACCAGGATCACAGCCGGGGCCGTGTTTAAGGTCCGCGCTGACAGAATTTGACGGACCGGTCTTGCCTCTCCATCCTCCGACAGAGTGGAGGCGCGTTTGATATGGGGCATGAGTTGCGCGGCAGAGCGGGTCTTGCGCTGGTCAGATGGTCCCTGGCGTTGATAATCGGATACTGGGCAGTGAACCAGCTTGGTTCAGCCTATGATGTGATCACCGTCAGCTTCGGTGACGCAATAGCCTCGGGCATTGATCCTACCCTGATCAACATTGTCGAAAGCATGGGGCCGCTCGGCGCGAGTTTGACCGTTGCCAATGCGCTGGCATATTCCGCTACGGTCGTTCTGCTCATCATGCGGGCAGCGGCAGCCCTGCCTGGTTTCGCCGCCGCACTGGTTTGCGACCTCACGGGCTGGGTGATGTACTCGACCCAGTCGACCTACGACTTCTGGGCGGCTTCCTCGCACCAGATCGACGATTGGGTGGCCAATGGCCTGCTTCTGGTCTGCCTGATCGGCCTGATCATCCTGCGCCAGGCCGGAGGACTGCCCCGGCGCCTCGGGAAATTGCGCTGATCAGCTGCGCCCGCAGGCAATTTGCCCCTTACCTTTGACCTTTCGCGGGGGCATATAGGGCCAAATGGCCGTCGCGGCGGCGAACAGAACGAGGCAAGCATGTCTGACACATATGATATCGTCATCATTGGCGGCGGTCCCGGCGGCTATAACTGTGCGATCCGCGCTGGTCAGCTCGGCCTCAAAACCGCATGCATCGAAATGCGCGGAACGCTCGGCGGAACTTGCCTCAATGTTGGCTGTATCCCCTCAAAGGCCCTTTTGCATGCGTCCGAGCTTTTCGAGGCGGCGAGCACGGAGTTCGCGGCGCTTGGCATTAAGACGGGGACTGTCGAGCTCGATCTGGATACGATGCTGGGCCAGAAGGACGAAGCCGTTGACGGCCTCACCAAGGGGATCGAGTTTCTCTTCAAGAAAAATGGCGTTGAATACATCACCGGCCGTGGCAGGATCGCCGGCGCCGGCAAGGTTGAAGTCACGACGGACGACGGGGTCACGACGCTTGAAACCCGAAACATCGTGATCGCAACGGGCTCGGAAGTCACGCCGTTACCCGGCGTAGAAATCGATGAAAAGCGGGTCGTGTCCTCGACCGGCGCATTGTCGCTCGAAAAAGTGCCGGGCAAGCTGGTTTTGATCGGTGCCGGTGTGATCGGCCTCGAGCTTGGTTCGGTCTGGCGCCGACTCGGAGCGCAAGTGACCGTCGTTGAGTATCTCGACCGCATCCTGCCGGGCATGGACAGCGAGCTGGCCAAGACCGCACAGCGGATTTTCACAAAGCAGGGCATGGATTTCCGGCTGGGCACAAAGGTCACCGGTGTGGACGCGTCAGGCGAGACACTTGCGGTAACACTCGAACCTGCCAAGGGCGGGGATGCCGAGACCATTGAGGCGGACACGGTACTGGTCTGCATCGGCCGCCGGCCGTTCACCGAGGGCCTGGGGCTTGAGACTGTCGGGATTGAAACCGACCAGCGTGGCTTCATTGCTCATGAGCACTACCGGACGTCCGCCGAGAATGTCTGGGTTGTCGGTGATTGCACGCATGGACCGATGCTCGCTCACAAGGCCGAAGACGAGGGTGTCGCCTGCGCCGAGCGTATTGCCGGCAAAGCCGGGCATGTGAATTACGGGGTCATTCCCGGCGTCGTCTATACCGCACCGGAGATCGCGTCGGTAGGCAAGACGGAAGACGAGTTGAAGGCTGAGGGCCGCAAATACAAGAAGGGCAAGTTCCCCTTCCAGGCCAATTCGCGAGCCCGGACCAGCCATGCCACCGATGGATTTGTGAAAATCCTAGCTGACGCAGAGACTGATGAAATCCTCGGTGCCCACATGGTCGGTGCCAATGTCGGCGAGATGATCAGCGAACTCTGCCTCGCCATGGAGTTCCGGGCCGCATCCGAGGACGTTGCGCGGACCTGTCATCCCCACCCGACCCTGACCGAGGCGATTCGCCAGGCGGCGATGGGTGTCGAAGGTTGGACGATGCAGTCCTGACGGCCGCAACGCTTGCTGGATGGATTGTCACGACCGCGTCGCATTCAATTGCGATCAACGTGGTAGAATGGTGATGTGAAGCGCTGAGTCGCGGCCCGCTTGGGTGCACGCCTTGTGGTGGCGTGAGCTTGCTTCACTGTCCACCGAAACAGGTGTTTTGTCGTTTAGGTCATGGATTACACGCTGATGCCGAAGCCGATCGAAATCGTTTCGCCGCGCCTGCGGCTGGTTGCGCTCAATGCCGAACTGGCCGTGCTGCAGGTGGAAGACCGGCTCGGGTTTTTCCGTGCGCTGGGGGTCGAGCCCGAGCCGTCCTGGCCACCGGAACTGATGGACAAGACGACACTTGAATGGACGCGCGATCAACTTGTCTCGCATCCGGCAGACACCGGTTGGTATTCCTGGATCTATATATCTCCGGTCATGAATCGTTTGCTGGGCACAGGCGGGTTCAAGGGTGCTCCGGACGCGGCGGGTGCGGTCGAGATCGGGTATTCCATGCTGCTATCCTACCGCGAGCAGGGGCTGGCGACCGAAGGCGTTGTGGCGCTTCTGGATTGGGCTTATACGCACGAGCGCGTGAAGTCGGTTCTGGCGCACACGCGCGACGACCGTGACGCGTCTCATCGGGTGCTCGAGAAAGCCGGTTTCGTGCAGGGTGAAACCCGCTATGATCCCGAAGAAGGCTTCAACGTCGTCGCCTGGCACCATGCGCCGAGTCGGCAGGCCGCCTGACGAAAACCATCAAGGCTTGAGCAGGCTGCGAAGCTGATCAAGATAAGCCAGCCACGCATTCCGGCCCTCCGTCGTCAGGGCGGCCCGCGTTTGTGGTTTGCGGTCGACAAACCTTTTGTCGATCCGGATATAGCCGGCTTCCTCCAGCTTTCGCAGATGGACCGACAGATTGCCGTCAGTGGCGCCGGTTTGCGACTTTATTTCGCCGAATGTTGCGTCCCGGGTCGCTGACAGATACGCCATGATGGCCAGCCGCAATTTGCCGTGAATGACGTCATCCAGCGAGTTTGCGTCGAATGTGTCTGGCATTCATCAGGCCTCCGTCGCCGGTTCTCCGCGCAGTAGCACGATGCCTGGAATAATGGCCAGAACCGCGACAGCGACCGCTGCGAACAGGTATATCCCTGTTGTGCCTACAAGCGTCAGGCCGGCTCCGCTCGCGACCCATGCCAGAACGGCCATGGCCTGCATCCAGCGGGCGCCGCCCAGTTGGGCGCTGACATGAAAGGAGAGCCCGTAACCAGCGAAGGCAACCAGCGGGATCGTGTCGAACAGCAACAGGCTGCCCCGGCCCAGGCCCATCGCAACAACTGCGCCGATTGCATAGGCGGCCACCATCCAGGTCACGCCACGCCAGGCGGCAGATTCGCCGCGATTGTTGACGGCTCCCGCACCTGGTTTGCCTTGCAGGCTGCGTCCCAGCAGGCTCGACCCCACCATGCCGATAATCCCGTAGGCCATCCAGACCAGGCCGACCAGGTGAGCCGGTATTCCGACAAGCCCGGTCAAAATGGCCCAATGTGCAAGCAGGGCCGGGGCTGCCAGGCCGCCCCACCAGATAAAAAAGCGGCCACTTAGTGACGGGGCGTGCAGCCCGCTCGCTGCTACATCGCGCAAAAATTCCAAATCAGATCTGTCACCCATTTATTGCCTCCCGAGTGCTTTATAAAGCAAAGTAATTGAGCGGAGTCGGTGTTGCAAGTGGCGGGCGGTGACCAATTGGCGAATTGATCGGATCGGGGGCGTTGAGCGAGCCGGTCAGCGCCGTCGGGCGCGGGGATGGGCACTGTCATAGATTGCCATCAGCCGCGCGCCTTCCACATCGGCATAAATCTGCGTGGTCGAAAGGCTGGCGTGGCCGAGCAGTTCCTGGATCGCGCGCAGATCGCCGCCGTGAGCAAGAAGGTGGGTGGCGAAGGCGTGACGCAAGGCGTGCGGCGTTGCTGTTTCCGCCAGTCCAAGCCGGCCGCGAAGATTCTGCATGAGTGACTGGATCGCCCGGGGTCCAAGCGCGCCGCCCCGTGTACCTCGAAACAGCGCCTGCTCTGGCTCAAGCGGGTATGGGCTCAAGCGGACATATCGCTCGACAGCGTCCGACACGGCTGGCAACACCGGCACGATCCGCGTCTTGTTGCCCTTGCCTGTGATGCGCAAGCTCTCGCCGAGCGGCAGGTCTCGGCCTGTCAGGCTGAGGGATTCCGAGATACGCAGGCCGCAGCCATAGAGCAGGAGCAGGACGGCAGTGTCGCGGGCTGCGATCCAGTCCGGCGCGCCGTGCTGGCTGGTCTCCGCCACCAGATCACGTGCCGCCTGCTCGCTGACCGGTTTCGGCGCGGTTCGGCCCAGCTTGGGACTTTCGACAAGCGACAGTGCCGGGTTGTCGAGTGCCCAACGTCGTTTCGCATAGGCGAAAAATGTCCGGATTGCTGACAGCGATCGCGCCAGGGAGCGCGGCGCCAGCCCGGCGCGGCGGCGCGAGGCCATGTAAGCGCGAAAGTCGCGCGTGCGAAGTCCGGCCAGGTCCACGAGCGAAGGCGGCGCTCCGAGGTGGTCCAGGAGAAAGCCGCCGAACGCATCAAGATCGCGCTGATAGGCATCAAGCGTGCGTGGTGACAGTCGTCGTTCGCCCGAGAGATGGTCGAGGAAGACGGCCAGCGCCTGGTCCCAGTTCGTGGTCAGCTCTGATGAAGCCATTGCACCACCATGCGTTCAACCGCCCGGGCCAGGAAATTCAACAATTCTGTGCCCTGTCCGGCCTGAAAGAGTTGCGCATCGCGCGTGGCCAGCGCCATCAGCCCGTCATGGCCGCCAAAATCCAGCCGGACGATGGCCTGCGAGCTGACCCGTGCACCCTGCTGGCCATAGAGGGCGTGGGCGTTTGCGGGATTGATCGGTCCAAGCAACTCCACGTGGTCGCCCAGCACGTCGCCGACAAATCCTTCCGCAGCACCGAGAATGGATTCGGCTGATTTCAGCGGCGCATGCCCTTCAATGAGTACCCGGCAAACGTCGATGCCGAGCGCCCCGGTAAGACGGCCCGAAATCTTCTTGTCCAGCCCGGCAAGTGAATCGACTTCCAGCAGGGCCAGAACGGCCATGTGGATCTGGGACTGGATGGCAAGGTTGGCGCGGGCCGTCTCGACGATCGATGCGTTCAGCGATCTGAGCTGGCGGATTTCGTCGCGGAGCTTGTCGCGCGCGGCAGCTCCGAGATCAATCGCACCGTCTGTCCGGCCTGATTCGACAACGAGCGAGAACAACTCGGCATCCTCGCGGACGAAATCGGGATTGGACACGAGAAAGTCGCGGATCAGGTCGGTATCCGGTAGGTCTTCGCCGCCAGCATGTTCTCGATCGGACATCTCGATTGTCTCCCTCGTCGCGAAGGCCCACTCTTGGCCCATTCGGTTTACGATATGCAAACCGTCGGGACAGGCAGGCAGTCGGCTCGCTATACCCGACGCCTGCCACATCCCATTTGCCGTCGCGGGAGGCGTGCTGCGTGACACAGGCGAGTCAGTATCGCGTTTCCATCCTCTTTCCGCTGCCTTTGCCGGAGCCCTTCGATTATCTGGTGCCAGGCGATATCGACCTGCAGCCCGGCGATCACGTGCTGGCACCGCTCGGCAAGCGCACAGCCCGTGGCGTTGTCTGGAAGGTGTCGCCAGGGTCGGGTGATCGCAAGCTCAAGCAAATTGAGGGAGCCGCCGGTGGTGCACCCCTGCCAGAAGGAACAAGGCGCTTTGTCGACTGGCTCGCGCGCTATCTCGTCCAATCACCCGGCATCGTGCTCCGCTCGGTCCTGCGTTCCAGTGAAGCGCTGAAGCCGTCTCCCACCGATTCAGTCTACCGTCGCGGCGAGGGTCAACCCGATCGCATGACCGAAGCGCGAGAGCGCGTGCTGGACGCTGCAGAGGCGCTCGGCGAAGCCAGCGCTGCCGAACTGGCGCGCGAAGCGGGTGTGACAGCTTCGGTTGTAAAGGGATTGGCGCGCGTGGGCGCTCTGACAGAGCATGTCAGATTGGTTGATCCGCCTTTCGATGCTCCCGATCCCGAAGGCGAGGGGCTGACCCTCACGCCCATGCAGGCAGAAGCTGCTGGCGTTCTCCGGCGGCTGGTCCGCGCCGGGGGGTTTCAGGCTGCCCTCCTCGACGGTGTGACCGGTTCCGGCAAGACGGAGGTCTATTTTGAGGCAATCGCCGAAATCCTGCGCCGGGAGCCGGATGCCCAGATTCTCATCATGCTGCCGGAGATCGCGCTGACCGAGGCCGTCCTGTCCCGATTCAAGGCACGCTTCGGCACCGAGCCGGCGCTCTGGCATTCCGGAGCCGGACCGAAGGTGCGGCGGCGAACCTGGCGGGAGGTTGCCGAGGGGCGGGCACGCATCGTTGTCGGGGCACGATCCGCGCTGTTTCTGCCGTTTCCTGCCCTGCGCATGATCATCGTCGATGAAGAACATGATCCGACCTACAAACAGGATGAGGGCTTGCCTTATCAGGGCCGCGACATCGCTGTTGTCAGGGCCAAGCTTGAGGGTGCGATGGTCGTGCTGGCGTCGGCGACCCCGTCGCTCGAAAGCCTGTCCAACGCGCAGGCCGGTCGCTATGTCCATGTCCGCCTCGCCGCCCGTCCGGGAACGGCGATCCTGCCGGAAGTCGGCACCATTGACCTGCGCGAAACCCCGGCCGAGAAGGGTCGCTGGATGTCACCGCCGCTCATAGAGGCTGTGCGCGAGACACTGGAGCGCGGTGAACAATGCCTCCTCTATCTCAACCGGCGCGGCTATGCGCCCCTCGTCCTGTGTCGCAGTTGTGGCCACCGGATGGTGTCGCCGGACACCCAGTCCTACCTGGTCGAGCACCGTTATACCGGCCGCCTCGTCTGCCATGTCACCGGCTTTTCGATGCCCAAGCCGACGCATTGTCCCGCCTGCAATGCCGAGGACAGTCTGACCTCGATCGGGCCGGGCGTCGAGCGCGTGGCCGAGGAGGCCAAATCGACCTTTCCCGAGGCCCGGGTGGAAATCTATTCGTCGGACAGCAAATCCGGAGCCGAGCTTGTCGCCCGCATGGAACGGGGCGAGATTGACATTCTCGTCGGCACCCAGATCGCGGCAAAGGGGCACAATTTCCCCGGGCTGACCCTGGTTGGTGTGATCGATGCTGATCTGGGACTTGCCGGCGGCGATCCCAGGGCTGGCGAACGGACCTTCCAGACGCTGGTCCAGGTCGCCGGGCGTGCCGGCCGGGCAGACCGGCCCGGGCGTGCCCTGCTCCAGACCCACCAGCCCGAGCACGACGCGATACAGGCTCTGATCGCAGGGGATCGCGACGCCTTTCTCGACATGGAATTCATGGTCCGGGAATCGCTCGGCCTGCCGCCTTTCGGGCGGCTTGCGGCGATCGGCTTTATGTCAATGAATGTCGAGACCCTCGACAGGGTCGCCAATGACTATGCGGCCCTCGCTCCAAACTCCGAAGGCGTCGAGATCTGGGGTCCCGCCGAACCACCCCGTGCCTTGATCAGGGGGTGGCATCGTCGCCGCATCCTGGTGCGGGCCGACAAGGAAATCGACATTTCCGCCTATTTGAGGGCGTGGACCAAACGGGTGAAGACACCCCCCTCGGTGCGGGTTTCAATCGATGTCGAACCCTATAGTTTCATCTGATCCCTGGCTCGAGGCTCGACCGCCATGCTTGAATTTCTGACTTCGCCGGCCGTCTGGATGTCGCTCTTGACGCTGACCTTTCTGGAGGTGGTGCTGGGCGTCGACAATGTGGTCTTCGTCTCAGTCGCGTCGCAGAAGCTGGCCAAGCACCAGCAGACCCGCGGTCGCGATATCGGAATCTGGTCCGGCGCGGCGATGCGGGTTGTCCTGCTGTTTGGCCTTGTCTGGCTAACAGGGCTGACCCACGCGACGCTCTTCACCATTCCCGAATTCCTGCACGGTCTTGCTGATCCGCACCATCCCGACCAGCTTATTGATGTGACGCTGGAGGATCTGATCCTGCTTCTGGGCGGTCTTTTCCTGCTCTGGAAGGGCACCATGGAAATTCACGACACGATTGAGGGGCATGATGAGGCGAGGGCAGGCGGAAAAGTGTCCGGGTTTGTGGCTGTCATCATCCAGATGTCTGTGATTAATCTGGTCTTCTCGCTGGATTCTGTCCTGACGGCGGTCGGCATGACGCGCGATCTGGGCGGGGATGATGGTGCGGCCGTGCGGCTGTTCGTCATGGTCACGGCCGTTCTCATTTCAACCGCCATCATGGTCGCTTCGGCACGGCGGGTTGCGGAATTCCTGGAGCGCTATGCCACCGCCAAGATGTTGGCGCTGAGCTTCATCCTGCTGGTCGGCGTCGCGCTGATTGCCGACGGCCTCGGCTTCCACATTCCGCGCGGCTATCTCTACTTCGCCATCGCCTTCTCCCTGCTGGTCGAAGTGCTGAACATCATGGCACGGAAGCGGCGGAGGAAGGCCTGAGCCGGACCGCGGCAGGAATTTGCAGGGCGGTTTGTTTGACTGACCGCTCCCGCAACCGATCAAGAAACCTTCCGTGAGCTGAATCGCCCGGTGTGAGTGGCTTGCTGCCCGCTGCCCCCTGTGCTATCGCAGCGCCGAACCCAAGGGGCTTGCGGTGCAACGCGGTAGGCCTTGTTTTTTATGTAGTTGAAAATCAAGCGCTTATGTCGGTCCCGGCAAATTGATGAGCGCTGATCCAGCAAGAGAGTGACGTCACGGTGAAGACCGGCGAAGACGCCATGACAGCCGACGCCGCAGGCCGCTATGCGACTGCGCTGTTTGAGCTGGCGAAATCCGAGGGTGCTGCGGACGCGGTAGAGGCTGACCTTTCGGCCTTTCGCGCCATGCTCGACGAGTCCGTCGAGCTTGTCGGGGTGCTTGCCTCGCCGCTGTATTCAGTCGAGGCCAAGTCCGGCGTTCTCGCCGCCCTGGCAAATAAAGCTGAGTTCAACACGCTGACCGCCAATGCATTTGGGGTTGCCGCGAGCAATGGCCGCGCTGGACAGCTTGGCACGGTGGCGCGGGTCTACGCGGCGCTCGCCGCTGCCGACCGCGGCGTGGTCACCGCCGATGTGCAGACCGCTGCGGCGTTGACCAAGAAACAGGTCGAGGCTCTTGCAGCCTCGCTGAAAAGTGCCTTCGGGCGCGAAATCGAGGTGCGTACGGAAGTACGGCCTGAATTGATGGGCGGACTGATCGTGAAGGTCGGTTCCCGCATGTTCGACTCCTCCCTCCGCACCAAGCTGGATGGGATGAAGACCGCGATGAAAGAGGCCTAGGTCCATGGACATCCGTGCCGCAGAGATTTCTGCGATCCTCAAGGATCAAATCAAGAATTTCGGCGCCGAAGCGAAAGTTTCGGACGTCGGTAGCGTTCTGTCCGTTGGTGACGGTATCGCTCGTGTCTA
Organism: Maricaulis sp.; assembly: GCF_015665295.1. GTDB lineage: Bacteria > Pseudomonadota > Alphaproteobacteria > Caulobacterales > Maricaulaceae > Maricaulis. Next base: position 10,196 of record NZ_JADFAJ010000035.1, read on the forward strand.
TGGCCTCGATGAGGTGAAGGCCGGTGAGCTCGTTGAGTTCCCGGGCGGCATCAAGGGCATGGCCCTGAACCTCGAGCGCGACAATGTTGGTTGCGTGATCTTCGGCGATGACCGGGGGATCAAGGAAGGCGACACTGTCAAGCGTCTCGGCTCGATTGTGGACACCTCTGTCGGCAAGGGGCTTCTGGGCCGCGTCGTTGACGGTCTTGGCGAGCCGATCGACGGCAAGGGGCCGCTCAAGGATGTTGCCGAGCGTCGCCGCGTCGACGTCAAGGCACCGGGCATCATCCCGCGCAAATCCGTGCACGAGCCGATGGCCACGGGCATCAAGGCCATTGACGCTATGATCCCGGTTGGCCGCGGTCAGCGCGAGCTGATCATCGGTGACCGTCAGACCGGCAAGACCGCGATCGCTCTGGACACCATCCTCAACCAGAAAGCCATCAACGAAGGCGATGACGAGAGCGCCAAGCTCTACTGCATTTATGTCGCCGTCGGCCAGAAGCGTTCCACGGTCGCCCAGATCGTGAAAACGCTCGAGGAAAACGGCGCACTGGATTACACCATCATCGTCGCCGCGACGGCGTCGGACCCGGCTCCGATGCAGTTCCTGGCACCGTTCACTGCCTGTGCCATGGCTGAGTACTTCCGTGACAACGGCATGCACGCGCTGATCGTTTATGATGATCTGTCCAAGCAGGCCGTTGCCTACCGCCAGATGTCGCTGCTTCTGCGCCGTCCGCCGGGCCGCGAAGCCTATCCGGGTGACGTCTTCTATCTTCACTCCCGCCTGCTCGAGCGCGCCGCGAAGCTCAATGAAGCCAACGGTTCGGGTTCCATGACGGCGCTGCCGATCATTGAAACCCAGGCGAACGACGTGTCGGCCTACATTCCGACCAATGTGATCTCGATCACCGACGGCCAGATCTTCCTGGAAACCGACCTGTTCTACCAGGGCATCCGCCCGGCCGTGAACGTCGGCCTGTCGGTGTCGCGCGTGGGTTCTGCCGCCCAGACCAAGGCGATGAAGCAGGTTGCCGGCAAAATGAAGGGCGAACTGGCCCAGTACCGCGAAATGGCGGCCTTTGCCCAGTTCGGTTCAGACCTCGACGCCGCGACCCAGCGCCTGCTGAACCGGGGTCAGCGCCTGACCGAGCTCCTCAAGCAGCCGCAATTCTCGCCGCTCTCGATGGAAGAGCAGGTCTGCGTGATTTACGCCGGTACGCGTGGCTATCTGGACAAGCTGCCGACGGTGGATGTCCAGCGCTATGAAGCGGATCTCCTGCGTCACCTGCACGGCGAGCATGCTGCGCTTCTGACCTCGATCCGCACCGAGAAGAAGCTGACCGACGACAGCGAAGGCAAGCTGAAGACGGCGCTCGCCAAGTTCACCGAACACTTCGCGTGAGCCTGATCGGGATCAACCGTCGAGGAGAGCCTGATGGCGAGCCTTAAGGACCTTAAAAACCGGATCGACAGCGTCAAGTCGACGCAGAAGATCACGAAGGCGATGCAGATGGTCGCCGCTGCCAAACTGCGCCGTGCGCAGGAAGCTGCGGAAGCCGCGCGCCCCTATGCCCAGCGCATGGCGGCCGTGATGGCGAATCTTTCGACCGCCATGTCGGGTACGCCGGGGGCTTCACCGCTCCTGGTCGGTACCGGCAAGTCTGACGCCTATCTGCTGGTTGTCATGACCGCTGATCGCGGCCTGTGCGGTGGCTTCAACACGAATATCGTGAAGAAGGCCCGCGAGCGCGTCACCGCGCTCAAGGCCGAAGGCAAGGACGTCAAGATTATCTGCGTTGGCAAGAAAGGCGCTGATCAGCTCAAGCGCAACTTCGCCTCGTTGATCGTCGACAAGATGGACCTGTCCGCCGAGAAGACGATCTCCGGCGCCACTGCGGCCCGGATTGGCGACAAGATTCGTCTCATGTTCGAAAATGGCGAGTTCGATGTTTGCGAACTCGTCTCGGCCGAATTTGTCTCGGTCATTTCCCAGAAACCGCGAGCCAAAGTCCTCATCCCGGCGATTGACGCCATTGATGAAGGTGTGGAGCGTCCCGATCTGGGCGGTGCCGTCTATGATGCTGAGCCGGATGAGGAGACCATCCTCAACGTGCTGCTGCCGCGTTATGCCGACACGGTCATCCTGTCTGCCCTGCTGGAAAATGTTGCTGGCGAAATGGGCGCGAAGATGGCTGCGATGGACAATGCCACGCGCAATGCCGGCGAACTGATCGACAAACTCAACCTTGTTTATAACCGCACGCGTCAGGCGCAGATCACCACGGAGTTGACCGAAATCATCTCCGGCGCCGAGGCCCTCTAGGCAGAGGAACATCCGCTATGAGTAAATCCCAAGGCCGCATCGTCCAGATTACGGGCGCTGTTGTTGACGTTGAATTCGACGGCATCCTGCCGGACATCCTCAACGCGCTTGAAACCACCAATGATGGCAAGACGCTGACGCTCGAGGTTGCCCAGCACCTCGGCGAGAACACCGTCCGCACCATCGCCATGGACGCCACCGAGGGCCTGCAGCGCGGTATCGCGGTGACGGACACGGGTGGCCCGATCATGGTTCCTGTCGGTCCGGGTACGCTCGGCCGCATCATGAGCGTCACCGGTCAGCCGATTGATGAGGCTGGCGATGTGCCGCATACGATGAAGGCGCCGATCCACCGCGCAGCTCCGTCCTTCGACGAGCAGGCTACGGAAGCCGAGATCCTGCCGACCGGCATCAAGGTCGTCGACCTGCTCTGCCCCTACGCGAAGGGCGGCAAGATCGGCCTGTTCGGCGGCGCCGGTGTTGGCAAGACCGTTCTGATCCAGGAACTGATCAACAACATCGCCAAGCTGTTTGGTGGTTACTCGGTCTTCGCCGGTGTCGGCGAGCGGACCCGTGAAGGTAACGACCTGTACTGGGAAATGATCGAGTCCGGGGTGAACAAGGATCCGAAAGAGCATGACGGCTCGACGGAAGGTTCGCGTTGCGCCCTGGTCTTCGGCCAGATGAACGAGCCTCCGGGTGCCCGTGCCCGCGTCGCCCTGTCCGGCCTCGCCCAGGCGGAATATTTCCGTGATGAAGAGGGCAAGGACGTTCTCTTCTTCGTCGACAATATCTTCCGCTTCACCCAGGCTGGTTCCGAACTCTCCGCCCTTCTGGGTCGGATCCCGTCCGCCGTGGGTTACCAGCCGACCCTCGCCACCGACATGGGTGCGCTGCAGGAACGCATCACTTCGACCAACAAGGGTTCGATCACCTCGGTGCAGGCCGTTTACGTGCCGGCCGATGACATGACCGACCCGGCCCCGGCCACGACCTTCGCCCACCTCGATGCGACCACGGTTCTCAACCGTGCGATCTCGGAAAAGGGCATCTATCCGGCCGTTGACCCGCTCGACTCCACCTCGCGTATCCTTGAGCCGCGCATCGTGGGCGACGAGCACTACGCCACCGCGCGTCGCGTTCAGGAAATCCTTCAGCGCTACAAGGCCCTGCAGGACATCATCGCAATCCTCGGCATGGACGAGCTGTCGGAGGAGGACAAGCTGACCGTGGCCCGCGCCCGCAAGGTCGAGCGCTTCCTGTCGCAGCCGTTCGACGTCGCTGAAATCTTCACCGGCTTCCCGGGCATCCAGGTGCCGGTGGCCGACACGGTGAAGGGCTTCAAGGCGATCTGCGACGGTGAGTATGACCACCTTCCGGAAGCGGCGTTCTACATGGTTGGCACCATTGAAGACGCTGTGAAGAAGGCCGAGAAACTGGCTGCGGAAGCTGCGTAACGCAGCTTCCGGCCTAGCCCGGAGGTAGCCTGATGGCTGACAAACTCCATTTTGATCTCGTCTCTCCGGAGCGCCGCCTGTTCGCTGGCGATGTCGACCAGGTCGTCGTGCCAGGCGAAGAGGGTGATTTCGGCGTACTGCCGAACCACGCCCCTTTCATGTCCGTCATCCGCGCCGGTGCGATCACGGTCATTGATGGCGGCACGGAAACCCGGACCTTCATCCATGGCGGTTTCGCCGAGGTGACACCGGCCGGCCTGACCATTCTCGCTGAGGAAGCAATCGCGGTGGCCGATATCGACGCTGCCAAACTCTCACAGGACCTGGCCGATGCCCGTGAGGACGTCACTGCTGCCAAATCCGACGAGGAGCGCGAGCAAGCTTCGGTTCTGGTGGCCAAGTATGAGGCGATGCAGGCTGTGGTCGCCCACTAGGGCTGCTCGACAGCGCAGCGTGAAGACAAGGCCGCTTCCTTCGGGAGGCGGCCTTTCTCATTCAGGCGATGGTGAAGGACGAAAAAGCAGACGCCACGCGTTCATACACGTCCCGTTTCCAGGGGATGATCAGGTCCGGAATTTCGTTCAGCTCGCCCCAGCGCCAGTCATCGAACTCGACCTCGGCATGAGCCTGCAGATTGATGTCACCGTCTGATCCGACAAAACGGAAGGCGAACCAGCGCTGCTTCTGTCCAAGATGGCGCTTCTTGTGGAAGCGGGGATCTTCGCGCACTTCCGGCGGATAGTCGTAAGCGAGCCAGCCATCGATCTCGCCGAGATAGCTGACGGAATGCGGACCGATACCTGTCTCTTCCTCCAGCTCTCTAAGAGCGGCGGCCCGAGCATCTTCGCCGCTGTCGATCCCGCCCTGCGGGAGTTGCCAGTTCCACGGGCCGGGCGTGCTGTCGCGTCGTCCGAGCCAGACCTGTCCCTTCGAATTGAACAGGGCGATCCCGACATTTGCGCGATGGTGCGGGAAAGGGTCTGGAGGGCTCGCAGACATCAATGACCACTGGCGGCGGGTGTTTCGTGCCCACTGCCCGCGCTGGCAGCCTCATTGGGATCGTGGGCCCAGCGGTGGTCGGCCGATGCGCTCTCGTCGTGCGGCAGTGCCGCTTCAGCCTCTGCTGCAAGCCGGGCTTCAAGGCGTCGCCGCGCCATGACAGCGGAGGGTGGTGCGAGCGCATAGCCGCGCAGGTCCAGGCTGATCGCCCAGTCCCGGATCTGTTCGACTGTCGCAGGGTAGGCGAATCCGGTTCCCAAGGCAGACCCGTTCTGGATTGCCAGGGCCTCCAGGGCCAGCAGGCGCTCATCAATGGCATCCGGCGACAGATCCTCGTCCAGGATACGATCCGCCACGGCGTACTCGATATCGGTAGCGTTTGCAGCGGCCTCAATCGTGGAACGACGGCCGGCGCCATCATGGAGGAAGGCGACACCGCGGTCCTCGAGTGTTCCGAAAACCTGACGCATGGCGCCCTGCGAGGCAGAGAAGCGCGCGCCGAGATAGTTTGTCACACCGAAATAGCCGGAGGCTCGACTCATCACCCAGGCAAGGCGACGGCTATTCTCTTCTGCCGTTCCGTCCGCGAGCAGCGTATGCGGTCCGGGGTCGTTGTTGGGATAGTCAAAGGGCTCCATCGGAGCCTCGATCAGTACCTCATGGCCTGCCGCCCGCGCGCGATCGATCCAGCCCTGCAAATCACGGGTATAGACAGCGAAGCTCAGTGCAACTTCCGGAGGCAATTCATTGATCGCCGCCTCGGTGACAGCCGAGTTCAAGCCCATGCCGCCGATCACAACCGCGATGGTCGGGGCACCCGGATCGCCGTGATAGGGGCGGGCATAGGCGCGTGAGGGACGCATGCCGTTCCCGGCAATGACCGGGAGAGGGCCGCCGGGACCGGGCTCGGTCAGCCCGGCGATCGGTGCAGGTGGCAGCGCATTCGGATTGGCACCCAACGCGGAATCAGCTGCATGCCTTACTTCGGCATCAGCTGGGTCCGAACCGTGCGTTGCGACTGTGGAGCCATCCGCCGAAGCCGTTGTGCCGGCACTGAAACCGTCCCGAACACCGGCCAGACTGACTTCCGTCTCGCCCTCGGTATCGAGGAACCGGATTGGCGCGCCATGCTCGGCCGCATCTGCTCGCATGTCGTGACTGGTCAATTCGACAGCAGGTGCCGGTTCAACGCCTCCAATGGCGCGTGGCAGCGCAATCTCGCCATCCCCGAATACCGCGATCCCCGCAACAGTGAGGCTGAGGACGCCAGCGGCAGCGAGGCCGGCGAACAGCGGCGCGCGCAATGTCAGGAGCGGCTTGGCGTGGCGGAGAATGGCGGTCGACATGGCGGCGGCACAAGGCTGGTTGTTGCGTCAGGTGAGAACCGGATTGGTCCTCGGGTCATCGGCCAATGTGCCTGTGTGGCCTGTAAGAAACGGTTAACGGCGGCAGGCTGGTGCTTGCCGCCGTCAAAGTCTTGATTCGGTGAGATCCGCCGACCCCGGAGCGTCTGTCAGGGGCGAAGGGAGGCCTGCTGCGTTTCCATGGCGGCATTGAGAATCTCGACGGCACGGTGCAGCTGGAAATCCTCGTCTTCAGGCCAGTCGACGGGAGGCTGCTCGACCGCGGCAATGTCGGTGCCTTCGCGCTCGTCACCATTCTCATTCGCCAGGGCACCGTCCAGATCGGCTTCCGAGCCGATTTGCGGCGCGTCCGTCTCCTCGTCGTCATTGAGTGCCCAAGCCGAAATCTGCTGATCGGGAATAATGCCTGTTGCCTGGATGGAGCGGCCGGCCGGGGTGTAGTAACGGCCGGTCGTCAGGCGCAGCGCGCCATCGCGGCCACCCCGAAGCGGGATAATGGTCTGGATCGAGCCCTTGCCGAAGCTTGTCATGCCGATCAGCTCGGCGCGTTCGCGATCCTGAAGTGCACCGGCGACGATTTCGGCGGCGCTGGCGGTTCCTTCATTGATCAGGATGACGATGGGAGCGCCGTTCAGGCGGTCGCCCGGGCGGGCATTATAGCGCTGGGTGTCCCGCGGGTCGCGCGTGCGGGTCGACACGACTTCGCCGCCGTCCAGGAAGACATCGGTCACACCAATAGCCTGATCCAGCAGGCCACCCGGATTGAAACGCATATCAAGGATGAGACCTGGCAGGTCGGTACCGAATTCGTCGCGCAGCTCGGTCAGCCCTTCATGTACCATCTCGGTCGTGCGCTCGTTGAAGCCAGCGATACGCATATAGGGGAGACCGTTTTCGATACGGGTTGCCACAGTACGCAGCGGGATGGTGTCGCGGACGAGAGTGACGTCAAACGGATCATCATCGTCGCGGGAAATCGTGATGGTCACAGGGTCGCCAACGGCACCGCGCATCAGTGCGACGGCCTCGTCGACGGAAATGCCGACAATCGCATCCCCATCGACAGCGACGATACGGTCATTGGTTCGCAGGCCGGCGCGTTCGGCCGGGGTGTCTGAAATCGGGGAAACAATGGTGATGAACTGGTCGCGCCGCACCACTTCCATCCCCAGTCCGCCATACTCACCACGCGTGGTTACACGCAAATCCTCGTAGGCGTCGGGACCGTGATAGGCGGAGTGCGGATCGAGTGAGGAGAGCATGCCTTCGATGGCCGCTTCGATGAGCTCGGCCTGGTCGGTGTCGGAAACATAGTCCGCCTCGATCCGGCTGAGGACGTCGCCGAAGAGCTCGATCTGCCGGAAACTGGCCGACCGGTCTTCCTGGGCTCCTTCTGCAGACACTGCGATGGCCACAGCGCCGACAGCAAATGCCACCATTGAAGCGAAGACATTGATACGCATGCAATCTCGCGTCCTTTGAGCGCGACGGGTCTAGCCCTGCTGCGACCGGGTCCGGAACCAGGGCCCGGGATCGATCGCATCGTCATTCCGTCTCAGCTCCAGATACAAGTCTGGTGCCGTTTGGGTATTCTCGGACATCGCGCCGACGGGTTCCCCGGCGAGTACGCTCTGACCGACGCTGGCATAGGTTACGGACATGCCTGCCAGTACGACATAGTAGCCATCGCCAACATTGAGTATCAAGAGGCCGCCGTATGTGTTGAACGGTCCGGCAAACTCGATGCGGCCATCGAATGGTGACACTACCTGCGCCCGCGGTCTGGTCCGAATGAAAATTCCTTCAGATGCTGTGCCATCTTCGGCCACATCGCCGAATGTCCGGACAATCTCCCCTGAGGCCGGCATGCGCAGCCGTCCCCGCGCATCCGCAAAACGCAGGGTTTCGAGCGGCGCATTCGGCACACGGGCCGCCACCAGGTCGCGGGGCGGCCGTGGCCGGGGTCCCGGAACGCTTGTCTCTGCCGGGATCCGACGCGGACTGAGCGTCGGCATGACTTGTGCCATGCGGCTGAGCTCACCGATCAGGGACCGGATCGATCGGGCCCGTTGCCCGGCTGAACTCGAGGCCTCAAGATAGGAAACCGCCTCATTGCGGCGTCGCGCCTCGAGCGCCCGCCGTTCCGCAATCAGGACTTCGAGCTCCAGTCGTTGGGTCGAGAGGGCCTGCTCTGCAGTGGACAAGGATGTTTGCTGGGCTTCAATCGCGGCACGGACCTCACGCAATTGTGTCAGCTGAATCGCGATCTGGTCGGCGCGTTCGCGCAAAGCCGGCGCGACTTCCGCCATAAGCGAGGCTGCCCTTGCTGCTTCTGCCGCATCATTTGGTGCCGTGAGTACGGCGGGCGGTGTTTGGCTTTCGATGCGCTGAATGGCCGCAAGAATATCGATCAGTGTCTCGCGGTCCGCGATCAACCGGTCCAGCAGACCGGCCTCCTCGCGCGCGAGTTGGGCAAGCTCGGCCTCCGCAATGAGAGCTGCGTTCTCGCTCGCGCCGACACGCTCGCCCAGGTCGACCAGCTGCCGCTGCATCAGCGCGACTTCGTTGGCCAGTTGTTCGGCCTGTCGGCGGGCTGCCGCGGCGCGTGCTGCGCCTTCACGTTCCTCCTGTTCCAGGCGAGCGGCCTCGTCCGCGTCAGGTGGAGACGTCGGCTGGGTCTGAGACAGAAGCAGGGCAGCGAAAATGCTCAGCATGGCAGGGAGGTTAGACCTCGGGCGGTTGGCGCTCAATCACGATGGTAGGGCGTTCCCGCCAGGATCGAGATGGCGCGATATAACTGCTCGGCCAACATGACGCGGACCAGCTTGTGCGGAAAGACGGCCGGGCCGAAGGCGAGCATCAGATCGGGCTGCGGCAATTGCGAGCGGTCGTGTCCGTCGGCGCCGCCGATGCAGAACACGGCTTCGCGACACCCTTCGTCGCGCCAGAGACCGATCTGGGTCGCCAGCTGGCGTGAGCTGAGGGCCTTGCCGCGCTCGTCGAGCAGGATGATCCGGGCGCCGCCTTCGAGGCTGGCGGCCAGCGCCCGGCTCTCCTCACCGGCCGATCTGAGCGCTCGGTTGTCAATCTCGGACTCGACACACGGCCCGAGGCCGATCGCGCGGCCCGTTGCCGAGCCGCGTTCCAGATAATCGTCAACGAGGATACGTTCCGGACCGGTCTTGATCCGGCTCAGGGCGGCGATGCGCAGCTTCACCTAGGACGCTGACGCGTCCGGTTCGACCGACCACATCTTTTCCAGATTGTAAAATTCACGCACTTCCGGCCGGAAGAGGTGGACGATGACATCGCCCATGTCGATCAGGACCCAGTCATTGGTCTGGGTGCCTTCAATCCGGGCCTTGCCGCATCCGGCATCCTTCATCTTTCGCACAAGATGGTCGGCCAGCGAGGCGACATGCCTTGCTGAACGACCAGATGCGATGATCATGATGTCGGTGATGGATGACTTCCCACGCAGGTCGATGGCAACGACGTCTTCCGCCTTGTCGTCATCGAGCGAGTCGAGAATCAGGGTTTCCAGGGCCTCAACAGGGCCGTCATCGCCGGTGACGCGAACGGCGGATGCCGTTTCCTGCTCAGCGCGGCGCGATAATTCCGTAGACAGGGTCAGTGTCCTCTCTGTCATCCAAACACCGCGAAGCTATATCATGCTTTTGATGTTGGTTCGAGCCAGTGCAGCGAGAACAGATCAGCGGCATCGGACCAGCTGTGTAGCACGTCGAAACCCACTGATTCTGCTAGGGAAGTGAAGCTGTTCGGGGTGAATTTATGCGAGTTTTCGGTATGGATGCTCTCACCCTCGCGCAGTTCGAATTCCCGGCCGGCAACTTCGAACCGCTGATCGGCATCGGCGTGAAGATGCATCTCGATCCTGTTGAATTCCGGGTTCCAGACCGCCCGGTGGGATAACTCATCAGCCTCGATCGTTCCGCCAAGCTCGCGATTGATCCGTTCGACAAGATTGAGATTGAAGCGGGCGGTGACGCCTTGCGCATCATCATATGCTGCGACGAGGGTCGCCGGGTCCTTGACCCGATCCGCGCCGATCAGAACGGCGTCACCGGGACGCATGGCCCGACGGAATCCGTCCAACAGGTCACGCGCGGCCGCTGGCTCGAAATTGCCGATCGTGGATCCTGGAAAGAAGATAATGCGACGTCCGCTCTCCAGCGGCAGATGGCTGAGATCAAGGCCCTGGGTAAAATCCGCACAGATAGCTCCGACCTGAAGCTTCGGATAGTCCGCTGCAATCTCCTGGCAGGCAGCTTCCAGATGCTCGCCGGAAATATCGAGACCGACATAGGCGGCGGGCTCGGCAAGGGCATCGAGCAACTTGCGAATTTTCACGCTGGAGCCTGACCCGGGTTCAATCACCACCGCGCCGGGACCAGCCAGGCCGGACAGCTCCGGTCCGATCCGGTCAAGGATAGCGAGCTCGGTCCGCGTGACATAATACTCCGGCAGTTCGGTGATTTCGTCGAAGATCGCCGAGCCGGCGGCGTCGTAGAAATAAACAGGTGTGAGCTGTTTGGGGCTTCGCGAAAAACCGTCCAGTACGTCTGCCAGGAAATCCCCGGCGGGCGGATGCTGGTCGTCATAGAAGGCGAGTGCGGCGTGGGCACTCGGGCGGCCGGATACCCGGTCGTGCATGGGACTGTCCTGTCTGCGTCGGCTGGAAGATCAGTGGCGCGCGCGCAGCGCTGTCGAGGAATGAGAGTGTAACCTCTCAGTCAGATAGGTCCATGCCGGAGCTGATTGCAGGGGCAGTGAGGCGGCTTCACTCTCACGAATGCGTGATGTCGCAAACTGGCAGGCGGCCCGTGACAAGCGAGCCCGTACAGCATCCTGGGGCCGCGCGATGACCGCTACCGGGACGGTCTGGAATATCTCGGGCCAGTGAGCCCAGTGGTGAATGCTGGCAAGATTGTCGGCCCCCATCAGCCAGACAAAGTGCACGCCTGGGTGCCGCGTCTTGAAATGGTGCAGCAGGTCAATCGTTCGAGTGGTCCCCAAACGCGTTTCGATGTCGCTCACATGCATGCCGGGCCGGTCGGCAAGTTCCTGGACGGCTCGGAAGCGGCGCTCGAAATCGCCGGCGGGTTGAGCCTTGAGCGGATTCTGCGGTGAAACAAGCCACCATACCTGATCCAGCCCCAGCCGGCGCAGGGCCGTCCTTGCGACGTGAAGATGACCGGCATGGGGCGGATCGAAACTGCCGCCGAACAAGCCGATGCGCATGCCGCGGCCCAGCCTGCCTCCCCGCAAGGCGCCGCGCCGGCTCATCCCTCCGGGTCCGCGGCTGCGACCGGCACGATGTCATCGGTATGGATCAGGGCTGCGGAGCGGCGATAGCCCAGTCGCGCCTCCGCCTCGTCGCTGCGGCATCCCGCAACACGGCGGGCATCGTCCGCGCTGTAGGCTGATACGCCACGCGCTATGAGGCTCCCGTCGGCGGCGAGAATCCGGATCGTTTCGCCGCGCTCGAATTGGCCTTCCACCGCTTGGACCCCGACCGGCAGAAGGGATTTCCCGTTCGCCAGGGCGCGTCGGGCACCGTCATCGATCCGAATGGCCCCATTGCGGCTCACGACACCGGAGATCCAGCGCTCTCGGGCGTTTGCGGAGCTCCTGGCAGGATGGAACCAGGAGCCGTGATCGGACCGTTCAAGGCTGAGGACGGGGTTGGTAGCCGTACCTAGCGCGATCGCTGTTGCGCAGCCAGACCCGCCAGCCAGCTCGGCGGCCAGGATTTTGGTGCGCATGCCTCCGGTACCGACACCGGCGGCCGAGTTGGCCTCTCCGGCCATGGCGTGGATCGCCGCATCGATGGCTGCAATATCATGCAGGGGCCGGGCGCTGGTTGTCGTCCGTGGATCGGCATCATGGAGCGCAGCAACATCACTGAGCAGGACCAACAGGTCAGCACCGGTTAGTTGAGCCACGCGGGCCGCCAGGCGGTCATTGTCGCCATAGCGAATTTCGTCGGTGGCGATTGTGTCATTCTCATTGACTATGGGGACGGCCCCCAGCTCCAGCAGGGTCTCCAGTGTGGCGCGGGCATTGAGCCAGCTGCGGCGGCTCTCGGTCACGTCCAGTGTCAGCAGGGCCTGGGCTGTAACAATGCCATGCGGCGCGAAGGCGCGCGCCCACAGGTCGAGCAGCCGCGGCTGACCGGCGGCGGCTGCGGCTTGTTTCTGTTCCAGGCTTAGGCTTCCGCGCGGCAGGCCGAGACGCTCACGTCCAAGCGCTACCGCTCCGGACGATACGAGTGTCACCCGAACGCCGCGAGAACGCAGGACAACAATATCGGCAACAATCGCGGCGATCACCGCATCGCCCGCCTGGAGGAGGCTCGACCCGGCCTTGACCACGACGCAGCGCGCAGTGTCGAAGCCCGTTCGGATCATGACGGCGTCCAGCCCTCCTCACCGTTTTCGGCGGCCAGCTCTGCTTCGATTTCCGCCTTCTCAGCGCGCCGTGTCTCGAGCACGATCTCCCAGGCGGCGCCGCACAATTCCCTGACGCCGTCGCCGGACACGCCCGACAGCGTCATGACGGTCTTGCCACTCGCGGCTTCCAGTTCGGCGACCTTTTCGGCGACCATATCGGCACTGAGGGCATCGATCTTGTTGAGCGCCAGGATTTCCCGCTTGTCCGGAAGGCCGTCGCCATAGGCCTCCAGTTCGCCTCGCACGGTGTGATAGGCGTCCGCGACATTGTCCTGTGTGCCATCGACCAGATGGATCAAGGAAGCGCAGCGCTCGATATGGCCGAGGAAGCGGTCGCCAATGCCGGCGCCTTCATGGGCGCCTTCAATGAGGCCGGGAATGTCGGCGACAATGAAGCGCGAGCTCGGACCGAGATCGACGACACCAAGATTGGGATAGAGCGTGGTGAAGGGATAGGCGGCAATTTTCGGGTTGGCGCGGCTGACGACAGACAGGAAGGTTGACTTGCCGGCATTGGGCAGGCCGACCAGGCCGACATCGGCGATCAGTTTGAGGCGTAGCCAGATCCAGCGCTCCTCGCCGGGCCAGCCGGGAATGGTCTTGCGCGGGGCCTGGTTGGTGGACGTCTTGAAATGGGAGTTGCCCTTGCCGCCATCGCCGCCGCGCGCCAGCAGGACGCGCTGCCCGATCTCGGTCAGGTCAGCGAGCACTTCTTCCTTGTCTTCGTCGAGGATCTGCGTGCCGGCCGGAACCTGCAGCACAACGTCCTCGCCGCTGGCGCCGGTCCTGTTGCGGCCCATGCCGTGCATGCCGGTATCGGCTTTGAAGTGCTGCTTGTAGCGGTAGTCGATGAGCGTATTGAGTCCCTCGACCGCCTCAATCCAGACGTCGCCGCCCTTGCCGCCATCGCCACCATCGGGGCCGCCATATTCGACATAGGCCTCGCGCCGGAACGACACGCAGCCTCCGCCACCATTCCCGGAGCGGACATAGACTTTGGCTTGGTCGAGAAATTTCATTGCGGCGTGTTCCTGGTCAATCTGTTTCGGCTATAGCGGTTTCTGCGTCGCTTGGCACGTGCCCAACAGGGCGGGCTACAAGGCCAGCGAAAGCTCATGCATGTCTGCCGGACCCATGCGCGCCATCGAGAAGGCACGAACGCCATCACCCTGATGGACAAAGCCGAGCTTCTCGAGCACGCGCCCGGAGGCCGGGTTGTCCTTGTAGTATCCGGCGATGAGGCGGCGAGTTCCCAGGCTGTCGCGGGCGAAGTCCACCAGGCCGTGACCGAGCTCGGTTGCCAGGCCTTGACCCCACCAAGGCTTGCCGATCCAGTAGCCAATCTCCCAGTCGGCGTCCGGCTTCCGCTTGAAAACGCCGCCGCCACCGATCACTTCGCCATCCATCACGACGGTCAGCGAGAGATTGCCGCCCGGTTGCCAGCTGGCTCGCGTTGTCAGCACCCAGATCTCCGCAGCCAGCTCCGGATAGGGATGCGGCACGCGGGCTGTGTTCTTGGCAACGTCAAAATCACCTAGATAGGTGGCGATACTCGCCGCATCTTCCAGGACTGGAAGACGCATCACCAGGCGTTCGGTCTCGATCCGCGGGCCCATGACCCTCTCCTCGACGGGGAACAAAACAAAAGGGGAGGCGGTGGTCCGTCTCCCCTTTCACGCGTCTGGCGCTGTCGGACCCTGCCTGTTCAAGACACGGTCCGAATATGTGCGAACCGCTTATTCCGCTGCTTTGGCGACCGGCTCGACAGAGACGAAAGACTTGCCACCGGATTTCTTCGCGAAAACGACGCGGCCTTCGGTAAGTGCGAAGAGGGTGTGGTCCTTGCCCATGCCGACATTGGCGCCCGGATTCACCTTGGTACCGCGCTGGCGCACGATGATGTTGCCCGGAATTACTTCCTGGCCACCGAACTTCTTCACACCAAGGCGGCGACCTGCGGAGTCGCGACCGTTACGGGATGAACCGCCTGCTTTTTTGTGAGCCATTGATCAGTCCTCCGATTACTTGGCCAGCGCCTTGGCGGCGTTGATCCAGTCGTTTTTCTCAGCCTTGGTCTTGAGACCGGTGATGGTCTCGCTCAGGGCGTCCAGGTCGGCGTCGGTCCAGGCCGCGATCTGCGCGAACGTGGTGATGCCGGCTTCGTTCAACTTGGTGGCGAGGGCGGGGCCCACACCTGTCAGCTCGGTCAGAGCGTCGGCCGCGGCCGCTTTCGGCGCAGACGCCTTCTCTGCCTTCGGAGCAGTCTTCGCCTTGGGGGCTTCGGCAGACTTCGGAGCAGCCGTTGTCGACTTCAGGGCCGTCTTGGCCTTCTCGCCCGGTGCAACGATTTCCGCGATCCGAACGACGGTGCCCCACTGACGGTGGCCCTTCGTCCGGCGGTAATTCTGGCGACGGCGCTTCTTGAAGACGATGATCTTGCGGGCGCGATTGGTGTCAATGAGCTCGCCGATCACTTGGGCGCCATCAACGGTCGGCGAACCGACCGTCACGCCGGCTTCAGAGCCGAGCATCAGAACGTCACCGAGGTCGAGCGTGTCGCCAGCGGCGCCTTCGAGCTTCTCGATGCGAATTTCGTCGCCAGCGGCAACGCGGTATTGCTTACCGCCGGTCTTGATCACAGCAAACATGATCGTGTCTATCCTTGTATCCGATCCGTCCGGCTACCCCGGGATCACCTCGATCCTGTCGGCCCGGCGGGTCCTTTTTCTTCACTCCGTATGCCCGGAGCGTTGTTCATGATTTATGGGCCCGGAGCGGCAGGCCGCACGAGCAGGAGCGGGCGTTATACGCATGCCCGTCAAAGAGTCAACGCAAAGCGCAGTGCGCAATCCTGCATGAGCACAGTTATCAGGCCTTGATTTTGTGCCGCCAGTCGGCCAAAACCCCGCTTCCCCGCGGAGAGGTGCCGGAGTGGTCGATCGGGGCGGTCTCGAAAACCGTTGAGCGCGCAAGCGTTCCGAGGGTTCGAATCCCTCTCTCTCCGCCATTTGTCTTCCTGAAATAATTAGATAAAAACGCGCTGCGCAATTCCTGCGGCGCTTCCGCACCTTCGCGGACTTTCCCCTCTGGTGGCAGTGTCAGAGGAACTTCGGCTTGAGCGTCAGGTGGGGGTTTCCTGGCCTCATCTGATGGGTAACTCATTCAAGTATTTCAAAACGTCGCCCGAGATCATCCGTCCCGCAGTAATGATGCATGTCCGGTTCCCGCTCTCTCTTCGCAACGTCGAGGATCTGTTGCACGAGCGCGGTATCGACATCACACACGAGACGGTTCGGTTTTGGTGGAACCGGTTCGGATCAATGTTCGCAAAATCGATCCGAAAGTGCCGCGCTCAGAACGCGGATTACTCGAACTGGACCTGGCATCTCGGCGAGGTTTTCGTGAAGATCAATGGCGAGCCCCACTACCTCTGGCGGGCCGTCGATCACGAGGGTGAAGTGATGGAGGCGTTCGTCACCAAAAGCCGGGATCGCAAGGCAGCGCTGAAGTTTCTGCGCAAGACGATGAAGCGGTACGGTTTGCCCAGTGAGGTCGTTACGGATCGACTTGGATCGTACAAGGCGGCGCTGCGTGAGCTTCGAAACCCAGGCGTTCAGGTAACTTGGAGGTGGCTCAATAATCGGGCCGAGAACTCGCATCAGCCGCTAAGGCGGTGAGAGAAAGTCATGAACCGGTTTAGGTCGACGCGAAGTCTGCAGAAATTCGCCGCCATTCAGTCTTCCATCCATAATCGCTTCAATCTCGAACGCCACTTTTACTCACGATCAGACTTCAAGGAAAACCGTACCCAAGCCCTGTTCGAATGGCGTCAACTTGCGGCTTGAGATAGGATCAAAGCGGGTCTTTCGAGGCCGATGCGCTTTAGTCTGACGGCACCGCAATTCGCCTCTCGGGATGCTGACATATATGTACCCCTGCGGGCCAAACCCGAGTAATTCTCTGTCTGTTGATTGATTTCCTTAACCTTCGCGGGCTTGACTGTGCGCGCGGCCCGTCAGGGAGCTGGGGGGAAATCATGGGCATGACCAACAATATTGCGCCGGTACGCCGGTCGCTGCGCGCCAATTTTCTGGGCAGCGCCGGTGCGGCAGCACTGATAGCGGCGGTCTCCAGCGCTGCGGCGATGGCCCAAGCCCCGGCGGGCGATATCCGGGCCGGCCTGCACGCCGGTCTCAATGTTGAAACCAGTTTCTCCCTGAATGACAGCGCCAAGCCGGCCGGCAGCAAGCGACAGGCCGGGCCACCGCCTGCGGCGCCGACCTATGCCGTCGGCGACTCCATCGTCAATCCACTAGACGGCACCGTGCTGATCGTGCGCGAAGTGTTCGAATTTGCCGTGCGTGCCAGCAGTGCCGCCGACCCTGACGTCGGCAATCTCCTGATCCTCACCTCTGTTCGCGTCGGCGATATCATCACCTCCCCCGGTGATCCGACCGCCGATCCGGTCATTCCGCCGACCGAGCGCGAGATCGCCTCGGTCACCCTGCATCCCACCAACGGGCTGGTGATCTCGGTGACCTTCGTCGGTGGCGAGACGCGCAACGTCGTCACGGTCGCCAATTTTGCACCGCCAGGTGCGCCGGATCCGGCCGACTTCGTTCCCGGTCTGAACGATCTGAACAACCAGATATTCGTGACACAGGGCGATGGCGGGCGCGGCGGCAGCACCGGGGCGTTGTTTGTTTCGGCCGGCAATGGCCGCCAGGGCAGTCCGGGCAACCCGATCACGGCGGAAGTCGGTGCGGGCGAGCCGGACATCACGACGGTCAGCGACAATTTGCCGGGCATTGTCGCGCTCAGTATTGGCGGCAATGGCGGGCCTGGCGGCTCCGGCTATCTCGGCGCCAGCGGCGGCGGCGGCGGTTCGGGCGGCGCAGGTGGCGATGTCGAGCTGACTTCCCGCGTCGGCAATATCAGCACCGGCGGCACTCAATCGCACGGCGTCGTGGCGCAGAGCCGCAGTGGCGTCGCCGGCGCAGGCGGCACCGGTTATCTCTTCTCTTCCGGCGGTGCCGGCGGGGCGGGCAGCAATGGCGGCAGCGCTACAGTGTTCAATTACAGCTCCATCCAGACGACAGGCAGCGGGGCCATCGGCGTGTTCGCACAGAGCCTGGGCGGCGGCGCCGGGGCCGGCGGCGGCAGCTATGGAGTATTCGGGGCAGCGGGCGACGGCGACACTGGCGGCAATGGCGGCACGGCGACCGCCTGGAATTTCGGCCAGGTCGCCACGCGCGGCGACGACGCCTATGGCGTCAGCGCCCAAAGCATCGGGGGTATCGGGGGGAATTCAGGCAATTCCGCCGGTTTGCTCACCTTCACCTCGAATGCCGCCCCCGGCGGCAGCGGCGGCTCGGCGACCGTCCATGCCCAGACAGGTTCCTCGGTGAATACCGCCGGCAATGGCGCCTATGGCCTGTTTGCCCAGTCGGTCGGCGGCGGCGGCGGCAATGGCGGATTCAGCTCCGGCTTCTCGTCGCTCGGTTCCAATGGCGGTGCCGGCGGCGATGGCGCGGCAGCGAACATCTATGTCCAGGACCTCAGTTTCGTCACCACGACCGGTGACTATGCCCATGGTGTGTTTGCGCAGTCGATCGGCGGCGGCGGCGGCAATTCCGGCGTTACGGCCGGGGTCGTCTCCTTTGGCGGCAATGGCAGTGGCGGCGGCACAGGCGGCGTGGTGACGGTTGAATCCGATGGCGTCATTCTCACCGACGGCCTCGATTCGCGCGGCATCTTTGCGCAATCGGTTGGCGGGGGTGGCGGCACCGCGCTGGGAACGGGGGGCATTGTGTCCTTCGGCGGTTCGGGCGGTGCAGGTGGACGCTCCAGCTATGTCGAAGTGACGACGCTCGCCAATAGCAGCATCACCACGCTGCAGCGCGGCAGCGACGGCATTTTCGTGCAATCGGTCGGCGGCGGTGGCGGCGCGGGCTCGACCTCGGGCGGCGTCTTCGCCATGGGTGGGCGCGGCGGCAATGGCGGCGGTGGCGGCAATGTCCTCGTCGATAATGGCGGCCTGATCTCGACCTCGGGCGCCTATGCGCGAGGGATTTTCGCGCAGTCGATCGGTGGCGGCGGCGGCGCTGGCGGCGATGCCGGCGGCCTGGTTGCGGTTGGCGGCGGCGGTGGCGCCGGCGGCGGTGTCGAAGGCGAAGTCTCGATCGGCGGCAATGGCCTGGCCCTGCTCAATGCCCTGGGCCAGCTCAACGATAATCGCGGCGGCCAGGTAGACGTCACCAACCGCGGCACGATCACTACCCGCGGCAATATGGCTTCGGCCATCCAGGCCCAGTCGGTTGGCGGCGGTGGCGGCGATGGCGGTTCCACGGGCGGTGTGTTCGTCACCATTGGCGGCGGCGGTGGGGCTGGCGGCGATTCCGGCGTCGTCAATGTCGACAATTATGGCAATCTCTCCACCGGCATGCGCGAGATCAATCTCGCCACCGGCCTGCGGGATCGCGGCGGCAATCTGATCTCGGGCAATGATTCCCACGGTATTTTCGCGCAATCGGTCGGCGGCGGCGGCGGCAGCGGCGGCTCTAGCACCTCGGTCAGCCTGTTTGCCGGTCTCGCGATCGGCGGCGCCGGCGCGGCTGGCGGCGATGGCGGCGAAGTCAATGTGCATTTTCACGATCGCGTCATCACCCTGGCCGGGGTTCCGGTCTTTACCCGGGCACTGATCCAGACCCAGGGCGACCGCGCCCGCGGCCTGTTCGCGCAATCGGTCGGCGGCGGCGGCGGCAGCGGCGGCTTCGCGTCCCAGACCTCCATCGGGTTTGGCGCTGCGGTCAGCGTCGCAATCGGCGGCTCCGGTGCCGGTGGCGGCGAGGGCGGCGTTGTCAATGTCGATGGCGATGTCGACATCCACACCGTCGGCGATTCGGCCGAGGGCATGCTGATCCAGTCGGTTGGCGGCGGTGGCGGCAGCGGCGGCTTTTCCAGCGCCGTGGCGGTCAGCGCATCGCCGGGGCCGGCCGTGTCTGTGGCCGTGTCGATCGGCGGCAGCGCTGGTGCGGGCGGCGAAGGCGGCGAAGTGAATGTCGATGCCGGCGGTTCGATTTTTACCGAAGGCGAGTTCTCCAACGGCTTCCAGGCGCAGTCGGTTGGCGGCGGTGGCGGCAGCGGCGGTTTCAGCATCAGCGCAGCGGTAGCTGTTGGCGCCGTGGCGGGTATCGCAGTCGGCGTCGGGGTCGGAGGATCCGGCGGGTCGGGCGGTGAAGGTGGTGTTGTCGATGCCAGTTTCGACGGCTCCATTACCACGCTCGGCGATGATGCGCTGGGGGCCCTGATACAGTCGGTTGGCGGCGGTGGCGGCACGGGCGGCTACAATGTAACCGTCGCGGTCGGCGCCGGCAGTGTAGGCGGTGCCGCTGTTGGCGTCGGGGTTGGAGGCAGCGGCGGCGGCGGCGGTCATGGCGGAACAGTGACCGGCGGTATCGGTGATCTGGTGCACACACATGGTGCCCGTTCGACCGGCGTGCTGATCCAGTCGGTTGGCGGCGGTGGCGGCGATGGCGGCTTCAATGTCACGGCAACAGTTGCCGCGGGCGGCGCCGCGG
>NZ_JADFAJ010000039.1 GCF_015665295.1 Maricaulis sp.
CCTCGCCGCCAACGACCGCGACTTCGGTCTCACTCGGGTCGGCGCTGAAACGGGTCGTGTAGCCGGTCTGCGGATCGCCGCTGGCCAGATCGGTCAGCTTCACCACCTGCCCGCCGGCGCTGTCATTGATGCCCGAGACACCGGCCATGTAGAGGGCCGGTTCGGCAGCCGACGCGGAGAAGGACACGGTCTCGGTCGAAACGCCGGCGATCAGGAAGCCGTAATTGTTTCCCGGCACGACACCGACATCATTCTTCTCGCCGATCTTGGTGCGCTCGAAGCGCGTGATCACACCGGCGGCTTCGAGCTGCGTGTTGATGTGATCGGAGATATTGTCGAGATTGCGCGTCGTCGCGCCCATGTCGGCCAGGTCGATATTGATCGTCTGGGTGACGCCGCTCTTCTTCACCGAGATCGAGAACTGGACATCGCCGGTCAGGCTGGCGACCTCGGCATCGAAATCGCCGCTGTGGATGGTGTCGGTCTTGTATTGCGAGGTGCCGCGCGCAATCGCGACCTGGCTCTCGACCTTGGTCAGCTCCTCGCCCTTCAAAAGGGTCAGGCTCTCCAGATCCATGTCGTCAAAGAAACCGTCGAACTGGGCCAGACCGGACTGGAAACTCTTGTTGAGGAAATCGCGGCGGAAGTCCGTCGTGGTCTTCTCCTTGGCCTCCTCGGCCAGGGAGGCGAGGCGCTTGAGGCCCTGGTGCAGCGAAAAGAGCTGCTTGTGATCATCGGGGGCATCGAGGCCGGAGAATTCACGGTCGGGATTATTGAAAAAGACGCCGTTGGCGAGAACCTTGCGGCTCATCTCCTCCAGCGTCATCATGTTTGGCGAGCCGACCTCCCAGGGAGCCGGCGCCTTGGGTGCCTGGTTGCGGCCGGCCGCGCCGCTCGACGACAATGCAGTCGACGAGGCGAGCGAGGTGCTGATACGTGAATTGTACCACCCCGTCAGAAGCCCGACATTCAACCCGATCACGCTCACGGCGAGAATCCTTTTTTCCTGATTGCCGAGACTGGACCTGAAACACGAATAAAGTGTTGCGAGACAAGGTAAATACGATCGAGACAACTTGCATGATCATGCTGCCTCGGACGTAGTGCGCACCGGCCGAAAAATCTGCTAGCCTCGGCGCCGGCATGACAGGCCTAACCCACCGTTAACCTTGGCGGCGCAGCGTCGGTCACTGGATACGAATCGCGAGGCCCAGCATGTCGGACAAGACAGCGCCCGAAACGCCTTTCGAGGAAATGATGAACCAACGCTCCTTCCTCGATCCGCGCATGCCGCTCGACGGCAAAACCATTCTCGTCACCGGCGGGACGGGCTCGTTCGGCCGCAAGCTGACCGAGACCATCTGCGCCGAATACAAGCCGAAAAAGCTGATCATCTTCTCGCGCGACGAGCTCAAGCAGTATGAAATGGCTCAGGATTTTTCGCCCGGCGATTATCCCTTCCTGCGCTATTTCATCGGCGATGTGCGCGATGAATCGCGCCTCGACCAGGCCATGCGCGATGTCGACATCGTCATTCATGCCGCGGCGCTGAAGCATGTCCCGATCGCCGAATACAATCCGTTCGAATGCATCAAGACGAATGTCATGGGTGCCGAGAATGTGGTCCGTGCCGCCATCAAGCGCGGCGTCAAACATGTCTGCGCCCTGTCGACCGACAAGGCCGCCAACCCGATCAATCTCTACGGCGCCTCGAAACTGGCGGCGGATAAAATATTCACCGCCGCCCAGCACATGGGCGGTGAAGGCGGTCCGGTCTTCTCGGTCGTGCGCTACGGCAATGTCGTCGGCTCACGCGGCTCGGTCATTCCCTATTTCCGCCGTCTCATCGACAGCGGCGCCAAGGAGCTGCCGATCACGGACCCGCGCATGACACGCTTCTGGATCACGCTCGAACAGGGCGTCAATTTCGTCCTGTCCAGCCTGTCCATGGCGCGTGGCGGCGAGATCTTCGTGCCGAAGATTCCGTCCATGAGCACAGCCAACCTCGCCCGTACCATGGCCCCGCACCTGCCGCACAAGGTGATCGGCATCCGTCCCGGCGAAAAGCTGCACGAGATCATGATCCCGGAAGACGATGCCCGCACCACGATCGAGCTGGACGACCGTTTCGCCATCCTGCCGGCGCACAGCGCCAAGGTGACGGCGCGCTATCTCGCCTCGGGCGGACATCTGGTACCGGACGGGTTTGCCTACGCCTCGAACACCAATCCGGAACAGCTCACCGGGGCAGCCCTGCGCGAACTGATCGGCATGGCGGCGGCGGCCTAGCCTGCCAGCACGTCGGCAAGCGCCCCGACGACGAATTCCGGATCCTCATCGGTCATCCCGACATAGAGCGGCAAGGACAGGGTGCGCGCGTAATAGCGGCGCGCGCCCGGCAGGTCCTGCTCGCCATAGCGTGCCCTGTAATAGGGCTGGTCCGGCACCGGAATGTAGTGAACCTGGCTGCCGACACCGCGCGCGGCCAGCGCCGCCATCACGCTCGTCCGGCTCTGCCCGAGCGCCTCGAAATCGATGCGCACCGGATAGAGGTGGAGACAGGGATCGCAATCCGCCGTCCTTGCCAGCGCCGAGACCGGGATATTGGCCGCCGCGATCGCCGCGTCATAAGCGGCCGCCAGCGCGCTGCGCCGTTCGGCAAACTGGCCCAGCCGTTTCAGCTGTGACAGGGCCAGTGCCGCCTGGATGTCGCTGAGCCGGTAATTCCAGCCAAGCGCCTGCATCTCGTGCCACCAGGGCTCACCGGCCTGGCGTTCATGGCGGGACCGATCGCGCTCAATGCCGTGACTGCGCAACAGGCGCATGCGCCGCGCCAGTTCGCCATCACCCGTCGTCACCATGCCCCCCTCGCCCGCGGCAATCGTCTTGACCGGGTGAAAGGAGAAGGTCGCGGCGCGGGAATGCTGGCAATTGCCGACCGGCTCACCCTGCCAGCGCGAACCGACCGCATGGCAGGCGTCTTCGACGAGGACCGCGCCGGCGGCTTCGGCCTGCATCGCCATCCGGTCAAGGGCCTCGCACTGGCCGGCCAGATGAACCGGCAACACAACACGCGCCTTGCCGCCGGCCCGGCCGAGCGCGTCGTCAAGCGTGTCGGGTGTCATGAGCCCGGTGTCCGGATCGACATCGGCAAAGACAACGTCCGAGCCGCAATAGAGCGCCGCATTGGCGGTCGCCATGAAGGTCACCGCCGGCACGATGCAGACATCCCCCGGCCCCACACCTTGCGCCGCCAGGGCCAGGTGAAGCGCCGTCGTGCCGTTGGAACAGGCAACAGCGTGCTCGGCACCGACCGCCTCACAAAAAGCCGCTTCCAGCGCGTCAATCGTCGGGCCGGTTGTGAGCCAGTCACCGCGCAGCACCTCGATGACGGCCTCGATATCGCTCTCGTCGATCGACTGGCGCCCGTAGGGCAGATAGTGCTGGGCCATGTGTGACGCTCCAGGGGGTGGCGCCGGACAGCCGGGCACTCACCGCAAATCATGCCGGAAATGATGGATTGAGTCGCGCAAACGGAAACGGCCCCGGAAATCCGGGGCCGCGCCGTGGTGGTGGAGGTGGGTGGGCGGTTTAACCGCCGAACAGGTTGAGGATGATCTGCGGCTGACCGTTGGCGATCGACAGCGCCTGCACACCAAGCTGCTGCTTGACCTGCAAGGCCTGCAGTTTCGCACTTTCGACCGCGAGGTCGGCATCGACGAGATCACCGACACCGCGCGTCAGCGAGTCCATCAATTTCCCAACGAAATTGGAGTGCGCTTCCAGTTTCTTGGTGTCGGAGCCGAGATTGGCGAGCGCCTGGTTGACGTTTTCCAGCGAGGTCTTGATCGCGGCAACGGCGTTCGTCGCCAGCGTGACCGAGCCGAGACTGGCGGTCGCTGCGATGGTGAGAATGGTTCCACCGATCGACATGTCCTGCGATTTCAGCGTGACCGAACGGGCCGCGTCGGCGTCGGCGAGGAATTCAATGCCGCTCGTGATCGAGCCGTCGAGAATATTGGCACCATCGAACTCGGCATTCTGAAGGATGCCGCTGATCTGGTCCAGCAGGGCCTTGAAGTCGGCGTCATAGGCGGCGCGCGAGAAGGTATCGAGCGAGGGGTCCATGGCGGCTGTGGCCTTCTCGCGCATCTGGACCAGAAGGTCCGAGATGGATTCGCCGGCAGCCAGGGCGACATCACCGATCGTCGAGGCCCGGTCGAGCCCGCTCTGGACGGCTTCAAGGGCGCGGATGTCAGCACGCATGCCCTGGGCAACGGCGTAGATCGCAGCATTGTCCTTGGCACCGGAGATTTTCAGGCCGGTATTGATACGGTTCTGAACGCCCAGCATGTCATCATTGGTCTTGTTCAGGTTCTGCAGAGCGATCATCGCTCCGGTATTGGTGTGGACGCTCATAGTCATGCGACATTCTCCCGCGTTCTCAATCACCGCCCTTCAGCGGCTGTTCAAGCAGACATGCGCAAGAGGCGTGCCGTTTTGGCACGGTCGATAAAAGCCTTTCAAGTCAGATGTTTGATAACAGTTTTCCGGGAAAGGCTTGCGCCGTTCTGCCCCGCATTGCCGGGACACATGTGCCCGGGGGGTCAATTTTTGCCGGGTCGGCAGCCCGATCGGGCCCGGCCATCGGGCAGACCGGCCACACGCAGCGCGTCCCCGGTTCACGTCAGACGCGGCCGCCACCGGAGTGGGCTGAACCGGGCCCGCATCGCCGGCGCGCTGCCATGCGCCAAGGCGCCGCCCGGCAGGTTGGTGAAACCGGTATTCCGAAGCGCCGGCGTGCCCCGGGTCAACCCGGTCTCGGCTGCCATGACCAAACCTGCCAGCGCCCAGCTCACGGCCTGCACCGGCCGTTTGAGACCCATCGGTTGATCAAAAAGCCCGCGGCGACGCCACGGGTGCATCTCGGGAATGTGTGGAGAGGTGTTGCGCTACGCTTTTGCGTCCAGCAGTCCGGCGGTCTTGGTACGCAGGTATTCCATCAAGTCGCCGTGCTTTTCCGGCGGCCAGCGGCGGATCTGTTCGCCGGTGTCCTGGTCGACCATGAGATAGATGTAATCACCCGAGTTTTCATCCTGCAGGATTTTCAGGCGGGAATTCTTCAACGCCTCCCGGGCCAGGCGCTCAATGTCCTCGGCGCGCTGTTCGCGCTGCTGCGGTGTGTCGGTCGCCGGCTTGTCCGCTTTCTCAACGGGCTCGACCCGCGCCGCAGTCTCCCGTGGGCGGTCGGATGATGTATCCCTGTTCTCGCTGATCGGTGCCACGGGAACGGATCTAGGATTGAACCCCGTTTCTGCCATTGTCCTACTCGCTGACGCGGAGGCATCATCGCCTCGCTAAATCCTCGCGCCAACCGCGGAAGCGGGTAGCGGAGCCAGGCTCCGCTACCCAATCCGTGATTAACGGAAGTAACCCAGGATCGTGCTGGGTGCCGAGTTGGCAATCGACAGTGCCTGGACGCCAAGCTGCTGCTTGACCTGCAGGGACTGAAGACGCGCACTCTCTTTGGCCAGGTCCGCATCGACCAGGTTGCCGATACCCTTTTCCAGGGCGTCAGACAGCTTGCCGACGAAACCCTTGTGGATTTCGAGCGAGCTGGACGCAGTGCCGAGCTTGGCCAGCGATGCGTTCAGGTTGTCGAGCGAGGTTTCGATGGTACCGACGAGCGTGGACGCATCGCCAGCAGACGCGAAGGAAGCGGTCGCGGCCACGGTCACCGAGCCACCACCCAGAGAGAAGTTCTGGTCAGAGATGGTGATGGTGTTGGAGCCGTCGGCATTGGCCAGGGCCGAAATCGACGTCACCGAACCGTTGATCAGGTTCGTGCCGTTGAACTCGGCATTGTCGACGATGGTCGTGATCTGGTCGCGAAGCGCCTTGAAGTCTTCGTTCAGCGCAGTGCGCGACGCGGTGTCCAGCGACGAGTCGGAAGCGGCCAGGGCCTTTTCCTTCATCTCGATCAGGATATCGCCGATGGCTTCACCAGCGGCCAGAGCCACGTCGGTTGTCGAAGCCGCGAGATCCAGCGAATTGCCGACCGCGGCATAGCCGTTGACGTCGGAACGCATCTTCTGGGCAATTGCGTAGACGCCGCCATTGTCTTTGGCAGACGCAACAGCCAGACCGGTGTTGATGCGGCTCTGGACTTGTTCCATGTCGCGATTGGTCTGATTGAGGTTCTGCAGCGCAACCATGGCGCCGGCATTCGTGTTGATTGTAGCCATTTCTTGGCCCTTTCCGTTCTGGTGACATACGGACGTTCTGCCCGCCGGGTCTTCTGACCCTGCCAAGGAAAGAGCAAGCGCGGTGCCACTTGCCTATTGACCGCTAGGGTTAACTCCGAGTCGCGTGATTCGCCGGGATGTTTTTGCCGAGTCAAACCTTCCCCGGTAACCTTTTGCCCGGCAAGATTTGCCTATCAAATGGCGGATTCCGCTAGGAAAATATTGCCGGTCGGCAAGATTTTATGATTAATATCAGGTT
This sequence comes from Maricaulis sp., assembly GCF_015665295.1. Taxonomy (GTDB): domain Bacteria; phylum Pseudomonadota; class Alphaproteobacteria; order Caulobacterales; family Maricaulaceae; genus Maricaulis. Next base: position 6,505 of record NZ_JADFAJ010000039.1, read on the forward strand.
AATGGCCGAATTTGGACATGACTGTTCGCCAGCGCTGGCGAAACTGAAAAAAATGACCGGGATCGCCACGAGGGCGATCCCGGCCGGACGAACTTAGCCGAAGAACGACAGGATGGTCTGCGGCGCCTGGTTGGCGATGGAGAGAGCCTGGACACCCAGCTGCTGCTTGACTTGCAGCGACTGGAGCCGTGCGCTTTCCTTGGCCAGGTCGGCGTCGACCAGGTTGCCGATCCCCTGCTCCAGCGTGTCGGTGAGCCGCGAAACAAAGTCCTTGTGGATTTCCAGGGACTTTGAAGCAGTACCCAACTTGGCCAGAGCGGTGTTCAGGTTGTCGAGAGACGTCTCGATCGTGGTGACAAGCGTGGATGCGTCACCAGCCGAAGCGAAGGAGGCCGCGGCCGCCACCGTCACGGTACCGCCTGCCAGAGTGAAATTCTGGTCAGAGATGGTGATCGTGTTGGAGCCGTCCGAATTGGCCAGCGCGGAAACCGACGTCACCGTACCATTGATCAGGTTGGTGCCGTTGAACTCCGCATTCGAGGTGATCGTGGCGATCTGATCCCGCAAGGCCTTGAAGTCTTCGTTCAGGGCCGTTCGGGAGGCTGCATCAAGCGATGCATCAGATGCCGCGAGCGCCTTTTCCTTCATTTCGACGAGAATATCGGAGATCGCCTCACCGGCAGCCAGGGCTACGTCGGTGACCGATGTTGCGAGGTCCAGACTTTGCGAGACCGCACCATAGCCGGCGACCTGGGAGCGCATGCGTTGTGCAATGGCGTAGACACCACCATTGTCCTTCGCACTGGCCACTTCCAGTCCGGTATTGATGCGGTTCTGAACCTCATTCATCGACATGTTCGTCTTGTTCAGATTCTGCAGGGCGATCATCGCCCCAGCGTTGGTGTTGACAGAAAGTGCCATTTTTTGCTCTCCATTCTGGATGCATTTAAAGCCGAATTTTTCAGCCGTGAGCGTTTTGCCCGCGAGACACATCGCAAGGGGCGTGCCGCTTTGGGCACGCCATAAAGCGTTTTAAATCAGTGTTTTAGGATATTAAAAAAGGCACCTTCCGGGGAAGGTGCCTGTTCTTGCCTGCCTGTTATTGCCGAGCGGGCAGATCTTACCCTGCGGCCTGCTCTGCGCCGGCGCTCGCCTGGGGCATCAGACCCTGCATGACGGTCCGGTTGATATCGACCAGATCGTCGATCGCTTCGGGATTGCGCATCGCAAAACTGCCGTGCTTGGACACGAAGATGGACAACGAGATAATCGCCGCTCGCAGTGCTTCCGGCAGCTTGTTGTCCTGGCTGGCGCAATCGAGCGCCAGATTGCTCCAGACGCGGCGGTTCCAGTCGATGGCCGCAGCCCGGTCGCGAACCGCGTCCATCGGCAGCGTCTTGGCGTGCATCAGGGAGCGCGTCACCTGGGCAAAGAGCCGGTATTCGGTGGCACGGGGGTCTTCCGCGCGAGCGGAGGTTTTCTGGTAGGCTTGAAGGGACATCAGCTAAGCCTCTCGGCCTCGTAGGTCATGAGTTTGCGACAACCGAGCAGCGCCTTGTAGTGCTCGCCGGCCATCACATCACGGCTGACATTGACACAAAGGGCGAGCAGTTCCGGCGCCGAGACAACGCCCATGAACTCATTCATGCGGAGCACGAACTCGTCATAGAGCCTGTCATCATTCTTGTCCGACAGATACATCATCATGATCGGGAAATAGATCCGCTTCACAGGCGTATCGACATCCTCGGCCTGCAGGATGTCCTTCTCGCGGAGCACCGAAGCCTTGTTCTGCAGCACAAGATTGGCCCGACGATCACCGTTTTCGACAACGGCTCCGTTCAGGACAAACTTCTCGCCGGGTTTGAGCGAGATTTTGAGCGGCATGGGGTCCCTCCGGTCCACAAGTGAAACGATCGATGACGTTCACGGGCTGCAGGTTGCCAATACGGGGTGAAGAAAAGGTTTCCGGCCCGATCGGCCCCCGTCATCGAATATTAGCGAGTTCTTAAAGCGAATCCCCTGCCTTGGCCCCCAGAATCGAGGCAGGATTGATAACCATGCAGGACGCCACAGTGCTCGACCTTGATGCGGAAATTTCCGCCGAGGCCGAAATCGAGAAAAACGAAACCCGCGACGCCGTGCTACTCGGCACGCAGGCCGTGCGTGTGGACACCCATCTCGACCGCCTGCCGCCAGGCCGCCGCAAAACCTTCCAGAAAGTCGCCGCCCTCGCCAAGCGGGCCATGAAGACCTCGGCCGAGGGCGACAATGTCGCGGCCGCGCGGCTGGCTCACAGGGCGTGGCTGCTGGCGCCCGACATGGCGCTGACCAATCATGTGCTCGGGCTGATGCTGTACAATCTGGGTCGCCTGTCACGTGCGCTCGATTTCTTCGAGGCCGCCTGGAAGATCGATCCGAAGGATGCCGAGATTTACCAGAAGCTCGGTCTGGTCGCCTGGAAGCTCGACATGCTCGACGCGGCGGAGAAATTCTACCGCCTGCAATACCGGCTCGCGCCGACCGCCGTCGATGCCGCGATCAATCTGGGCGGCGTGCTGCGCGATGCCGGCAAGTTCGAGGAAGCGATCGAGATCCTGCGCACCGCGATCTATGCCCACCAGGACAATTATGAGCTCTGGAACTCGATGGGCACGGTCATCAATGACAGTGGCGACCCGATACAGGCCCGCACCTTTTATGAAGAGGCGCTTCGCCTGAAGCCTGACTATGGCCGCGCCCACAACAATATGGCCAATATCCATGAATTGCTGGGCGAGCCGGCTCTGGCGATCCCGCATTTCGACGCGGCGCTGAAAGACCCGGCCGACGCAATGGAAGAGGCCACGATGCGGCATGGCCGCTCGATGGTCCTGCTGGCCGCCGGCCGGATCGAGGAAGGCTGGGCTGCCAATGAGAGCCGGCTCAACCCCAATCGCGCCCAGGCCACGCTTTTCACCATGAAGGCGCCGATGTGGGATGGCACTCGGCCGGAGCAATTGCGCGGCAAGACCCTGCTTCTGGTTGGCGAGCAAGGGCTTGGCGATGAAGTCATTTTCATGAATATCGTCAAGGACCTGCTGGACGCGGTAGGGTCCGGGGGCGAATTGCGCATCGCCTGCGAATACCGGTTGATGCCGCTGGTCAAACGTTCTTTCCCGCAAGCCGTGGTCGGCCACCACATGTCGGCCAATGTCGAGGGTCGCGATGTTCGCGTCGTTCCCAGGCTGGAAGACGGCGCCGATTTCTGGACCCCGATGGCCACGCCGTTGCGGTCCTTCCGCAACAGCCTCGACGCCTACCCGACCGATGCGGGCTTCCTGGTCCCGGATCCGGCGCTGAAATCCGGCTTCCGGGCCCAGATCGACGGGTTTGGCAGCGGGCTGAAAGTCGGCATCCTGTGGAAATCGCTGAACATGAATGCCCGCCGCTCGCGCTTCTTCTCGGCCTTTGATGCCTGGGAAGGTGTGCTGAAAACACCCGGCGTGGACTTCATCAACCTGCAATACGGCAAGGTCGAGGACGAGCTGGCACTGGCCCGGGAACGCTTCGGGGTCACGCTTCACCAGCCGACTGAAATCGATCTGAAAATGGATCTCGACAAGGTGGCCGCCTATGCCTCGTCTTGCGATCTGGTACTGGGGCCGATGAATGCGACCTCAAACCTGGCTGCCGCCTGTGGCGGCAAGGTGTGGTTTATCCATGCGCGCTCCTCGACCTGGACCCTGCTCGGCACCGACCGCCAGTACTGGTATCCGCAGACCCGTTCCTTCTTCGGTTCCGGCTTCCGGGACTGGGATAACACCATGAAGCGCGTGGCCGAAGAGCTCGCCGCGCTCGCCACGTCCCGGGGCTGATCGATGAGCCTGCGACTGGCCATCCGCACCGACGGATCGACCTCGATCGGTCTGGGCCATGTCATGCGCTGCGGCGCCCTGGCCAATGCGCTTTTGGCCGAGGGGGCACAGGTCGTCTGGCTGACCACCACACCGCAGCACCAACCGGCCGATCTCGATCCGGGCATCAAACGCATCACGCTCGGCAGCGAGGCGGAACTTGTTCCGGCGCTGGACCGTCTGGCCATCAAGCATGTCGTGGCGGACTGGAAAGTCACCGAGCCGGACCGGGTTGCTGCCCTGCGCGCCGGCGGTCGGCATGTCAGCCTGATCGGAAATTTCCTGCACGGCGCGGTACCGGACCTGCACGTCAGGCAGGGCTTCCTGCCCGCCCTCTCCCCGTCCGGCGCCGCAACGCTGAGTGGCCCGAAATACCTGCTCCTGTCAAAAGCCTACCAGGGCTTGCCTGCGCGCCTGGTGGCGGACCGGGCGACGCGCATCCTGCTATCGCTGGGCGGTACGACCACGCCGGTTCTGGCCCGGATCCGGGACCGTTTGTCGACCGCCTTCGGTGCACTGGACGTCGAATGGCGCGGCCCGGCGGCGACCGGAACGATCCCGCCCCTCGCCGAGGCACTGCGCCGGGCCGATATCGGCATTCTCGCCGGCGGCACAACCCTGCATGAAGCCGCAGCGACCGGATTGCCGGCCCTGTGCGTGCCCATCGCCCCCAACCAGCTGGAGCGCGCCGAACAGTTTGAGAGCGTGGGCCTGGGCATCAGTCTCAACCCGGATGATCCGGGTTTTGACCGGCAATTCGACAGCGCGCTCAACGCGCTCGTGCTCGACAGGGAACACCGGACCATGATGGCGCGTACCGGCCAGGCACTGGTCGATGGCGCGGGCGCCGCGCGGGTCGCGCGGCACCTGATCGGCCTGGCCGCCGCAGTCCGGCAAGAATCGCAGTAAATCCTTAAGCTGCAACAGGTCCATTGAATGTGCGTGCGGCAGTGATTCGCGCGGCTGCACGGCAAAGGCAGAGGCGAACGGCATGACCCGCGACCCCATCAGCACGACCAATCGGACCCGGGGCGCAGACCAGGTCTGGCCGAACTTCCTGGTCATCGGCGCCCCCAAATCCGGCACGACCTCGCTCTACCATTATCTGAGCCAGCATCGCGACGTCTTCCTGTCGAAGGTCCGCAAGGAAGGCCGCTTTTTTTCCGGGGTCGGCGATGGCTCGGTCTACTGGCCGGACTTCTACCATTTCGACACCGCTCCCGATGTCAGCGACTACCAGGCCCTGTTCGCAGATTATGAGGGCGAGGCGCGGATCGGCGATGTCTCGCCCGACTATTACGCCTATGCCCCGATCGCGGCCCGCCGCATCCTGACCTATTGCGGCAGCGCAACGAAGATCATCGCCATTCTGCGCAATCCCGTTGATCGCACCTGGTCGCACTATCTGCAGAATGTCCGCCGCGACGCCGAATTCTATTCCTTCGAGAAAGCCCTCGCCGACGAGCCGCGACGGATCGCGGCCAATTGGGGCTTCCAGTGGCTCTATGCCGATACCGGTCGCTATGCCGGGCGGTTGCGCGAATATCGCGACCGTTTCAGCGACATGCTGGTCCTGCTGCAGGACGAGCTCGACCAGGACGGTCCGGGCACGGTGCGGCGGATATTCGACTTCCTGGAAATTGATGCCGATGTGCCGGTGACCGTTGAGGCGCGCTATAATACCGGCGGCATTCCGCGCTCAAAGATGAGCGTTCTGGATGGCGCCCATGATCACCGTGACGGCGTCAGCTTTGAAACCCTGCACGCCGAACTCGTGGCGCCGGTCAGCGGTGTTTCCGGCGCGACCAGTGCCGACGGGGTCTATCCACCAATCGATGACAGCAAGGTGTCGATCCCGCCGATGAACGCCGCCACCCGGGCGCGCCTGCAGGCGCAGTTCGAGCCGGAGATCGTCGCGCTTGAAGACCTGCTCGGCCGCTCGCTCGATCAATGGCGCGCCTCATGAGCCTCGCTGCTCTCTCGACCGGCGTGCTGGTGACCGGCGTCGGCGCACCACCCGGCCTGGGCACGCTGCGCTCGCTGCGCCGGGCCGACCCGGACCTTGTCCTGGTCGCGGCCGACATCAACCCGCTCGCCGGTGGGCTGTACGAGCCTGGCACGCAACGCGCCATCCTGCCATCGGCTGCGGACCCAGACGCCTACCGAAAGGCCGTGCGCGCCCTGTGCGAAGCGCGCGGGCTGGACATCGTCATTCCCGGCTCGGAAGCGGAAGTCGCGGCCCTCGCCCCGGTCGCCCGGGCCTGGAGTGAGGCCGGGCTGCGCGTGCCGGTCGCAGAACCGGACGTTATTGCCTTCGGCATCGACAAGGGCTTGCTGCTCGACCGCGTCAGACAGGTTGGCCTGCCGCATCCGCAGACGCTGCAGCCCTCCAGCGAGACAGAACTGGCACGTTGGGATGGCGGCTTTCCCTGTGTCGTCAAACCGCGCACATCGCGCGGTGCCCGCGGGGTGAGCTATCCGGCCAATGCCGGTGAACTCGTCGCGATCTGGCGCGAAACCGCCGCCGAGCACGGCCCGTGTGTGGTCCAGCAACTCATCCCTGGCGGGGCGGACACGGTCTACACGATCGGCTCCCTGTGGAATCGTGGCGATCTGGTCGTCTCGACCCTGCACCGAAAACTCCAGACCAACCCGCCGAGCGGCGGCGTCGCAGTGGCTGGCGAGACCGTCGACGACCCCGGACTCATGGCTGCCGGCATCGCCGTGCTGCAAGCGTCCGGCCCCTGGCATGGGCTGGCCGCGGTCGAGCTGAAACGCCCGACCAAGGGCGCGCCGCCCTATCTGCTCGAGATCAATCCGCGAATGTGGGGATTTGGCTATCTCATGACCCTCGCCGGACTGAATGTTCCCGCCCTGCTTGTTCGCATGCTGGCCGGGCGTGAACACCTGTCCGGCCATATCCCGTCAACCTTTCCGCCTTACGCTCCGACACGTATGGTTCGAACCTGGCAGGATATCGAAATCCCGCCGACCGAGGAGACGCGAGCGTGACCCGAACAGTCGCCGTCATCCAGGCCCGCACCGGCTCCAACCGCCTGCCGGGCAAGATACTCGAGACGCTGCATGACGACGTGTCGCTGCTGGCCTATCAGTGCCGTCAGCTGCGCATGATCGACGGCGTCGACGAACTCGTCATCGCCACCACCACCAATCCCGATGATGACGCGGTTGTCACGCTGGCCGAACGCGAGGGCATCCCTGTCTTTCGCGGCTCCGAGGAGGATGTGCTGTCGCGCTTCCTCCTGGTCGCCGACGAGACCGTCGCCGACACGCTCGTGCGCATCACTTCGGACAGCCCCTTCCGCGATCCTGCCGTGATTGCCCGTTGTGTGGCCGAGCACAAGGCCGAACGCGCCGACTATACCCGCCCCAGCGCCGGACACCTGCCCAAGGGCCTGCGCGCCGAGGTCGTCGAGACCGCTGTACTGCGCCAGCTCAATGCTGCCGCCGAAACGACGCCGCGTGACCGAGAGCACGTGACCGTCTTCATCCGCGATCATCTCGACCGCTTCCGCTGCCACACGGTCGATTTCCCGGATGCCCTGCGACGTCCCGACTTCGATGTCTCGGTCGACACGATCGAGGACCTCGCCCTCGTCCGCGCCCTTTATGTGGCCATCACCGAACGCGGATGGCCGGTAGACACGGCCCATCTGTGCCGCCTGCACGACGAGACCCACGTGCTCAAATCCATCCTCACAGACCTAGCATCCTGACCCATGACCCATATCGATGTAATCGCCGAAATCGGCTCGAACCATGGCGGCGATCTCGATGAGGCCAAGCGCTATATCGCGGCCTGCGCCAGGGCCGGAGCGGATGCCGTCAAATTCCAGACCCTGACCCGGGAGGGCCTGATCGCCCGCTTTGTGAAGGACGACGACAGACATGTGGTCGAAAACCCGAAATTCGCGGCCTTCGGCAATGCCGGCCTGCCCGATGACTGGCACGCGCCCCTGAAGGCCTGCGCCGAGGACAATGGCGTGGAATTCATGTCGACGCCCTTCTCGCTCGCCGCTGTCGAGCTGATGGAGGGCATCGGCGTCAAACGCTACAAGATCGCATCAGGCGATCTGACCTTCACACCGCTGCTGGAAGCGCTGGGCGCGACGCGCAAGCCGCTCATCCTGTCGACCGGCGCCAGCTATCTCGACGAGGTGACCGACGCCGTGGCCTGCCTGAGCCGGGCCGGGTGCAGCAAGCTCACCGTTCTGCATTGCGCCGCCAGCTATCCGCCGGCCTGGGCCGATCTCAACCTGTCGGCCATCTCCACCATGCAGCGCGCGCTCGGCCTGCCGGTCGGCCTGTCCGACCACTCGCCCGGCGCCATGGCGCCGATTGCGGCAGCGGCCCTGGGTGCCGTGGTGATCGAGAAACACGTCACCTTCGACCGCAACACGCCCGGCCCGGATCATCCCTTCGCCATGGAAATGGACGAGCTCGCCGCCATGATCGCCGATCTGCGCCATCTCGAGATCGCCCTGGGCGATGGCGAGAAACGGCCGGCCGCCAGCGAGATCAACCGCCGCCGCAATCTGCGCCGCGGCCGCTATGACGCGGTCAGCGGCAGACCGGACGACACTGGCACCGACTGGCTGCGCCCGCAGCACGCGGCGGATGATCGCGCGGAGTTCTGATCAGTCCATCGGGGCCCTGACCTTCGTCAGGGTGACGCTCGGTAAACAGCATCAGGTTGAGGGCTGGACGTCATCAGCGCGAACAAAAAAAGGGGCGCCCGGAGGCGCCCCTTTTGTTTCGGCTGACACGCGAAACTATTTCGTCCGGATCGCATCGATCTTGGAGGCCGAGACTCCGTCAACGATCGTGCGGTTGATCATCGGATGGTTCTCGTCCTGGGGACCGAAATCACTGTCCGGGTGATAGGCGATGACCCGCATTTCGCTGTCGAAGGTGCGGAATTTGTGATTGCCCTCATAGGGGATGCGGAACATCACGCCCGGCTCGAGCGGGATGATGCCCTCCGGGGTGACGCATTCGCCGCGCCCGGAGAAGACAACGCCGATCCGGTCGGACGGGTGGGTGTGCGGGGTCTGGTCGATGCCCGGCGGAAAGAAGAGCAGGTTGAGACAGGGATCACCCATCTTCACCGGCGCGATCAGCAGACTGTCGGTGCAGCCATCAATGTATTTCAGGCGGCCCTGCGGCTCGACCGGTCCACCGATCGAAAAGAAGGCCTGGTGATGCTCGCGTGCCATCACAATGCCGCGGCCACCTTTGACGGTGAGCGCATTGTTGGCCGAGAAATACATGCCGGCCTGGAGCTTGAACTGTCCCGACGCTGTCACCAGCGTCGCCTCGCCCTCCTGGACGAAGCCGAAATAGGCCGTGTCGACGTCGCCGAGCTCCAGCAATTCGCTGTCCCATGCAAACAAGGTCGTCGGGAAGTTCGGATCGCAATCCGCGACTTTCCCGGTCAGCCATTCGAAGGCGTAAAAGTTCTGGGTCCGTATCATCCCGTCAGCCATGGATCCTGCACCTCTTCCATAATGCAACCACACTCGACGGGATTCGTCTTTACAGTCCCTTAATCGACGCGTGTTGGTGGCGAATACAAAATTAACGGGCACAGGCCTCTGGAGACATGCGACCAATCGCGCTAGATCGACCTCATGCGCTTTGAAGGTACAGATCAGTACGTTGCTGATGGAGAACTGAGCGCCGCGGTCAACGCCGCGGTGGCTCTCGAGCGCCCGCTCCTCGTCAAGGGCGAGCCGGGCACGGGGAAGACCGAGCTGGCCAAACAGGTCGCCCAGGCCATGGGCATGCCGCTGATTGAATGGCACATCAAGTCGACGACCAAGGCCCGGCAGGGGCTTTACGAGTATGATGCCGTGGCGCGCCTGCGCGACAGCCAGCTCGGCGATGACCGGGTGCACGACATCAACAATTACATCCGCAAGGGCAAACTGTGGGAGGCTTTCGCCGCGCCCCAGCGCTCCGTGCTGCTGATCGACGAGATCGACAAGGCCGATATCGAATTCCCCAACGACCTCCTGCAGGAGCTCGACCGGATGGAATTCCACGTCTACGAAACCGGCGAGACGATCACGGCCAGGAACCGCCCGGTCATCATCATCACCTCGAACAATGAGAAGGAATTGCCGGACGCCTTCCTGCGCCGCTGTTTCTTCCACTTCATCGCTTTCCCCGACGAAGCGACGATGCGCAGAATTGTCGAGGTCCACTATCCCGGCCTGAAGGGGCGCCTCCTGTCGGAAGCGCTGACGCTCTTTTACCAGATCCGCGATGTGCCCGGCGTCAAGAAAAAGCCCTCGACCTCGGAATTGCTGGACTGGCTGAAACTCCTCCTCGTCGAGGATATCGACGCCTCGGTCCTCGCCGAACGCGACCCGCGCAAGCTGATCCCGCCTCTCCATGGTGCCCTCCTGAAAAACGAGCAGGACGTCATGCTGTTCGAAAAGCTCGCCTTCATGGTGCGCCGTCCGGGTGGGCCTGGTGAGGGTCCGCGCGGTCCGGGCGCGGCTTAGCCCCGAACTCACCGACCACAATTTTCCCGGGCGAAGACCCGGGACCGACGAAACGGGCCGGCAGGTGGTGAGATTTCCGTTGGTCCCGGATCGCGCTGACGCACGTCCGGGAAAAAGGGTGTGGGGGCCGCGATGAATATGATGCAATTTCAGCCGGAGGCGCGGTACGCTCATCCCGCCATAAACCCCTTGCCGGGAGTTCGCCGCATCGGGTTCTTGAGCTCAAGGGTGAAACCGCGCAGCGGCGGCTGCGCCGCCCTTGACCTCAAGAGCCCGATACGGCCCGCTGGCTGACAAGGGATTTATGGATCAGGCTGCGCCCGGCGCGGGGGAAGGTGTGTCCGGCTTCCGGACACCATTTTTCATGACCCATCTTCACCGTCATCCCACGGTCGCGACAGCGTCGTGATCCGGGGGACCTCACCTGCCCGTTTGACGGGGAAGCGAAGATCCCCCGGATGCCTGCTTCGCAGCCCCCGTGGGATGACGGAGAATATGGTTGGCAATGACGGCGCTACAGGCGCGACTTTCAACAATTGCGCGGCGGATGACACCCGGCCCGAACCTGACTAACATAAGATTTCAGCTCACAATGTAGACCGGAGAGCGCTCAAGTGGACAATCGCGGCTAGACCGCGCCTGACCGGGAGACCGGAGGCGCATTTCGACGATACGAAATCCACCTTCCACCCGGAGTCTGTTCATGACGGCCGCAAACGAAACCTCCACATACGACCATCCCGCCCTGGATCCCCTGAACGCCGCGCCCATGCCCGCGGCGCCGTCCATGGCCTATCTCAAGCCGCTGGTCGCCGGTCACCGCAAGATCACGGCGGGCGATTACAGCTATATCCATTCCTTCGATGATCCGGCCCGCTTTGCCGAGACCCAGCTGAAATACGCTTTCGACTTCATCGAGGACCGGCTCGAGATCGGCAAATTCTGTTCGATCGCGGCCGATGCCAGCTTCGTGCTGAATGGCGGCAATCATTTCGCCGACCGGTTGTCGAGCTATCCCTTCCCGATCTTCGGCTGCTGGGGTGAACCCGATCCCGGCCCCTGGCCGAACAAGGGCGGCATCACGATCGGTCATGATGTCTGGATCGGCTGGGACGCCACCATCATGCCCGGCGTGACCATCGGCCATGGCGCCATCATCGCCGCCAAATCCGTTGTGACGCGGAATGTCGAGCCCTACTCGATTGTTGGCGGCAATCCGGCTGTGCCCATCCGCAAACGTCTGCCCGAAGCCGATATCGAACGCCTGCTGGCCCTCGCCTGGTGGGACTGGCCGGTCGGGGCAATCCGTGCGGCCTCGGATGCGCTGATGAAGGCGGATATCGACGCGCTGGAACGGCTTGCGCCGAATTGATCGAGTGGTCGCCGAACCCACGCCCGACTGAGCGCCTGCCCCGCCTCGCGGCACCGATGCCCACCACAGAGCCCGTGAGCCGGCTACCCGGCTGCACTAAAACCGGAAACTTTTTCTGTTTCTGATTGTCTATCGGTTCCAGATATGGAAATTTATGGCACAACAGACGGACAGGGCGCGGGAGTCTGAAGGCTCAGGCGCGGGCGAGAGCCGGGGAGAAAACAATGAAGATGACGCGATTCATGATTGTAGGCGCCGCAGCGCTGATTCTGACCGCATGCGGCAATGGCCGCCAGGACGGGCGCGATGTTTCTGAAGCGGACCAGACCTACCAGGCCACGCTGCTGGAGCAGCTGATCGACGCCCAGCCGGGCGACGTCATCGAGATCCCGGCCGGCATCTACAGTTTCGACCGCTCGCTCAGCCTCAATGTCGATGGCGTCACCATTCGCGGTGCCGGCATGGACCAGACCATCCTGAACTTCCAGGACCAGGTCGCCGGAGCCGAGGGCCTGATCGTCACCGCCAATGATTTCACCCTAGAAAACCTCGCCATCGAGGACACGATCGGTGACGGCCTCAAGGTCAATGGCGGCGAGAACATCATCATCCGCGGCGTGCGCGTCGAATGGACCAATGGCTATTCCACCGACAATGGCGCCTACGGCATCTATCCGGTGCAGACCACCAATGTCCTGGTCGAGAACACCGTCGCCATCGGCGCCTCGGATGCCGGCATCTATGTCGGCCAGTCGCGCAATGTGATCGTGCGCAACAGCCGCGCTGAATTCAACGTCGCGGGGATCGAGATCGAGAACTGCATCGGCGCCGATGTCTACGGCAATGTCGCGACCAACAATACCGGCGGCATCCTGGTCTTCAACATGCCGAACCTGCCGCAGCCGGGCTATCACACCCGCGTCTTCGACAATGACGTGTTCGGCAATAATACCGAGAATTTCGGCCATGCCGGCACGCCGGTCGCCAGCGTCCCGGCCGGTTCGGGCATCGTCATCAACTCGAACGACCAGGTCGAGATCTTCAACAATCGGATCTCCGACAATGACACCGCCAACATCATCATCTCCAGCCTGCACTCGACGGGCTATTCGGACTATTCGGTGCAGACCGATTTCGATCCCTTCCCGGAGACGATCTGGATCCATGACAACACCTATTCCGGTGGCGGCACATCGCCGGACGGGCTCGACCTGACGGCACTGAAGATTGCCATGTTCGGGCTCAATGGCGCATTCCCGGACGTGTTGTTCGACGGTTTCCTGGACGACGCCAAACTGGTGGACGGTGTATTGCCGGATGCGCTGCGCCTGTGCGTCAGCGATGAGGTCGAGGTGCTCAATGCCGACGGACCCAACGGCTATGGCTCCCCGCGTCTCGACACCGAGGCTTTCCGTTGCACGCTTGAACCGCTGGCCGGCGTCGAGCTGGCTTTCGCCGAATAGGCCGGGCCGGGATTGAGCATCGCTGTGACCATGACCATGAAACCGATGCGTGGATGTCTCCTGATTGTCGTCGGCCTGTTGTCCGGCCTGCTTGCCGCCTGTTCAGCGCAGGCTCCGGCGCCGCGTTTCCACGCCGAGGAAAATCCGCGGCTGCTCTCCGAATGGGGACAGCTGGGGATCGTCGGTCCGCAGCTTGTGACCGGTGCCGGAGTTGTCATCTACGATCTCAACACACCGCTCTTCACAGACTATGCGCTCAAGCTGCGCACGATCTGGATGCCCGATGGCAGCCAGGCGGCCTACCGCGAGAATGATGTACTCGACTTTCCGGTCGGCACTGTCATCACCAAGACTTTCTACTATCCGCGCGCCGGCGAGTTCGGGCAGGTGGGCCGCGGCGACGGACATGCGTTGACCACGGCGGATGGCCGGCTTGACCTCTCCGCCGTGCAATTGATCGAAACCCGCATCCTGGTGCGCCGCGAGAGCGGATGGGCCGCCCTGCCCTATCGCTGGAATGACGCGCAGAGCGAAGCGGTGTTGCTGCGCTATGGCGATGTGGTGCCACTCAACATGATCGATGCCGATGGCAGCGAGACCGCGTTCAACTATGTCATGCCCGACGTCAACCAGTGTGCCAGTTGCCACGCGCCGGACTCCAATACCCGCATCCTGTCGCCGATCGGGCCGAAACCGCGCCATCTCAACCGGGATTTCGACTATCCCGGCGGTACACGGAACCAGCTCGATCATCTCAGCGCCGTCGGCTTCCTGACCGGTGCGCCAGCGCCGGACAGGGCGCCGCGCAATGCAGACTGGGCCGATATCAATGAAACGCTGGAAGCGCGGGCGCGATCCTATCTGGACGCCAATTGCTCGCACTGCCACAGCCCGGTCGGACCGGCCGACACATCAGGCCTGAACCTCGAGCCCGACATTGCCCATGGCCCGGCCCTGGGGATCTGCAAATTGCCGATCGCGGCCGGTTCGGGAACCGGCGATCGCCGCTATGACATTGTGCCGGGCGCACCGGACGAGTCGATCATGCTCTTCCGTCTCGACAATGTTCGGCCGGACCAGATGATGCCGGAGATCGGCCGCTCGACGAACCATGTCGAAGGCATCGAGCTGATCCGGGCCTGGATCGAAAGCCTGCCTGGCGATTGCGGCTGATCAGTCGAGATAGGGTTCCAGATAGCGCTGCAGCGCCATCAGGGCCTCGGTGAAATAGGCTTCCGCATTTTCCGGCCGGTCCCGAGTCTCGAAAATCAGGATTTCGGCGGCGCAATAGATCTCGACTGTCATCCGCGCCACCACATCTGGATCACCATTGTGGAAGCCGTCCAGCCCCTGGCGCCAGCGCGTTGACAGGACCGAGGCCAGTCGCAGGTTCCAGGCTTCCCGCACCGCCCGCAATTCATGCGTGGTCAGGGTCAGGCGGAAGACGGCGCCATAGGACGGGTTTTCGACCACCAGCTGGCGCAGGCCGAAAATCATGTTCGACAGGCTGACCCGCCAATCCATCTCGGCCGGATCTTCCAGGATCGTCGCCACGATGCGATCGGTCTCGGCCTTGAACTCTTCCAGAATGGTGCGGTGGATCGAGTAGATATTGGGGAAATAGCGATAGACCGAACTGACCGGCACGCCGGCCTCGGCGGCCACGCTGGAGGTGGTGATGGCGTCGGTCTCGCCCCGCTCCAGCAGGTGCTTGGTCGCGGCAACGATCTTGTCGATCCGGTCCTGCGACCGTTTCTGCCGCGGCGCGGCCCGTCGTTCCAGATCAACCAATTCTGTCGGTGCGCGTTCGTTCACAAGCTGCCTCATTGAATTCATTTTGTAATTTGGCACAACAATCCCGCAAGGCAAGTGTGACCGATTTACGTCTCGCCGCCATCTTCCTCCGTTACAGGCTTCGCGTCGGCTTGAATAACTGAAAAAAATTCTGTTTCGTTTAATTGGGTCTCCGGACGGAGATTCCAAGGGGAAAAATCGGCCGCACACGCTTTTGTCACAGCGCGTCAGGCCGGAATTGGGCCAGGCGCCCAGCGGAGGAAACATGAAATCCACCACATCAGCCAAGCTTCGTGGCTTTCGCTACCTGCTCGCTTCGACAGCGGCCTGTATCGCGGTTTCCCCCGCGCTGGCCCAGGGCACGGACACGGGTGAGGACGTTATCGTCGTCACCGCGCAACAACGTGCCCAATCCTCGCAGGATGTGCCGATTTCGCTGCAAGTGCTGGACAGCGAGTTCATCGATGCCCTGGCCGCCGACGACATGGGCGATCTTGATGCTTTCGTGCCAGGCCTGGACGTTTCCAATGGCAGCCCGACGCAGCCGCGCTATTCGATCCGCGGCATTTCGACCAGCGATTTCGGGGTCGGCACCGATCCGGCTGTCGGCATTTATGTCGACGGCATCTACGCGGCCCGCTCGGGTGCGTCCCTGCTCGCCTTCAACGACATCCAGCGCATCGAGGTTCTCAAAGGACCGCAGGGCACGCTGTTCGGCCGCAATTCGGCGGCTGGCGCCGTCTCCATCATCACCCGAGAGCCGAGCGACGCGCTGGAAGGCCGCGTCGCCGTCCGCCTGGGCAGCAATAACCGCATCCGCACCGAGGCGATGATCAATATCCCGATCACCGACACGCTCGCCGTGCGCGCCAACTTCCTTGGCAACAAGGCCGATGGCTGGCTGACCGATGACGTCACCGGCGAGGATTACCGCCGCGAGGACTCCTCGGCTGACCGGATCACCGTGCGCTGGAACGCCACCCCGTCGACCGAAATCCTGCTGCGTCACAGCCGCGACAGCATTGACCAGGACGCCCGTCCTGCGATCGGCATTGTCAACCTGCCGGCCTCTCCCGGCACGCCGCCGCTCCCTGTCGACACCGCCAGCTATCTCAACCCGTTCGGCGCGCCGCTGCGTAATGATGTCGTGTTCAACCGGGAAGCGCGCGACCTCGCCGAAACCACGCTGACCATCCGCCAGGACATTGGCGCGATAACGCTGACCTCGCTGACCTCCTGGCGTGAATTCGACACGATGAACCGCGAGGACGAGGACGGTACCAACCGGATCGACACCTATTTCGACACTTCGAATGTCGAGGACAATGAGGCCTTCTACCAGGAATTCCGCCTCGCCGGCACGAGCGGTCCGGTCGATTGGCTGGTCGGCGCCAGCTATTATGACGAGACCGCCATCCAGGCCTCGGAGACCTATACCTTCACCGATACGGTCAACACCGTGCTGGGCAATATCGGTGCGGGCACGCCCTTCACCGATCTGGAATACGGGCTGCTGGTGCCGTTCGGCCTTCCCTTCACCATGCTCGGCCATTCCTGGGCGGAGAACATGAACAATCGGGGCGAATTCACCGCCCGCGCCGTGTATGCCGACATGATCTGGTCGGTGACCGACCGGATGAATGTCTCGGTCGGCCTGCGCTATACCGAGGATGAGAAATCCTTCCAGTGGCTCAATGGGCCGCGGGTCGCCAACGGTCTTGACCAGACCCTGGCTGCGCTTGACGGCGCCGGCATTCTCGCACTCGCCGGAGCCTCTCCGAACGACTTCCTGTTCGACTTCGTCTTCGACCTCACCCCGCTCGCCGGTGTGGCCTGCGACAATGGCGTCAATGTCGGCGAGGGCGTGCCCTGCATCCTGGAGGACAGCTGGAACAATCTCAGCCCGCGCCTCGTCGTCGACTACCAGCTGACCGACAATATCATGGTCTATGGCTCGTTCAGCGAGGGCTACAAGGCCGGCGGCTACAACTCGGTCGAGGTCGGCTCGCGCTTCGAGAACGAGACCGTCACCAGCTGGGAATTCGGCTTCAAGTCGGATTTCCTCGACCCGGACCTGATCTTCAACATGTCGGCCTTCTCCTATGTCTATGAAGGCAAGCAGTCGATCCGGCTGGTCGTGCCGACCGGGGGCGGCGTGCCGCAATACCTGGTCCAGACCTCCGATGACGAGGCCGTCGGCGTCGATATCGAGCTCGACTGGCAGGCCTCGGACGCACTGCGCCTTCACGGCAATGCGCAGTGGATCGACTCCACGCACAAGCGCCGCACCGACAGCAATGGCGCTGACCTGGCGGGCGAGCCGACCGGCGAACCCTTCTGGAATATCGCCTTTGGCGGCGAGTATGTGATCGGCTTCGCCAATGACAGCGAGCTCACCTTCCAGGCCAATCACGCCTGGCACGGTGAGAGCCGGTGCAACAGCCAGTCCGTCCTGCAGGGCACGTGCGGCGGCTATGACGCCTTCGCCACCGGCGAGGCGCGCAACCGTACCGACTTGCGGGCCCGCTGGACGGCACCCGATGGCGCGCTGACGGTCAGCGCCTTCGTCAACAATGTCTTCGACAACCAGTATGTCGAAGGCGTCAACAACATCACGGCGAGCACTCTGGGCACGCCGTTCGCCTCGATCTCGACGCCGCGGGTCTGGGGAGTGGAGTTCGGATACGACTTCTAGTCGGGTCACGAACGCCATTGCGGCTGGACGGCCTCGCCCTGACGGGCGGGGCCGTTTTCCGTTGGAGGATGGGTGCGCGCCGGGCGCCCATGATTGACGCCGGGCCCGCGTCCGACATTTGCGGATGACGGCAATCCGCGACACACCCCCACCCTTCCCTGCCGCGCGAACCCCGCTAGATTGGCCTCATGCTGCATCATTTCTTCACCGAACTCCGCGCCGCCAAGATCCCCGTCACCACGCGGGAATACCTGACCCTGCTGGAAGCCCTCGACAAGGGCGTGATCGAGCCGGAGATCGCGCATTTCTACTCGGTCAGCCGCGCGGCGCTGGTCAAGGACGAGAAGGATTTCGACAAGTTCGACATGGTGTTCGGCCATGTCTTCAAGGGCGTCGAAATGCTCTCCCAGATGTTCGAGGACAAGGAGATCCCGGACGAATGGCTGCACGCCATGATGAAGCGCATGCTCACCGAGGAGGAGATGGCCGAGCTCAAGGCCCTGCCCTTTGACGAGCTGATGGAGACCCTCAAGAAGCGCCTGGAAGAACAGGAAAAGCGCCATGAGGGCGGCAATAAATGGATCGGCACCGGCGGCACCTCGCCCTTTGGTCATTCCGGCTACAACCCGTCCGGCGTGCGCATTGGCGGCGAGAGCCAGAACAAGCGCGCCGCCAAGGTCTGGGAACAGCGCCGCTACAAGGATCTCGATGGCGAGCGCGAGCTGGGCACGCGCAATCTGAAAGTCGCCCTGCGCCGCCTGCGCAAATTCGCCCGCGACGGCGCCCGCGAGGAGCTCGACCTGGGCGAAACCATCGACGCCACCGCCAAGCAGGGCTGGCTCGATGTCATCATGCGGGCGGAGCGCCGCAATGCGATCAAGGTGCTCGCCCTGTTCGATGTCGGCGGCTCGATGGACCCGCATATCCGGCTCTGCGAGGAGCTGTTCTCGGCGGCCCGTTCGACCTTCAAGAATCTCGAATATTTCTACTTCCACAACTGCCCCTATGAGGGCGTGTGGCGGTCAAACCTGCGTCGTCGCACCGAGACCGTGCCGACCATGGACGTGATGCACAAATACCCGGCCGACTGGAAGGTCATCCTGGTCGGCGACGCGGCCATGGCACCTTATGAGATCACCCATGATGGCGGGTCGGTCGAGCACTGGAACGAGGAGGCCGGCGCGGTCTGGCTCAGGCGCATTGTCGACACCTGGCCGCACCTGATCTGGATCAATCCGACGCCGGAAAAATGGTGGGAGCACTCCTACTCCACCCGCCTCGTCCAGGACATTATCGGCGCCGACCGCATGTTCCCGCTGACCCTGGAAGGCGTTGACGCCGCGATGAAGGAATTGGCGCGTTAGCGCGTATGGGGACAGGTACAATTAACGCGTGTCGTTAATTGTACCTGTCCCCGAAAGCACGCGCCTAGGCCAGCGCCGTCACCCGGCCCTCGTCATAGTCCAGCTCCAGCTCGCTTTCGACGCGGGCGATCCAGCTGCGGACGCCGAGGAATTCGTCGAGATCGAAGCCGCCCTCATCGGCGACGCGGGTATAGGCCACCAGCGCGATATCGGCGAGGGTAAGCGTGTCGCGGACGATGAAATCGCGCGACAGCAGGCGCATTTCCATCACACCGAGCGCACGCCGGCCCTTGGCCATGAGCTGCGGGTCGATCGTGTCATCGCCCATGTTCATGAAGGCCTTCTGGAAGCGGCGCACGGCGATGAAGGGTTCGTGGCTGTATTGCTCCCAGAACATCCATTCCAGCATCTTTGCCTGGTCGAACGGATCTGCCGGGATCAGTTCGGAATCGCGGGCCAGATGGAAGATGATAGCGTTGGACTGGGCCAGGATGCGGCCATCCTCGCGCTCGAGACAGGGCACCTGTCCGGCCGGGTTGATGGCCAGGAAATCCTCGGTCCGGGTCTCGCCCTTCACGACATCGACCTCGTGCCAGTCATACGGAATGGCGAGCCGGTCGGCGCTCCATTTCACCTTGAGGCAATTGCCGCTGCGGCGGTCACCATAAATGCGCACTGGCTCGTTCATGAGACGACTCCCTTGTTCCCTCCAGCATAGCGCGACCGGCGGCGAGATCGATAGATGAAAGCGCGTCACGGCAGCGCAGCCAGGCCGGCGCGCCTGCGCCTGGCCGGGCAGCTGTGACAGTCCGCCGCTTGGGCGAGGCCGCGAGCCCGCCTATAACAGGCCAAACGAACACAGGTATCCGCCCGCATGAACACCCCGACCCGAACCGGCATCACCCCGCCCGAAGCCTGCCAGACCATGCAGGAGGTCCGCGAAGGCGTTGACGCGCTGGACCGCGAACTGGTCGCCCTCATCGCACAACGCGCCCGCTACATGGAGGCCGCAGCCCGCATCAAGCCAAGCCGCGACGTGGTGCGGGATGAATGGCGGATCAATGATGTAATCAGCAAGGTGAGCCGGGAAGCGCAAGCGATCGGTCTCGCCGTGGAGATCGCCGAACCGGTCTGGCGCGAACTGGTCGAACGCTCGATTGCCTATGAGTTCAGCGTCTGGGACGCCACGCGCTAGGGTCGGTCAGCCGGTTTTCCGTCAGTCTGCCGCCGCGAAAGCGAGTTCGGTTTCCCTGAACACATGTTCGACGGCCAGGCGGGCGCCCGGCCAGGCGGTTTCAGGTTGGGGCTCGACTTCATCGCAGATATCAGCCAGCGCAAAGGCACCGACACCGCGGGCGGCCCCCTTGAGCGTATGGCAGGCGGCGCGCCAGCTGGCCGGATCGCCTGGCGCCTCCATGATCGCCAGACAACGGCGGGCCTGCTCGCACATCAGGTCGAGCAATTCCGCGCGAAGCGCCGCGTCATCGCCGGTATAGCGAGCCAGATGGGCCGCGTCGAACAGGGGTGAGCCGGTGGATTTCATGGCAGCAATCATACGCTCCTTCTAGCGCCCGGGCCTTAACAGCCTCCTTAATTCGCCGCCCCGCCAAAGGCGTTCACTCATCTTGGTGAATAGGATGTTCACATTCCCGTCAGGCGCGAAATGTGAGGTTTTCCTTCGCATTCAAAGGAGGATCACATGCTGAAATCTGTCAAGCTGATCGCCTGCGGACTCGCGCTCGCCATGGGGGCCAGCGGCCTTGCCAGTGCCGCAACGGCCTCCGCCAGCGGGACGTCCCCAGGCATCAAGCTGGTCGTGGAGTCCGGTGAAAAACGCGTGCAGCGGCACCATCACCCGCGCCGCCACGGCTATCGCGACCGCCGGGCCTCGCGCCACCACCACGATTACCGGCGCGATAATCGCCACCATTATCGTGACGGACGCCGGCACGCCTCGCGCTGCTGGAGCGAAAGCCAGCGGTCAAGCTTTCGCGGCCGGCCGGCGCTGGTCTCCTACCGGGTCTGTACGGACCGTCACGGACGGACCTACACCGTGCGCGGTTCGACACGGCTGATCCACTATCTGCGCGGACATCGCCGCCACTGGTAGGCGCCCTTGCGCTTTGCCTTGAAGGCGAAACGACGGCGCGATATCTCTCGTGGCAAGGGAGAGACACCATGCCCAATCGCCTGAGCCGTTGTCCGAACCGTCGTCTGAGCCATCGATTGCTGCTGGCAGCTTCGGCCCTGGGACTGCTGGCGGCCGCCTGTTCGCCAGCGGCCGAGCGGGGGCCAGGGGGCTCCGGAGAGGCCGGGACGGCATTGCCGGGTCACCACGATGCGACGCAACCGGCTGCACGGCAGGACACAAGTCCGGCCGACAACGTCTCACCGCCGACCGACAGCCGCGAGCTTGCCGCCATCGACATCCAGGAGTGGGAAGTGCCCTGGGAGGGCCGCCCTCGCGATCCCTACTCGCCGGACGGCGAAACCGTCTGGTTCGTCGGCCAGGCCAATTCCTATCTCGGCCGCCTCGATGTCACGAGCGGTGCGATGAACCGTATCGAGATGCGCGACGGTGCCGGGCCTCACAATCTCATTGTCGGCACCGATGGCCGCGTCTGGTATGCCGGCAATCGTGACGCCCATATAGGCATTTACGATCCGCAAACCGGTGAATTCGACCATGTCGAGACGCCGCGCGAGACGGCTGCCGACCCCCATACCCAGATCTTCGACGGGCAGGGCCATATCTGGTTCACCAGCCAGCGCAGCAACACGGTCAGCCGGCTCGACATGGAGAGCCGCGCGCTCGACATCATCAACGTACCGACCGGATCGGCCCGCCCCTATGGTATCAAGCTCGCCCCGGATGGCACAATCTGGGTCGCCCTCTTTGGCACCCACAAGCTCGCCGCAATCAATCCGGACACCCTGGTCCTGACCGAGCACGACCTGCCGCGCGAAACCGCCCGGCCGCGCCGGCTCGACATCACCTCGGACGGGCGCATCTGGTATGGCGATTATGCCGACGGGTTTCTCGGCGTGCTCGATCCGTCCAACGGATCGGTCCGCGAGTGGCCGATGCCGTCCGGCGCCAATGCGAGACCCTATGCGATGGCCGTGGACGGGCAGGACCGGGTCTGGTTCGTCGAAACCGGTGTCGATCCCAACTGGTTTGTCGGCTTTGATCCGGACAGCGAGACCTTCTTCTCGATCACCGGAATCCCGTCCGGCGGCGGTGTCGTCCGGCACATGCAATACCTCGCTGCAACCGGCGAGATCTGGTTCGGCACC
>NZ_JADFAJ010000037.1 GCF_015665295.1 Maricaulis sp.
GCATCGAGGCCATCGGTGCGACAGCCCACATCCCGACCCAGCGGGATCGAAAGGTTCAGCGGTCTGTCTCCAAACCGATCTACAGACAGCGCAATCTGGTCGAACGCTTCTTCTGCAAAATCAAACACTTCCGCCGATGCGCAACACGCTTCGACAAGCTCGCAAGAAACTTCCTAGCCGCAGTCGCTCTCGCTTCAATCCGACTCTGGGCCAGAAGTTATGAGTCCACGACCTAGGCGCAACCCGCCCATATCTGACACAAGAAAACGGGCCCTCTATCCAAAGGGCCCGTTTTTTCATGCCATGACGGAGCGGTTCAGCCTTCGTCGATGAGGCCGAAAGCAATCTCGTCAGCCTGATCAGGCTCGGACAGTATGTCCGGCGTCACGCCTTCGCCTTCGATACGGCCATGCGCGACGGAATAGTAATCGGCGATCGGCAGCCAGAGCTGCAGGCCCCCGGGAATGTCAAACACGGTCTGGGACAGCATTGCCCCCGCGGTGACTTCACCGATCAGCGTGGCGCGGCCGGAGGCCTTCAACGCATCGGCGGCCATCTCGGCAGCGCTGGCCGTGGTTTGGCTGACCAGGACATAGACCGGGCCGTCATAGCGGTTCGCGGTGACGGGCTCGAAACGGATCGGCGTCAGCGCGTTGACCTGGACGGCCTGCCAGAAGGAGCGCAGGGACCAGCCTTCCCAGGACGCGGTCTCCGTTATGTCGGCAGCTGTCGGCGATCGGTCATGGGCCGAATTCCACTGCTGCGAAACGAAAATGCCCGCTTCAAGCGGCTCGGTGAGAACATGGCGCACGAGCGGAAGCACCGCGAAAGCGCCGCCGCCATTCTCGCGCAGATCGATCACCAGGGCATCGGCACCGTTGGCGGCGATCTCGGCATAGGCCGCGTTGATCTCCTCAATCGTGTCTTGCCCCATCATGGTGGTGACGGCCAGGATCGCGGTTTCGCCTCGCCAGCTGAGCGTGGCGCCGCCGCCGCCAATGCGAAGCGTGTCGACATAGGCGGCCATCTGGTCGGCCGTGCCCTGCGCTTCGGACAGGGTGACGTGGGAAAAGGGCGCATCGGTCCAGATCGCCTGGAAGCCGGTCAGGAAGTCGCTGCGATTGGTCGCTTCAGCCCCCAGCGCCTGCATGGCGGCCTCGATGGCCCGATAGGCGGGCGCCTCCAGCTCTTCGGGATTGTAGTGGTGATCGCGCATGAGGGTGGTGATCGCGTTGGCGACCGGTCGCATATCGGTCGTGTCCGGCGCCGGCTCGGCTGGCGCCGACGCCTGTGTCAATGCCAGCAGGCCAGCGGCCATGAGTGAGAATGTCATTATTTCTGGTCTCCATCGGGCGCCCGAGCCGTCAGGCGTATGATGCAGCCAGTGGTCATTCTGGATGCAGGCCGACTGCGTCCGGCCGGTCAGCCGGGCGTGATGTGTGGCGGTTCGTCGCCGAGGGCGAGGGCTTCGCCGACCAGATAGAGCGAGCCGCTGACCAGAATGCGCGGCGAGGGCCGTTCCTTGATCGCATTCTTCATTGCCGGCAGGAGACCGGCGGCGACCGTCGCCTCCAGGCCGACCCGCTTGCTGGCGGCGGCCACGTCTGCAGCAGATTGCGAGCCGCCGCGCCCGGACCTGAATTCGACCGCAATCAGGCGTCGGGCGAGGCCGGCGAACTGGCTGCACCAGGCCTCCACATCCTTGTCAGGCGAGAAACCGGCAATAATCACCAGCGGGCGGTCTTCACGCTCATCCATGTCGGCAAGCGCATGTGACAGCGCCTTGGCGGCGGCTTCATTGTGTCCGCTGTCGAGCCAGAGCTCGGCCTCGGCCTTGCGGGCGAGATCGCCGATCGGGCCGGTCGAGACGCGTTGCAGTCGGCCCGGCCAGCGGGCATCGCCAATTCCCTTGGCGACGGCCTCTTCCGGCCATTGCAGCATGGCGGCACAGGCTGCTGCAGCGCCTGCATTGAGGATCTGGTGCGGACCCAGCAGGCTGGGCGCTGGCAGGTCCCAGACCTGGTGGTCATTCTCGAACACCAGGCGGCCATGCTGCATGTAGGCATTGTAGTCGCGGCCCCAGACATAGGTCGGGGCGCCGATCTTGCTGGCTTCGTCCAGAATGGCCGTTTCGGCGACATCGCACTGGTTGGCGACAACGGCAGGCACGCCGAACTTGCAGATGCCGGCCTTGGTGCGGGCAATCCCGGCCAGTTCATCGCCGAGGAATTCCTGGTGGTCGAGACTGACCGGGGTGATCACGGTCAGGGCCGGCTTGGCGATGACATTGGTCGCGTCCAGCCGTCCGCCCATGCCCACTTCCAGGATCAGCCGGTCGGCCGGGTGCTCCGAGAACAGGAGGAAGGCGGCGGCGGTGGTGATCTCGAAAAACGTGATGGGTTCGCCGAAATTGGCGGCCTCGCAGCGCGCGAAGGCCTCGATCAGCGTGCGGTCTTCGACCGGTTTGGAGTCGAGCAGGATGCGTTCGTTGAAATTGACCAGGTGCGGCGAGGTATAAATATGCACCCGCTCGCCCTTGGCGCGCGCCATCTCGGCGAGGAAGGCGCAGATCGAGCCTTTGCCATTGGTGCCGGCGACATGGATGGTCGGCGGCAATTGGTCCTGCGGCGAGCCGAGCGCGGCCAGAAGCCGCTGCAGGCGGCCGAGGGAGAGGTCAATCTTCCGGGGATGCAGGCGCGCAAGGCGCGCCAGCGCGTCGTCGAGGGCTTGCCGACGCGTGCTAATGGCTTCCCCCGTCGCTCACCACATGATCAGGCGGCGGAGGCGTCAGTGCGGCAGGAATGGAGGTGCCCGGCTTCTTCATCATGACCCTCAGCATGCGCGCCAGTGTAGCCGGAATGTCGGCGCGATGCACGACTTTGTCGACCATGCCCTTTTCCAGCAGGTATTCGGCGCGCTGGAAGCCTTCCGGCAGTTTCTCGCGGATGGTCTGCTCGATCACGCGCGGTCCGGCAAAGCCGATCAGGGCCCCCGGCTCGGCGATGTGGACATCACCCAGCATGGCGTAGGACGCCGTGACACCGCCGGTGGTCGGGTCGGTCAGCACGACGATGTAGGGCAGGCCGGCTTCGCGCAGCATTTCCACGGCCAGCGTCGTGCGCGGCATCTGCATCAGTGACAGCGCGCCTTCCTGCATGCGGGCGCCACCGGCGGCGGTAAACACAATGAGCGGTGCCTTGCGGGAAATGGCTGTTTCAGCCGCCTTGATGAAGCTCTCGCCGGCTGCCATCCCGAGCGAACCGCCCATGAAGGCAAAATTCTGGACCAGGACAACCGCGTCGAGCCCGCCGATCTGGCCGGTGGCGATCGCCATCGCGTCGTCGCGGCCCGTCTTTTTGCGGGCGGCGGCCAGCTTGGTCGTATAAGGCTTGTCGTCGCGGAATTTGAGTGGATCCTTGACCACTACAGGCGTGTCGAGCTCGGTAAAGTCGCCATCGAAGGTGAACTGGAAACGCCAGGCCGGGGCGATGCGCATATGATGGCCGGCCGGGGTCACGAACAGTCCGGCTTCCAGGTCCTTGTGGAAGACCATTTCCTCGGAAATCGGGCATTTGACCCAGAGATTGTCCGGCGTGTCGCGCTTGGAAAAGATTTTCGACATGCCCGGCGGCGTGATTTTCGACAGCCAGTTCAATCCGTTCGACTTCTCGGTCATCGCGTCTTCCGTACTCTGCGGCCGCAAGGCCTGTCATTATCCCTGGCGGCGAGCGGCATGAACCGCCGTGGCCAGTCGTTTCACCAGGCCGGTTGCCCCGTCGACGCCGCCTTCATGCATGGCGTCGACAATGGCCGATCCGACCACGACAGCATCAGCCCGCCTGGCGATCGCTTCGGCCTGTTCCGGCTCGCGAACGCCAAAGCCCACCGCGACCGGCAGGCCGGACGCGGCCTTGACCCGGTCGACAGCGGCACCCACCTCGGTGACCACGCCGGTTCCGGCCCCGGTCACCCCTGTCGTGGAGACGTAATAAACGAAGCCCGCCGTATTGGCGACCACGGTCGCCAGACGGTCATCATCCGTGGTCGGTGTGGCCAGGCGGATCAGGGCGATGCCTTGTTTGGTGAGCGCGGTGCGAAGCTCATTGTCTTCTTCCGGCGGCACGTCGACACAGATCAGCCCGTCGACACCGGCCTTGGCCGCGGCCTTGGCAAAGGCTTCCCAGCCCATGGAGAAGACCGGATTGGCATAGCCCATCAGGACCAGCGGTGTTTCCGTGTCGCGCTTGCGGAACTCGGCGGCCTGGGCCAGCGTGCCCTTCAGCGTCATCCCCGCCTCCAGCGCCCGCAGGGCCGAGGCCTGGATGGACGGGCCATCGGCCATCGGATCGGTAAAGGGCATGCCCAGCTCGATCACATCGGCACCGGCCGCCGGCAAGGCATTGAGCAGGCCCTGGCTGTCGCCATCGCCGGCCATCATGTAGGCGATAAAACCGGCACGATTATAGGCGGACAGCTCCGCGAAACGGGTGGTGAGGCGGTTGGTCATTCTTGTCTCAATTCTCGGGGTCGCAGTCGCCGGTCACACAGCCCAGCAATATCAGTCCATAAAGCGGGAAAAGCGCCAAAGCGCCGACATTGTTGGCGGCGCCTTCTAGGCTGACCCGCGAGCCAAAAACACGAATTTGTTGAACCTCAGCCAAGTCCACACACTCGTTTCGCGGGCGGGTATCTCCGGTGTTCGAGGACCGATCATAGACCGTGCCGCAGATGGTATCGGCGTCGCGATACGGCTGGTTCATCATCATTCGTTCGCCCGTTCCAAGAGAGAGTGCCAAACTCCCCTGGTGGTCCTGCGCCATCGCAATGGCTTCATCCGCGTTGTCGCGAGACGGCGCGAGGTCGTAAAAGCCATTGGAAGCGCAGGCGGGCAAGGCTGCTGTGAGTGCCAAGCAGGTCAGAATCCGTTGAATCATCACTGTTCCGCGCCCAGCCGCCGCGTCTTGTTCGGCATGCCCTTTTCGTCGCGGTCGACTTTGGGCCCGAGTGTCTTGGCTGATAGTGTCTTCACGATAGCACTCACGCCCGCTTCTTCTTCGCATCCACAAAGGCCCGCAGCACGGCATTCATCCGCGTCTGATAGCCTTTTCCGCTCTCCTTGAAGAAGGCAATGATGTCGTCGTCAAGGCGCAAGGTGATCTGTTTCTTGGTGGGGGGCGTCCAGACCACAGCTTCGGCGAACCAGGCTTCGTCGAGTTCCGGGATGTCGGAGAAGTCGATCTCGTCGTCGGGAATGGCAGCCAGTTCGCGGAGCCGTTCCTCGGAGATCGGCTCAAGCTCACTCAGTTTTTTTCGTATCATGGCCATGATGGAGGCGCTTTTCTTTCCTCTTGGCGGGGCGAGCAGAGATGATCCGCACGATCCCGTTGCGCTCGGTATGGATGACCGCGATGGCACGTTCACCCAGGCGTCCAATCGACAGGAATCGCGTTTCACCGCCCTGACCTTCGCGAGCGGGCCGCGTGAGGACCAGTTGCTCGAAGACATGGGCCGCTTCCTCAAAGCTCAGCCCGTGCTTGCGCCGGTTGGCCTCATCCTTGGCCGGATCCCATTCGAATTCCATGAAGTGTAGCTACAATCGTAGTTTTCCGCAATCTGCACCCGCTCGCATTATGCGGGTACAAATCAGAAACACAATTTTAAGACGCTACAACTCCACCCCCAGCATGCGCGCGACTTGCGGGACGTCCTTGTCGCCGCGGCCGCACATATTCATCAGGATCACCCCGTCCGGGCCGAGCTCCTTGGCCAGATCGCGGACGCGGGCCAGGGCGTGGGCGGGTTCCAGGGCCGGGATGATGCCTTCCAGCTTGGTGCAGAGCTGGAACATCTCCATGGCCTCCTCATCGGTCGCGGAGACGTATTCGGCGCGCTTCATGTCGTGCAGGAAGGCGTGCTCCGGGCCGATGCCGGGATAGTCAAGCCCGGCCGAGATGGAATGGGCGTCGATGATCTGGCCGTCCTCATCCTGCAGGAGATAGGTCTTGTTGCCGTGCAAAATGCCCGGGCGGCCGCCTTTCAGCGAGGCGGCATGCTTGCCGGTCTCGACGCCATGGCCGGCGGCCTCGACCCCGATCAGGCGAACCTCCTCATCCTCGATGAAGGGATGGAAGAGGCCCATTGCGTTCGAACCGCCGCCGATACAGGCCACACAAGCATCGGGAAGCCGCCCGAGCCGATCCATCATCTGGGCCCGGGCCTCGCGTCCGATGATCGACTGGAAGTCGCGGACCATGGCCGGATAGGGGTGCGGACCGGCGACCGTGCCGATGACATAGAAAGTGTCCGAGACATTGGTGACCCAGTCGCGCAGCGCTTCATTCATGGCGTCCTTGAGCGTGCCCGTGCCGGAGGTCACCGGCACCACCTCGGCGCCCAGCAGCTTCATGCGGAAGACATTGGGGGCCTGGCGCTCGACATCGGTGGCGCCCATGAAGACGGTACAGGGAATGCCGAAGCGCGCCGCCACGGTCGCCGTCGCCACGCCATGCTGGCCGGCGCCGGTCTCGGCGATGATGCGGGTCTTGCCCATGCGGCGGGCCAGCAGGACCTGGCCGAGGCAATTATTGATCTTGTGGCTGCCGGTATGGTTGAGCTCGTCGCGTTTGAACCAGATCTTCGCGCCGCCGAAGGCCTCGGTCAGACGCTCGGCAAAATAGATCGGGCTGGGCTTGCCGACATAGTCTTTCAGGAAGAGATCCATCTCGGCCTTGAAAGCCGGATCGACCTTGGCCGCCTCATAGGCTTTTTCCAGCTCGAGAATGTTCGGCATCAGCGTTTCGGCAACGAAACGACCGCCGTAATCGCCAAACCGGCCGTCCATATCGGGCCAGGCCGAGAGCGCATTCGGTCGTGTGTCGGCAGAGACGGTTTCGCTCATGGCACGCTCCTTGTGCGCTGGGATGGGGCTCAGCAATCCGCCAGGCTGGCGGCAAAGCCGGCAATGCGCGCCGCGTCCTTGATGCCCGGCGCGCTTTCGATACCGGATGAGACATCCACTGCCACAGCTCCGGCAGCCGCGACAGCGGCGCAGACATTGGTGTCATCAAGCCCGCCGGACAAGAGCCAGGGCACGGAAATCTGCAGGGATTTCAGCAATCCATAATCATAGCCATGCCCCAGACCGCCGGGACGATCGGCACCCGCCGGCGGTTTGGCATCAAACAGCAGCATGTCGGCAACGCGGTCATAGGGCCTGGCCGCGTCCAGATCGCTCGCTTCGGCAACCGGCAAGGCCTTGATAATACCGCGCTTTGCATAAGCGCGCGCCTGAACCACGCGCTGCGGGCTCTCCGAGCCGTGCAGCTGGATCCAGTCCGGCCTCATGGCATCGCGGATCATCGCCAGCAGATCATCATCCGGATTGACCGTCACAGCGACCGTCTCGCTGGACTTCGCCAGATGGCACAGCTCACCGGCCAGCACCGGCGAGACATGGCGCGGGCTCTTCGGGAAAATCACATACCCCGTCCAGCGCGCCCCGGCCTTTTCGGCCGCCGCGATATCCCGTCCGGTCTTCAATCCACAGAACTTGATGTCGGTCATGCCGACCCGGTTACCGCCTTCCCGGCCTCAGGGAAAGCCGGTTCCTGACGATTGAGGCAGAACGCCATGGGCTGGAACAGCATCCAGGCGATGAAGGCCCTGATCTTGGGTTCTCTGGCGCGGGTCGGGTCGAAGACCATGTAGTGGGCGTCGCCGAGATCAAGTTCGGTCATGAAGGGTTCGACAAGGGCGCCGGCGGCGAGTTGTTCGGCGAAATAGATCGGCGTGACCATGGTCGCCGCATCGCCCGAGGCGATGGCGGCCGAGACCTCCATGGTCTGGGTTTCCAGTTCCAGCGCGGGGCGGTCGGGCAACAGCGCCGGGTCGCCGCCGGCCAGGACGAACCAGTCGCGCCACCACCGCATCGGGCCGAACAGGCGCAGCTTCAGAAGGTCCTCCGGCCGGTGGAAGGGGCCGAAGCGTTCGGCCGCAGCGCGAGAGACCAGCGGGGCGGTGGTGTCACCGAACAGGCGCCGGGCCTCCAGGCCGGGCCATTGGCCCTTGCCGACACGGATGCCGATATCGGCCTCGCCGGCCTTGATGTCGACCAGCTCCGCGCGGCTGTCGATGCGCACGGCGAGGTCCGGGTTATCCAGCTGGAAGGCACCGATGCGCGGCACCAGCCAGTTCGAGCAGAAAGTGGGCAGGGCGGTGACCGATAGCACGCTGTCGCGATCCTCGCGGACATCGCGGAAAGTGCGTTCCAGAAGCCGGAAGGCGTCCGACGTGCCACGCGCCAGACGGGCCCCGCGCGCGGTCAGTTCAACATGGCGCGGCTTGCGCTCGAACAGGGCAAAGCCCAGCCGGTCTTCCAGCAGCCTGATCTGATAGCTCACGGCCGCCTGGGTCATGCCGAGGGTCTCACCGGTGCGGGTGAAATTGCCGAGCCGGGCCGCTGTCTCGAAGACGCGGATGGCGTTGATCGGTGGGAGCTGGGGCTGCCTATCCATAAATTCACCTTATGGCAGGCCCCTGACAACCGGTTGGTCAGGGGGCATATCCGCAAACTATACCAGCTCATGGCTTGATGTGGAGGCTGATATGACATTGGTGGAATTGATGATTGAGACGACCCCGCCGCGCGTGGTGGAGGCCGTGATGCCGCGCCATTCGGGGCGTCAGGACTGGCTGGGCTGGATGGTGCGACGCTTTGCCTGGCTGGATGGGCATGCGGACTGGAACCGCAAGGTCTGAGCGTCAGGCCGGTGATGAGAATACGGCCGATGCCTGATGCCGATAGGCATGGGCCGCATAGGCGGTGAGGTCGGTCGGTGATGTTGATGCCGATGACGTTGCCGACGGGGCGCCGGCCTGTCGCATTTCCGCGATCTGCTGGTTCAGCGAGGGTTGCAGCCTCTCCCCGGGCGCTGCGGTCTCGCCCTCACCGCCATCTTCGCCTCTGCGCCGGTTGAGCTCGGCCCGGGCCTGGGCAATCTTGGAGTCCGCCAGGGCGGCCACCTTGCGGTCCTGGCCGGAGGGTTCGGCCGGCGCCAGCGCCGCAGCCTTGACCTGCTGCATCTTCTCGATCGTGGCCTGCGGGTCGCCCTTTATCTCGCTGGCATCGATCGGGACTTCACCACCGACGGCATAGGAGCGCCCGTCCGGACCTTTCTGGAAGGTGTAGCTTGCAGCCCCCGCATGCTGACCGCCGGCAGCCTGGTGGGCGCGCTCATGGGCGCGGACCTCGCGATCGCGGGCCTTCAGCGCTTCCACCTGCTTGCGTTCCTCGTCCGAGAGCTGTTCGGCCCCCCTTGCCTTCGATGCCCCGCTGCAGCCGCCACAGGCCGCACTGCCGCACGAACCGCAGCTGGCAAGCCGGTTGGTTTGCTCAGTCGGAATCGTTCTGGCGACCCGGGCAATTGCCGGGGTCGAGACAACAGAAGACACAGAAGACGCGATCATCGCCGACATCATCGCGACCACGCGTTAAGCGGAGGTGAAATGCGGCAACAGAATGCGCGTGACCGCCTTGTCCTTCTGGAGATCGGGTCGGCCTGCCGAGGGCAGCCTCAGGCGATGTCCGGATTGGTCTCGCGCGAAGCATCGACGCGCTCGCGCAATTCCTTGCCCGTCTTGAAGAAGGGAACGTGCTTTTCCTTCACGGCGACGCTCTCGCCGGTACGCGGATTGCGACCGACACGGGAGGGGCGATGACGAACGGAAAAGGCACCAAAGCCGCGGAGCTCGACCCGGTCACCATCCGCAAGGGCATCGGTGACACCGTCGAGTATGGTGTTCACGACGCGCTCCACATCGCGGTGGTAAAGATGGGGATTGGCCTCGGCCAGTTTGTCGATCAATTCGGACTTGATCATGCTAACCCTCCGCGAGTGAATGCCTAATCCTTACGTCTGGGGCTCGCTCCGTCAATCCACACAGACAATTTTGCTCAATAAAAAACGGCCGGAGCGCGGGCTCCGGCCGTTCTTCATGACCGCTGGGGTCGTGACAGAGGCCTATTCGGCCTTGTCGTCTTTCTCGCGCAGGGCAGCGCCAAGGATGTCGCCGAGCGAAGCGCCCGCATCCGAGGAACCATACTGCTCGACAGCTTCACGCTCTTCGGAGATCTCGAGCGCCTTGATGGAGAGCGAGATACGACGCGTGCCCTTGTCGATATTGGTGATGCGGGCATCGACCTTGTCGCCAACCGCGAAGCGTTCCGGACGCTGTTCGCCGCGATCACGGGACAGGTCGGACTTGCGGATGAAGGCCTTGACCGGGCTGTCATCGCCGAAGGACACCTCGATGCCGCCCGACGTCACTTCCGTGACGGTACAGGTGACGGTATCACCGCGGCCAACGCCGGAACTATCCATCGGATCGCCGGCGAGTTGCTTGATGCCCAGGGAGACGCGTTCCTTCTCGACGTCGACGTCGAGAACCTTGGCGTCAACCATGTCGCCCTTCTTGAAGCCTTCGATGGCCGCTTCGCCCGACTGATCCCAGGAGATGTCGGAGAGGTGCACCATGCCGTCGATGTCGCCGTCGAGGCCGACGAACAGACCGAATTCGGTGATGTTCTTGATCTCGCCCTGAATGGCGGTCCCGGACGGATAGTTTTCGGCGAAGACTTCCCACGGATTGCGCTGGGTCTGCTTGACGCCCAGCGAGATGCGGCGCTTGTCGGCGTCGACATCAAGAACCATGACCTGGACTTCCTGGGAGGTCGACAGGATCTTGCCCGGGTGGACGTTTTTCTTGGTCCAGGACATTTCGGAAACGTGGACGAGGCCTTCAACACCCTCTTCCAGTTCCACAAAGGCACCGTATTCCGCGATATTGGTGACGCGGCCTTCAAAGGTCGCACCCACCGGGTATTTCGCGGCAACGCCTTCCCACGGGTCGGACATGAGTTGCTTCATGCCGAGCGAGATGCGCTGGGTTTCCTTGTTGATCTTGATGATCTGGACTTTGACCGTCTGGCCGACTTCCACCACTTCAGACGGGTGGCCGACGCGGCTCCACGACATGTCGGTGACGTGCAGCAGACCATCAATCCCGCCGAGGTCAACGAACGCACCGTAATCGGTGATGTTCTTGACGACGCCGTCGCGGGCTTCGCCCTCGGCCAGCTGGCCGACGAGCTCGGCGCGCTGCTCGGCGCGGCTTTCTTCCAGAACGGCGCGGCGCGAAACCACGATATTGCCGCGCGGACGGTCCATTTTCAGGATCGCGAACGGCTGTTCCTGGTTCATCAGCGGGCCGACATCGCGGACCGGACGGATATCAACCTGGGAGCCCGGCAGGAAGGCGGAAGCGCCACCCAGATCCACAGTGAAGCCACCCTTGACGCGACCGACGATGGCACCGTTGACCGGGTCCTTCTTGTCGAAGGACTTCTCGAGGCGATCCCAGCTCTCTTCGCGGCGAGCCTTGTCGCGCGAGAGAATGGCGTCGCCGAGGGCGTTTTCGATGCGCTCGAGGTAAACCTCGACATGGTCACCCACTTTGGGGGTTTCAGAGCCCGGGCCGGTGAATTCGCGCAGCGGGATACGGCCTTCGGTCTTGAGGCCGACATCGACAACCACATCGCCATTTTCGACGGCGGTCACGGTGCCCTTGATGACCTGGCCTTCAGCCAGATCGCGTCCGGCCAGGCTGGCTTCCAGCATGGCGGCGAAATCATCGATCGTCGGGGTAAGAGATTCTGTAGACATGTTAAAGGGTTGCTCCGATGCGACGCGACTGGATGTAATTGTGTGTATCGCGTCGCTTGGCCGGGTTCGGCCGGTTGGAATTTGAACATTGTGGGCGGCCGACACGGGTCCGTGCCCTTGCGGGTCACGGCAATCCGTCGTCAGAACGCCCGGCTATCTGCCGCCTTGATGTCGGGGGGATCACGCTTTTTGGCGCTTTTCCACAATTGCGACAGCTTCGGCAACGGCCGCGTCTATACTCAAGGATGACGTGTCTAGCAAGGTCGCGTCGTCCGCGGGACGCATCGGCGCGTCCGACCGCTCGGCATCGCGCCGGTCACGTTCGCGCGTCTGGGCCAGCATTTCGTCAAGGCTGATCGTCTCGCCGCGGGCCGTCAGTTCGCACCAGCGGCGCCGGGCGCGGGTCTCCGTGTCGGCGGTCACATAGAGTTTCACATCGGCATCGGGACAGATCACGGTGCCGATATCGCGCCCGTCCAGAACCGCGCCGCCCGGCTGGGTGGCAAAGGCCCTTTGAAGGTCGAACAGCGCCTCACGCACGGCTGTCAGCACCGCCACGCGTGAGGCCATGGCGCCGGCCTCGGCGGTGCGAATCCGGGTTTCGTCGATATCGGCGATCTCGAGAGTCCGGGCCGCCTGCGCGCAGGCCTGCTCGTCGGCCGGATCAATACCGGCATCCAGTACCGCAATACCGGTCGCACGGTAGAGCGATCCCGTGTCGAGGTAGGGCAGATCGAACCGGGCCGCCAGGGCGCGGGCAATCGTGCCCTTTCCGGATGCCAGGGGGCCATCGACGGCAATGATCATGCGGCCGGCTCCAGCGTGCCACCGAGGGTGCCGATATGCTCGAAAAAGTCCGGATAGCTGGTGGCGATCATGGCGACATCATCGACAGCGGATGGTGACTGCGCGGCGAGACCGATTACCAGACCACTCATCGCCAGCCGGTGGTCATGATGGGTCGCGGTCATGCCGCCTCCCGGTACGCCGCCCATGCCCATGCCGGTCACCGCGAGGCTGTCCTCGCCCTCTTCGACCGCCACGCCATTGGCACGCAGCAGGGCGGCGCTGCCGGCCAGCCGATCGCTCTCCTTGGCGCGAAGCTCCTCGAGGCCGGGCATGTAGGTCACACCGTCCGCATAGGCAGCGGCGACGCAGAGAACCGGGTATTCGTCGATCATCGAGGGCGCGCGCTCGGCGGGCACCGTGATGCCGGTCAGGCGGCTGTGGCGCACGCGGATCATCATGGTCTTCTCCCCGGCCATGTCCGGCCCGGGCGTCAGCGTGATGTCGGCACCCATTTCCTTCAGCGTGTCGATCAGTCCGGTGCGGGCGGGGTTGTCCATCACGCCCTCCAGGGTGATGTCCGAGCCGGGCACGATCAGGGCGGCAATGATCGCGAAGGCCGACGAGGACGGGTCACCGGGAACATCCACCGGGCAGGCCGTCAGGGTCTGCGGGCCGGACAATGAGACCGTGGTCGCCGGGCCGTCACGCTGGATGTCGAGGGAAACGCCGAAGGCTGCGAGCATGGTCTCGGTATGGTCGCGGGTGATCCGCGGCTCGTGCACCACGGTGGTGCCCGTGGCGCCCAGTGCCGCGAGGAGGACGGCCGATTTGACCTGGGCCGAGGCGATTGGCGGGGTATAGCGAATGGCGCTGAGCGGGCCGCCATCCAGCCTGGCGGGCAGGCGTCCGTCCGTCGTGGTGAAGCGTGCCCCCATCTCGCCCAGCGGATCGGTAACCCGCCGCATCGGACGCGATGACAGGCTTTCATCGCCGACAAAGGCGGCGCTTGCCCCGCTGCCGGCCACAGCGCCCATCATCAGGCGGACGCCGGTCCCGGCATTGCCGAAATCAAGCGGTTCGGATGGCGAGCGGAATCGGCCGCCGGTGCCGGTCACCTTCCAGTGCCCGTGGCCGAGATGTTCAACCTTTGCGCCGAGCGCGGCAGCAGCCCGGCCGGAATTGATGACATCATCACTTTCCAGCAGTCCCGTGATCTCGGTGACGCCCTTTGCAAGCCCCCCCAAAATGAAGGCGCGATGGGAAATCGACTTGTCTCCCGGGGCCTTGATGGTTCCGGACAGGGCAGTTGCGGGCATGGCTCGCATGGCGCCGGACGGGCGCGGGAAAATAGTGTTCATCAACGGATTGGCAAGGTTTGAGGTGACATGACGGCGATGAGGTTTTGACAGAGCGCGGTGATCGTGGCAACGGGGCTCGCCGAAATTGAAAACTGGTTATGTAGGGAAGCCATGGCCAAGCCTGAATTGGGAAGCAAGCGCGTCTGCCCCAGCTGCAGCGCCAAATTTTACGACCTCGGACGTCGGCCCGCCCGCTGTCCGAAGTGTGGCAAGGAGTTTGATCCGGAGCGCGAAGACCCGCGCCTGAAGGCCAAGCTCGAAGCCGTCGAGGAGGAAGAGGCGCCGAAAAAGCCCCTCGAGAGCGACGAGGATGACGGCTATGGCGACGAGGCGGACGATACGCCGGAAGTCGATGCCGATGCTGATACCCTCGCCGACGACGACGACGATGACGACGATGCGTCCGGCCTCAGTGACGACCTGCCCGACGGGTTCGGTGAGGACGGCGTTGATGGTGATGATGACGAGGATGACGATGATGATGACGACGATACCGGCGTCCTCCTCGATGACGAGGATGATGACGATTTCGGCGACTTCAACATCGAGAAGGATGAGGACCTCTAGGCCTTTCCCGGTGCGCTGCATTTGCCGCGCAAAAGAGGCTTGATCCCGGCGAAAACCGGGACTAGGTTCCGCGCCTCTCGCCGAGGGCATGTTCCCAATCGCCCCCGGTGACCCGAGTTTCGGGGCTATAGCTCAGTTGGGAGAGCGCTTGAATGGCATTCAAGAGGTCAGCGGTTCGATTCCGCTTAGCTCCACCAAGATCAAACCCCGCCGGTTGCCGGCGGGGTTTTTTCATGTCGTGTCGGCGGGGCGGGCCGGCGATATCCGGCAGGTCGGCTAGTCGCCCCCGCTCACGACGGCCGGGCTCGCAGCAGGCAGGGTCTGGGCGCCGTACAGTCTGTCGGGTGACAGGCCGGTTTCGCGCAGGAACTCGGCCCGGGCGTTATTGACTGCCATGATCCAGTCCGCTTCGTCCGGAATTTGCGGCGCAAGCTGCGTCAGAAGGTCCGCCGCCATCCTGTCGCCGGCATCGGCGGCCAACCGGGCCAGCGCCACGCCGCGGACGGGATCAGCCTCGCCGCCCTCGCCGAAAATCAGCATGAAGCCGAGGCCGCGCAGGGCGTGGGCGTTCCCCCGGCTCGCCGCTTCGCCATACAGGGCTCGCGCCCGGACCGGATCCGGATCGGTCCCCTGTCCGACCGCATACATCACCGCGAGCGAGATCAGGCCGTCATCAAGGCCGGCTCCGGCGGCCAGATTTATCCAGCGAAAGGCCTCGGCGGCATCGGTCTCGGTGCCGTCCCCGTTGAGATGCATCATGCCGGCTCGCCACGCGGCCTGGCCGTGCCCGTTGCGGCCGGCCTGGCGGTAGTGATGAAGCAGGCGGGCACGATCCGCGATGGCCGGTCCGTCGGTTTCGATCAGCAGCGCCATCGCCCAGTGCAGGATGGAATCGTCCGGGTTTGCCGCCAGCCCGGTTTCGATCAGGTCGAGCGCGGTCCGATCCGGATTGTCCGCTTCCCGAAGTCCCAGCGCCAGGGTCCAGCCCTGGTAGCCGGTGATCAGGCCAGCGAGCGTCTCCGGCAGGTCGCTGCGGCGCGCCAGGGCGTCGAGGCGGTCGAGACCCGCCTGCCGGACGACCGGGTCGGGCGACTGGATCTCCCGGACCGAAAGATTGAGCGCAGCATCGGCAGAACCATTTTCCGCGGCCAGATAAAACAAGCCCAGTCCGGCGTCCGGGTTGGGCGGGCGACCGAAACCCTGCTCGG
The DNA here is from genome assembly GCF_015665295.1 of Maricaulis sp. Classification (GTDB taxonomy): domain Bacteria; phylum Pseudomonadota; class Alphaproteobacteria; order Caulobacterales; family Maricaulaceae; genus Maricaulis. Next base: position 15,643 of record NZ_JADFAJ010000037.1, read on the forward strand.
TCAGGATGGCCAGCAGATTCAGGGCTTGAGCGTCGCCTGTATCGGCAAGGGCGCTGAGATCGCCGCGCAGGCGGGCCGCGTCTTCCGGCGAGACTTCGTCGGCTGAGCCCAGGTCGACATAGCGGCTCAACAGCATGCTGAACGGGTCGCTGTCATTTGCTTCGATCTGGCCGCGATGCGCCGCCGCTTCACCGGTTGTGGGGGCAAGCGCAAGCAGGATCGCCAGGCCGAGGCTGGCAGCGAAAAATGTCGGGCGGACCATGATGTCTCCGGGATGCGGGGGTTCGGACTATCACCATAGCGTGTGGCGGCGTCAACGCGGTCAGTCGACGGCATGGTCCCAGCCAAGGCGCGCCCACCAGTCCGCGCGGCGGATTTCCGCGGCATCCTCGGATATCCCGTCGACGTCGTCAGCCATTTCCTCGGCCCGCCCGGCGGCATAATCATCACCCAGCTCGGCCGCCAGTTCGTAGAGCACCATCGCTTCGACGGGATCGGCTTCGCCCCAGTCCGGGTCGAGCCAGCTGTCGGCCAGTGCCGTCATCGCCAGCGCGTCGCCGGACTCGGCCCCGATCTGCCAGGCGCGGCGCGCGGCCTGGTGGTCAACCGGTCCGGCCAGGCCTTCGGCGGCGCCGATACCGAGGATGTAGTGCGCGCGGGCAAGATCGGATTGCCGGTCCAGCGCATCGCGGGCCAGGGTCACGGCGCGGGCAGCGTCGGCATCGCCATCGCCGTCGAACATCAGCGCTTCCGCCAGGGTCAGGCTGGCGAGCGGGCCAAGCTCGACATCGGCGAGAAGGCTTTCCAGGATCGCCAGGGCGGCTTCCTGTTCGTCCTCATAGTCATAGAGCATGAGTTCGGCGAGATCGTGCCCTGATGACGGGTCTCGCTCCTGCCAGGCCAGCTCGAAGAAGGCCCGGGCGCGGTCGATATCGGGATCGACACCGAGTCCGTCGCGATAAATCACGCCGAGCATGTAATTGGCGGACGCCAGCCCGGCATTGGCGGCCTGCACCAGCCAGTATCGGCCGGTCACCGTGTCGGGTTCGCCGGTTTCGGGGAAGCTCAGCTCATAGCCATAGCTAAAGGCTGCCTCCGGGTCGCCGCTCTCGGCACGCTCCCGCAGGCTGGGGGGTGGGGTCTGGGCGAGGGCCTGGGCGCTTCCCAGCGCCAGCAGTCCGGCCAACAGGCAGGCACGCAGCATGTCCGGTCTCCTGACAGTTCATCCCGTCAGGACATCACGATCTTGCTGAACCCGCGATGAGCGGCGCGTTCAGGCGGCGTCGCTGGCCGGTTCGCCGGACAGGACCGCGTGAACCGCGTCGGAATTCGGTGCCGCACGCAGGCGTTGGCGGACATCCTCGCGGCGCAGCAGGCGGGATACGCGGGCCAGTGCCTTGAGGTGTTCCGCACCGGCGTTTTCAGGCGCCAGCAGCATGAAGATGAGATCCGCCGGACGCCCGTCAATCGACTCGAAGTCGACCGGCGTGCGGAGCCGGGCAAACACGCCAACCACTTCGTCCACACCGCTCAGGCGGGCATGGGGAATGGCGACGCCCTGTCCGACTCCGGTCGAGCCGAGGCGTTCGCGCTGGAGGACGGCATCGAAGATCGTCCGGGCGGCTTGTCCCGTCAGGCCGGCGGCCAGTTCGGACATGGCCTGGAGGGCCTGTTTCCGGCTGGACGCACCCAAATCGATGCTGACTCCCGCATTCGGGATCAAATCTGCTAACGCCATTGTACGACTACTCGCTCCTAGGCTGGCTCTGAGCGATCTTCCCGCGCCGGGTTCAGCCATCCGATATGGCCGTCCGGTCGCCGGTAGACGATGTTGAGACCGCCATTGGCCGCGTTGCGGAACATGAGGAAGGGCGAGTCTGCCGCATCCAGTTCCAGCGAGGCCATGCCCACGGTCAGCGTCCGGACTTCTCCGGCCTGTTCCGCGATGACGATCGGCTCAGGCGCACCATTGAGCGGTGCACCACTCATGTCGTCCTCATCAAGATCGTCCTCATCGTCGACATGGTTGTCGCGCATGCCCTTGAGAACGAAGATCGGAAGACTTTCGGCCGGAAGTTCGGCCTTGTTGTCGTTGTGGTGGTTCTTCAGTTTCCGCTTGTAGCGGCGGAGGCGCTTCTCCAGGCGCTCCATGGTTTCTTCCGCTGCCTTGTAGGCATCATCGGCTTGGCCGTGAGCCTGCAGCATCACACCCGAGGGCAGATGCACCGAACAGTCCACGCGAAAGCCGATGCCCTCGCGCGAGATCGATACATAAGCTTCACCGGGACGGTTGAAGTATTTGGCAACTCCGTCTTCGACGCGGCCGAGAATCTTTTCTCGCAGCGCGCCACTGACGTCGATGCCCTTGCTGACCACCTGTATATGCATGCGCTCCTTCCCGCCGGCCATTCACCGGCACGTGAGGCGTTGACGTGCAGTTCCGCCTCTCCTCGGAAAGCGGGCGGAACCTAGTCGCGGGCCGCGGGGGGAGTCAATGACTGTTCTCCGGATACCAACGGGCCGCGATCTCGGTGGAGGGTTTCCACCGGGACGCTCGTACAAGCGATCCCTAGCCAGCGCGTTTCAGCATGCGACGACGCTGGACCGAGGACGGGATGTTGAGCGCCTCCCGGTATTTGGCCACAGTCCGGCGGGCTATTTCAATCCCTTCATCCCGCAATTGTTCGACCAGACTGTCATCCGACAGGACATGGTCAGCGGATTCCTGACCGATCATGGACTTGATCCGATGGCGGACAGCCTCGGCAGAGTGGGCTTCCCCGCCTCCGGCCGACGGAATTGATGAGGTGAAGAAATATTTCAGCTCGAACATGCCGCGCGGCGTTGCAACATACTTGTTCGAGGTCACCCGGCTCACGGTCGACTCGTGCATGCCGATCGCATCGGCGACGGTTTTCAGGTTGAGCGGGCGCAGATAGGCCACGCCATGGGCCAGGAACATGTCCTGCTGGCGCACGATTTCGCTGGCGACCTTGAGTATGGTCCGGGCTCGCTGGTCCAGGCTTTTCACAAGCCAGGACGCGTTCTGGGAGCATTCGGTGATGAAGGTCTTGTCGGTCTCGGACTTCGCAACCGCCGTTATCTCGTTGAAATAACTGTTGTTCACCAGGACGCGCGGCAGGGTTTCGGAGTTCAGTTCGACCTGCCAGCTGCCATCGGGCGACTGGCGGATGAAAACGTCGGGTTCGACGGCGCGGGTCGAATCCACGCCGAAGGCATGACCCGGCTTGGGGGTCAGCGCCCGGATTTCCGCGATCATCTCGTCGAGATCCTCATTGTCGACACCACACAGCGATTTCAGCGCCACATAGTCGTGCTTGGCGAGGCGCTCGAGATGGTCGAGCAGGATAGCCATCGCCGGGTCGAGCCGGTTCTTGTCCTTGAGCTGGAGCGCCAGGCATTCAGGCAGGTCCCGCGCCATGACGCCGGCGGGATCGAAGGTCTGGGTTAGGTCGAGCACCGCTTCGACGCGGGCCCGCTCGACACCCAGCTGGGTGGCGATCTCGTCGAGGTCGGAGCGCATATAGCCATCATCGTCGGCGAGCTCGATCAGGTGGGCGCCGATCAGCCGGTCGACGGGGTCACCGCTTGCCATGGACAACTGCCGGTGCAGGTGTTCGGAGAGCGAGATGTCGCGCGAGGAATTGGCGATGGCGTCATAATCCTCGCTCGCCGGACCGCGACCGCTGCCAGCGGTATAGTTGGAGCTCGAGCTGGCGCCCATGGCGGCGCCGCTCTCGACGCCTTCGACCCCGGACAGGTCCGACTTCGAATCATCGCCGTGCATCAGGTCGGCGTCGGCATCCATCGAATCATTGGCATCGGCGGATGGCGCGGCGAGTTCCAGCTCGCGCGGCTCGCCCTGGCCTTCCTCGCGCAGCGATTCGGTCGACGAATCGCGATCATCGCGTTCCAGCAGGGGATTGCGTTCCAGTTCGCCTTCGACAAACTCGGCAAGCTCGATATTCGAGAGCTGCAACAGCTTGATGGCTTGTTGGAGCTGGGGCGTCATCACCAGGGATTGTCCCTGGCGCATATCCAGCTTCTGCATCAATCCGGCCATGTGAACCTCTGTTTGGTACGTTTCCTGCAGAGGTTAATCAGCCAAAGCTTTCTCCGAGATAAACGCGGCGCACGTCCGGGTCGGCCCGGATCTCGGCCGGCGACCCCTCGAACAGCACTTCGCCCTCGTGAATGATCGTGGCTCTGTCAGTGATTTCAAGGGTTTCACGGACGTTATGGTCGGTGATCAGGATCCCGATCCCGCGCTCCTTGAGGAAGCGGATCAGGTCGCGGATATCGGTGATGGCCAGCGGATCGATGCCGGCGAAGGGCTCGTCCAGCAGCATGAAGGACGGGCGAGTGGCCAGCGCACGGGCGATTTCCATGCGACGACGCTCACCGCCCGACAGGGACGGAGCCGGTGCCTTGCGCAGGTGGGAGATGCGCAGCTCTTCCAGCAACTGGTCCACGAGGGCGTGGCGGGCATCGCGGTTCTTTTCCACCACCTCGGCCACGGCGAGGATGTTCTGTTCAACCGTCATGCCGTGGAAGATTGATTTCTCCTGCGGCAGATAGCCGATGCCGAGGCGGGCGCGCTGATACATCGGCAGGCGGGTGATATCTTCGCCGTCCAGCAGGATGCGACCGTAATCCGCCGCCACCAGCCCGGTGATCATGTAGAAACAGGTCGTCTTGCCGGCGCCATTGGGGCCGAGCAGTCCGGCGACCTCACCGCGTTGCAGGGACACCGAGACGCCCTTGACGACAGGCCGCTTGCGATAGGCCTTGCCGATCTGTTCAACGACGAGGCCGCCAGCCGGTTCGAGTTCGGCCGCAGGCGTGGGTTCGGTAAGCGCCATGGAGAGTGTGTCCTTGTGCCGGCAGCCGAAAATCAGCCTTCGGGCGTTTCCGTCGCGTCATCTTCGTCGGTCGTGCGGGCCGGCTGCAGCACCATGCGCACACGCTCGCCCGTCCCGGCCTCGCCAAAATTGGAGTTTCCGGTCGCCAGATTGTTCACGAAGCGGTTGGTGGTGATGACATTGTCGCCCTGGGTGATCACGACCTCACCGGTCAGGGTGATGATCTCGTCGGCCATCTGATAAACGCCGCGGTCGCCGCGCGCCCGCTGGGCCGGCGTGACATAGAAAACATTGTCGGTGGCGACGATGCGGTCGATATCGCCCCAGCCACTGCCCTCGCCCTCGCCATTGTAATAAACGTCCATCCGGTCGGCCTGAAGACTCGATTCGCCCTGGACGACGTGCACATTGCCCAGCCAGACGATGTGGCGCTCGGCATCAAAGACCTCGAATGTGTCAGCCTCGATATCGAGCGGCAGCGAGGAATTGCCGATCTGGGCCTGGGCCGGATTGCCGGCCAAGGTGACGCTCATCAGGCCGAACAGGGCGATCGCAAGCAGGCGCATCATTGGTTTCCTTCCTCGGAGTCCGCCGCCGTTTCCGGTGCGGTGCGGTCTTGTATCAGGCGGGCCCGGACATTGCCCGAAAAGATGATGTGATTGCCACCATCGGAGATTTCATAACTGTCAGCCCTGATTGTACCCATCGGGCCTGTTCCTTCCACCGCTTCCTCACCGACCACACGTTCATCGCGCAGGAAGATACGGGCGTGGTCGGACTGGAAGCTGTAGCCGGCGCGCGTCCGGAAATTGACATCGGAATACAGGTCCAGAATGCGGTTGGGCAGGTCGTACCGGCCGGATTCGGCCAGGACCCGGGATATCTCATCGCCGGCTTCAAGGAAATTATAGTCGAGGCGGGGGCGTTCCAGCTCGGTCACGCCATCGGCGGCATCGCGTCGGCGGATCGCGGCATCCGCCGTCACCGCGTAGGGAGTCAGGTTTTCGTCACGCCCGGTAAAACGCGGATTGGTCATGCGCACATCCGTGCTGACCGCTTCCGTCTCGCCCGCGACAGTGCCGCTTGAGCCCAGTACCAGCTGGACGACGAGCAGGCCGACAATGGTCAGGGCGCCGGCCGTGAAGAACAGGCGCATGCCGCGTACGAAAGCGGTGCGGCGACGCGCGACATCAAGCGCCAGCGCACGGCGCGGCTCCCACTGCGCATGCGCGGCGGACTGCAGGGGCTCGAGGCCGGAAGGGGCGGTCAGGCTGGTCACCGGGGCAAACATATCCGATCAGGCCGGTAAGGCACGGCCCTCAAGCCAGAAAGACCAGTCTTTGCTGGCCTTTTCAAGGCAGCCGCGTTCAGGAATGGGCAAAAATGTCGGTTTCCGGCCATCCGGCGAGGTCGAGCCGGGCGCGCGTTGGCAGGAAATCAAAACAGGCCTTCGCCAGCTCGAGACGGCCCTCGCGATCCAGCATCATCATCAGCTTTTCGCGCAGCTTGTGCAGGTACAGCACGTCCGAGGCGGCATATTCCAGCTGGGCCGGCGACAGGTCGGCCGCGCCCCAGTCCGAGGATTGCTGCTGCTTGTTCATGTCGGCGCCGACCAGTTCGCGTGTGACATCCTTGAGGCCGTGGCGGTCGGTATAGGTCCGGGCCAGTTTCGAGGCGATCTTGGTGCAGAAGATCGGTTCCATGGTCACGCCGAGATATTTTTCCGCCATGGCCACGTCGAAGCGGGCGAAATGGAGAATTTTCTCGACCGCCGGGTCGGCGAGGACGCGCTTGAGATTGGGGCAGTCATAGTCAGGCCGGACCATCTGCACGACATGGGCATCGCCATCGCCAGCCGAGAGCTGGACCACGCACAACATGTCGCGCGTCAGGGACAGGCCGAGGGTTTCGGTGTCGACGGCGACGATCGGGCCGAGGTCGAGATCGGCGGGCAGGTCACCCTTGTGGTAATGCACGGTCATGGCGTCATCCTTGTTTGGTCCAGCGTCTAGCGCCGCGCGGCGCGCGGTGCAATGCGCGCCAGCTTGTCGATGACGCTGGTTTCATCGTCCCGGTTGAGAAATTGCGGTGTTTCCAGTTCGGCGGACGGATTGCCGGCGATGACCGCATCAAGCATCGCGGTCACGTCGCGCCCGTCTTCCGTCGCCAACCAGGCGGTGCGGCGCGCGGCGATGGCGGCGGCGGATGTTTCCGTTGTGCCGGGGTCCAGGCGCTCGCCGGAGACGCGTGCGTCGACCGGTGCGCCGCCCGCCATGATGGCGAGCATGTCGGTGCCGATATGCGGCAGGTAATGCGATGGCTCGTAGAAGGCAGGATGCGCCTCGGTCGCTTCCGTGCCGGGTGCGGCGATCGTGGCGAAATCCCGGAATCCGGAGAAATCCCAGATCCGGGCCGCCCCGCCGGGCAGGCAGGCGCTGGCCGGTTCCCGGTCGGCATAGCGGGCAAAGGTTTCGCCGAGCGTGGCCCGGAAGGCGAGATAGTCATCACCGCGCCCGGCCCGGAACAGGGCTTCCTCGCGCCAGGCATGCAGCGGGTGGATGAAGCCGGTAACCTGCACGCCTTCCGCCGTCAGCCGGTCGAGCACGTGTTCGAACAGGGCGAGGCGTTCCGGATCAAAGCGATAGCCGAGATAAAAGCGGTAGATGCCGCGCGCGCCGTTTTCATAGCGTGTCCGCTGGGCGCCGGCCGGATAGCTGTCGGCCCAGGGCACGCGCGGTTCGGATCCGGTCAGGTTGTCGGCGAGAAGCTGAACGGACGCTCCGAATGTGCTGGGCGACAGGGCGACGCGGGCACGGGCGAAGTCGGCATTGCCGTCGCGCAGCGCCGACAGCCAATAGGTCGCCTTGGCCTTGGAGTGGGTGCCGAATTCGTCCAGGTCCAGCCCGATCACCACGCAGCGCAGGCTGTCGCTGCCTGCGGCCAGGGCCGCTGCCTGTGAGAGTTCAAAGATATTTGTGCCGCGCATGCCGGCATTGATGAAGCCGGCGGGCAAGTCTTCCGGGTCACGCGGGAAGCCGTCAACACTGCGCGAGGAGCCCAGAATGATCGCGTCTTCCCCGCCGCGCGCCAGCTGGTCGCCGACATGAACCCGGCCGCCATCCTCATACAGGCGCGTATCGCGACTGGTCAGGCCGGGAATGTCCGGTGATCCCGTGATGCCGAACGGGTCGACCAGCGCATTGAAGCCCGCAAAGCCGGCCAGGCCGGCAATCAGGGCAATCAGCAATGTCGCGGCATAGCGTTGCATCGGGGCGAGGTCCTAGAAGGTGTAGTAGATGAATTCGGAGGTCTTCCAGGCGTTCAGCACGGACAGGAAGAGCAGGAAGGCGGCACCGATTGCGGCCAGGCGCGAGAAGCGCCAGCGCAGGCCGGGTTTGGGCTTGATCTGGGCGTCCTTGAGGGTCTGCTCGTCGATCACATCGGCAAACAGCTCCGGCGTGTCGGGCAGGGTCCAGACCAGGGCGAGGCCGAAGATCACCCAGGCAATGAGCTCGGTCGGTACGCCTTCCAGGCCCAGCCCGGAAAAGCCGAACATGCCGGCCAGGATGCGCCCGGCGCCGGACCAGCTCTCGGCCCGGAAGAAGACCCAGGCAATGGTGGTGAAGGCAAAGGTCAGGCCAATGGCCAGGATGCGACGGTGACCGTCAAACCAGCCTTTCGGGCCCCACTTGTTCCAGTAATGGTTCACCGTCAGACCGAGGCCGTGCAGCCCGCCCCAGATCACGAAGGTCCAGGCGGCGCCGTGCCAGAGGCCGCCGAGCAGCATGGTTGCCATCAGATTGATCGAGCGCCTTGTCTCGCCATGCCGGTTGCCGCCGAGCGGAATGTAGAGATGGTCCCGCAGGAAATGGCTCAGCGTGATGTGCCAGCGCCGCCAGAACTCGACGACCGACGCGGATTTGTAGGGGCCGTTGAAATTGACCGGCAGGCGGAAGCCCAGACAGCGGGCGAGGCCCAGCGCCATGTCGGAATAGCCCGAGAAGTCGAAGAAGATCTGCAGGGCGTAGGCGGTGGCGCCGAACCAGGCAGCGACAAGGCCCGGCGTGTCGCCGCGCTCGGCCATCGCAAACAGGGAGGAGGCATAGGGTTCGATGCTCTCGGCGATCAGGACCTTCTTCGCGAGGCCAATCGCAAACAGCGACAGGCCGACCCCGAGATTGTCCCAGATATCATCCTTGCGCGCGGTGTCGTTGAACTGCGAGGCGATCTGGTGGTGCTGGATCAGG
>NZ_JADFAJ010000013.1 GCF_015665295.1 Maricaulis sp.
TGATGTCTCCTTCTCCCTGGGCGACGGCCTGCGCCCCGGCTCCATCGCCGACGCCAATGACCGCGCCCAGTTTGCCGAGCTGGAAACCCTGGGCGAGCTCACCAAGATCGCCTGGGAGAAGGGCTGCCAGGTGATGATCGAGGGGCCGGGCCATGTCGCCATGCACAAGATCAAGGAGAACATGGACAAGCAGCTGGAGTGCTGCCACGAGGCGCCCTTCTATACGCTCGGCCCGCTCACCACCGATATCGCGCCCGGCTATGACCACATCACCAGCGGCATCGGCGCCGCCATGATCGGCTGGTTCGGCTGTGCCATGCTCTGCTATGTCACGCCCAAGGAGCATCTCGGCCTGCCCGACCGCGATGACGTCAAGACCGGCGTGATCACCTATAAGATCGCCGCCCATGCGGGTGACCTCGCCAAGGGCCACCCCGCCGCCAAGATCCGCGACGACGCCCTGTCACGGGCCCGGTTCGAATTCCGCTGGGAAGACCAGTTCAACCTCGCCCTCGACCCGGAAACCGCGAGAGATTTCCACGACAAGACCCTCCCGAAAGAGGCCCACAAGGTCGCCCATTTCTGCTCCATGTGCGGACCGAAATTCTGCTCGATGGAGATTACCCGGGAGATCCGGGACCGGTTTGGCTCTGCGCGGGCGCCGAATGCGGTGGAGGCCGAAGAGGGCATGCAGGCCAAGGCCGAGGAGTTCAAGGCGTTGGGGAGCGAGATTTATTTGAGTGAGGATGGGAAGACGCGGGAGCCGATTGATTGAAGATAGAGTGGAGCATGGGCCAGAAGTGTGTGTCCCCGGGGATGACTCCGATTTTCATGGGGCGCTTACCAGAGGTGCATGTCCCTCGATCAGCCAGAACGGCGAACAGATTTGGTCGATCCGTGACGGTATTCTGCCGGAGGTGGTTAATTTTTGTGGGTTGGAATGGCAACGACCGTAACGGGTTTGTGCTCGCACTTGAAAACAAAGATTGAATAGTCAAGGCTACACATTGAATTCTTGGTGTGGGGAATCTAGCGGCTGTGGCGATATTAACAAATCTCGCGTTTTGGGGAATCGTAGTGGCAGCGCTGACGCTAGCCGCAACTCTTATTGCGCCGCGATTGGGGCGTAGAGCGAAGCTTTCAGCAAATATTCGTGGAATGTACCCAATCCGGAGCAAAGATTTCGGAGAGGGAATAAGATTAAAAATATTCCATGGCGATAATGAAGTTGAAAATGATCTATATGTAATTTCATTTGAAATTTTTAATTCTGGTTCCAAGGATATTGTTTGGGAAAATTTCATTGATCCTGCGACTATCAAGTTGCCGGATGACTCCAAAATAGTATCGCACACTTATGAGGCGCCGAAGGGTGTGGGCGAAAATATTGAGGTGGTGGGCAACCTTCTAAGTATTAAATGGAAAATATTGAAGCCTGGAGAATATTTGGGCATTTCGGTTGTGTGTCAGCACAACTTGTCGGCTATCAATAATAACGTAGAAATGTCTGAAGTTATAACTAGTAATTTAGATTACAACATTCGATTGAAAGATGTTGATCTTGTGTTTAAATCAAAACTGGGCCCTCGAAAAGCGTTCGCAATAGTGGTTGCTCCTGCACTGTTTGTACTTTTCTCGATTATCATGTATATTTCATATCTAGATACCAATACTGATTTTGTGTACAATAATGGTGGCATTTATTCCGGTGTTGTTATATCGGACGGCGATGTTGAATTGTGCGACGTGTCGAATTTGCTCCCAATATTGCGGACCTGCGAAGAAAGCGTCGACGATATTTCTTCAATTACTGAGTATATTGTGCCAAATGAATTCGAGCTTCGCGTAGGATTGAGGCGAGCTCATGTATTAGTCATGGTGAGCGGGTTTTTTCTTTATTTAACAATTATTTTGGCTGCTTTTTATCGCAAGGGTAATGCGCAACACATGTTTACATTTTACCGATTAGTTGGAGCGAGAGGCTCAGAACCGTTCTATTTCGGTGCCGACAAGAAATAAGGACTTGCGGCTGAGTGGGGGAGGGTTCGAATGAACAGGGGAAAACAGGGACACCCACCAATTTTCTGCGCCCCAAGCTTCCCCACCCAAACCCCATGCCGAGTCTCCACCTCAGGGGATGAGCGGGGTCAAGGGCGGCGGAGCCGCCGTTTCGCGGTTTCACCCTTGACCCCGCTCATCCCCTGAGGCCCGTTCGCTGGCAAGGGGTTTATGGCCCGGTCTGCGCCCAGGCGCGTGAGGTCCTCGCCCTTGATGGGCGAGGTGGCTGGACGCGTAGCGGCCAGACGGAGTGGGTGAGGGGAGGCTGGTGTCGGAACGCTGCGCGTTTCACCCGATCCGACCCGAGGCTGCGCCTCGGCCCACCTTCCCCATCAAGGGGAAGGACCTTTGAGGCTTCTTTTCCAGACGGAGTGGGTGAGGGGAGGTTGGTGCCGGAACGCTGACGCGTCTCACCCCTTCCGGCCCTTCGGGCCACCTTCCCCATCAAGGGGAAGGACCTCTTCAAACAAAAATGCGGGGACACGCACCTATTTGCAGTCCTCCATCCCCCATAAACCCCACACCTCGAGCCCGCCGTATTGAAGTCCCGCGGTCAGGGGCGGCGGAGCCGCCGCTTTGCGGTTGTCACCCTTGACCGAGGGACTTCAATACGGCCCCTTGCCGGCAAGGGTTTCATGCCTTCCTCTGCGCCAGGCACACCGCCTCTCCCCGACCGGGGAGAGGATTCAAGGTGAGGGGCGGCCGCGGAGCGGCCAGCAAGGAGTCAGTCTGGCGCGGCTGGTGCCGCGCGCCCCTCATCCGCCCTTCGGGCACCTTCTCCCCGGTGGGGAGAAGGCGGGCCTCGCTTTTTGATCGGATACGTCTTCTTTCTCCTCTGTCATCTTCCGGATCGCGGCGATGCCGCGACCGTGGGATGACGGTGATGTTTGTGGAGTTTCCCGCACCCTGCAGTGGACGGTTTTCAAGCGGGACACGGACCAAAGGTCCATGCCGCTCGACCGGGGAGAGGATCAAGGTGAGGGGCGGCCGCGGAGCGGCCAGCAAAGCTTATGTCTGGCGCGGCTGTTGCCGCGCGCCCCTCATCCGCCCTTCGGGCACCGTCTCCCCGGTGGGGGAGAAGAGGGAGGCTTCAGGATGACGGGGACGGGGGCTCGCACCCTTCACTTTGCCCGGCTGCAGAACGAAGTGCGCCACTTTCCCTCTCCCGCGGGGAGAGGGTGGCCGGAGGCCGGGTGAGGGGGGAATCCCGGTGTCGCGTCGCTGATCCCCCTCGCTCCGCTCGGCCCCTTTCGGCCCGACGCCTTGCGTCGGCCCACTTCCCCCGCCTTGCGGGGGCAGAAAGACCTGAGGCCCCGGATCCGCCAAAACGCCCCCTTATCCCCCAGGCGCCTCCCACCAAGCCCCTGAAAATCCAAGTCTATCCCAAAAATAACCCCCAACTTGTCCGCCCCCTTTCAAACGCCCCCATAATCACCAGCGGTTCCCGGGACGGGAGGCGCAGGCCACGTCACTGTGCCCGGGAGCGTGCGGAGCCTGTCCGGGCGATCGATGTGACGGTCGTGAGCGCTGGCAGGGCCTCCTCTCTTCACGTCCGAGGGCACTAAACGACCGACCCGAGTACGTGTGAGGATTGGAAACGGGGTGGAGACAGCCCGGGAAAACTCCGCGAGCGGGATGTCACGATGTCACGCAAAAACCCATACCGGTTACCGGCATCGCCGGCATCCCGCTTGCCTCCCTTTCATCCCTTCGGCGTTCGCCGCGCGAAGCGCCGGCCCCTGTGCGGGGCCGGGCTGGCCGGCCCGCCCTGATCACACGGAGCTGCCATGACCCGCCGCAATCGCGCCCTTTCCTCCCAGCCGGCCCAGAGCCAGACCCCCGCCAACCTGCCAGCTACACTGTCAGCCACACTTTCAGGCGCCCGGGACTTCAACCCGGACTATGACGCCGTGCTGGCCGTCTATGAAAACGAGGCCCTGCGCATGATGCATCGCTGTCTGAAGGCTCAGTTTGATCGCGGCGACATGGCCGGCGCCGTCCGCACCGCCACCACCATCCTGAAATCCCTGCCCGAGGCCCGCCGCGGCAATATCCTGCTCGACCAGCTGGAAGCCATCGGCGTCGGCCTGCCGCCCGAGGCGATGAGCCCGGAGCAGGTCGACGCCTTCCTGTTGAGCCCGCTGCTGGGCGGGCCGGGCGGATTGCGGTGAGGCGGCTTGCTCACGGCGGTGGCGCTAAAATCCCGCGTCGATCATCGCCTGGCGGCAGCGCGCCAGGCCGGGCGCCGCATCATCCCAGCAATGCTCGAACACCAGGGTGTAGGCGTCGGTGTCTTCGCGGGTGATGACGCCGACATTGTAGATCCGGGTGCAGGCGCCCTCGGGCGGCTGGGCGCAATAGGCGGACTCCCTGATGTCGTAGACGGCATCACCGCCGCGGTCATGGCTGTACCAGCGCAGTCTACCCGCGGCGAGGCGCGGATCATCGGCGAGATAGCGCGGATGGCGGCTGAAACAGCAGGCTCCGCAGGCGACGCAGTCAAACGCCGTATCCGACATGGATGTGATCGATCCACCGCGCGAGGACGGCCGCCCGCCCCGGCCCGCGGCGCGCGGGATTTACGCCAGTCGCGGCGGTTTTGCACCTGGAAAATCCGCGGCGGGAACACGCTGCCGGTCCGGCCCGGATCGGCTGATGGCTAAAATTGTCCGGAAAACGCTTCCGGCCTTTTAAAGTGTTTCATCTACACGGGGTTTTCTGACGGGATTGAAAACGGGGGCTGTGATGAAGCCGTTTCAACAGCGTGTATGGGCGGCCGGACTGGTCGCCGGACTGGTGATGATGATACCGGCCGCGGCAATGGCCCAGGACAGCGCCCAGGGCGCCGGCGCCGATCTCGGATCGCGCCTGCTGGCCGAGCTGACCGGCCAGCTTGATCTGCCCGCCGTCAATGATCTGCGCTCGGACTCGCGCCGCACATCCGGGCCTGTCGCGGCCAGAAGCGGTGACAAGGACGAGCCGGCCCTGGCCGGCGGGCCGACCCCGCTCGACCAGGCCGCGCAATTGCCCCGACCCGCGCGGCAGGGTCCGCAGGCGGGACCGGTGCAACAGGCCAGCCAGACCTGGCAGACCCCGCCGCCGGCCCTGCCGCTTCCCATGCCGGCACCGACGCAGGGCGACGCCGGCCTGGACGACAAGGGCGGTCTGGACGCCGGCGATGCGCTCAGCGGCGGCAAGCCGATGACGGCACCGGCCGGGCATTACGGCTACTAGGCTCGGCAGGCTGACCGGATCCTAATCTTGCGCCGCCAAAGCTGTTGGCGAAACACAGACGGTTTCAGGAGATTTTCATGATGACAGGGTTCAACGCAGCGTTTTGCCTGGCGATCGGTCTGGGTCTGGCTGGCGGCTCTGCCGCGCCGGCCCTTGCCGATGACGCGACAATCGGGCCGGCCGGCCAGGTCTATGAGCTCACCTTTGCGAACGTCTCGCCGACCTATGGCGGTGCGATCAAATTCTCCTTCGAGGAGGGCGGCTTGATCGACACCTACACCGATAGCGGCATTGGCCAGGCTGACCAGCCCGGCGGGAGTGGCGACTGGGACCAGTATGGCGATGGCGTGTCCATCTCGGGCGATCCGAGCGATTACGGTTACAATGAAGGGGATGGCATGCCGCCTCCGCCGGACCTGCAATTGCTCGCCGAGGGCGAGACGGGGGTGAATTGTGATCACTGGCCCCAGATCGAGGTTGGCGCCAGTGCCGATCCGTCCAGCCTGTGCTGGATTACCAATCCGCATGTCCTGTCCGTGACGCGGACGCAATAGCGCCATACGCCGCTCATGCCCCCGGGCTGATGGTCTGCAAGGACGACATCCATGAAAACACGGATATTCCACAGTCTCGCGCTCGGACTTTTGTCCGGCGCGGCCCTTGCCTCCGCCGCTGCCGCGTTGGCGGATGAGGCCTTCCCCTCGCCATCAGGCCAGGCCTATCGGGTCCATTACGGCAGCGAGACCGCGTCCAGCCTCACCATCAGCTTCGGTGTCGGTGACACCTCGGGGCCGGTGACCATCACCGATGTCGGCGCGTCGACACCGGAGCCGCCGACCGGCAATCTGCAGTTCGGCACCCTCGGGACGTGGAGCCAGGCCGATGATGGCTCGGTGACGATCAGCGGCACGCTCTACTTCCTGCCCAATGCGGGCGCGGGGCCGGACAGCGTGACCTGTGAACGCTGGGACAATAGCTATGCCGGCGCGGAAGAGACGTGCTGGTATGATCCGCAGGGCATCGGCTACGGGCCGCTTCTGCCGGACTGACGCATTTTGTCGGGTTGACTTGGGCCATCGGGCTGACGCGGGCCCGGCCTCTCACCGCGCCCTCGCGGGCGCGGCGCGACAGGCCTATTTGCGGCGGCGGTCGAGTACGCCGTTCACGGTGCCCGGGGCAATGGCGGGGGCAGGGGCCTTCTTCTCGGCCTTGGGCTTCTTGGTTTCCTTGTTGGAACGTTTCTGGCCTTTGGCCATGGTGTGCTCCTTCGCACGGGGGCCGCATCCGGCGGATGCGCGCGTCTTATCCTACGCTGCGCCGCGATGGCGGGATACGGGGATGGCAGCATGCCGTGCCGGTATGCGCGCGCAATCCGCAACCCACGAATTTTTAAGCTTGATCGGCTAGGCAGGCATTGTTCACAGGCCGGTCTGCGGTCGCTGCCGGCAGAAAATTATCCATGCGCAATCCGATCCCCGCCATGCTCACCAGTGTTTTCGTCGTCGCGGCGACGGTGTCGGCTCCGGCATTCGCCGAGCTGCCCCAGGCCTATCAGGACCTGCTCAACGAGGCTGCGGACCGCCAGGATGATGATGCCCGTTTTTTCGAGACGGCCGACATGATCTCCGTCCTCGTGGATGGCGGTCGCGGCGCAGTACATGCCTATGTCAACGAGCATTTGCCGCATCGTTCCGGTGCGCTGGCCGACTGGCCGCTGCCCGCGCCAACACCCGATCCAGCAACCGATCCAGCACCTGCGGCTGCCGCCGCACCGGCTCCGGCCGCGCACGACGCGCACCGCAGCCTTGGCGGCGCCCCGATCGACCTGACCGAAGCGCCGGACGGTTCCGGCAGCTGGCTGGCCGGCTCGATCCGCGCCCTGGCCGATGACAGCTGGGCCGGCCATGTCCGTGCGGGCATCCAGCTTGAGCGCGGCAATTCAGAGCTCACCGATTTCACCTTTGCCTTCGAACTTGATCGCGAGCTGGAGGATGGCTGGCGTATCGACAGCCAGTTCGAATATTTCCTCTCCGAAAGCGCGACCCGGACCACGCGGGACAATTGGCTCGTGGAATTGCGCACCACGCGCGAGCTCGACAGCGGCATCGGCTATTATGCCGGCGGTTCCTATGAGCGCGACCTGATCGGCATCTACGGGCGCTCCGCCTTTCTGACCGGCGGCGGTATCTGGCATGCGGTGGAAAATTCCAGGGCCAACTGGGTGCTGCGGGCCGGTGTCGGCCAGCGCTATCGTGAGGATGGCCTGACCGGCGAAACCCTGACCGACTGGGTCGCCGAGGCGGGTTCAAGCTTTCATTACCAGATATCCGAGACGGCCAGCTTCGGATCGGAGACCACGGCCTTTGCCGGTGGCGGCTCTCGCATCGACCAGCGTTTCACCCTGACCAATCGCCTGTTCGGCGGCTGGGCGGTGCAGACCGGCCTGCGCATCGAGCACGAATTCGAGGACCGCCCCGGCTTCGACCCGACCGATATCCGCCTCGACGTGTCGCTGCTGTACGCTTTCGACTGAAGTCCGGACTGTCTCGACCGCAGCGCGAACAGACCGCAAGGCAGCGCGCTCGCCGCGACAGACAGGTCTGCCTGCCCGTCACGAGTTCGAGAGCCGGCCGGGCAGCGAGGCGACCGATACCCGGCTGGATGTCGCCCTGGTTCGGGAATTCCAGGTCGGGGAGAGCCGCGCCGGACTGAAACCGCCCGTTAAGAGCTGATATGGGATGATCACGCCTTGATACCCTTTGAGGAGGTGTCGTCATGGGCAAGATTTCAACGTCCAGCTATCGCCGGGTTTCCGATCATTTCGAGCCTGACCTGGTTGAGGACCCGGCCGAACAGCGCAAGCGGCGCGGCCATCTCGAGCAGATCGATTACACGGTGTTCGCGGCCAACCAGGCGGTGATCGCCAAGACCATTCATCATGTCGGTATCGAGGACTTCCAGAACCTCGCCCTGTCCGCCTCCAAGGCGCGCTCGGCCTGGGTCGATGCGGCCATGTCGGCGGCCCGCTCGCGCTCGCCGCTCTCGCCCGAGGAAGTCAGCCGCCTGCAATTGCTGCGCACCGCCTATGAGGAATTGTCGGAAGCCTATGAAGCCATGCGACGCATGGTCGAACGCGGCTATCTGCAATTCCACAAGGACGCTCCGAAACCGGGCTAGGCAAACGCCTTGCAGCACGCGCCATTGCCATGATGTCTGCTCGCCGCACCGTCATGCCCCGAGGCACTTTGCCTGTGCGTTTTTGCGTCCGCGCGATTGAACCCTTCGCGACGCCATGCGCACCTTGATCCTGAAGGCCGCAATTCCTGCGGCTGACCGGGAGGTCAAATGCCGCGCGATCCGAAACGCGTCCTGTCGGAATATCTGATCATTTCGGCCCATGCCGGTGACCGGGTGGCGCTCGACCGACTGTGCCGTCTCTGGCAGGGCGATCTGCTGCGCCATGCGGCTCGCCTGACCGGTGAGGCCGAGGCGGCGCGCGATGTGCTGCAGGAGGCCTGGGTCGACATCCTGCGCGGCCTCAACCGTTTGCGGGAACCGGCAGCCTTCCCGGCCTGGGCCTATCGGATCGTGGCCCGCAAATGCGCGGCCGAGATCCGCGGCCGGCAATCGAGCCGGCGGACCGCCGACGGGCTGCGCGCCGAGATGGCCGGGGCCGCGGTCGACGGCGAGGGCGAGGCCGAACGCGGCGCCGACGGCCAGGCCATCCGACTGGCCATGACCGATCTGCCGGACGATCAGCGCATCGCGCTGGCGCTCTATCACCAGGACGGGCTCTCGGTCGCCGAGATCGCCGTCATCACCGAAACACCGGCGGGCACCGTCAAGACCCGCCTCATGCATGCCCGGCGCAAGCTCGCCGCGGCCTTGAATCCGGCCACGCCGGATACCGATCATTCGTGAAAGGAGATCGCGATGACCACCAAGACCGAAGACCTCGACCGTCTCATCCTGGAAGCCCTCGACGAGGACGACCGCGACATGCTCGCCGAACTGGGCGAGGAGCCGGGATATTTCAGCCAGGCCATGGGCCTGTTCCGCGGCAAGCTCGCCTGGGTGATGTGGGTCATGTATCTGACCAATATCATTGGCGCGGGCATCGCCATCTGGGCCGGCTGGATGATGTTCCAGACCAGCGATGTGATCGCGGCCCTGCGCTGGGGCGTGATCTGCATCATCGCCCTCAATGTCGGCATCCTGATGAAAAACGGCATGGGCGTGCAGCTGCAGAACAACCGCGTCCTGCGCGAACTCAAGCGCGTCGAACTCCAATTGGCCCGTGGCCGGGCTCGGGAGAGTGTGTAGCGCATTGCCGCAATGCCCGACTGACCCCCTCAACCATTCACGAATGGCACTCATGCGCATCACAGGGATGTGAGGGGGTTACATTCGGTAAGTCGGCTCCCCAAATAGGTCCCGGACGAGGCGTTGGGGACGTGCAAATGTCGCATGTCTGAAGACGTCTCGATGGGATAGGATACGTGTCATGGCCAATGCAGTTTCAATGACGCTCTCGCCCGAGCAAGGGCTGTCGAGCTACCTCTCGGAGATCCGTCGTTTTCCGATGCTGGAAAAGGACGAGGAGTTCATGCTGGGCAAGCGCTGGCGTGAACACGAGGACAGCGGCGCGGCCGAAAAGCTCGTCACCTCCCACCTTCGCCTGGTGGCCAAGATTGCCATGGGCTATCGCGGCTATGGCCTGCCGATCGCCGAAGTGATCTCCGAGGGCAATGTCGGCCTGATGCAGGCGGTCAAGAAATTCGACCCGGACAAGGGCTTCCGCCTGGCCACCTATGCCATGTGGTGGATCCGCGCCTCGATCCAGGAATATATCCTGCGCTCCTGGTCGCTGGTGAAAATGGGTACCACGGCGGCCCAGAAGAAGCTTTTCTTCAACCTGCGCCGCATGAAAAGCCAGATGCAGGCGCTCGACGAGGGTGATCTCAAGCCCGACCAGGTGCAGGCGATTGCCACCAAGCTCGGCGTGACCACGGATGAGGTGACCTCGATGAATGGTCGCCTGTCCGGCCCGGATGCTTCGCTGAACGCGCCGCTGCGCGGCACCGAGGGCGAAGGCCAGTGGCAGGACTGGTTGTCCGACGACACGGCTGAAAGCCAGGAAGACGAGCTGGCCGAGAGCGACGAGTTCGACACCCGAATGCAATTGCTGCAATCGGCGATGGGTGAGCTCAATGAGCGCGAACAGCATATTCTCCAGGAGCGTCGTCTTTCGGACGAACCCAAGACCCTGGAAGAACTGGCCGATCATTATGGCGTCAGCCGTGAACGTATCCGCCAGATCGAGGTGCGCGCCTTCGAGAAGCTGCAAAAGGCGATGAAGGCCATGGCGTCCGATCGCGGCCTTCTCAACTAGCGTCAAGATTACCGAAACCCTCAATGCGGCATGACTGGACTTGCGCGAATGTCCCTGACAGGACATCGCGCAGGAGAAGGACTGTCCATGCGTTATCTGATTGCCCTGCTTGTGGCGGTGGCGAGCGACCATTTTTCGTTCGCCCTGGCCGACCTGTCTGATGAGTACCGGTTGCTGATCCGGGCCGCCGACGAGACACAGAGCGATCCGGATTTCCGAAAGACGGTCGAATTGATCGCGGGTGTGACGGAGGGGGGGGAGGCCGAAGTGCTGGCCGCCGTCCTCGACATCGCGCCGCGACGGGAAGGCCTGCTGGTCGACTGGCGTGAGTCTGAGGCTGGTGCGACTGCGGACGCGGTGAATATGTCGACCGGTTCGGGCGATGCCCCCGTCATGATCGCGGCCGTCGCCGACATGGCCGCCGACGACTCCGCCGGCGAAGGCTGGGCACCGGTCCGGAAACTGGCCGAAGCGATGATCTGGATCGAGCCGGCCGAATGGTCCGGTCGTTCGCGTTTCGGGGTCACCATCGATACCGGCAATACCGAGCAGACCGACTATAATTTCGCCGTCGAACTCGACCGCGAACTGGATGGCGGCTGGGGGCTCGACAGCAAGATCGAATACCATTTCACCGAAAGCGCCGGCGCCGTCACCCGTGACAACTGGCTGGTCGAATTGCGCGGCGAGCGCAATCTCATCGACGCGTGGGGCTATTATGTCGGAGGCACTTACGAGCAGGATCGCCTGTCCGGCTATCAGCACGCCGCCTTTGCCACGGCCGGCGCCCTGCACCAGCCCTTCGACGGTGACCGCCTGGCCTGGGACCTGCGCGCCGGACCGGGCATGCGCTATCGCCAGCCCGACAATGGCGAGGCCGAGACCGACTGGATTTTCGAGATGGGCTCCATCCTCAATGTCGCGCTGAGCGACACCACGGATTTTGCCGCCGAGACCACCATGCTGGCCGGCCCGGCCTCACGCGCCGACCAGCGCTTCGCGGTGACCACGGCGATCGCCGGGGATTGGGGCATGCAGCTCGCCTATCGCATCAAGCACGAGTTCGAGCCGCAGCCGGGCAGCGAAGCGACCGACAGTCATCTCAACGTCTCGATTGTTCGCGATTTCTGAGCCCCAGACGGTCAGGGGCGGTCAGAACCCGCCAGTCCCAGCGCGATACCGGCCTGGCCGAGATAGTAGCAGACCCAGACCACCGGGCCGGCCCAGTCGAGCTCGCCGGCAAACAGGCGGACGGCGAGGACGCTGTCGGAGATCACGAAGAGGAGCGCGCCGATCAGGGCCAGCATCGGGGCACGCCCCAAAATGGCCAGTACGGCCATGACCAGGATGATGCCGTTATAGACGGTCGCCGGAACCTGCAGGTCCCCGAAATGCGGCTGCAGCCAGTTCATCATGGCCAGCCCGGCCAGGGCGACGGCCAGGGCGGCGATGCGGCTTATCCCGCCGCGCGGACCGGCGGTCATGCGCCAGCGCGCGAACAGCCAGATATAGACCAGATGGCCGAGCCCGAAGGCGGCGATGCCCAGCGGGAGCATGCTCTCGTCAAGCGCCAGGAAGATGTCGCCGATGGCCCCGAGCGCGAGGCCGACGGCCAGCACGAGGTGTTTTTGACGCAGGGCGTAAACGGCCAGCAGGACAATGCCCGCCGCCTTGATCGCCACATTGGCGGGGAATGGGGCTGCGAGGCCGAAATCATTGAACAGGTAGGCCAGGCCAAACACGGCCGACGCGATGAGGACAAGCCGGGAGGTGCGATCCTCCGGCCAGGCGTTTGTGAACCCGAAGTCTTTGCCCAATGTCATAGGCTCTCCCCCTGCAATACCGGCCCACGCTAGACTGGCTCAATTGACGCGCAAAGGGGGCAGGGCAGGAGCATGAGGCGGACGGGATGCAGATTCTGGCTGCTGGCCCAGCTCGTCCAGGTCACGATGCTTCCGTGCGCGCAGGCCCAGGGCGACCGGCTTCAGGCCTCGCCCTTGGTGGCGGGAATCGAGACAATGCTGGACGAGCGGCCACATGCCCGCGACGAAGCCTGGCGCACGCTGTCGCAGCCCAGCCTGCCCCGCCGCGCGCCGGATCCTGACGACCCGGACCGCGCCCTGGTCACCTTCGCCTGGCGCGGCGATCCGGACACGCGCGGCGTCCGGCTCGACAGTGTCGTCAACGCCGACCAGGCCCGCCAGCCGGTGACCGATTACGTCGCTGACTTCACCCTGCCGCTCCAGCGCATCGACGGCGCCGATATCTGGACGCTGACCCTGTCCCTGCCGCGCGATATCGAGGCGGTCTATTCCTTCCTGGTCGAGGACGGGTCCGGTGTGCGGCGTTGGTCCGACCCGGCCAATCCGGCCCGGCTCGGCGGGGCCGATGGCGAAAGCCTGCTGCGTCTCGACCGGGCGCCGCCGACCGCTATCCACCGCCCGCTCGCTTTCGATGCAGTGATCGAGGCCCGCCGGCTGGAGATCGACAGTGATGCGCTCGGGCGCCGGGTCGGGACCCAGATCTATCGTGCGCCTGGCGCCCCCGATGATGCCCCGCTGCTCATTCTCTACGACGCCTTTCTGTGGGGCGAGCGGGCGCCGGCCAGCGATCTCCTCGCCCGCCTGGCCGAGCGCGGGACGATACCACCCACACACCTCGTCCTGGTCGACCAGCTCGATGCGGCGAGTGCCGATCACGCCTATGCCGATCAGGCGGTCTTCGTGGCGGAGGAACTCCTGCCGGCGCTGGCCCGCGAGGCCGGCCTGTCGCCGCAGCGCCGGACAACCCTGCTGGCCGGTGCCTCGCGCCGCGGCCTGTCGGCCAGCCTCACCGCACTGGCCCGGCCCGACCGGATCGGCGGGGTGATCTCGCTGTCGGGCTCTTTTTACTGGGCACCGCCCGGCGAAACGCCGGAATGGGCCGCAAGGCAGCTCGGTGACGCGCCCGGCGAAGCGCCACGCTTCCACCTCGCTGCCGGGCGCCTGGAAACGGTCGCGACGTCGACCAATCAGGGCCATGTCATGCTGGACGCCAATCTCGCCATGGTCGAGGCGCTCACCGCCCGGGGCTATCCGGCCGAACTGGCCGTCTATCCCGGCGGCCATGACATCGCCGGCTGGCGCAACGCGCTGGCCGACGGGCTGGTGGCGCTGCTCGGCGAACCCTGAGCAAAAAGGGGACAGGTAGGATTAACGCGCGGCTCCGGATTGGGTGATGGCAACAGATGCGCCGCGTTAATTCTACCTGTCCCCGATCACGCCGCTATTTCGGCGGCTTGACGCCGGTGGCCGGGCGCGAGGCGGCGGTGGAGCTGCGGCGGCCTGACGCGAAGTCTTCGAGATAGGGGATCCAGCGTTCCGAGCGGGCGGCGATATAGATCATCGGACCGTTCGGATTGGAGCGGAAATTACTGTCGGTCGCGACCACGAAATACTCGTCACCCTCGCGCACCATGAAGGGCGAGCCGCTGTCGCCGCGCGTGGTGTCGCAATTGTGGGCCATGGTGTTGTCGTTGAAGATCTCGACCATGTGGCAACCGATATTGCCGGACAGGTGGGCGCCGGTATCCCAGCTATAGCCGCCCTGGTAGAGATCGGCGCGCAGCGCGTCCCGGCGGCCTTCGGTCTCGACCAGGCCGCGCACGCCGACATGGCCGAGTTCGGCGCCCAGCGGGCGGTCGATGCGCAAGAGCGCCCAGTCGGTCCCGTCCAGATCATCGCCGGAGGAAAAGCGCCGCGAATCCCAGTCGGGATCGATCATGTGGTCGATGACCCGGGCTGACAGCGCGCCGCCGGGACGGCCATAGGCGGTGTGGAAGGTGCCGCGTGAATTGGGCCGGCCATTATCGTCGATGCAATGCGAGGCGGTGATCAGGATATCGTCGCCGATCAGGGTCGCGGTGCAGGCGCCGCCGGTGTCGAAATCGACCTGGCCGACGACTGACCAGGGGAAGGTCGTGGTGTCGTGGAAGACCCGGTCATCGCGGCCGAAATAATGGTCATTGATGGTCAAGGGACGTTCGCGGCCGAAACAGTCGGCGCGGTCGGTGCGTTCGGCGCAGGCGCCATCGCCGACGCCCGGCTCGTTGCACACGCCGTCAAAGGCGGTCTCGCAACTGTCATTGCGGAAGCGCAGATGGATGATATCGCCGCAATCGGCGAGATCGGTGGCCTGGGTGCAGGCGCCGGTGCCGAAGCTCGGCTCGTCGCACTCGCCGTCATTGGCCCAGCGGCAGGTATTGTCCTCGACGCCTGCAACCAGGCGCCAGCAATCGGAATAGTCCGTGCCGACCTGGCAGGCGCCGGTGCCGATGCCCGGGTCATCGCACTCGCCATCATTGGCCCACTGGCAGGTGTCATTGCCGGTATAGCGCGTCGAGGCAGGCGTCGTGCCGGCGCCGGGTTTGGGCGGTTTGACATCGATCTGGCGCAGCCAGCGACCGATCTCCCGGCTCGACAGGCGCTCCGCGCCCGTATCGCCGGTATCCGTATCGCCGGCATCCGGGGCGCCGGCCAGGGCGGGTTCGTCCGCCGGGATGTCCTGCGCAAGAACGGGTGACGAAACCGCCAGCATGGCGGCGATGGTCCAAATCCTGAAGCGCATGATGGTCTCCCCCGGCCAGTCCCGTCCTTATCCGCCAGACGCGGTGGCTTTCCAAGTGCCCCATCGCCCGCGCGACAATCCTCACCTGACATTCATGGCGATGACTGGAAGCTGAACGGCACCTTCAAGCACCGGTCAGGCGCGATCTGGCTAATTGGTGCCATCACATCTCCGGCCGCCCCTGCCGGAACCCTGAAGGAGACCGCCATGAACACACCTGCCAAGACCCGTGTCGGCATCGCCCTGCTCGCCCTGTTCGGATCGGTGGCCGCCACCGGTGCCGCCAGCGCCGGCACCTGGCACCTCAATGCTGCCGCCTGTCCCGATCTGCGCGAAGACCGCATCGACGCCCGCCGGATCGACAGCCGGTTCGATCGCCGCGAGGATATTCGCGACCAGAGTGTCATTGACTGCCCGCCGCGCGCCTGGTCCTACGAGCCGGATCGCTATGAGCGCGATCGTCGCTACATCAATTTCGCACCCCGGCCAGCCAGCCCGGGCGTCGTCTATGTTGCTCGCAATGGTGGATACTATGTGCGCAATTTCCGGGGTCAGACCCAGTGGGTCGATGTGGCCATCCACTATCCGCGTGATTTCCGTGGCCGCCGTTTCGGCCCCGGTCGGTTCGACAGCCATCCCGGCCGCCGCGATCATCCGCATGGCCCTGGCTGGCGCCATTGATCGCGGTGCAGTCCTGCCCTGACGGTCAGACCGAGATCCGGCCTTCCAGATAGCGCGGAGCGTGACCATACAGGGTCACGCGTTCGCCCTTGGGCGCGACATCGAGCGCGCCGGGGCGGGGGCCGATCTGACGGGCCGACAGGCGCATCTTGTCCAGGCGCTCGCTCCAATAGGGCGCCAGCGTGCAATGCGCGGAGCCGGTCACCGGGTCCTCGTCGACCCCGGAGGCCGGGGCAAAGAAGCGCGAGACGAAATCACACCGGTCGCCGGGCGCGGTCAGGATGATATTGGTGTCCAGCGCCCGCAGCCGGCCATGGTCCGGCTCGGCCAGGCGCACGGCAGCCTCATCGGCCATCACCCACATCTGGTAACGCGCGCCATGGATGCGCGTGACGCTGAAAACCGCCTCCGGCGATGTGTCCAGGCCGAGCGCGGCCTCCAGGGCGGCCGCCCGGGCTGTCGTTTCATAGCCGATCGCCGGCATGTCCATGGCAAAGCCGTCACCCTTGTTGTCGCGGCTCACGGCAAGCCGGCCCGAGCGGGTGTCGAAACTGGCAGAGCGCCCGTTCACCAGCCCTTCGTCCAGCACAATTGCGCCAGCAGCGAAGGTCGCATGGCCGCACAGATCGACCTCGATGGCCGGCGTGAACCAGCGCAGATGCCAGCAATCCGTCCCGCGCGGGACCAGGAAGGCTGTCTCGGACAGGTTGTTGGAATTGGCGATGCCCAGCAATTCGCTGTCGGACAGGAATTCATCCATCAGCACGACGCCGGCCGGATTGCCGCTGTGCGGCTGGCCGGGAACGGCAAAGCTGTGAACCTCGTAATAGGGGAAGTTGCGGGTCATGGTCGGTCCTGTGGCTTACCAGGTTTCACTGACATGCGGGCGAAAGCGAAGGGCGAGGTCGGGATCATCGGCGTCGAGCGCCGCGACGGTATCGGCAGTGAAGGCCTCGCCGCCGGCGCGTTCGCTCAGCGCCCCGATGACCATGGCGCGGGCTTCCTGGCGCAATTGCGCGACATTGCGCGGAAGGTCGCGGCGCCATTGTTCGACTTCGCGGTCGAGGGCGGTGTAGTTTTCCGGCCGTTCCGAAAGGTCGGCAGAGCGCCAGGCCCCGGTGTCACGATAGGCCGCTGCGAGGCGGTCGCCTTCCTCCTCCTCGAAAATATCGATCTCGATCATCATCGCCTGATAGACCAGCGAGCTCTCGACCAGACCGCCGCTTGCCGGTTCAGCCGACGCCCAGCGGGCAAACCAGGCGCGGGCCTCCTCGATCGGGGTGGAATAGGCCGAGCCCCATTGATTGCGTTCCGCGCGATTGAGCAGGGTCTCGTCTGCCGGGTCGATCACGAGGACGGTGGGCGTGGCATAGATCGCGGCGACGCCGAAGCGACGCATGATGTCCTGGTTCCGGTCGCGCCAGCCGACATCAATGAAGCGGGTGACGTAATGCGCATCCAGCGTGGCGGCGAGCTCGGCATCCTCGAAATGATGCGCCAGGCCGCGGCTGTCATGGCACCAGTTTGCACCGAGGACGAGCAGTAGGCGCTTGTTCGCCGCTTGCGCTTCGGCCAGTGCGGCATCGACCA
The DNA here is from genome assembly GCF_015665295.1 of Maricaulis sp. Taxonomy (GTDB): domain Bacteria; phylum Pseudomonadota; class Alphaproteobacteria; order Caulobacterales; family Maricaulaceae; genus Maricaulis. The sequence goes on from NZ_JADFAJ010000013.1 coordinate 17,561, forward strand.
CATCCATGGCCTGGAAATTCTCGTCGAAGGGACGCGGATGATCGTCGTCGGCCCTTGCGGCGGGCGTGATGAAGAGCAGCAGGCAGCCAAGGATCGCGGCGAAACGCATGTCGGATGTCCTCGATTTGTGGGACGCTCAGTCAAGCATGATCGGGCGTAGCGGAACAGGCGGACGCGCTGCGCCCGCCTGTTCTTCGCGCGATCGTGATCCTAGCCCGCCGCCAGGGCTGCCAGACGGGCATAGAGACCGTCATCGTTGGCCGCCAGCTCGTCATGCGTACCCTGTTCGACAATCCGGCCCTTCTCGAAGACCAGGATGCGGTCGGCATTGCGGATGGTCGACAGGCGGTGCGCGATCAGGATGGTCGTGCGACCTTCCATCACCGCCTCCATCGCCGCCTGCACATCGCGCTCGGTCTCGTTGTCGAGGCTGGAGGTGGCCTCGTCGAGGATGAGAATGGGGGCATCGGTGAGGATGGCCCGGGCGATGGCAACCCGCTGGCGCTCGCCGCCGGACAGCTTCACGCCGCGTTCGCCGACCAGCGTGTCATAGCCCTTCGGCAGGCGCTGGATGAAGGCATCGGCATGCGCTGCCCTGGCCGCCGCAACGATAGCCTCCGGTGTCGCATCCGGTGCGCCATAGGCGATATTGGCGGCAATCGAACGATGGAAAAGGGCCGGATCCTGCGGCACCAGCGCCACATTGCGGCGCAGGCTGTCCTGGGTCACCGACCGTACATCCTGCCCGTCAATGCGCACCGCGCCTTCGCCCACGTCATAAAGGCGCTGCACCAGCTTGACGAAGGTCGACTTGCCCGACCCGGTCGGGCCGACCAGGGCCACCGTTTCGCCCGGCGCAATGTCGAGCGAGAAGTCGGTGTAAAGCGGCCGCGTCTGGCCGGCATAGGTGAAGCCGACCGCGTCGAAACGGATCGCCCCGCGGCGGCGCTGGAAGTCCGGCGCATCGGCGCGGTCACCGACCTCGCTCTCCTGCAGGTCGAAGATGGCGAGATCCTGGATCTCGTCCATGCCGCGCTGGATCTGCTGCACCTGTTCGCCGAAGCGGCGCATATAGCCGGACACGATCATGTAGGCGGTCAGCGCCGCCACGACATCGCCGGCCGAGGCCACACCGCGCGACCATTGCCAGACCAGCAGGCCGACCAGGGCAGCCTGCATCGCCAGGTCTGTGACGATATTGACCAGCCAGGAGTTGACGAAACGGCCCCAGGTCTTCTTGGTCTCGGTGCGCCAGCGCCAGGCGAGCTCGTGGAAGCGGGCATCCTCGCGCGCTTCCGCGCCAAAGCTTTTCACCGTCGCAACGCCGCCAATGGCGTCGGCCAGCGCCCCGCCGATCTCGCTGTCGAGCGCGTTCGAGCGCCGGTTCTGCGGCCGGATATAATACCGGCTGAGCAGCAGGGAGGAGGTTACGAAACAGGCCATCACGACGAAGACCACGCTGCCGACCAGCGGCCAGCGCAGGGCCATCATGCCGGCAATGCCCAGCATGACGCCGATCGAGGGCGCGATCCCCATGAAGATGTTCACGGTGATATTGTCATAGGCCCACATGCCGCGCGTGATCTTGCGCACGACAGATCCGGCGAACGTGTTGGCATGCCAGTCCAGCGAGAAGCGCTGGACCCGCGAAAACGCGTGCGTCGTCAGGTCAGCCATGTTGGCCGAGGAGAAGGGCACTTCGCAGCGCGAGGCAGACTGGCGCAGGGCGTAAAACACCAGAGCCGCACCCAGATAGGTCAGGAAGGCCGGCCAGGGCGCGCCCTCTTCGGGACCGGCGGCGAGGGCGTCGATCAGCCCGCCGGCGGCGAGCGGGATCATCAGCTCGGCAATCGTCGCCAGCACCATGAACACGATCATGCCGCTCAGAAGGGCCGGGCGGCGCCCCCATTGGCGTGCCAGATAGGCCAGCACTTCCAGATTGGAAAGATCGCGGGCGCGGGGTGTTTCGTCTTGGTCTTGAATATCGGACATCTCAGCAGCGGACCCGGGAGCAGCAGCGCTGCGGGGTCCGTCCTCATGGTGATCATCATCTGAAAGACAGGCGTCAGGCGCAGTGAAGTCCCGAGGGCGGCAACCGGGTTGCGGTCGAAGCGGTCTCAGGGTCAGGCAGCGCGCCGGCTACCTGCTTTGCCTAGATGATGGTTCGCATGGATCTGCTCACTTGTGCCGATTGATCCGGGAGGCGGTGGGTAGCCCGGCATGACGCGAAGGGCAAGCTGCCGACCGCCGGGTTTCGCGTATGAGGCGAGATGTGTGGCGCTGGGGGCACAGGTTGTGGCCGGAATGCCGGCCCGACCGCGCTTCCTTCAAATTTCTGGCGCTGGTGCGAATCCGGTCCTAGTCTCCGCCGGTCAATCGGGGGATGACATGATAATCTTTGGCACGACCACGACCCGCAAGACCCTCTCCGAGGGGGAATTCATGTGTCCGCAATGCCAGTCGGTGACCGCCTATCGCGAGCGCCGCGCCAAGAATTGGGGGCATTTGTACTGGATTCCGATCATTCCGATGGACGAGCACCCGCCCTATGTGGAGTGTCGCGCCTGCAAGGGGACCTTCGTGCCGGAAGTCCTGCAGTTCGACCACAAGGCCGAGGAGCGTTTCCTGGCAGCCTTCGATAATGCCTGCATGGCGTCGTGTGCCCGTATCGCCATTGAAGGCAGCCCGGCGACCTCAACCCAGCGCCAGGCGATCGTCGAGCTGATGAAAAGCTCGCCGCGCGGCGGAGTGACGCTGGACCAGGTCGATGCTGCGATCATGGATGCCAAGGTCAGGAAGCAGACCATTGCCGAGATCGTCAAACCGGCGTCCGGCGACCTCAATGACCGCGGCCGCGAACTCATGGTGATGAATCTGGTCGAGGTCGCGCTGGCCAAGGGCAAGCCGTCGGCGAGCGAACTCGCCATGATCCGCGAATGCGGCGAGGCCGTCGGCATGTCCTCTGCCCATGTCCGCGGCATTGTCGCAGAAACCGAGGAACGCGGTGCCAAGCTGAAGCCGGCCGCGATCGCGTAAGGCTGGCGCGTCACGGGTCGTCTTTCTTCCCAATGTCATGGGGAAGTGGGCCGATGCGCAGCAACGGGTCGATGGGGCGGCGCATCAGCGCCGGGGACGTCTTCGGCTTTGCCGACCCCCTCCGTCTTGCCCTTCGGGCAAGCCACCTCCCCACGATGAGGAGAGGAAAAACCCCTAGGCCTCGATCCCCGGTACCACCGCCGCGGCCACCTGCGCCTGGGTTTCCGGATCAATCTCGGCCAGCCTGCGCTGGTCGAGATCCATCGGGGCGGCGACGCCCTCCATGGTCCACCAGGGTTTGCCGGTTGCCGGTTCGAGCACCCAGTGGACGATATTGCGGACCTTCGGGCCGGCGGACTTGAGGCCGGAGCGGATGGCATAGCCGTCACCGGCGCGCGGCCAGCGATGGACGTGGATGAAGGCTTCCAGCAGGGCCGAGCCGATGCGGGCCGATGGATTGCCGGCATGCATCGCCCATTCCTCGGGGAAGGCGGTGGCGAAATTGGTGACGCTGTCGGACACACGTCCGAGCAGGAATTCGGCGCGCAGCCAGCCAAAGGCATCCATTTCGGCGGCCCCGAAACGACCGCGTCCGATCACCGGCAGGCCAAGCGCTTCGGCAGCGGCCATGCTGGCCGGCCGGCTGCCGGGGCGGGCGATCAGGCCGCGCGGGCGGGCCTGCTCGGGCAGGCTGACGGCGAGGCGTTCGGCAGCGGCGGAAAAGCGCGTCGGCCAGGCAAAGGGCAGGGCGCTGGCCGGGGCGACATGGCTGACCCCGATCGTGAAGCTCGCCGCCGGCTTGCCGCTGCCGGAATGGCGCATCACCAGGATCACCTCGGCCGAGGTGCGCTCATGACCGATAAAGCCACCCTCGATATAGAGCGGGGCGCCGGGCCGGGCCTCGGCGAGGAAGCGGATGTGCAGGGTTTGCGGGATCAGGGTCGCCAGCGCATCACTGCGCTGGATCGGGTTGAGTCCGGCGGCCTCGGCCAGATTGGCCAGCGCTTCGCTGGCGCGAGCGAGGTAGAAGCGGACATTGTAATGGCCGAGTTCGTCGCACTCCCAGGCGTTCACACAACCCCGCCAAAGCTCGATCATGATGGTGGGCTCCTCAGCCGGTCCGGCAATTGGCGCACTGGCCGAAATGCTCGACAACCGAACGCTGGATCACGAAGCCGGCAGGCGCATTCATGGGAAGGGGGGCGCCATGGCGTTCCTCGACATTGCCACAGTCCGAGCAGATGTAGAGCTCGGCCCCGCCATCATCATGGGCATGACTGCAGCCGACAAAGGCGTTGAGCGCCTCGACCTTGTGCACCAGTCCGGCGGTCATCAGGAAATCGAGCGCGCGATAGACGGTCGGCGGCTTGGCCGAGCCGGGGCCCGGCTTGAGGGCCTCCAGCAGGTCATAGGCCTTCACCGGCCCGTCGGCCTCCAGCACGAGTTCGAGCACGCGCTTGCGGACCGGGGTCAGCTTCTCGCCGCGTTCCAGGCAGTGGGCTTCTGCGGCGTCGAGCGCCTTGATCAGGGAATCAGTGGTCATCTTGCGGATATTTAATCACGCTTCGCCGCATTTCCCAGCGTTCTGGCATTGCGATTTCCGGGATGTTATAATATCACGCTCTCGGTCTGTTCTGTTATTACATATCGGGGAAGCCATGTTGACGCGCCTGAACACCACCACCGCCTGTCTCGCCCTGCTCGCGGGCGCCGGCCTCGGCAGCCCTGCGTTCGCACAGGAAGCTGACCGCGACGAAGACGTCATCATCGTGACCTCCTCGGTCCTGGGCGTCGGTGCAGACGAGGTTGCGGGCGCCGTCGAAGTCGTCAATCGCCGCCATCTTGAGGATAATCTCTCAGGCTCGCTGGCTGATACGATCGCCCACGAACCCGGTGTTTCGACCTCCTATTTTGGCCCCGCCGCCAGCCGTCCGGTCATTCGCGGTCTCGGCGCCGACCGGGTCCGCGTCCTGGTCAATGGTGTCGGCCTGATCGACGCCTCGACCAATTCACCCGATCACGCCGTGGCTTCTGAAGCGCTCGAGGCTGAGAGCGTCGAGATCCTGCGCGGACCGTCGGCGATCGCCTATGGCGGCGGCGCAATCGGCGGCGTCATCAATGTGATCGACGGCCGCATTCCGGAGGTCCGTGCCGAGGACGGTCTGGAAGGCCGCTTCTACGGCTCGGTGAGCTCGGTCGATGAAGGCGAGACGGCGGCGGCCCGAGTCCGCTTCAATGCCGGCGAGTTCGTGATCAACCTGGAAGGGCTCATGCGGACGGCCCAGCCCTACGACATTCCCGGCTATGCCGAGTCCGATATCTTCCGCCTCTTCGAGGAGGCCGAGGAAGAGCATCACGACGACGAGGACGAAGACCATGATGATCATGACGAGGATCATGATCACGAGGACGAGCATCCCTACGGTACGGTCGAGAATTCCGGCCTCGACTTCTCCTCGGCCTCGGCGGGCGTCTCCTGGGTTGG
>NZ_JADFAJ010000033.1 GCF_015665295.1 Maricaulis sp.
TCAGCCTCGACCGAGAACTGGGTCGCAACCGTCGTGTCGTTGCCCGCAGCATCCACAGCAACGGCCGCGGCGACATCGACGGTCACTGTGCCGTCAGCGGCCGGTGTGATCGTGGCGGTGTAGACGCTGGCGGAAGTCGCCGTGAAACCCGACGCGGCGCCATTGCCGACATCGATATCACCGACAGTGAAGCCGGTGACGTCTTCGGTGAAGGTGAAGGTCGCCGTAAAGGCACCGACCTGCGTCGCGGACGGACCGGCAATCGCCAGGTCCGGAGCCGCCTGGTCGAGATCAGTCGTATCGGTTTCCGGATCGGATTCATTGCTGAAAATATCGGTGAGCGTAGCGCTCAGCGTCAACTCGCCATCGCCAAGCGCGGAGACATCAATACCCGAAATCGTATCGGTCGCAGTCGCTATCACGCCCGACGCGGTTACGTCTGTCCCGCCGCCGGCACTGGAGATGGCGTAGGCATAGGTCGAACCGACCTCCGCACCGGTGAAGCTGAATGAAATCGAACCCGCCTCGGCGGCATTTATCAGGCTGTCATCGAAGGCAACCGCGAAGCCGGTCGGCGCGGTGATATCCAGCCCCTCGCCTTCAACACCAAAGCTGTAGGGCGCCTCGTCGAGGTCATCATTGGCAATGTTGATCGTGGCGGAACGTGTCCCGGTCGTCGTCGGGTCAAACTCGATTGTGAACGTGGTCGATCCCGAGGCGGCGACACTGGTGGCCGGCTGCGTCGTCACCGAAAAATCCCCGGAAGCCGCACCGGAAATCGAGACGGCATCAGCGCCGAGGGTCAGCGGACCGTCGCCATTGTTCTCGATTGTAAAGGTCTGGCTATCGGTGCCGGAATCTTCGTTGAGGCTGGCGAACAGTGTGCCGTCGTCGCCACGTGGTGTGGCGTCGGCATCAGCAATTGAGAGACCTTCGCCGAGCACATCGATCTCAGGCGTCGTGGCAAAGCCGGTGATCGCAAAGTCATAGCGCGGCGTATCGAAATCATCCGTGCCGAAGGCGAGCGTCGTGGCTGCCGTCGCCCCGGTGGAGGTCGGGAGATACTGGACGATAAAGCTGGCGCTGCTGCCTGCCACAATCGGGCTGGTTGGCTGGCTGACCATGGAAAAATCGGAGTCCCCGAAGACATCGACAAGGGTCGAGCCGACCGTGTCGCCGGCGCGATCCGCCGGCGCGACAGAAAGAACCAGGTCGGTGGTGCCATTATTCTCGATCACAAAAGTGCGGAACGCGGCTACGCCAACATTCGTCGAACCAAAATCCGTCCCGTCATTGGCGCTCGGCGAAGCATCCTCGTCGGCAATCGTCAGGCCAAGCCCGGTCAGATTGACATCGGGCCCGCCGGCGCCTTCACCGGAAATGCCGAAATTGTAGGGGTTCTCATTGCTGTCATCATTGCTGATAAGGACCGAGACCTGCTGTTCGGGATATACGGTCGGCGCGAAGGTGATCTCGAACGTCGTGGACAATCCCGCCGCGACCGTGGTCGCCGGCTGGGAAGTCACCGTGAAATCATCGCCCGGCTGATCGAGCTGGACCGCATTGGTGCCCAGGGTCAGCACGGCGCTGCCAGTATTCTCAATGGTGAATGTGCGGGCGAGCGACTCACCGAGATTGACCTCACCGAAGAGCGTGTCGTCGGTCGCACTGGGCGAGCCATCGCCATCAGGGATGCTGACCGCATTACCGGTCAGATTGATTTCCGGAGCGGCAACGCCAGTGCCGGAGATATCGAAGGTGAAAGTCGCTTCATCCGCGTCATCGCTGAGAATGGTCAGGGTCACGCTGTCCGTGGCGACGGCAGACGGATCATACAAAATCTGGAAGCTCGAGCTGCCGCCTGCCGCAATCGGGCTTGCCGGTTGGGTCGCGACCGAGAAGTCGGCGGCATCGGCACCGCTGATGGCCACGAAATCGGGTCCGCCGGACAGGGTGAGCGCGCCCGTGCCGGAGTTCTCGATAACGAATGTGCGGGTGATCGAGCCGGCCAACGTATCGGTCGACCCGAGCAACGTTCCGTCAATGGTGTTGGGGGTCGAATCGCCATCGACGATGCTCACACCGAGGCCGGTCACGGCGATTTCCGGTTCCGGCGTGACCGCAGTCACGCTGAAGAGGTTGGACACCGTATTGCCGTTGAGATCGGCATCGAGCACGGAATCGGCTGGCAATTCGACTGTGACAGCACCCGGGCCTGCCGGGGTAATGGTCGCGGTGAAGTCCAGGCCGGCATCGGCGGACAGGGCGGACGCCACACCGTTCGTCACGCTCAGCTCGCTCACATCAAAGCCGGTGATCGGCTCGCCAAAACGGATTTCAATGATGAAGTCGCCCCCGACATCGGCCGATGGGCCGGTGATGGTAACGGACGGCACGATGGACAGCACGGTCAGCGTATCCGATGCCGGGTCCGCATTGATCGCGGTGATGGCATCGCCGTCATCGGCATTGCCGGTCAGATTGCTGGTTTGAAAGACATACCCGCCACCGGCGACGCCGCCGGGCAGAGTCACATCGACCTGGAAGGTGCAGGTCTCGCCCTCCAGGAGATTACCACCTGCAAGCGTGATGATGGATGTCCCGCTCACCGAAGAGCCCGTACCGCACGCATCGGCGAGCGGCAGATCGACGGCCACCATGCCTGAGATGACCGAATCCAGATCCAGCGTGAAAGCGAGATCGGTTGCGTCTGTTCCTTCGGCCGGCGCGATTGAGAATTCGATTGTCGACGTGCCGTCGTCCAGGATCGGAGACGTCAGAAATCCGGCACTGAAAAGGAGCGGTGCGCCACTGCCCTCGGCACCGGCAATCGCCAGCGCGACCGAGATGGAGTCCGCCGTGACTGCCACGCCATCAATCGTGTACTGAAAATTCGCGGTGGGCCCGGCATAGGACCCGGCTTCAGCTGCTGCCGGCACCTGGACATTCACGTCGAATGTGCACGAACCCCCGGCCGCAATGTCGCCGCCTGTCAAGATGAGGTTCGTGGTGCCGGTGATTGACGAACTCCCGCCACAAGGCGTGCCCGGCAAGGCGCCCGACGCTGCCATGGTGCTGATGATGTTGGCGAGATTCAGATCGACGCGAACGCCGGACATGGCATTGGTGCCGCTGGTATTGGTGATCGTGTAGCGCAGGGTGGTGATATCGGCGGCGTCGACCGGGCTGTCGACAAACTCGACCGAGAGATCGGCCGGCTCAATGATCTCGACGTCAACCGACGCGGCCGAACTGTCATTGTCGGCCTCATCCTGGGCCGCTCCGGCACCGACACTGAGCGACACGGTACCGGCGCCGGTTGGCGTCACGGTGACGGAGTAACTCCTCTCATAATCACCGATGGATTCGGCATCAGGATTCCCGACGACAAAATCGCTCAGCGTCGCACCGGTCACGCTGATATCACTAATGGTGAAGCCATCAACCGGCTCATTGAAGACAATGCCCATTGTGAAGGGAGCATTCGGCAGGAAGCTGCCGGGGACGGCAACAACGGTGCTCGGCCCCGTCGTATCGGCGACGACGGTAAAGCTCGCATCGGGGATGGCGATGTCGAACGCCGCATTCGTGGTGCCGGTGGCAAAGCCGATCAATCGGCCGCCGGAGAGCGTATAGACGCCTTCGGGAATAGTGCTAGGCACCGAAACATTGAAGGAGATGCTGCATGATGTTGCAAAGCCACTACTGATCGCGCCGCCGGTATGGGTGACGGTTTCATTGCCTTGCGCGAGATCGATCGAACCGCCGCAGCTGTTCGTATAACCATTTGGATTCGCCGACCCGACCGTGATTCCGGCATAGGCATCGCCGAGATCGAAACTGAATTCGAAACCCGAAAAATCGTCGTTGAGCGAAAAATCCAAGATGGAGAGCTGATAACGAAGCGTGTCACCGGCCAGCAGCTGCCCCGGATTGCCGAGCTCGGGCGTGGCGTCGCTGAGACTCGCACTCACCAAGGGCTGACCGTCGGTCTGCGCGCCAGCTGCAGCACCGAAGAGGATACCCGCAGACATTGTGGCCAGGGCAGCACCGCGCACGAGCTGAAAACAGCCATCACGCAAAAAATTGAGCCGGTCAAACATCTCGAAATCCCCCTGCGAACGCCGAAACGCCCAGCCAAATCTCCACCTGCGCGATCCAGACGACCACGCGATGGGAGCAAATCAGGCCGACACTAGACCGGATCGAACGGAAGCAAAAGGCGACAAACGGGGACAATGCGTGAATATTTTTAGTTTCTGCCGCTTCGTCCCCGCGCCACCAAGGTTTCTAAATGCGCTTCTTCGTCATTGGCTTGCAGCCTGTTTGGCTGCCGCAGCCCTGGCTCGCCTGTCGAGCTTCCTTGCCAGGCCCGCATGCAACCGGGCGTGGCGGTCCGGCGTAAGCGGATAGCCCCAGATCAGGGGCACGGAAAGCGCGTAAAGCGCGATCGGCCCGAGACAGTAAACCAGCCGCAGGGACAACACCCCGACCGCACTGGAAGCCTCCAGATCGCCGGACGCCTGATAGCCCAGCGTTCCGACAATCCCCAGCGCCATGCCGGTGAAGATCGCGGCTGCGAGTTTTTCCGACAGGCCCAGCACGGCAAAATAGGTTCCGGCCCGACGTCCGCCGGAGCGGACACTGTCGATGTCCACGACATCTGCAAGCATCGCCAGCGGCAGGAATTGCAGGCCGCCAAAGGCAAAACCCTTGAGCAGGAAGAGGCAGAAGAAGGCAAAATAGTCGCCGCGACCAAGCAGGAGATTGCAGGCGCTGACCACGCTGACGAAGCCGAGCGTCACCATGAAGGCGTGGTGCTTGCCCATGCGCTTGCCCAGCCAGAGCCAGAACGGGATGGCGGCGATACCGGAGATGAAATACAGGAAATAAGCCGCCCCGATGGTCGGAATGCCGATGATGTCGCGGATAAAAAAGAGCGACACGGCATTGCGAAGGCTCTCGCCGGCAATCACCAGGAAGGCGATGATGAGCACGCGGCGCATCGGCCCGTTGCGCCAGAGATGCCGGAAGCCCTCGATCATCGGCACGCGCTCGCGCAGGGCGGGCGGCGGCTCCTTGACGGTCGCGATGATCAGGCCTGACAGTAGCGGGACCGATATGATGATGGCGATGGCAAGCCCCATCAGGACCGGGCCTGTAAGCGCTGCGCGACTGGTCGGAATGCGGGTCATCAGCTCGCCGGTGAAGGCGCCGGACACATCGCGCCAGATCGCCGAGAAAATCTCGGTCACCGCCCCGCCATCGGCAAAGATCTCGATCACCATCGGCACGGCGGCGGCCATCAGAAGTCCGGTCAGATAGTAGAATTCCCGCGCAGCAGTGACCTGGCTACGGGCATGGTAATTCGAGGACAGCTCCGCCCCCCAGGCCCGGAACGGAATCTGGATCATGGTCGCACTGGCGAAGAACAGCGTCAGCCAGACCAGGAAGTAGACAATTCCGGCATCGGCCGGCGGCACAAAGAGGAACCAGGCCGAGACCATCAGCGCCGGCGCGCCCAGCGCGATGTATGGCTTGCGGCGACCAAACCGGGTCCGGCCACGATCCGAAATCTCCCCCATCAACGGATCGGTGAAGACATCGGTGAAGCGGGCGATCATGATGATCAGGCCGATCGCCTGCAGTGATATTCCGAGCTGACCGGCATAGTGGGCGGGCAGCCAGATCGCCAGCGGATAGCCATAAACGGCCAGCGGAAGGGCGAGCGAGCCGTGCAGGAAAATCGTCGACCGCTTGATCGCGGTTTCGGGTCCGCCGGCAGGCGCGTGCGGACTCGGTGCGGCCGGAGCAGCCGTCACGTCTGCGGTCATGATTGTCCTCCCAGTACGGTGGCCATCCCTGTTGTTATTTCGGGTCGGTCACTTTTTCCAAGTCTGAGTATGCCGGGAGGGTGGTGTCAAATTAAACGGGAGAGAATCCGCAGTCCGAAAACATCAGGCACGGACCGCACCGACCGGCCCCAGCTCAGCGCTGCGGGACCGGTCCGGTCGAGTCGCGGTGGATGATCTCATAGTCGAGAAACTCATTCGGCACTTCCTCGGTGCCGGGCAGCTGATTGGTGGCAGCATCAATCAATTGCCGCGTCGCCTCATTGCCCATGGTCAGGAGCGGCTGGCGCACCGTGGTCAGGGCCGGCCACATCTTCTCGGCGATCTCGGAATCATCAAAACCCACCACCGAGACGTCCTGCGGCACATCGATACGAAGCCGGTGCGCCGACATCAGCACGCCGGCCGCCATGTCGTCATTGGCGGCAAACACAGCCGTTGGCCGGTCTGCGAGGGCGAACAGGGCGTCACCCGCTTCCAGACCGGTCGGGAAGTTGAAATCGCCCGGACGCACCAGGGCCTTGTCGAGCGCGATCCCGGCGCCGGCGAGCGCATCACAGTAACCGGCATAACGTTCATGGGTCGCGTTCTGGTCTTCCGCACCGCGCACAAAGGCGATGCGTCGGTGGCCGAGCGAAATCAGGTGCTCGGTCAGTTCGCGCGCCGCCACCCGCTCATTGATCTTCACGATGATCCGCGCGTCGGGCAGATTGTTCGGGCCGACCCGCGCAACCGGCACATCGAACCGTTCGAGGACCTTGTACAGCCGCTCGTCATTGGACAGCGGCGGCACCAGGATCAGCCCGTCCGGCTTGGTCGCTTCCATCAATTGCTCGAAGCGCGCGACCAGATCCGCCTCGGGCATGTCGCGCAAATCCTCCATCAGCGACACCATGAGCTGATAGCCCCGCTGCTGGCAGGTCTGCACAGCGCCAAACTGGATCGCATTGACATAGGCCGAACGATGCGAGTGGCTGACCAGGTGGATGGCATAGGAGCGTCGGCTGCGCAGTGCGCGCGCCGTCGTGGACGGCACATAGCCGACTTCGGCTGCCGCAGCGCGGACCTGTTCGCGCAGGCCGTCCTTGACGTGCGGCTCATTGTTGAGAACACGCGACACGGTCTTGATGGAAACGCCAGCCTTGTTGGCAACGTCGATCATCCTCGCCATGGCACGGCCTCCACCTGCGACGGCATCCGTATCACACCCCGCATGCAAGTCATTGCGATCCGTCGATCTGACCAACGATGCGGGCATGCAGGGCTCGATTCAATGGTAACTTCAGAATCAGCAGTGTCGAGAGGGCCAGCAAAAGGGACGGCATCAGGAAGATGTGAAAGCGAATTCCGTCCACGGTTTCAGAACTCTGTGTGGTCGCATCGATGTCGTAACCGACCTGCGACAGCATGAAGCCGACGAACAGCCCCATGAGGCCGCCGGACAGTTTCTGGACCAGCAGGACCGAGCCAAACACCGCCCCCTCATTGCGCTCGCCTGTTTTCCACTGGCCGTATTCCACGGTGTCCGGAACGAAGGACCAGACCAGCACGCCAAACGCTCCGAATGCCCCGCCATAACCGATGATCTGCAACGGCACGCCGGCCACGACGCGGGCGCCACTGACAGCGAGATCGAGCCCGCACAGGATTGCCAGCACACAGGCCAGCGTCCAGCCCGCCTTCTTGCCGAAGCGGCGGATGAACAGCGTCCAGACCGGGATCGAGGCCAATGTCGCCGTGGCATAGGCGGTCATTACGACCTCCTTGCGGGCAAAAACCGGCGCATTGACCTCGATGAAGAAACTCAGCGGGATCAAAAGGCTCGCCACGGCTCCGGACTGCAGGAAGATCATCACCAGCAAGACGGCCAGAGCCTGGTTGTCGCGAATGGCGGGCAGGAAGCGCCAGATGCCGGGCGGTTCGGCCGTCGCACATTGCCCGGGCGGCGGGCGCTCGCGGGTGCCCGCAAAACACAGCAGAAGTGCCACAGTGGCGATCACGGCGCCGATCACCGCGGCCATCTGGAAACCGGCGGCTGCGGTATCCTCGCCGCCGCCGAAATGACGCACCAGCGGAAACCACAGACCGGATACGGTGAGCAGGCCGGCAAAGGCAAAGAACATGCGCACGCCGGAAAAGGTGGTCCGCTCGACACTGTCATAGCTGAGCCTTGAGGCGAGTGCGGAATAGGGAACGGCAACGACCGTGTAGGCGGTGCGGAAGAGGATATGGGCCGCTGTCAACACGGCGATCAGCGCCATGCCATCCAGCGGCGGGATCCAGAACAGGAGGCAGAAGCTGAGCCCCAGCGCACCGCCGCCGAACAGGATGTGCGGGCGATAGGTGCCATGACGCGACCGGGTTCGCGCCGAGAGGCTGGCGACGACCGCATCGGTCACCGCATCCCAGGCCATGCCGACGAAATAGATCGCGCCCGCAACCGCCGGGCTGAGCCCGACCACTTCGGCATACCAGAACATCAGGACCAGCGAGAGCGAGTTCCAATAGATGTTCAGACCGAAATCACCGATCCCGTAGCCGGCATAGCGCCGAAGCTCGCTAGCAGCCGCCAACTTGCCTCCCCTTCCGGCCGGCATCAGACCAAAAGAGACAGGATGAGCGTCGTGGCGAAACCCGCAAGGCCGATGATCAGCGTCGCCACGGTCCAGCTCCGCAGCGTCTGGCGCTCACTTAGCCCGAAAATCCGGCTGACCAGCCAGAAGCCGCTGTCGTTGACATGCGACAGGGCGGTCGCGCCGGCGGCAATGGCGATCACGCACAAGGCTGTGTCGGCAGGCGACAGGCCGGCCGCGATGACCAGCGGCGCCGTCAGTCCCGCCGCGGTGATCATCGCCACCGTCGCGCTGCCTTGGGCGACCCGAACCAGCAGGGCCAGCACGAAGCCGGCCACCAACGGAGCGAGACCAAACGCGGTCGCAGCCCCGGCGAGCTGCGCACCGGCGCCGGTATCAACGAGGACCTGCTTGAAGGCCCCGCCAGCACCGGTCACCAGGATGACGGCCCCGGTCGGCTCCAGCGCCCGGGCCAGCCCTTCCCGGAGCCGCGCGCGGGCGGCGTCATCGGCGGGACGGAACACCAACATCGTTGCCCCGCAGGCAATCAGCAGGGCCATGAAGGGGTGACCGACAAAGGCAATCGTGTCGCCAGCCAGACCACCCAGCCCGAGGCCGGATGCCAGGGTTCCGATCAGGATGAGGACCAGGGGCAGGCAGATCAGGCTGGCGGCCCAGGCCGCGCCGCCCGCACGCACCGGTATTTCCGCCGTCTCGCCGGCCAACGGCGCCGGCGCCTGGGTCCCGCCAAGCAGGCCGCGCCGGTCAAGCCAGCCGGTATAGAGCGGCCCGGCCAGGCCCAGGGCCGGAAGGCCGGCCACGGCACCAAACAGGATGACGAGACCGAGGTCAGCGCCGAGGATTTCCGCAACGGCAATCGGACCCGGGGTTGGCGGGATGAAGCTGTGTGCCACTGCGAGGCCGCAGGCGAGCGGCAGGCCGAAGGTCAGCGCTGCACGCCCGGTCTTTCGCGCAAAGGCAAAAACGAGCGGCGCGAGGATGATCAGGGCGACGTCGAAAAAAACCGGGATCGAGGCCAGAAGGCCGAGCCCGCCCATCAGCCAGCGACCACCCGCCGGCGTTCGCCCCGCCAGCAATCGGCCGGCCAGGCGTTCCAGGCCGCCGGATCGCTCGATGATCACACCGAACAGCGCCCCCAGCCCGATGACGATGGCCACAAAGCCGAGCGTGCCGCCCATGCCCCGCGTGATCGTGTCAAAGGCCGCCTGCGGTGCCAGCCCGGCCGCGATCGCCGCGAAACAGCTGACCAGGATCAATGCCGCGAAGGCCGGCATGCGCGCCCGCAGGATCAGCACCAGCAGCGCCGCGATCGCCGCGAGAGTGGCCAGAAGCGGCCGGTATTCAACCAGGAGCGCGCCTAGCTCCATTGCACGCCCCGGCTTCGCGTTTCGACACGCAGCAAGCGATCCTGCGCAGTGATGAAAAGCTCACCACCGCCCTCGCCCCCGAAGGCACAATTCGCCGTCCCGCGCCCGGTGAGGATACGTCCGAGCAGGGCCCCGTCCGGTCCCAGCACCAGGATGCCGCCCGGCCCGGTCGCAAAGAGATTGCCCGTCCGGTCGACCGCCATGCCGTCCGGCAGGCCCGGCCCGTCGAGCCCCTCGGCATTGAAGAAGATTGCGTCGCTCTCGACCGCGCCGGCCGGATCAAGCCCCAGCACGCGGATCATCTGGGCCTCGGGGTCGGATTGAGCGACGTAAAGACGGCGCTCATCGGGAGAAAGGGCGATCCCGTTGGGGAAGGTCATGTCATCCAGCAGGCGCTCGATCTCGCCAGTCGGTCGCCGCCGATAGACGCCATTGGCCGCCATTTCCTTGAGCGGCGACGCGTCCAGCCCTGCAAGCCCATAGGGCGGGTCGGTGAAGTAGATCGTACCGTCTGCCGCCTCGACGAGATCATTGGGCGAGTTGAAGCGCTGCCCCGCGAACGCGGTCGCGAGCGGAGTACGGACCTGGCTGTCCGGATCAATCGAGACGACTGAACGCGTTCCATGAATACAAGCAAGCAATTGCCCGTCAGCGCGCATCCACAGACCGTTGGCACCGGGTTCACGGAATCCGGCCGCCTCTGAAGCGGGGATGCCGGACGGGTCAAGCCAGGTTTCCACATCCCCCCCGGGCCGCCAGCGATAGGCGCGATTGCCCGGCACGTCGGTGAAATAAAGGCAGGACCGCCGGCGGTCCCAGGCCGGGCCCTCGGCCCATTGATAGCCGGTCCCAAGAAGGTCTGCCGTCGCATCGGGACTGATCAGCGCGTCGAGGCGCGCATCAAGGCGCTCGATCATGATCTGGCCGCTTGCCGGTTCGACGGCATTCGAGATGCGCGAGCAGGCGCCCACGACGAGGCTGGCGGTCGCACCGGCCAGCAGGGTACGGCGTGTCGGCATCAATTGACCTCGATCCGGGTGGCAATGGCGGCGGCGGGCCGGTCGGAGATGCCGACCCCGCTGATCATCAGACGGGCGGACTGGCGCAGGTCGGCGGATGATGCGCCGACGCTGAGATCGATTGCGCCAGCCTCGATGCGCCAGACGCCCGGCGCCTCAAAGATGGCAAACTGGGCCGGATCGAGCTCGAAGGTCACTGTCCGGGTCTCGCCCGCCGCCAGTTCGACGCGGACAAAGCCGCGCAATTCGATCCGCGGGCGGGCCACCGAGGCGACGGGGTCGCGCATGTAGAGCTGCACAACTTCGTCGGCCGTGCGGCTGCCCGTATTGGTTACCGGCACCGACAGGCGCACCGTCTCGCCTGGCGCGACCTCCGGCCGGTCGAGCTCGATCGCGCCATACTCAAACGACGCATAGCTCAGCCCGTGGCCAAAGGCATAAAGCGGCGTGATCGGCAGGTCGTGGAAACGGTTGCTGTCTCGCGACAGGTCGGGATCCGCCGGGCGCCCACCGGGATATTCAGAATAGGTGAAAGGCGCCTGCCCGGTCGTGCGCGGAAAGGAGACCGGGAGGCGGCCAGCCGGGGAGATCCGGCCATAAATCACGTCAGCCAGGGCCGGACCGGCCTCGACACCCAGCATCCAGCTTGCAAGGACAGCGTCGGCGCGCTCGGCGATATCGGGGATGGCCAAGGGTCGACCACTGACCAGCACCACGGTGACGGGCCTGCCGGTGTCGAGAATGGCGCTGGCCAGGGCACGCTGGCTGGCCGGCATGAAAATGTCGGACCGGCTTCGCGCCTCGCCCGACAGGTCATAGTCCTCGCCGACAACCAGGATGACATGATCCGCCGCCTCGGCCTCGGCGACAGCCGCCACTATACCCGACAGGTCATCGCTGCCCGGTTCGGTACCCGGTGCGTAGCGGACATCGAAGCCATCAGGCGATTCGTCGCGCAGGCCGTCAAGCAGGGAGATGACAGTATCCGGCGTCCCGCGGGCCCGCCAGGAACCGAGCTGGGTGGAGGCATCCTCCGCCAGCGCCCCGATCACGGCAATCCGTCCGCGCCCTTCGCCCAAAGGCAAGGTGTCATTGCGGTTTTGCAGGAGGACGAGACTGCGCGCGGCGATACGGCGGGCCTCGGCCCGCGACGCGGCCGTCAGCATCACGTCGGCCTCGCGCTGGGCATTGTGATAGGCCATCGGCGTGTCAAAAAGGCCGAGCCGCTCCTTGGCAGTCAGCACATGTGCAACAGCGCGGTCGAGATCAGCCATCAGCGCCGGCTCAGCCTCGATCGCAGCAGCAAGATCATCGGCAAAAACCGTGCTGGTCATGTCCATGTCGACGCCCGCCCGCAAGGCGAGAGCCGCCGCCTGGACCCGGGTTTCGGCCACTCCATGATTGATCAGCTCGGCAACTGCATTCCAGTCACTCACGATCATGCCCTCGAAGCCCCAGCGGGCGCGCAGCACGTCGTCGATCAGGTGTTCATTGGCCGTGCTGGGCACGCCCGCGATGTCGTTGAATGCGGTCATCATCGAGCCGCTCCCGGCGGCGCTGGCAGCATGGAAGGGCGGCAGGTAGACCTCGTGCAGGCTGCGCTCGGACAGGTCTGCCGTCCCGTAGTCCCGCCCTCCGGTCGGAGCGCCATAGGCACCGAAATGCTTGGCCGTCGCCATAATCGTGGCACCAGCCGCCAGATCGCCACCCTGGAAGCCGGCAACCTGCGCCACGGCAAGGCGTGATCCGAGATAGGGGTCACTGCCGCCGCCCTCGACGATCCTGCCCCAGCGCGGGTCGCGGGCAATGTCGATCATGGGAGCAAAGGTCCAGTGCAGGCCTGCCGCGCTCGCCTCATCGGCGGCAATACGGCTTGCGGCCTCGAGATCGGCCGGGTCCCAGCTGCTGGCCATTGCGATCGGGACCGGGAAGATGGTGCGATAGCCGTGGACCACATCCATGGCGAACATCAGCGGAATTCCAAGCCGGCTTTCTTCGACGGCGACCCGTTGCAATTCGCCCAGTGGCGCGGCCCCCGCGACATGCAGGTAGGACCCGATCTCACCGCGACGGACCCGGTCGAGCTCGTCCGGTGTGAGGCGGGAATTGAGATTTCGGGACCGGCCTCCGGCTACCTGGTTCAGCTGGCCAAGCTTCTCCGCCAGAGACATCTCGGCCAACAGGCGTGTCACTCGAGGCGACCAGGTCTCGACGGGAGTGGCTTGAGACAATGCGATTGATTCAGTCACCGGGCTGGAATCGACCGGCTGGCACGCGGCGAGCACCGCGGCAGCGGCGAGTGCTGGAATATGCAATTTCATGGAACCTGCCTGGCCTGCGGCGGAAAGAAACCGGAGCGCCGCGAAGGCGCTCCGGCGCTGAGTTCAGAGGGATAGGGAACCGGCCAGGAGCCAGCACAATTGACCCGCAGGACCGGTGGCCGGACACGGATGCCAGGCAATGCCAAATGCTCGAATTGTCATGCCTATCCTCCCCGTCGACCGCCGTTGACAGCGTTGTCAATTCCTGACAACTTCACGCCAAGAACGACGCCTGTCAAGGCAGGAGACGGATGATCGCGGCCATCAGGCAAACCGGTCGTCCCAACTCGACGCACCAAACAGGCGCAACAGCGAAGTGGGGGAAACAATGCTGCAGTGGGCCAAAGAGAACCGCGGTCCGGCGATCGCACTGGGCAGTCTGGCACTGGCCCTGCTCGCCGCATCGGCCAGCGCCGCCACCCCGTGCACCCCGTCCGCCGCCTTGCCCGGCGACGCGCCTGCCATTCGCCTCGGCCAGATCGGCTTTGAGACCGGCGCTCGCAAGCTGGCCATCCTGAGGACGGGTCATGATGCGCCCGTTGCCTGGCGGCTTCTCGATGCGTCGGGGAACATCCGGGCGGAGGGCATGACCATGGTCTTCGGCGCCAATCCGACGTCAGCCGACGCCGTGCACCAGATCGACCTTTCCGGTTTCGATGAGGCGGGGGACGGCTATCGTATCGAAGCTTGCTCCGCTGCCAGCCGGGCGTTCAGCATTGCCGAACGCCCCTTCGACCAGCTCAGCGTCGACAGCCTGACCTATTTTTACCATAACCGCCTGGGAACACCGGTTGATGCCGCCTTCGTACAGGGTGAGGCATGGGCCCGCGAAGCCGGCTTCCCGCACAGCACGCCGACCTGTTTCCACGGCACCGACGAGGCCGGCAATGCGTGGCCGGGATGTGACTACCGCCTCGACGTAACCGGCGGTTGGGCCGATGCTGGGGATTACGGCAAATATGTAGTCAATGGCGGCATTGCCGTCTGGACGCTGCAGAATTTCGTCGAACGCCTGAACCACCAACCCGCGGCCATCGCCGCAATCTGGGCTGATGGGCGCGCGCCGATGCCGGAGAATGGCAATGGCGTCTCCGACATTCTCGACGAGGCGCGCTGGCAGCTGGAATTCATGCTCACCATGCAGGTTCCGGAAGGCGCCATGCTGTCGGTTCCGCTCGGTCGCCAGAACGGCAGCGAACCCCTGCAGCTGACCGAAATCGCGGCGGGCGGGCTAGTCCATCACAAGGTTCATGAACGTGCCTGGCTGCCATTGCCCATCCTGCCGTCGGACACGCATGAGGAGCGCTTCCTACTGCCGCCCTCCACTGCCGCCAGTCTGAACCTCGCCGCTGCGGCCGCTCAGGCGGCCCGGCTTTGGAGCGAGATCGATCCGGCGTTCGCCAACCGGAGCCTTGCGGCCGCACGGCGCGCCTATGCTGCCGCCAGAGCCCATCCGGACATTTTCGCCTACGCCAATTTCGGAGGCGGTGGCGCCTATGGCGATTTCCGCCTCGAGGATGAATTCGCTTGGGCGGCCACGGAACTCTACATCACTACCGGAGAGGCCCGCTATCTGGCCGATCTGCAGGGCGAAGCGGAGACACCGGCCGAGGCAGCCATACTGCAAGTCCGTGGTGCGACAATCGCCTGGCCGGCCGTCGACCTTTTGCCGGCCCTGACCCTGCTGACCGCCGGGACTGACGACCCTGCGCTGGACGCCGCAGCCCGGCAGCAGGTTCTCGACACCGCGGAGACCTATCTCGTGCATCGCGAGGCCGAGGGCTACGCCTTCCCCTTCAGCCCGGACCAGTACGTCTGGGGATCAAACGGCAACCTCGCCAATCGCGGCATCGTTCTCGCCGTCGCTCACGACATCACAGGCGACGCCCGCTATCGCAATGGCGTCATTGACGCGATGGACTATCTGCTCGGCCGCAACGCGCTCGACCAGTCCTATATTGCCGGCTATGGCGAGCGCGCCATGCGCCATCCGCATCACCGTTTCTGGGCCGCCGGTGCCGATCCGGAGTTCCCGCCAGCGCCGCCCGGTGCCATTTCCGGCGGCCCCAATGCCACAAATATGAGTGATCCGGTGGCGAGCGAGATGCGGGGCCAGTGCGCAGCGCAGGCCTGCTGGAGCGACGACCACCGCGCTTATGCCCTCAACGAGGTTGCGATCAACTGGAACGCGCCACTGTTCTGGATCGCGGCCTTCCTCGACACCACCCACGCCATGACTGACACGGATTGAGGACATCACAATGACCCGACTGACCCGTACCCGCTGCCTCACCACCGCCTCACTGCTTTCCATGCTCGCACTGGGGGCGTGCCAGGCCAGCGATGAAGCCCGTGCCGCGCAGGACACTGCGGAAACATCCGCAACGATAACCGACACGGTCGCCGCCGATGGCGTCATCCATCCCGAGCTCTGGCCGGAAATCATCCCGCCGCCGCTCGACCCGGAAGTCGAGGCCCGGATCGATGCGATCATGGCGACGATGACGATCGAGCAGAAAGTCGGTCAGGTGATCCAAGCCGACAGCGGTTCGGTGACACCGGACGAAGTGCGCGAATACCGGCTCGGCTCGGTGCTCAGCGGCGGCAATTCGGCGCCCGGCCCCCTGCCCTATGCCGACACCGAGACATGGCTGGAAGCAGCCGACGCCTATTTCAACGCCTCGATCGACCCGGACGGCGTCGAGACGGCGATCCCGATCATCTGGGGGATCGACGCAGTCCATGGTCACGCCAATCTGCGTGGCGCCGTCGTCTTCCCGCACAATATCGGGCTCGGCGCGGCACGAAATCCGGACCTGATCGAGGAAATTTATCGGGTCACCGCCCGCGAGCTCTCGGTTTCCGGTCATGACTGGACCTTCGCGCCGACCCTCGCCGTGCCACAGGATGACCGCTGGGGCCGCACCTATGAAGGCTTCTCGGAAGACCCGGCCATTGTCGCCGCCTATGGCGACCGGATCGTGTTCGGGCTGCAGGGGCGTCCCGGCACGGATGACTTCATGTCGGCCGGTCATGTCATCTCCAGCGCCAAGCATTTTCTCGCCGATGGCGGCACAGCGAACGGCCGCGACCAGGGCGATGCGCAGATCTCCGAGGCCGAGCTGCGCGATATCCATGCCGCCGGCTATCTGACCGCCATCCCGGCCGGGGTGCAGACGGTCATGGCCTCCTTCTCCAGCTGGTGGGGCCAACCCATGCACGGCAATGAAGCGTTGCTGACCGGTGTCCTGAAGGACCGGTTCGGATTCCAGGGCTTCATCGTCGGTGACTGGAACGGGCACGGGCTGATCCTAGGCTGTACCTCCACTGACTGCCCGGACGCCTTCAATGCCGGGCTCGACATGTACATGGCGCCCGACAGCTGGCGCGAGCTCTACCACTCCACCCTCGCCCATGTCCGCTCCGGCGTGATCAGTGAGGAACGACTGGACGACGCTGTGCGTCGCATCCTGCGGGTGAAAATTAATTCGGGCATTTTCGAAGTCCAGCAGCCGAGCGACCGCCCGCTGGCCGGCAATGCCGACATCCTCGCCGCGCCGGAGCACCGCGCGATCGCTCGTCAGGCGGTCCGCGAAAGCCTCGTCCTTTTGAAGAATGACAGCCAGACCCTGCCGCTTGATCCCGGCCTCACTGTGCTTGTGGTCGGCGATGGCGCGGATGATATCGCCAAGGCGTCCGGCGGCTGGACCCTGTCCTGGCAAGGCGGCGGTCACGCCAATTCGGAATTCCCCAATGGCCAGACCATCCTCGACGGCATCCGCGAGACCGTGGAAGCCGCCGGCGGCAGCGTGATCCATGATCCGGACGGTACATCCGGCGCCATCGCCGATGTCGTCATCGCGGTCTATGGCGAGAACCCCTATGCCGAATTCCAGGGCGATCGCGAACATCTCGACTTCGTGCCCGCCGGTTTCGACACCGCGCGCCTCGCCGAACTGGGCGCCGACGGCACACCGGTCGTCTCTGTCTTCCTGTCGGGCCGTCCGATGTGGGCCAATCCGGAAATCAACGCGTCGGACGCCTTCGTCGCAGCCTGGCTGCCAGGCAGCGAAGGCGGCGGTATTGCCGACATGCTGTTCCGCATCGATCCCGACTTCGATTTCACCGGTCGCCTGCCCTACTCCTGGCCGGGCGATGCGCTGGGCGAACCGCTCAACCCGGGCGATCGGGACTACGCGCCGCTTTTCCCGCTCGGCTATGGGCTCGACTTTGGCGATGATGGCACGCTGGCGGCCCTGTCGGAGGTTTCCGGCCTTGCCGATGGCGACAGTGCACCGGACGGCACCTACTACACGCGCGGCCAGGCCGTTGCGCCCTGGCAGGCGTCGATCTGGTCGGGCCGGGACAGCGCATCAGCCGACTCATTGCCGGTTGATCTCGTCGGGATCCAGGTGCTGGCGACCGATCGCACGGCCCAGGAGGATTCCCTGCATGTTATCTGGCAGTCCGGCATGACGGGGCTGCGCCTCGATTCAGCCGAACCGGTCGATCTCGAGCGGCAGGCCAATGGCGCCATGGAGCTTGCCTTCCACGCCCGCGCCTTCGGCAATGCCCCGGAACAGGTCGAGGTCGGCATTGGCTGCACGGCAGACGACGAGTGCGAAGCCAGCGTCCCGATCACCATCATCCAGGGCAATTGGAGCGAATACCGCATCTCGCTCAATTGCTTCGCCGATGAGGGCGTGAACATGCAGGCGATCAGTTCCGCCTTCATTCTCACCCTGCACGATGGCGGCGGTGAAATCGGCGTCAGCGAGATCCGGCTGGAATCCGACACCGACGCCTTGCGAACCTGCGGTGACGCGGCAAACTGACAGCGAAACCATCACCGGCTTGCCGGACTGGCCCGGGCTGGCGCAGATAGGAAACCTGTCCGCCAGCCCGGAGATGCCCCGTGACCGCCGTGACCAACGCGCCCCTCTATCTGGACCGCCATGTTCATCATGCCGAACTGGTCCTCAACCGGCCCGAGCGGCGCAACGCGCTCAATGCGGCGATGTGGTCATGCCTGCCGGACTTGCTGGATGAGGCCGCAGCAGACGACAGCATCAAGCTGCTCGTTGTGCGCGGTGCCGGGGGCGCCTTCACAGCGGGCGCCGATATTTCGGAGTTCAACACTGTCTATGCCACTGCCGATGCGGCGGCGGCCTATACACGCTCCATCGCGGCGGGGCTGGATGCTTTGGCCCATTTTCCCAAGCCGACCCTCGCTGTCATTCGCGGCGCCTGTATCGGCGGCGGATGCGGGCTGGCCCTGTCCTGCGACCTGCGCTTTACCGCCTCGGACGGACGGTTCGGGATCACCCCGGCGAAGCTGGGTCTGGCCTACACGCTGAACGACACCAAGCGACTGATCGATGCGGTCGGCGTATCGGTCGCCAAGGACCTGCTGTACTCGGCCCGACTGATCGATGCGGCTGAAGCGCTGGATATCGGCCTGGTCAATCGATGCTTCGAACCGGACGCACTGGACGCGGAAGTCGGCGCCTATGTCGAGACCATGCTGTCGCGGTCAACCGGGTCGGCGCGGGCCATCAAGCGGGTGATCCATCTGATCCGTCAGGGTGTTGACAGCGATACCCACGAAACCCGCCAGCTTTTCCTGGATGCCTTTCGGAGCGCGGACTTCCAGGAAGGCTATCAGGCCTTCCTGGACAAGCGCCCGCCAGACTTCACCGGACGTAACTGAGCGGGACTATTCCGCCGGCGTTTCAATACTGTCGCCGCCAGCCGCCCGGGCTTCTTCCTCGAGCTGGCGGGAGACCCAGTTCGGCGTCTTGGTGAAGCGCCCCAGCACGCCGTAGGCCACAGGGATCACGAACAGGGTGAAGAGGGTCGCCACAGTCACGCCCGCAAAGATCACCACCCCGATCGTGATGCGGCTTTCTGCGCCCGGGCCGGAACCGATGACCAGCGGGAAGGCTCCGATCGCCGTCGAGATGCCCGTCATCAGGATCGGACGGAAGCGGGTCTCGGCGGCATCCAGCGTGGCCGTCCGCAGATCACGCCCCGTCTCGCGCAGCTGGTTGGCGAATTCGACGATGAGGATGCCGTTCTTGGCAGCGAGACCGATCAGGATCACCAGACCGATCTGGGAATAGATATTGAGGCTGGAGCCAACAAGTTCGAGCCCGAACAGGCCTCCAGCGACGGCAAGCGGCACGGTCAGCATGATCACCAGCGGCTGGATCAGGCTTTCAAACTGCGCGGCAAGCACCAGGAAGACGATCAGAAGCGCCATGCCGAAGGCAAACAGGATCGCGGAATTGGCGTTCAGGAATTCCTTGGCGCCGCCCAGATAGGTCGTGCTCATTTCCGGCGGCAGGTCGCTCTGCGCCCAGGCGTCGAGCCAACCGACTGCCTCGCCGAGCGTATAGCCCTCCGCCAGCGTCGCCGAGACCGTGACTGCGCGCTGGCGATCGACGCGGTTGCGGGAGGAGGCTTCACCGACCTCGCTCAACTCGACAAGATTGGAGAGCGGGATCATCTGTCCGCCACGACCTGACACATAGAGTGTTTCCAGATCCTGGGCGCTAGAGCGTTCCTCGCGCCGGTTCTCGAGGATGACATTGTAGGCCTCACCGCGGTCGATGAACTGACCAACCCGGCGGGAGCCGAGATGGGTCTGCAGTGTCTGGCCGATCTCGGCGACGGAAACGCCCAGATCAGCGGCCCGCTCGCGATTGATGTCGACGATCAGGCGCGGACTGGTCGGCTCGTAGTCCTTGCGGGCCCGCATCAGGCCCGGATTGCCTTCGCGGATAGCAGCCATAAGGCGCTCGGCCTGGCGGTCGAGGCTGCCATAGTCAGGGCCTTGCAGGACGAACTGCACGTCATCGCCGCCCCCGCCGCCGCCCAGCGAGGACCGCATTGAGGCGAAGGCCTGCACCCCGGTCAGTTGACCGAGACGGCCATTGAGTTCCCGCATGATCTCGCTACCCGCGCGGCGTTCGTCCCAATCGGTCATCGTGCCGATCACAAAGCCGGAATTGAACCCGCTGCCGCCCCAGCCGGGCGAGATCACCAGCACGCGGCGCAGCTCGCCGGCATCGACATATTCCATCGCTATGGCCTCGACCTGGTCGGCCTGTTGCGACATGTAGTCGAAGCTCGCACCTTCCGGACCGGCAAAGCGGCCGAAGAAAGATCCACGATCTTCCGGTGGCGTCAGCTCGGCGGGGAGCCGGTCAAGCAGGAAGGCCGAACCGGCCATTGCCACCGCCACAAAGGGGACGATCAGGAGCGGCATTTTCAGCGCGATCTCGAGACTGTCGCGATAGGAGCGCCGGGCCGCATTGACGAGGGTGTTGACCCATTTCGCCAGACCTTTCGCTTCACCGCTCGGACGCAGGAGCTTGGAGGCCATCATCGGTGAAAGGGTCAGCGCCACGAAACTCGAAAGCACCACGGCCCCGGCAATCGTCAGCGCCAGCTCGGTGAAGATGCGGCCGATGAAACCGGGCAGGAAGACCAGCGGAACGAAGACGGCAACGAGGACGGCCGTCGTTGCGATCACCGCGAAAAAGACCTGCCGGCCACCGCGCAAGGATGCCAGCGCCGGCGGTTCGCCGAGATCGACCCGACGCTGGATATTCTCCAGCACAACGATGGAATCGTCGACGACCAGGCCAATCGCGAGGACCAGGGCCAGAAGGGTCAGGATGTTGATCGAAAAGCCGGCCGCAGCAAGCACGGCAAAGACGCCGATCAGGCAGACCGGCACCACGGCAGCCGGGATGATCGCGGCGCGCAGACTGCCGAGGAAAAGATAGATCACCAGCACGACCAGCGTCGCGGCGATCGCCAGGGTGCGCCAGACCTCTTTGATCGATTCCTCGATGAAGACGGTATCGTCCGAAGCCGAGATCAGCTCCATGCCCTCGGGCAAGGTCATGCGGACGCGGTCCGCCTCGACGGCGATGGCATCGGCAACCTCGACCGAATTGGCCTGGCTCTGGCGAACGAAGCCGAGTCCGATCATGTTCTGGCCATTGCCGCGGAACAGGGTGCGCGGTTCTTCGGCGGCGAGTTCGACGTCCGCCACCTCCGCCAGTCGCACCACATGTCCCTCGCCGGTACGCGCGATCGGCAAACGGGCGAAAGCATCAGGGTCAGAGAACAGGCGCTCGACCCGCACCACGATCTGGGTGTCGGGCGTTTCGACCGAGCCGCCGGGCACTTCGACATTCTGGCTGCGCAGCGCGCCGTCGATATCGGCAACGGTGACACCGCGCGCGGCCATGGCCTGCGGGTCGAGCCAGATCCGCATGGAATAGCGGCGCTGTCCGCCAATCCGCACCTGGGCAACGCCATCGATCACGGAGAAACGGTCGACCAGGGAGCGTTCGGCGTAGTCGGACAGTTCCTCCGAAGTCATCCGGTCGGACAGGAGATTATACCAGATAAAGGGCCGGGCATCGCTGTCCTGCTTGCGGACCTCGACCTGTTCCACATCCTGGGGAAGGCGGTCGATGATGCGCGAGACGGCGTCACGCACATCATTCGCGGCAGCTTCGATATTCCGGTCCAGCGCGAAAGTGATGGTGACGCGGGACGAGCTGTCGCGCGAGGACGAGGTGATCGTCTCCACCCCGTCAATGCCGGAGAGCTGGTCTTCGATGATCTGGGTGACGCGGTTCTCGACAACTTCTGCATTGGCGCCGGGATAATCGGCCGAGACCGACACGACCGGCCGGTCGACATCCGGCAGCTCGCGCAGAGGCAGACCGCGCAGGCCCAGCACACCGAAAACAACTATCAGGGCACAGAAAACAAAGGCCAGAACCGGGCGACGAACGGCAATATCGGAGAGTGTCATTGCGCTGCGCCGCTCCCCGCCGCGGCGATGCCGGCCATGACGCCATCGGCGCCAAGGCTCGTCTCGCGGGTAATTGCGACAGGGGCACCGTCCCGAATGCGGTGAACGCCTTCTGAAATGATGCGTTCTCCGACCTCGAGGCCATCGAGCACTTCGACCATGGTACCGGTTCGGCGACCCAGTTCGATCGTCCGCTGGCGGGCAATGACGCCCTCCGGACTTTC
>NZ_JADFAJ010000028.1 GCF_015665295.1 Maricaulis sp.
CCACCATCAGACCCGGTGCGGCCGCCGACGGGACTCGCGGCACAACGATTGACCGCCCTGATCCCGTCGGCTTCGATTCGGGGGCTGGAAGGCAACCCGGGAAATCTCCGCGTGCGGGATGCTTGTCGAAGCTACCGTTTAAAATCAGCGCTTTATCGGCTCCGGCCGGTATCCCGCACTCCCTCTCCACCCAAACCGCCAGGCGTTAGCGCCGTGGCGCGATCGGTGCTGAACGGGGGACAGCGGACTCAGGTCTGGCCAGCCAAAGCCGGCACTCCTAAAACGGGGTCGAGTTAATCCGGAGCGTAGTCATGTCCGTTCGCCTTGCCAGCCTTCTGGCTGCCGCCACCGTCCTCACCGCCTGCCAGCCGGCCGGCGAAACGCCTGTCGCAATCGCCGCGGTCGAGCCGGCGCTGACGATCGAACGCCTGTATGCCAGCCCGTCCCTGACCGGGCCGGCGCCGCGCTCGCTGAGCTTCTCGCCGGATGGGCAGCGGGTGACCTTCCTGCGGGCCAAGGAGGACGATTCCAGTGTGCTCGACCTGTGGGCGATGGATATCGATGGCGGCGAGCCCTACCTCCTGGTCGACAGCCAGGTGCTGGCGCCGGACGAGCGCGACCTGACCGAGGCGGAACGGCAGCTGCGCGAACGTGCCCGCATCTCGTCGACCGGGATTGTGCGGTATGACTGGGACAGCCAGGGCGAAGCCATTCTCGTGCCGCTCGATGGCGATATCTTCCATGTCGATGTCGCGACCGGCGAAGCGCGCCGGCTGATGGAAACGCCGGAATACGAGACCGATGCCCGCATCTCCCCGCGCGGCAATTTCGTCGCCTTCATCCGCGAGCAGAACCTGTATGTGATCGATCTGGCGAGCGGCGAGGAAACGGCCATCACCACCGAGGGCGGTGGCCTCATCTCCTTCGGCATGGCGGAATTCGTCGCCCAGGAAGAACTGGGCCGGCGCACCGGATACTGGTGGTCGCCGGACGAGCAATACCTCGCCCTGGCCCGGGTCGATGAGAGCCCGGTGGAAAACATCGAGCGCATGGAAATCGGCGCGGACGGGTCGGCCCGCGTGGTCGACCAGCGCTATCCGCGCGCCGGCACCGATAATGCCACGGTCGAGCTCTTCATTGCCGAGCGCGAAACCGGCACACGCCGCCAGGTCACGCTGGCCGAGACGGATGATATCTATCTGGCCCGCGTCAACTGGGCGTCCGACAGCGCGACGGCCTATGTCCAGGTGCTCAATCGCCTGCAGGACGCGCTGACCATCCTCGCGGCCGATCCGCAGACCGGTGCGGCCACGCCCTGGCTCGTCGAAACCAGCGATATCTGGATCAATCTGACCAATGATTTCCGCGCCCTGTCCGATGGCAGCGTGGTGTGGACCAGCGAGGACACGCCGGGCGGTTTTCGCCACATCCAGCACCGTGCCCGCGATGGCAGCCTGATCACCCAGGTCACGTCCGGCGACTGGGTGGTGGACGGGATCAATGCCGTCGATCGCAACAGCGGCCTCGTCTATTTCACCGGCTGGATCGAAACACCGCTGGAGCGCCACATCTATTCCGTGCCGCTGGACGGTTCGGCTGCGCCGACGCGGATCACCTCCGGCGAGGGCCGCTGGTCGGCGACGTTCGGCCGCGATGCGACGAGCTTCATCGGCACCTATTCCGATCCGCAGACCCCGCCGCAGACCGCGCTCTATGCGGTCGACGGATCACGCATCCGCTGGATCGAGGAAAATGCGCTGGACGAGAACCATCCCTATTTCCCCTATCTGGACGATCACATCACGCCGCAATACGGCACGCTGACCGCCGCCGATGGCAGCACGCTGCACTACCAGATCTTCCTGCCCGCCGATTTCGATCCGAACCGGCAATACCCGGCGATCCAGTATCTTTATGGCGGGCCGCACAGCCAGCAGGTCCATCGCGGCTGGCAATCCCTGCGCGCCCAGATGTTTGCCCAGCGCGGCTATGTCTATTTCAACATCGACAATCGCGGCTCCTGGAATCGCGGGCGTGAGTTTGAAGGCCAGCTGCGCCACCGCATGGGCTCGGTCGAGGTCGAGGACCAGCTGGCAGGGCTCGACCATCTCAAGAGCCTGGATTTCGTCGATGGCGAGCGGGTCGGCATCTGGGGCTGGTCCTATGGCGGCTACATGACGCTGATGGCGACCCTGCAGGCGCCGGGCGCCTGGGCCGCCGGGGTCGCCGGCGCGCCGGTCACCGACTGGACGCTCTATGACACTGCCTATACCGAGCGCTATATGGGCCATCCGGACATGAATTTCGAAGGCTATCAGGCCTCTTCTGTCTTCGCCCATCTGGACAATTACGAGACCCCGCTCCTCCTGATCCACGGCATGGCCGACGACAATGTCATCTTCGCCAATTCGGTCCGCCTTTACTCCGAACTCCAGCAGCAGCGCGCCCCGTTCGAGATGATGACCTATCCCGGCCAGCGCCACGGCGTGCGCGGCGAGGACCGCTCGGTGCATCTGTGGACCATGGTGGTGGATTATTTCGACCGCAAGCTGAAGGACGAGGAGTAAACTCGGCCCACCCCGCCCCTAGAACACCACCCAGCGATCGGCCTCGTCGCGCATGCGCTGGCGGCGGGGTTTCCAGTCCGGCATGAGGCTTTCCACCACGCGCCAATAGGCGGGGGAGTGATTGGGCTCGACCAGGTGGGCGGCCTCGTGGGCGCAGACATAGTCGACAAGCGCTTCGGGAAAGCCCATCAGGCGCCAGTTGAGGCGGATGGTGGCGTCCGGCGCGCACGAGCCCCAGCGGCGTTTCTGGTCGCGCACGATGACCTTGCGGACCGGCCTGCCCAGCTGGCTGGCATAGGCCTCGACCTTGGGCGCCATGAGGGTCTCGCCCTCGCGCTTGTAGAAGCGTTGCAGGGCCTGGGTGAGCGTGCGGGTCCGCAGCTCGCCGGAGAGGTCGGGGTCATGGCGGATCAGGATGGCATCGCAGTGCTCGATAACGCGGGTCCGCACGCCCTGCGGCTCGAGGATGAGGCGACGCTCGGCGCCGAGCCAGGGCAGGACGGCACCGCTTTCCAGGCGCAGGCTGCGTGGTGCCGGACGGCTTTGCCAATCCGCCAGCTTGCCGAGAATCCAGCCGGATTTGGTGCGCAGGGCACGCTCGACCTCGCGCACGCCCAGCCGGAGCGGCGCGGTCACGACAAGGCCATCATGGCTGATCGTAAACCCGATCGTCCGACGCCGGCTGCGTTTCAGCTGGTAGGCGACCGTCTGGCCGGCAAGTTCGATGGTTTGCACTGAGACTGGTGACATCACGCCGTCAGGAGAAGGAGAAGACGCTGATTGCGCGCCACCGGGACATGGTGACAAGTCGGACCCTCAATCGCAACCGGGACACGCCGCCATGCCGGAGCCTCTCAAGAATTTCTTCTCGCCGACGGTGATCGCCCATATCGGCGACCACATCCAGCGCAACTGGCCGGCGTTCGATCGGACGCAATTCATTCATCTGGCCCAGGCGGGTCTGGATGATCTGGAGCTCAAGCAACGCGCCAACCAGATCCGGGACGCGCTCGATGCCTGCCTCCCGCCGCGTTTCGAGCAACGGGTCGGGATCATCCTGGCCAGCCTTCATCCGGAGGAGGATGTCGACCTGGCGACGACCCGCATGGACGAACGCGGGATACGCGGCTGGGCGATCATGCCGTTGAGTGATCTGGTCGGTCGTGACGGTCACACGGATCTTGATCTGGCCCTTGAAGCCCAGCGCCAGCTGACCGGCCGGTTCTCGTCGGAATTCGGCATTCGCCATCTCATCCTGGCCGACCCGAAGCGCGCCATCGCGACGATTACCGGCTGGACCCGGGACCCCAATTATCATGTCAGGCGGTTGGCGTCGGAAGGCACACGGCCGCGTCTGCCCTGGGCGATGCAATTGCCGGGCTTCATCGCCGACCCGACGCCAACACTGCCGATCCTGGAAGCCCTGCGCGATGACCCCAGCGAATATGTCCGACGCTCGGTCGCCAATCACATCAATGACATCGCCAAGGACCATCCCGATCTGGCCGCGGATCTGGCGCGGACATGGATGCGGGATGCCAACGGACCGAGGCGCAAACTGCTGCGCCATGCCTGCCGCAGCCTGATCAAGGCCGGGCATCCGGTGGCATTGGAGATTTTCGGATATCGTCCCGCTGCGCTGGGCGAACCAGACCTGCGGGTTCTCACCCCGACACTCCCCTTTCCGGGCGTGCTTGAATTTGCCGCAACGCTTCGCTCTGACAGCGCCCAGGACCAATTGCTGGCCATCGACTATGTGCTGCATTTCCAAAAGGCGAATGGCCGCACCGCACCCAAGGTTTTCAAGCTGAAATCCGTGACACTGCCGGCGGGCGGGCAAGTCTCACTGGAGCGCCGCCACCCGATCCGGCCGATCACGACACGGCGCTATTATCCCGGACTTCAGGGCCTGTCCCTGCAGATCAATGGCGCGCCGCACGGACATGCCGCGTTCGAACTGGTCATGCAGGGCGCACCCGTGAGCGCTGGTTAGGCGATCGTCAGGAGCTCGCCGCAGATGGCTTCCAGACCGGCCTGGTCCTCGGCATCGAAGGCGCCGAACGCGGTCGAGTCGATATCAAGAACCGCAGCCAGCTGCCCGTCGGCATCGCACACCGGCACCACGATTTCCGAATTGGAGCGGCTGTCGCAGGCGATATGGCCGGGGAAGGCATGCACGTCCTCGACCAGCTGGGTCTCGCCCGTAGCTGCAGCCGCCCCGCAAACGCCCTTGCCGAAGGGAATGCGCAGACAACCCATCGTGCCCTGATAGGGCCCGACCACCAGCATGTCCGGCTGGTGCGGATCGACCTCGTAGAAGCCGGTCCAGAAAAAGCGCTCGCCGAACATGTCGCGCAGCAGGCAGCTGGCGGTGGCATAGCGCGCCGTGCGGCTGGTCTCGCCGGCGATCACCGCGGCGATCTGCTTGCGCACCTCGTCATACTGGTCGGCCTTGCTGGTCATGATGTTGGTCCTCGCTGGTCGCGGGGAAGATCGGGTCGCCGGACGACCGGTTCAAGTCCGCGCTACAGCCAGGCCTGGCGGACACGCATGTCAGAGCCGGACATTGCCGCGCAAGGACTGGCGGATGGCGCGCTCGATGACCTGTTCGGCCTCATCGACCTTGCCCTCGCCGGACCCGCCCTCGCCTTCCATCCGGCGCGCCTCGAATTCCAGCCGGGTATGAATCATGCGGATGCGGGCATCGACCAGGCCGTAGATCAGATCGGGGATCTTGGTGGAGACATTCACGCCCAGCCCCTTGGCGTCCTTGGGCGTGATCGCCTGGCTGTGCGACAGGGTGCCGGCCGACAGCGTGTCGGCAATGTGATGCTCGACCTTTTCATCGACCCGGTGCACCGGATTGACGATGTCGCGCGCCACCTTGCCGGCATAACGGTCATATTTCTCGGCCTCGTGGGCCAGCATGACCAGTACGTCCTGGGTCGCCAGCGGCCCTTTCTGGGCGAGGAGTTCCTTGTAGGCCTCGGTCGGGAAGCCGCCATAGATCGTGTCGATCGGCCCCAGCGAGGCGGTCGGATCCATCACGACCTTGTCGGCGGCGAGCGCGATCATCGTGCCGCCGGACATGGCGACATAGGGCACATAGGCGACCACTTGCGGCTCGCGCTTGGGGTTGTAATGCCCCTTCTCCCTCGCCTTCGCCAGATGCTGTTTCAAGGCCAGGGCGATCATGTGGGCGGGCCGGGCATAGCCGCCCAGCGTGTGCAAGACGACCACGATCTTGGCGCGCGGATTGGCCTGGCGGATCGAGGCAACCGCCTCGAAAGCCTCGTCAAAGGCGATCTGCTGCTGGGCGCTGTCGCGGCCGACGAAATCATCGCCCAGGTCATGGATGAGATCGATCAGGACGGTATTGCCGCTCTCGATCTTCTTGCGATGCTTCTCGTATTCCTTCTTGGCGTCTTCATAGCGCGCGACCCGCTTGGCGCGCAGCTTGTAGACCTGCCGCTCGTCGGAGACGGCGCGTTGCCGGCTGAGATGCATGGAGATGGCGCTGATCGCCAGGACCAGGACAAACAGACCCGCCCCGGCGACGCCGAAAAGCACCGTATTGTCCACGCCTTCAATCACACCGGTCCCCACTTGTACGACGCCCGTCGCGGATATTAACCAAACGCTAACGGACGCCACAAGCGGAACCGGCGAAGACCGGACGATGGATGGTCGGCGTGGCGGTGCGGCCACAGCCCGGACGGGAAGACTAGTTCAGCGCACCCGACGTTGCTGACGGCGCCGTCCGGCCCGACACCTGGCGTTCCTCGACCAGCTGGTTGAGAAGGCCGGCCAGGCGCACGCCGCCCTGCTTGAGACGCTGCATGGTGACCGGCAGGTTGCGGGCGTAATAGGCCTCACCGGGCTCGATCAGCTGGTCGGCATTGGCCCAGTAATAGGCAAAGCCGCGCGAGCGCACGATGTCATGGCTTTCCTGGGCCCAGGCGATCGGGGTCAGTGATGCATAGACATCCACCCCGGTCAGCGGAATGTCGGCAGCGAGTTCCTCGACCAGCGGCTGCCAGCGGTCTTCCTCGGCCAGGTAGGGCCAGGTCTCGGCCATGTAGTCGAGCAGGATCTCGCTGTCCCAGACCCGGTGCAGATTGGTGTGCCGCTCGCCGCGCCACAGCACGTTGATGTCATTGCCGCCGCGGTCCCCCTCGATCGAGACATGCAGCGGCTGATGGATATCGCCCATCCAGTGGGCGAGGAATTTCAGCGCTTCCAGGCGGTCGGCGTCAGAGCGCGACCGGTCGGCAAAGACACCAGCATGGAGGTCAATGGCCGAGGTGATGCAGCCGTCCTCGGCGCAATCTTCCGGATCGACATGCGGATCACTGCGGTCCTGATTGATATAGTGCCAGGGCGCGGTGTGGCGATGCGTCGAGCCACGTACTTCATCGGCCCAGGAGCAGACATCGCGAAAATTGTCGAACTGCATATCCTGCGCCACCAGGCGGTCGACTTCGGCACGGGTCTCATCGGAGAGGTAGCGATAGGCCAGGTCACAGACAATTCGGTGACCGTCACGGCCATAGGCCAGGGCTGGCGTCGGCATGATGAAAACAGACAACAGGCCCGCGACAGCCAAAGCACGCAGAAAAAGGGACATGAATCTCTCCGAACGGGTGGCACCCGCCCGGTGCCTGCCCCGGTCTCTAGAAGAGCAGCCGCCGCCCCTCCACTAGTCAGGGCGGGCATCTTTCGACCACCGCAACCCTCGGTCGCAAAACGGGTATTTTTAATGTTGCCGTCATTCTTGGCCGGTCGGCTACGCCAGACGGCGCGTGCGAAAAGGCCACCATAACTATACCGTCCGGACGGTATTGACTGTACCGTCCGGACGGTTTATGTGCAGCGCACAATAATTTGGAATCACGCCATGCCATCCAGCAAGCCCTCGACCCGCGACACGATCCTCGACGCGGCCGACACCGTGGTCGCCCGGGACGGGTCGCGTCGCCTGACCATTGACGCGGTCGCGGCCGAGGCGAATGTCTCAAAAGGCGGCGTGCTCTATCACTTCCCCAACAAGATCGCCTTGCTGCAGGGGATGGTCGAACGGATGGTGACCGAGATCGGCGACGAGCTCGCCCGCGCCGAGAGCCGGGCCCGCCAGGTGGGCAAGCCTCCGCTGGCGGAGGTCTTTGCCAGCATGTTCGACCGGTCCGAGTCCGAGAACGGTCTGTCGACCGCGCTCCTGGCCGCATCGGCCGAACACCCGGAACTGCTCGACCCGGCCCGCGAGATTCTTTCCACGACCTTCCAGCGCCTCGCCGAGGAGACGCCCGATCCGGTTGCCGCGCACATCCTGATGCTGGCCATGGACGGACTGAAACTCTCCGTCCTGCTCGGCTTCAACCATATTCCCGATCACCAGTTCCAGCCGATCCGCGATCGCCTGTTGAGCATGGCCAGCGAGCTTTATGCATGACCCGTCCATCCTGGCTCCCGGCGCTGAGCGCCGTGCTCTTTCTTGCGTCTTGCGCCGAAGACACACCGCCGCCACCGGCCCAGGCCCGCCTTGTCCAGCTGGCCGAGGTCACAGCGGAAAACGGTGAAACCCGGCATGAATTTGTCGGTCGGGTTGAAGCCCGGCTGAGTGTCGATATGGCCTTCCAGGTCGGTGGTCAGCTGGCCCGGCTTCCGCTCAATGAGGGGGTCCGGATCGAACAGGGCACGCTGGTCGCAGCGCTGGACGCGGAAGACTTCGAGCGAGCCGCCCGCGAAGCGCGCGTCCAGCTGCAACAAGCCAATACCGATCTGGAGCGTCAGCGTACCCTGCACGCCCGTGGCATAGCCTCGCAGGCCGCCCTCGACAGCGCCCAGACCAATTATGACCTGCGCGAAGTCGCCCTGCAGACCGCTCGCCGCAATCTGGACTACGCGACCCTGACCGCGCCCTTCGATGCCCTGGTCAGCCGGCGCCTGATCGACAACTTTGCCATTGTCTCGCCCGGCCAGCCTGTCGTCCGCCTGATGGATGTATCGGAACTGCGCGTCTCCATCCCGATCTCCGAAGGCATGGTGGCGACCTTTGACGCCGATGATCTGGTCTCCCTGGAAGCCGCCTTCGCCTTCCTGCCCGGGCAGACCTTCTCGCTCGTGCCGCGCGAACTGGTTTCCGAACCGGACGCCGCCTCGCGAACCTATCGCGCCATCGCCGCCCTGCCCGACAATATTCCCGCCAATATCCTGCCCGGCATGACTGCGACCGTATTTGCAGAGTTTGCCAGTGACGCCAGTGCCCTGACCGGCATGCGCATTCCACTCGCCGCAGTCAGCGCCGCGCCAGACGGATCCCAACGGGTCTGGGTGTACGATGCCGAGACCGGAACCGTCTCGCCTGCCTCCATCTCCACGGACGGCTTCGAGGGCGAGACCGTGATTGTGACCGATGGCCTGCAGGCCGGTGACCGCATCGTCACCGCGGGCATCTCCGCGCTACATGAGGGCATGGAAGTCCGCCCGCTGTCAGACTCGGCGCGTTTCGGCACGCCGCAATGAGCGCCCCGTCAACCCCGTCGAGCGCGCTGGCGCGCCTGTCCATCGAAAAGCCCGTCCTGACCTGGATGGTCATCCTCTTCTGCCTGCTCGGCGGGTTGAGCGGCTTTATCAATGTCGGGCGGTTGGAAGACCCGGCCTTTACGATCAAGGAGGCGATCATCTTCACGCCCTATCCGGGGGCGACCGCGGAAGAGGTCGAACAGGAAGTCACCGAAGCCCTGGAGATCGCCATCCAGCAGATGGGCGAAGTTGACGAGATCCGGTCCGAGTCGGCGCCGGGCCTGTCGGAAATCCATGTCACCGTGGACGACACGATCGACAGCGCTGACATGCCGGCCGTCTGGACCCGCCTGCGAGCGCGGGTTCGCGATACGGTCGCCTCCCTGCCGCCCGGAGCCGGCGCTCCGGTCGTCTATGATGATTTCGGAGACACTTACGGCATCTTCTACGCCGTCACTGCGGAAGGCTATTCCGATGCTCGCATCCGCGATATCGCCCGCACCCTGCGGCGCGAGCTTCTGACCGTCGAGAACGTCGCCAAGGTCGCCGTGGAGGGCGAACCGGACGAGCGCATCTATATCGAGATCCCGCAGGAAAACCTGGCCCGTCTCGGCCTGCCCTTCGCGGATCTGCTCGAAAACCTCGAGCGCGAGAATGCTGTCGTGACTGCAGGGTCGACGCCGATGGATGGCCGCCTGGTGCGGGTCGAAATTCCCCAGACGCTGGGCGGCATTGATGCGGTCTCGAACCTGCTGATCACCCCGCGCGGCAGCGATCAGGCCATCCGCCTGTCCGACATTGCAGAAGTCCGACGCCAGCCCGTCGAGCGACCGTCTCAATTCATCTATCACAACAATGCCCGCGCCTTCACGATCGGCGTCGCCGGCCTGCCGACCGCCAATATTGTCGATGTCGGGCATGCCGTCGAAACCCGCCTCGCCGAACTTGAAGCCAGCCTGCCACTCGGCGTCGAGCTACACCCGATCTACCAGCAACACCTGGTCGTCGATGACGCAATCAATAACTTCCTGGTCAGCCTGGCCCTGTCGATCGCCATCGTGATCGGGGTGTTGTGCCTGTTCATGGGCTGGCGGGCAGGGCTCACCGTGGGCGCCGTCCTGTTCCTCACCGTGTCCGGCACGATATTCTTCATGGACATTTTCGCGCTGGAGATGGAACGCATCTCGCTGGGCGCGCTGATCATCGCCATGGGAATGCTCGTCGATAATGCCATCGTCGTCACCGAGGGCATGTTGACGGGTGTGATGCGCGGCCGTCCGCGCATGCAGGCCGCCGAGGAGGCCGTCGCCTCCACGCAATGGCCGCTCCTGGGCGCCACCGTGATCGGCATTCTCGCCTTTGCCGGGATCGGCCTGTCACCGGATGCGACCGGCGAATTCCTGTTCTCGCTCTTTGCGGTGATCGCGATCTCCCTCCTGCTGAGCTGGGTGATCGCCGTCACGGTCGTGCCGATGATCGGCTATCACCTGTTTGCCGCCCAGCGCGCCGCGGCCCAGGCTGCCGGCGACGCCGCGCTTGATTCCGACAGCCTCTATTCCGGACGCCTGTTCAAGGGCTATCGCGGCCTGTTGAGCCTTGCCCTGTCACGGCGCTGGATCGTCCTGGCCGGGCTGATCGCCGTCACGCTGATTTGCTATGTCGGCTTCGGTTCGGTGCGCAATTCCTTCTTCCCGGCGACCAATACGCCGATGTTCTACGTCAATGTGGAACTGCCCGAAGGGACCGACATCCTGGCCACTGACGCAACCCTGCGCGAGATTGGCGGCTTCATCGCGGCGCAGCCCGAGACCGAAGTCATCGATACCTTTGTCGGCGCCGGTGCGACCCGCTTCATGCTCACCTATTCTGCCGAACAGCCCAATGCCGCCTATGGTCAGGTGATTGTGCGGACCCGGGACATCAACGCCATCCCGGCTCTGGCCGACCGCATTCTTGCCCATGTCCGCGAGACCCTGCCCGATGTCGATATCCGCGCCGACCGGATCATTTTCGGCCCACCTTCCGGCGCCAAGCTTGAAGCCCGCTTTTCCGGACCGGATGCCGATATGCTGCGGGCCCTGGCGGAAGAGGCGACAAGCGCACTGAGCCGTGACGGCGATGTGATCGATATCCGCACCGACTGGCGTAACCGGACACCGGTCCTGCGTCCGCTCATCGTCGAGGAAAGGGCCCAGACGATCGGCGTCACACGCGAGAACATCGCGAATGCCCTGCGTTTCGCCACGGTCGGCAGCCAGGTCGGCGTCTATCGCGAGGGCGAGACCCTGATTCCGATCCTGGCCCGCGCACCGGAGGCGGAGCGGTCCGACCCGGACTATCTGGACGACCGCCTGGTCTGGAGCCCGCAACAGGCGGCCTATGTCCCGATCAATCAGGTCGTTTCCTCTTTCGCCCTTGAGTTCGAGGACGTGCTGATCCAGCGCCGCGACCGCACCCGGACTCTGTCCGTGCGCGCCAATCCGCATCCCTGGGAAACCGCCTCGGAGGGCTTTGCCCGTTTCGCGCCCATCATCGAGACCATCGATCTGCCGCCGGGCTATTCGATGGAATGGGGGGGCGAGCATGAGGCCTCGGCCGAGGCCAATGCCTCGCTGGGCCGGCAATTGCCGCTCACCTTCATCGCCATGCTCACCATCTCATTCCTGCTGTTTGCCAAGATACGCCAGCCGCTGATCATCTGGGCGGTCGTGCCGATGTCGGTGAATGGCGTGGTGATCGGTCTGCTGGCGACCAATGTCGCCTTCTCCTTCACGGCGCTGCTCGGCCTGCTCTCCCTGTCCGGCATGCTGATCAAGAATGCGATCGTGCTGGTCGACGAGATCGACATGCGTATTCGCAGTGGCGCAGACCGGGCCGAGGCCGTCAGCGACGGTTCGGTCAGCCGCCTGCGCCCGGTCCTTCTGGCGGCGGCCACGACCATTCTCGGCATGACGCCGCTGCTCACGGATGCCTTCTTCCAGGGCATGGCGGTGACGATCATCGGCGGGCTGACCTTCGCCACCGTGCTGACCATGATCGCGGTACCCGTGCTTTATGCCCTCTTCTTCGGAATCCGGCCGCAACCGGCAATCGAAGACCCGGTCAGGACTTGACGCTGTGTCGGGAAGCGGACAACGCTCGCGCCCATGACAGCGATTGACCAGGCTCACAATATCGAAGCCTTGCGGGCTTTGGCCCGCAAACGCCTGCCGCGCATGGTGTTTGACTATATCGATGGCGGCGCAGACGACGAGATCACGCTCGCGCGCAATGATAATCGCTATGGCGATTACGAACTGAACTTCAAATCCCTTGTCGATGTTTCGAGGATCAGCCTGGACACGACCATCATGGGTGCGCCGAGCAAGGCCCCCATCATCGTCACCCCGACGGCCGCCCAGCGCCTGTTCAATCCGCGCGCCGGCGAGGCGGCCGTCGCGCGGGCGGCGAAGAAGGCCGGGCTGGTCTATTGCCTCTCCACCCTCGCTTCGACGACGATCGAGGAGATCGCGCAGCACACGGACGGGCCGAAATGGTTCCAGGTCTATGTCTGGAAGGACCGCGCCATCGTCGAAAGAGCGCTCGAACGGGCCAGGGCGGCGGGCTTTACCGGCCTGATCCTCACTGTGGATGTCCCGGTCGCCGGCAATCGCGAGCGCGACCATCTCAACGCCTTCACCATCCCGCCCAGGATCAACGCCAGGACAGTGAGCCAGGTCCTCGCCCGTCCGGGCTATCTCTGGGACATGGCGAGCACCCCGGAAATCCTCGCCGCCAACTGGGCCGACATGGATACCGGCGGCATGGGCATCATCGAGTTCTTGAACTCGCAGTTCGACCGCACCGTGAGCTGGGCCGACGCCAAATGGATCAAGGAGGCCTGGGGCGGACCGTTCGCAATCAAGGGCATCGCCCGGCCTGACGATGCGCGGCGCTGCCTCGACGCGGGCGCGGACGCGGTCTGGATCTCCAATCATGGCGGCCGCCAGCTCGATACCGCGCCAGCCACCATCGATACCCTGCCGGACATTGTCGCGGCCGTGCGCGGCCAGGCCGAGATCATCCTGGATGGCGGCATCCGCCGCGGCACCGACATCATCAAGGCGCTGGCGCTCGGCGCCAATGCCGTCGCGGTCGGGCGGCCCTATCTGTTCGGGCTCGGCGCCGGTGGCCAGGCCGGGGTTGAACGGGCCCTCGACATCCTCATCACCGCGCTGGAACGCGACATGGCGCTGGTCGGGGCATCCCGCCTGTCGGAACTGACGGCGGACTTTGTCCGTCTGCCGCGCTAGATAGAGACAAGACGCACACCAACATCTTCACGGGGTCAATCCATGTTTGCTGCCGAAAGCCTTGTCCGCACGCTTATCAACCAGGGCGTCGAGGTCTGCTTCACCAATCCGGGCACGTCGGAAATGCACATGGTCGCCGCGCTCGACCGGACGGACGGGATGCAGTCTGTCCTGTGCCTGTTCGAAGGGGTCGCGACCGGGGCCGCCGACGGCTATGCCCGCATGGCCGACAAGCCGGCCTGCACCCTGCTCCACCTCGGACCCGGTGCCGGCAACGGCCTGGCCAATCTGCACAATGCGCGGCGCGCCTATGCACCTGTGGTCAACATCGTTGGTGACCATGCCCGTGACCATCTCAAGCTCGATGCCCCGCTGACATCGGACGCCGCCGGCGTCTGCCGACCGATGTCGCGTTGGGTCGGTTGCGTGGCCGACGCCGCCGACGTCTCGACCATGGCCGTTGAGGCGGTGCGCCAGTCCTTCGGTCCCGAACGCGGTGTCGCCTCGCTCATCCTGCCGGCCGACTGCGCCTGGTCGGACGCCGAACCCGCAGTGCTCGAGCGCGTCGACATGCCGGGCCCGAAGCCGGTTCCCGGCGACCGTATTGCCGCCATTGCGGCGGCGCTCAAGGCGGCGGAAAACCCGGTCATCCTGCTCGGCAATGATGCCTGCCGTGAGGATGGGCTCACCGCTGCAGGGCGGATCGCCGCGGCAACCGGAGCAACGCTTTTCATGGACACATTCGTGCCCCGCATTGCCCGCGGCCATGGCCGTGTCTCGCCGAAGCGTCTTGCCTATTTCGGCGAGCAGGCGCTGGAGGAGCTGGCCGGGTCCGATCTGCTGGTCATCGCCGGTTCGAAACCGCCTGTCGCCTTTTTCGCCTATCCGGACCAACCCGGCGAACTGACCCCTGAGGGGACAGGCCGCGAGACCCTGGCCGGACCGGCCGAGGATGTTGTCGCAGCGCTGCAGGCGCTGGCTGCATGCCTCGAGGTCGCGACGGCGCCGCTCGATCTGCCCGGCCTGTCACAGGCTCCGAAAATCTTCCCGGAGGAGAAGCTCAATCCCGGCTATGTCGGCATTTCGCTTCTGCGCCACATGCCCGAGGACTCGGTAATCTGCGACGACGCGACCACGTCAGGCATGGGTGTCTTTCCCTGGATCGAACATGGACCGCGGCATGACTGGCTGTGCCTGACCGGAGGCGCGATCGGCTCGGGAATGCCGCAAGCCATCGGCGCCGGCCTGGCTTGCCCCGACAAGCAGGTCTTCGCCCTGTGTGGCGACGGGGCCGCGGCCTATACGCTGCAGGCGCTCTGGACCCAGGCCCGCGAGCAGCAAAACATCATCAATGTGGTTTTCGCCAACCACTCCTACCTGGTCCTCAATGTCGAGCTGGCCCGTGTCGGCGCCGGCAATCCGGGTCCGGCCGCGCAGCAAATGCTGTCGCTCGACAACCCCAAGATGGATTGGGTGAAACTGGCCGAGGGCTTCGGTGTCCCCGGACAGCGTGCCCGCACGGCCGGCGAGTTCGATGACGCGCTCCAGCGCGCGCTCAAGGCCGGCGGACCGCAATTGATCGTGGCAGAAATCTGAGTCTCAGCCGCCGACGCGGCGCGCCGCTTCCGATCGCGTCGCGACGGCGACCTCCGGCTCTGGCAGGGCGGCTTTGAGTGCGCGACGCAATTCCCCAATCTCGACCGGTTTCGGCAGATAGTCGGTGAAACCGGCGGCGAGGAACTCCCGGCGATGATCGTCGGAGGCCAGCGCGGTAACCGCAATGATGCGGGCATCGGAGGATTTGCGAGTCTCGCGAATGCACTGCATCGCGCTGACCCCGTCCATCTCCGGCATCTGGATGTCCATCAACACCACGTCATAGGTCAGCGAGGTCGCCTTGTTGACCGCTTCCCGGCCGCCGGAAGCGCAATCCACAATCAGCTCGTCGGCCTTGATGATCTGCTGCACCATGGCCTTGAGAACCAGCTGGTTGGTCACGACATCATCGACAACGAGCACTCGTGCGGCGACCGAAAGCGGAGCATTGCTGGCCGGATCGCGCTTCACGATCTCGGTACCGGGCGCCGCGACGCGCTGCATGGGCAAGTCAACGGTGAAGGTCGAGCCACGTCCCATCTTGCTGGACAGCGTGATCTTGCCATCCATCTTCGCAACAAGGCGCCGACAGATTGCGAGCCCCAGTCCGGTACCGCCATAGCGACGTGTCACCGACGGGTCGACCTGGCTGAACGGATCGAAAATCGCTTCCTGCTTGTTGCCGGGAATGCCGATGCCCGTGTCACGCACCGCGAGCCGGACCCGAGTCTTGCCGTCACGCACCTCGCCGACAGCGGCCAATGACAGGCTGATGCGGCCGGTATGGGTGAATTTCACGGCATTGCCGAGCAGGTTGTTGATGATCTGGCGGAGCCGGATCGAATCCCCCAACACGAAGGCCGGGTCACCGAGCTGGTTGTTGACCGTCAGGGCAACGCCCTTGCTTTCGGCCTGCGGACGCCAGTGATCCGTCGTATTGCGAACCAGCGCCGCGATATCAAACTCACGG
Organism: Maricaulis sp.; assembly: GCF_015665295.1. Classification (GTDB taxonomy): domain Bacteria; phylum Pseudomonadota; class Alphaproteobacteria; order Caulobacterales; family Maricaulaceae; genus Maricaulis. The sequence goes on from NZ_JADFAJ010000028.1 coordinate 15,948, forward strand.
GCATCCAGCTCCAGCGCATCGGCCTCGATCTTCGACAGGTCCAGAATGTCATTGAGCAGTTCGAGCAGGGCCTTGCCGCTGTCATCGATGAGATCAAGGCTGCGACGGTGGTCCTCGGACAGGGCGGGGTCAGCCTGGAGAATATTGGTCATGCCCAGCACGCCATTGAGGGGCGTGCGCACTTCATGGCTCATATTGGCGATGAAATCGGACTTCGCACGATTGGCCTGCTGGGCCGAGATCAGCGCCGACTCCAGCTGCTTGTTGGCTTCGGTCAGCGCGGCTTGCGCGTCGGTTGTGGCCGAGCGGAAGCTGGAACCGAACAGCACAATCCAGACGCAGGACAAGGCCCCCGTCGCGATCAGCATGTTGAGGAGCTCGGAAGGTCGAAAGCCCAATGGTCCGGTGGCCGAATACTCCGCGGTCGCGATGATCAGGCCGAAATAGGCGGTCAGCGGCAGGATGGCGAACAGGGCGGCGCGTGCCCCCCAGGCGATATAGGCGCCAAGGACAATGCCCGGAAGGTAAAGCGTGGCCGGCGGGAAGGAGCCACGGTTGGCCCAGGCCGCCGCAAACAGCACGATCGAGGCGAGGGTGATCATCACCAGAATGGTCAGATTGGGGCGGCGCAGGCGCAGGCCTGTGTATCCGACACCGGCGGCGAGGGCGGCAGACGCAAAACCCAGCTCGGCCATGCCCGGACGCCCGTCCAGCACGAAAACAAGCACAAAGGCGTTGACCAGGCCCATGAGCGTGAAGATTGTCGTATAGGCAACGGCAATGCGCGACTTGACCGCAAAATCGAAGTCGATTTGCGGGTCGGCCCCCGTCCAGCGGTCGATCTGTCTCCAGAGCATGTCGCCATGTCCCTCCTCAATGCCGACAGAGACTAGCGCAACGGGGTTAATAAATCCGTGTGCCGGCTGAGCATTCACACCTTTGATTGCGACGTGCCATCACTTTCAGGTGAGGTTCTTGTTCAGCGATGGGCAGCCCAAATTGCTGGTCAAGCCGGGCCGGACCCCGCAAAGCGGCGAAAATCACGTCAGCCCCGCCAGAACGGATTGCCGAAACGCGCCGATCCCTGTCGCAGACGCGCCGCCCCCGTTACGCGACTTCAAGCCTGGCGGCGATGCGCGGTTGGCCGCCACAATCGCGCGATGATGCAGCCGTTCGACCCAAATCCGCTGGCGGAGCTCTCCTGAACAGCGCGGCTGACTGATACCGACCCCGAAAGACAGCAAAACGCCGCACCCCTTGGGGGCGCGGCGCTGCTTTGGTGTCGTCGCGGAGCAGACCTAGAAGGCAGCCTGCACCCCGAACGCCAGCACGTCCGTCGAGGCGTCGTTTTCCGACCAGGTCGAGCCGTCCGGGAAATTGCCGCCGCTGAGGAAGTTGAGCGGCACCCAGCCATCGGTGTGAATGTATTCGCCGAAGACGCTCACGCCCGGTGCCAGGAAATAGCCCAGACCGGCAACATACTGGTCCTGACGTTCCCACGGTGCGCCATCGGCGCCCGCACGGAAGCGGCTGAATTCCAGCGAGACGTCGAGCGGATTGTCGGCACCGATGTCCATCGCATAACGGCCACCGACAGCCCAGGACCGCGTCGCCTGTGCTTCGAAGACGCTGAGCGGATTGGTCGGATCCGGCACGGCCGAGCCCGGCCACACATCCGTCGTTTCCTGGAATTCACCGAGGAATTCAAATGCGCCCGTGCGCAGGCGGCCATAGACCGCATAGGCAGGATTGTTGTCGTCACAGGCGGTGAAGTGAAAGACCGGATAGGGCTGGCAGTACGGGCTGGCATGCTCGTAGCTGGCACCGACCATGAGTGAGCCATCCTCGCCGAGCGGCATGGCGTAATTGGCGTCGATGGCGAAATTATTCACCCGCGACGGAACCGCCGTGCCCTGGACCGGCGCATTGGCGGCGCGGAACTGGGCGCCGCCCTGGATACCCATGGCTCGGATATGCAGGCCGTTATTGTAGTAGCCAACCAGGCCGCCATAGGCGAGACCGGCGAAGGAGTGCCAGGTGGTCGAGTTGGTGAAGGGGCTGACCGTGTCGTTCAGGCCGAACGGCGTATCCATCTTGCCGATCGCCGCATAGATCGGCGAATTGTCGAGATTGCCGTACATCACCCAGGCCTTGCGGACCTGGACCTGGTTGCGGTTGAGATCGGTGATCGTGCCCTGCCCGAAGCTCTGCTCCGGATTATAGAGCATCTCCATGTAAGCCGTGACATTCTCGGACATGCGTGCGGTGACGGCCAGCTGGGCCGAATGCACGACCAGCTCGGAGACTTCCTCGCCGATCTGGTTGGCCGAGGTCGGGTGACGCATCAGCCAGCCGAATTTCGTATCCGAATTGGAACGCTGGTAGTTGCCCAGCACGGTCACTGCCCCGCTCAGCGTGACGCGATTGTCGAGTTCGCCATTCTGGATCGCCTGCAACTGGATCAGCTGGCGCAGATTGATGCCCTCGGCATGATCCAGCACGGCATAGCTGTAATCCGTGCTGAGACCGACAAAGCTGTCGCTCATCGCACTGCCGTGGTGGGCCATGTGGTGATCGGCATGTGCGACCTGCACCGGTGCGTCCGCAGCCTGATGCGGCGCCGCGTGCGGTACTGCATGCGGCGCTGCGTGTGGTGCAGCTGCGCCATCCAGAGCGCCCTGGCTCTCGAGGAATTCGAGCAGGCGTCGATTGGTTTCCTCGAGTTGCTCGATCCGAGCCTCGAGTGCCTCGATACGCGCTTCGTCATCCGCGAAGGCAATGGATCCCGTCGACGAGAGCGCAATCACGCTCGCGCCAAGCGCAAGAAGATTTCGGTACATGCTGTCCCCTGTGTGAATATCCGTTGCCGCTTGTCCCAAGCCGCAACGGAGGAAGGCCGTTTGTAACCACAGGCACCGGGTGCGAATCACAGACCCACCTGTAGCTGTCGAAAACAAGGTGTTGATGCGCGGAATCGCCGCCAACGTCACGAATGGAATTATGCCCGGTGTGGGACGAAGCGCGCGGTGCGCTTGCGATGTCACACATGACCGCGCGCCGGGCGGTCAGCCCGCCCCATCGGAGACGTCCGCGCAGCGGACTGTCGTGAGATCGATCCCGGCCCGACAGGGTTCGCAAGCGCGACCGCGCGTCGGCCGGCCAGGCCGCCCCGTCGGAGGCGTGAGCGCAGCGAACTGTCGTGAGATCGATCCCGGCCCGACAGGGCCGCAAGCGCGACCGCGCGCCGGGCGGCCAGCCCGCCCCGTCGGAGGCGTCCGCGCAGCGAACTGTCGTGAGATCGAAAAATGGTGGGCCCGGAGGGACTCGAACCCCCAACCAAGCGGTTATGAGCCGCCGGCTCTAACCAATTGAGCTACAGGCCCCGCCGTTAAAGCGTGGCTGCATGGTTACTGGCTCTTGGCGCCGTCGCCAAGACGGGTTGGCAGGGATTGTTACAGGTCTGACATCATGATGGCCAAAAAGGATCGCACGCGTTCAGCGTGCGGTCAGCCGCGAAGATGATAGGCTCGCCCCAAACCAAACCTGTCACGGAGAGCGACACCATGATCCGCACCCTCATCACCTCAACCGCCCTCGCCGCCACGCTGTGCCTGCCGGCTTTCGCCCAGGCCCAGGACAGCGAGCCAACCCTGTCCCTGTCGGAAAGCGCGACCGTGCAGATCGCACCGGAATTCGCCTCCGTATCCTCCGGCGTGGTGAGCCGCGCAGAGACCGCCCAGGCGGCCGTACGGGCCAATGCCCAAGCCATGAGCCGGGTGTTCGACGCGCTGCGCCGCGCCGGC
>NZ_JADFAJ010000038.1 GCF_015665295.1 Maricaulis sp.
TTGCTTGGCGTAATCAGCGTCTTGCCCATCCCGGCAAGGACCATCAACAGGGTCAATGTGATTCCGCCAACCAGGCGCGCCCGATTCTTGTAGTCATCGTTGGCATTGACCCACAGTGGCGCCAGCAGGCACATCAGTGCCGCCACGCCACCGATGGTGACAGCCGCGGGCGCCTCGGCAAAAAACCTCAGATTGATGCCGGTCACCGCGATACCGGCCGAGCCGGCCAGGACACAAAAGCCAGCAAGCGACCGCTTCGATGCAACGTCGACATGCCGGTCAGCCTGACTTTTCGGCCAGTAGCGCCTGAACATTTGCTGCCTTCCCCGTCTCACGCCAGACAATATCGCGCACAAAGGTTTAGGACCGCTGAAACAACCGGCGGGCTGCTCAGCCGGCAGCCGATTGTTATCAGAAGGGCAAGGAAAGAACAGGCGGGGCAGGCCATCAGAACGCGCTGCAACGGGGTCCCGCAGCGCGGTCAGGATTGACACCTGTGTCCGATATCCGCTGCGAAAAAGTGGTGGAGGGGGCTGGATTCGAACCAGCGTACGCATAGCGGCCAGATTTACAGTCTGGTGGATTTAACCACTCTCCCACCCCTCCACAGGGTGCCTAGAGGCCGCGATGTAACCGGCCTTTCGGTGTCCTGCAAGAAACAGTCTCAGCTTGCGGGGAGGCATGCTATGCCTCGGCAAATCAGGTGACCGCCCCAAAACAGGAGCGCGGACTATAGTGACGAAGACTCCCATGCGCAACACTTCCAAACGGACCGATTACAGCCGCCGCTCCAAGCCTTCTGGCACTGGCGATTCCGGCTGGATCTGGGGCCGCCACGCCGTGCTCGCTGCGGTCGCCAACAAGCGCCGAGAAATCCTCGAGCTGAAGGTCACCCGCAATGCGGCGCGTGAACTCCCCGCGGGGACAGATCACGACCAGGTCGAACCGAAACTGATCGACAATGCGCTGCCGGACGGCGCCGTGCACCAGGGCTTCGCGGCCCGGGCCCGCGCCCTGCCCGCCGAGTCGATCAATGGCGTGATCGACCCGACCCACGGCGCCCTGCTCGTGCTCGACCAGATCACCGACCCGCACAATGTCGGCGCCATCCTGCGCTCGGCCGCCGCCTTCGGCATCCGCGCCGTGATCATGCAGGACCGCAAGGCCCCGCCCCTGTTCGGCACGGTCTGCAAGAGCGCGGTCGGAGCCGCCGAACGGGTTGCCCATGTGCGGGTCACCAATATCGCCGACACCCTGCTCGATTTCCGCAAGGCCGGGCGGCATGTGCTGGGTCTGGCCGGCGAAGCCGAGCTTGACCTCGCGACCGCACTGGCGGCGCCGGATGGCAAGGGCTGGGGGCCGGGCCTGGTCCTGGTCATGGGCTCGGAAGACAAGGGACTGCGCACGCGCGTTGCGGAGTGTTGCGACCAGCTGGTCCGCATCCCGATGACCGGCGCGGTGGAGAGCCTGAACGTCTCCAATGCCGCCGCCATCGCCCTCTATGAGGCAGCAAAATGGCGCCCGGTCAAAGACGAGGCGCCATCTGCTTGATCCGGCCCGGAGGGGGGAGTCGGGCGCGGAGGGATCTGGTTTGACGGGCTAGTGAATATCACCGACGCGCAGCACGGTGCGGCCATTGCGGGTCCAGTTCACACGGCCCTCAATCTCGGAAATCGAGACATCGCCACCGCCACGCTCGTTCACGGTGACATCAACCGCCGTGCCGCGGAAAGCGATGTCGCCGGAACCGCCAATCGAGGCTTCGAAAGGCTGCGCCCGGCCGCCATGAACCGCGATATCCCCGGAACCGGAAATGCGCGACGAGAAAGCGCCATTCATGCTCGCGGCCTCAACGTCACCGGATCCGGATATACCGATCGCGAGACCGGCGACACGACCGAACTCGACATCGCCGGACCCATTGATGTCGACTTCGGCATCACCGCTCACATCGCCGGTTTCCACATCACCGGAACCGTTGATGTCGACAGACACGTCGCGCCCGATAGCGCCGGTCACGACATCGCCCGACCCGTTGATGCCGATCCAGGCATTGCCTTCGATCGAGCCGGTTGTGATGTCGCCGGAGCCGTTGATCCGCACATGCGCATCGCCGCGCACATCACCCGCCTCAAAGCGTCCACAGCTGTTCATGCTCAGATCGACTTCGCCGAGATCACCGGCGGTGCCGACAAAGGCACTGTCGCGCAGCTCGAGCGCGACCGAGGCCGGCGCCGTGATGACCAGGCTGGGATACTCGTCAATGCTGTGACGCGCACCGCGGTCGAGGCCGATACTCATGACGTTGTTGCGGGTCCGGCAATTGGTGTTGCGCAGGGTCAAACCGCCGTCAATGCGAACGGTTGAACCGGCATCGGTCACCTCCGGATCATCAACATGGCCACCGGTATTGGTCATGGCCACCGAGATCGTGTCAGAGCTGCCGGTGCGGATCTCGATGCGACCGACGAAGTTCTCGATCTCGATCCGGTCGCCGGATAGGGATTGCGGGGCACCGCTGAGCTGCGTCGCTCCGGCAGACATGGAGACCAGCGCCGCGCCGGCGAGCGCGGCCGCGCTGGTAGCAATCAGGAATTTCTTGGTCATGGGTCGTCCCCTTTTCACGATTTCATCCCCCCTGATGCAGGCCGAGTTTCAATCGGATGCAGTGCGTGAGCAGATAGTGTCGTTCAAAGGCCTGCCCGGCGCTGTCCGGGAGATGACAGCTGCGTAATTGTGCAGGGGGCTTCGCCCGGCCGGGATCCACCGTTGACGCCGCCCTTGCCGTGCGCCGGCCTGTGTCCTGTCCGGTCAGCCCGGCCAGAGCTCGAATACCAGCGTCGCGATCGGCGTGCCGATGGCATAACCGAGCACCCCGACCAGCACGCCCGGCGTCACCAGGTCTTTCCAGCCCTTTGCCGCGGCCAGGGCGGGCGCCGTCGTGGCGCCAAGTATGGCGGCGTTCGAAGCGGTGATCAGCTCGGGCAGCGAAAGGCGAAGCAGGCTGCCGGCGCCGAACAGGATGACGGCATGGACGGCCAGCATGATGCCGATCAGTCCGAACAGGACGGGGGCCTGCTGCATCAGCGACCAGACATCAGCCCCGGCCGCGATCATGGCGAAGAAAACGAAGCTCAGGGCAATGCCGATCTCATAACCGCCGCGCAGCTGACCGATTGTCTTGGGAAAGACGGTCGCCGGGATCAGGGCGAGCACCGAGATGATCGCAAACTTCCATTTGCGGCCGGAGTCTTCCCACAGGCTGTCGAGCTGATCCGCGATCAGCGTGCCGATCGTCACGATGATCAGCGCATAGGCCGCCGACAGGCAGAGCGAGGCGGCCGTAATCGGGCGCTCATCCTCGACTTCGATGTCACCCTGGCTGTGGTCAATCGGGTTGAACCGCTTGGCCAGCCAGCTCCAGCCCGGCATCAGCGCCAGAAGGGCCAGGAAAAAGCCGGAATACAGATTGTCGACCGCAGTCATCGCCGAAGCCCAGCTGGGATCGGCGGCACCAAGCCCGGTTGAGGCCATCAACGCTCCGTAATTCACCGAGCCGCCAATATAGGTCGCGGTAAAGGCGCCGATAGCGGCAGCCTGGCGGGTGCCCAGCGTGGCGGCTTCGGTACCGGCGGCATAGTCGCCGATATCGATCAGCGAAAAGGCGATGATCGCCCCGACAACCGTGGCGACCGAGGCCAGCAGGAAGGCGCCGGCCATGCGCGTGGTCTCGAAGAAGATTTTCCGGAGGTCCGCCTTCATCAGGAAAAGCGGGATCAGGACCGGGACGAAATAGGTCCAGACAAAATCATAGGCGGGGGCCGAAGACGGAATCAGGCCGATATTCGAGGCAATGATCGCCAGGAAAATCGCCCAGACAGCGCCGGTCAGAAGCGCCCCGACCCGGGTTTTCTCGATCAGGAAACCCGCCGCGGCAATCGCGAACAGGCCGGCCATCACGGCCAGATGATTGTCAGCCGGAATCAACGACATGAAACGTTCCTTCAATGATCGGGCGCGACCCTAGCCCTGCCGCCTGCGCGGCGCAAACCCCGCCTGCCATGCCTCAGCCGGCGAGCGCAGCCTCCCGCTCGAACGCCCGCTGGTAGGCCGGCCGTTCCGTCAGCCGGCCGACATAGGATGAAAATGGCTCGGCCCGTTCCAGAAGTTTGAAATTCATCATGAAATTCAGCGTCGACCCAACCATCAGGTCGGCGGCGGTGAAATGCTCGCCCACCAGGTAGTCGCGCCCCTCAAGGCCGCGGGCGAGCGTCTCCATGACCGTGGCAAGATCACCCCAGCCGGCAGTCTGGCGCGGTGTTTCCCGTGACATGGCCTTGTCGATGAAGGCCGGCTCGATCACCGAGCCCGCAAAAAACAGCCAGCGCAGATAGCTGCCGCGCCCCGGCGCATCGATGGCGGGCGCGAACCCCTTTCCGGCAAAACGGTCGGCCAGCCAGGCGCAGATCGCCGCACTCTCCGTGATCAGCTCGCCCTCATATTCCAGAGCCGGCACCTTGCGCATCGGATTGACCGCGCCATAGGCCTCGGACTGGATATCGTCACGGATATTGACGATGCGAAGGTCGAAAGGCTCGCCGATTTCCTCGAGCATCCACAGGGCGTGAAAGCCGCGGGTCCGGGGGCAATGGTAGAATGTCAGCTTGGCCATGATGGCGATCCGTCTCGGTCTTGGTGTTTCGCAGCCTGTCTTGTCAGGCCGCTTCGATACAGGCATCGGCTTCGATCTCGATCAGGAAATCCGGACCGATAAAGCGCGAGATCTCGACCATGGTCGTGGCCGGCGGATGGTCCTTGAAAACGGCAGCATGCGCCCGGCCAAAGGCCTCCCAGTGATCGATATCGGTGACGAACATGCGCGTCCGCACAATATCCGTAAGCGCGCCGCCGACCTCGTCGAGTGCCTTGCCGATAATCTCGAAACAGCGCCGCGCCTGGGCTTCCGGATCGCCGACGGCAAACGGCTGGCCGTGTGCGTCCAGCGACACAGTCCCGGTGACCCAGGCCAGATTGCCGCGCCGGATCGCGCGGCAATAGCCGACCTGGTTTTCCCAGCTGGCGCCCGTGAAACTGCGGCGCGTTACGCCGTCCACCGCCTTACTCCGCAGCCGGTGTTGCGAGAATATCAAGCGCTACCGCGGTCATCGCCTCAGTTGCCTGGGTGATCGAGCCCTGCGGGTCGTCCGGCGCAAAGAAAGGCGAGTGGTTGGACGGCGGCACGAGGCCGCGCGCGCCGTAATCCTCGAGGGTTTCCTGCGTGGTGCCGCCGACCCAGAACATGAAGGTCGGGATGTTGTGTTCGGTGCGGTGATACTGCGAGAAATCCTCACCGCCCATGACCGGGGAGGTTTCGACCACGGCGTCGGTACCGAACCGACTGCGCATGACATCAACCGCACGGGCTGCCAGATCGGGACTGTTGTAGAGCGCCGGCGTGTAGGTCTCCTCGATCTCGACGCGCGGATACTCGTCAGGCGTCAAGCCGTAGGAGGCCGCCTGGCTGGCCGCGATGCGCCGGATACCGGACAGAAGCTGCGCGCGCACCTCGTCGGTATAGGAGCGCACGGTAAGCTGCAGATGGGCATTGTCGGAGATGATGTTGTGCTTGGTACCGGCATTGAAGGCGCCAACCGTCACCACGGCCGGCTCGAGCGGCGACACTTCGCGCGACACCAACGACTGCAGCGACACCACGATCTGCGACGCCAGGTAGATCGGGTCCTTGGTGGTGTGCGGATAGGCGCCATGCCCGCCGCGGCCCTGAACATAGATATCGACCGAGTCGACATTGGCCATGGCATAGCCGGGCACATAGGTGATCGTACCGGTCGGAATGGCGGAGAAAGTGTGGAAGGAGACGTTGAAATCGGGCAGCGGGAAGCGTTCAAACAGCCCGTCCTCGATCATCGCCACAGCGCCTTCGCCGAGTTCCTCGGCGGGCTGGCCGATCAGGACAAGCGTGCCGGACCATTCGTCCGTCCGTTCGACCAGCTGGCGCGCCGCGCCGACCAGGGCGGTCATGTGGGTGTCGTGGGCGCAGGCATGCATGACCGGGCTTTCAACGCCGCGAAGATCGGTTCCAAGCACCTCGGATGCGTAGTCCAGCCCGGTCTGTTCCGGAACCGGCAAGCCGTCCATGTCGGCGCGCAACATCAGGGTCGGCCCCTCGCCATTTTCCATCACCGCGACAATACCGGTCTGGCCGACCCCCTCGGTCACCTCGAAGCCGAGCGCACGGAGTTCGCTGGCAAGGCGAGCAGCGGTCTCGGTCTCGCGGAAGGAGAGCTCCGGATTGGCGTGGAAATGCTCGTAGAGCGCTTCCAGATGGGTCTCGTAATCCGCAGCAATGGCATGCCGCAGCGCGTCGTCACCAGCGGCATCCTGCCAGGCATGGGCGGCGGGCTGGACAGACGCGGCAAGCGTGAAGGCGGCAACGGCCGACATCAGATGGCGTTTCATGATCGATTTCCCCTCAATGAGCTGGCGCCATTCCAACCAGCTCACGGCCAAAGGTCAATGCACCCGTCATCACAAGCGGCGGGAGGGACGCTAATTTCCACAATCCCGTGCCCGGACAGCCCGCATGACCTTGCCACGCAGCCCGCCCATGCGGCCTAGTGCAGACATGACAGAAACCGTTCTCTCGTTTCACCAGGTCACCCAGCGCTATGGCCGTCTGACGGCGCTCGACGGGATCGACCTCGCCATTCCCGCCGGCGCCATCTACGGCTTTCTCGGACCCAACGGGGCGGGCAAGACAACCGCGATCCGCTGTGCCATGGGGCTGTTGCGCCCGCAATCGGGCCGCATCCGGATCGGTGGCCACGACCTCGCCCGCTCCCGCCGCCAGGCCCTGGCCAGCGTCGGTGCAGTGATCGAGACGCCGGCCCTCTTTCCCAATCTGACCGGCCGCGAGAATCTCGATGTCTCGCGCCGCCTTTTGGGGATTGCTCCCGCCCTCATCGACCGCGCCCTCGAGCTGGTCGACATGCGCGAGGCGGCCGATCGCCGGGTCGGACAGTATTCGCTCGGCATGAAACAGCGCATGGGCCTGGCCCGGGCCCTGCTGGCCGAGCCGAAACTCCTTATCCTCGACGAGCCGACCAATGGCCTCGACCCGGCCGGGATCCGCGACATGCGGGCCCTGATCCGGGCCCTGCCCGAACGCACCGGCGCGACTATTTTCATGTCCAGCCATCTCCTGTCCGAGATCGAGCAGCTGGCCAGCCATGTTGGCCTTTTGCAGAAGGGCCGTGTCCTGTTTGACGGCACGCTGGAGGATCTGTCCCGGCAGCAAACACCGCGACTGATCCTGACCGCCGGTCCGCCGGAACAGGTCGCGCCGGTACTTCACGCCGCGGGCTTTGCCGACCCGATCCGCGAGGGTGACCGCTTCATCCTCACCGATCCCGTTGCCATCACGCCGGAGCGCGCCGCAGCGCTGAATGCCGCCCTGCACGACGCCGGGTGCCAGGTCAGCGAATTGCGCTTGGAACGGGCCGATCTGGAAACCACCTTCATGACACTGACCGGGCACGGGGAGGAGGCAGCATGATCAATGTGCTGATCGCCGAAGCAACCAAGCTGCGCCGCTCGCTGGTCCTGCTGGTCGCGGCCACACCGCCCGTCATGGTCTTTGCGCTCGGTGCCCTGGTCGTGGCCAGCGGCAATGCGCCGGAAGACTGGAGGGTGCACACTGTGGCGGGCGCGGCCATCTGGGCCTTTTTTCTGTTGCCGATGAGCGTGATCGGCCTGACCGCCCTGATTGCCCAGCTCGAACACGGACCCAATACCTGGTCCCACACGCTCGCCCTGCCCGTGCCGCGCTGGCAGGTCTTTCTGGCCAAGGCACTCGTCTCGCTCGGCCTGATGGCCGTGGTCAGTGCCGCCGTCGCCCTCGCCAGCTGGACCAGCGCACTGGTTGGCCTGCAGCTCGGCAGCGAGGTCGAAATGGCCGGCCAGTATGATGCGATGCTGGCACTGCGCCTGTATGGCTGGATGTTTGTCGCCGGCCTGCTGGTCATGGCCATCCAGTGGACACTGGCCATGCGCTTTCGCAGCTTTGCCGCACCGGTCTCGGTCGGCATTGGCGGGACCTTCGTGGCCGTCGCTGCGACCAGTGCCGAGAAGGGTCTCTATTTTCCCTGGCTGATGCCGGTCAATGTCCTGGCGTCCGAGGGCAGCCGCGGCGATCTGGCGATCGCGATGGGCGGGATTGGCGGCGTCATCGTCTTTGCCCTCGCCATCCTCTGGCTGAGCCGACGCGACTGGGGCTAGGACGGCCAACCGGACACTAGCCGCCCGGCTTGAGCACCATCAGCGTCGAGGTCCCGTGCGCCAGGATGCGGCCATCCGGCCCTGTGACCCGGGCCTCGGTGGTGATCAGGGTCCTGCCCTGCGACACGATCCAGGCCTCGCACCGCACCCGCCCGGTATCCACCAGGATCGGCCGCGTGAAATTGGCCTTGGTCTCGACCGTGGTCTGGACCTGACCGACCGGCAGCGCCGAATGGGCGGCACAGGCGGCGGCACTGTCGATCAGGGTCAGCGCCCAGTCGCCATGAACCGTGCCGGCCGGATTGAGCAGATGCGCCCCGGTCTCGCCTTCAAACACGGCCCGTCCGGCTTCAACGGCGACCAGGTCAAAGCCCAGGGCCTGGCTGATCGGCGGCGCCGGCAGACGGCCATCGCGGACCGCCTCGAGCATTTCCAGCCCGGTCAGGGGCGCCAGCTCGGCATGCGTGGCCACGCCATAGCGGCGTTCTTTATAGGCCGTAGCCCCGGTCGGTGACGCAGTCGTTTCAGTCATGGGAAATCGCCTTTGCTACCGGCCTCTGCCCTTTGCCAAGTGGAACGGCGAGGCCCTCCGCGCAAGAGGCGATCAGACCGGTTTGGCCTTGAAATGGCGGATATCGTCCTGGGCCGTCAGGCAGGCCGAACGCAATTGTTCCGCCTGCGGGAAATCATGGATTCGCGCCCACAGCGCATCCTTCAAGCCCGACGGGTAAGCCTTGAAGCGGCGCGCGGCATGTCCGATCGCCAGAATCCCGGCATTGACCACCCAGGGGTCCTCGGACGCAATGGCAAATTCGAGCGGCGATGTCAGCGCGTCAATCGCATCGCTCTTCATGGCGATCCCGACAATATCGAGCGGCGCGTATTCGGCAGGCGTTTCAGTCATGATCGGGCTGTTCAACAAGCCGCACCGGACCGAGCACATGACAGGCCTCGATCACCGGCGGCGGGGTTTCAAAGAAGAATTCGTGTGTGCGGTTTCGACGGGATTGCTTGGCCTCGAAAAAGGCCTGCCCGTCGGTGCGCATGACCTCATAGGCCGGTCTGTCCGCTACGGGAAGGTCGGATGCCATCCTTGCTGACATTATTGTGTCACGAGCCGTCGGGTCGGCAATCACACCGGAATTGACCGTCGGATCGCCGCGGCGCAGGGCCTGGACATGCGCCATGCCGTCAATCACCCGGCCGAACACCGACATGATGCGGTCGAGATGGCGCGGTCCCTGACCGATCACGATGTAAAACTCGACATCGCCGCTGTCGGGATCATTGTCGCGCGCCATGGCGACCGTGCCGGGACAATGGATCGGCCAGACCGCGCTGCCTGCCTCATCCATCGCGGCCGGGAAGCCGTCGACATGGCCAATCATCGGCGCATAGAGGTCGGCGTCGATCATCGGTGTGAAGGTGACAGTGGAAGCCGGAACCGCAAACTCGCCGGCCAGCGGCGGGTATTGCGGCAGTTCGACCGCGTCCGGATCCTCGCCGCGACCGCCCTGGGCGACGAAACCGTCAATGACCCGATAGAAGCTGCGCCCGTCGAAAAACCCGTCGCGCGCCGCCTGGCGCATGCGATTGGCGTGGTTGGGAGCAATCCAGTCAGCCAGCTCAATGGCAATCATGCCGTCCTCGACCTGGATCAGGAGAAGATCGGCCGGATCGACCGGGCGCCAGTCAGGAATGCCGGCAAAGTCCGGTGTCGGCGTTTCAGCAGCGGCGGCGGCCTGCGCGGTTTCCGAGCCATCCACGTCTTCACTTGCCGGCGCGTCGGGCGAGCCGCCGCAGGCGGCACAGGCCATGAGACAAGCGACCGCCAATACTGCGTGTTTCATCATATCCCAAGACGGCGCCAGCGCGCCCTCTCCCCCATTGATTTCTTGTCAGCCAGTGGGCCTTGGTCCTTCCGGTTCGTCAAGGCCACCTTCGGTGCCGCGAAGCGGGCATGCGCCTTGACGAACCGGAAGGACCAAGGCGGAGTCCCGACAAGAGATCAATGACTTGTTCCGCCTGCTATCAGGTGTATTGGCAACGGGTGCTATTCGCCCGGCGCCCCGCCAAAGCGCTCCGACCATTCGGCCAGCTGCGCATCCTCGATCTTGGCGAACAGCACATCCGGCGGCGTGATGGCGAGCCCGTGCGGCAGCGCATCGAGCAGGTCGCTGGCTGAATCTCCGAAATTCCAGGTCCGCCGGTCTTCCGGCACGCCCACCGCGTCGAGGATTTTCGCGGCTGCGTCCGGGATGAAGGGCTGTGCCAGAATACCGAACAGGGCCACCAGGTTGAGACCCGTACGCACGCCCACGGCAGCCGCATCAATATCGGTCTTGTACTTCACCCAGGGCTCGGCCTTGGTGAGATACTCATTGCCGGCCGCCCAGATGGCGCGCACTTCCGACGCCGCCTTGCGGAATTCCATGGCTTCCATATTGGCGATGACGGCCGGAAGCCGGGTGTCCAGCTCGGCCGCCAGCCAGGCCTCGTTCTCGCCGGGCGTGCCGGCAGCCGGCACCTGGCCGTCAAACTTCGAAACGGTGTATTTGGTGATCCGGTTGACGAAATTGCCCAGAACATTGGCGAGGTCGGAATTGATCAGCCCCTGGAAATGCTCCCAGGTGAAGGCCGCATCCGAACCTTCCGGCGCGTTGGCCGTGAGATACCAGCGCCAGTAATCGCCCGGCAGGATGTCCAGCGCCTGGTCCATGAAGACGCCGCGTTTTTCCGAGGTCGAGAACTTGCCGCCATACCAGGTCAGCCAGTTGAAGGCCTTGAGCTTGTCGACCGTCTTCCACGGCTCTTCCGAGCCCAGGATCGTGGCCGGGAAGGAGACGGTGTGGAAGGCGACATTATCCTTGCCCATGAACTGGACATAGGTGACGTCATCCGCGCCCTTGTCGGTGCGCCACCAGCTTTCCCAATCGCCGTTTCCAGCCTCGGACCATTCCGCCGTGGCGCCGATGTAACCGATCGGCGCATCGAACCAGACATAGAAGACCTTGTTTTCAAAGCCCTCGCGCGGCTTGCCCTCATGGGCGACCGGCACACCCCATTTCAGGTCGCGGGTGATGGAGCGGTCGCGCAGGCCCTCATCCAGCCATTTATAGGCAATCGACTTGGCCAGGCTGGGCCATTCGGTGGCCGCGTCGACCCAGTCGCGGATCCGCGCTTCCATCTTGGTCTGGACGAGGTGGAGATGCTTGGTCTCGCGCACTTCGAGATTCTTCGAGCCGGAAATCTTCGAATAGGGCTCCTTGAGATCCGTCGGCTCGAGCAGGCGGCCGCAATTGTCGCACTGGTCCCCGCGGGCGCGCTCGAAACCGCAATGCGGGCACGTCCCCTCGACATAGCGGTCCGGCAGGAAGCGATCATCATCGATGGAGAAAACCTGTTCCTCGACCCGCTCGACGATCAGCCCCTTGGCCTCCAGCACGTCGGCAAAATGCTGGGTCAGGCGGATATTCGGCGCGTTCGAGGTGCGGCCGAAATAGTCGTAACTCAGCGAGAAGCCCGCACCGGCGCGCTTTTGAATATCATGCTGCTCGTCACAATAGGCGCGCACATCCATGCCCGCTGCATCGGCAGCCAGCTCGGCCGGCGTGCCGTGCTCGTCCGTGGCGCAGATATAGAGCACATCATGACCGCGCAGGCGCTGGAAACGGGCATAGACATCGGCCGGCAGCATCGACCCGGCCAGATTTCCCAAATGCTTGACGCCATTGATGTAGGGCAGAGCGCTGGTGATCAGTATACGGGCCATAGTCGGAGTTCTTCTCTTGCGCGGAATAAAGCGTAATCTGTTCGCGTGAAAGGCGAGTCTCGGGGACATCGCCTCGCAGGGCGAGACATACAAGCCCTGCATGGGGGAGGGAACAGGAAATGCCGCGAATTCTCGGATTGAACCCGCTTGCCGTTCTGGCGGCAGGCATCGCCTTCTGGATGGTCGGTGCGCTTTTCTACGGTATGCTCTTTGCCGATCTGTGGATGGGGCTATGGGGCTCTACCGACGCTGACATCGCAACCATGGAAGAGCAGATGGCACTGTCCATGGGTGGCGGCTTCATCCAGTGCCTCCTGTTTGCCGGCTGTCTCGGCTTCGCCCTCAAGGCGCTCAAGGCAGACGGGCTGACCAGCCATATCAAATGGGCGGTTTTCCTGTGGGCCGGCTTCGTCCTGCTCGCCCAGGCCTATGGCACGATCTACGCCCTGCAGCCGGTCCTGCTGCTCGTCCTCGACGGCACCCACACCCTCACCGGCTTTGTTGTCATGGCCGCGCTCCTGACCGTGCTCGACACGGTCGCGGTCAAGGACTGACCGGTCCTGCGGGCGTTGAGGCGGCGCAATTGCAGCAAACACTTGTCGCGCCCGCCGCGCCCGCGTATCAGACCGTTTCTGGAGGCCGGCTTAGCTCAGCTGGTAGAGCACCTGATTTGTAATCAGGGGGTCGGGGGTTCGAGTCCCTCAGCCGGCACCAGATGTTTCCGCAATTTCGGCCTCACACCGGCGCGTCATCATTCACCCGGCGCAGCTCGATCGGTTCGTCCGATCCGGCGGATGCCGCGAGCGCCCTGCCCTGTTCGGCCAGGATGGCGAAGAGTTGTTCCGGATCGCTGGTCCGCAAACCCAGCGCTGCCGCCTCCATGCCTTCGGCGATGACAATGTCATTCCGGCCGGCCGCAATCCCGTCCAGGATGAGCGCAGCAGCGGATTCCGGCTTCATCCCGCCGTCGATATTGGCATCCGACACACCGCGCGGTGCGCCGCTGGCCGAGAGCGCATTGCGCGAGATGCCGGTTTGTACCGATCCGGGCAGAATGACCGAGACACTGATCCCGTAGGCTGTCTCGACCTCGGCCCGCATCGCTTCGTAAAAGCCCACACAGGCATGTTTCGCAGCGCAATAGCCCGAGCGGACCGGGGTGCCGATCTTGCCGGCCAGCGAGCTGACGATCGAGACATGTCCCGATCCCGCCGCGATCATGTGCGGCAGGACGAGCTTGGTCAGGGCAACAGGTGCGAAGAAGTCGACTTCCATGAGGCGGCGATAGACCGCCATGTCGGTATCGACGATGAGACTGCGCTGCGAGATGCCGGCATTATTGATCAGCCCGTCTATGCGACCGGTCCAGGCGAGCGCGTCGTCGACGATCCCCGGCAGGGCGTCATAATCGGTCGTTTCGAACGCCAGGACATGGCTGTCGCCGGCCAGTTGGTCGCGGGTTTCCGCCAGCGCCGCTTCATTGCGACCGGACAGGATGACCCGCGCGCCGCGCCTGGACAGGTCGATCGCCATCGCCCGCCCCAGCCCGGACGAGGCACCGGTCACCCAGAAAGTCTTCCCTGCATAAAACCCGTCGCCCATATCGCATACTCCGCTTGTCGGGCTGAGCCTAGCACCAGGGCCCCCATCAGGGGAGGGCTCCAGCGCGCCCAAAGCAATTTTCGCGATAGTGACCGCCTCTATACCCATCCATAAATAAATTGATTGGATCGATAGACAGCCATTTGAGATAGTGGTCGCGAGATCTCCCAACCGGGAGACAGGACTTGAACCAATAATCGGGAGGAAGACCATGGACGGCAATGATCCGAAGGGCATGAGTGGCTGCCCCGTCATGCACGGCGGCAATACCGGGACCGGCAGCAGCGTGATGGCCTGGTGGCCGCGCGCGCTCAATCTCGACATCCTGCACCAGCATGACAGCAAGCCGGACCCGATGGGGCCGGACTTCGACTATCACACCGAGCTGAAAAAGCTCGATGTTGACGCCCTCAAATCCGACATGAAGGCCCTCCTCAAGGACAGCCAGGACTGGTGGCCGGCCGATTACGGCCATTATGGCGGCCTGATGATCCGCCTCGCCTGGCACTCGGCCGGCTCCTACCGCCTGGCCGATGGTCGTGGTGGCGGCGGTGCCGGCAATATCCGCTTTGCCCCGCTCAACTCCTGGCCGGACAATGGCAATCTGGACAAGGCGCGCCGCCTGTTGTGGCCGCTCAAGAAGAAGTACGGCAACACGGTCTCCTGGGCCGATCTCATCCTCCTGGCCGGCACGGTCGCCTATGAGGACATGGGCCTGAACACCTACGGCTTCGGCTTTGGTCGCGAGGATATCTGGCATCCCGAAATCGATACCTATTGGGGCGCCGAGCAGGAATGGCTGGCCCCGTCCGATACGCGTTATGAGGATGTCAGCAAGCCGGACACGATGGAGAACCCGCTCGCGGCCGTGCAGATGGGCCTGATTTATGTGAACCCGGAAGGCGTCAATGGTGAGTCCGACCCGATCAGGACCGCCGGCCAGGTGCGCGAGACCTTTGCCCGCATGGCCATGGATGACGAGGAAACCGCGGCGCTGACCTGTGGCGGTCACACCGTCGGCAAGGCGCACGGCAATGGCGACGCCGGTGCGCTGGGTGCCGAGCCGGAAGGCGCGGACCTCGAAGCCCAGGGCTTTGGCTGGCTCAATCCCAATATGGGCGGCAAGGCCGCCAACGCCGTGACCTCCGGCCTGGAGGGCGCCTGGACGACCAATCCGACACAGTTCGACATGGGCTATTTCGAGCTCCTGTTCGGCTATGAGTGGGAACTCAAGAAAAGCCCGGCCGGGGCCAATCAGTGGCAGCCGATCGACATCAAGGAAGAACACATGCCGGTCGATGCCTCGGACCCGTCCGTGCGTCGCATGCCGATCATGACCGATGCCGACATGGCCATGAAGATGGACCCGGCCTATCGCGCCATCTGCGAGAAATTCATGGCCGATCCGGACTGGTTCAAGGAGACCTTCGCCCGCGCCTGGTTCAAGCTGACCCACCGCGATATGGGTCCGAAGGCCTGCTATTTCGGTCCGGACGTGCCGTCGGAAGACCTCATCTGGCAGGATCCGATCCCGGCCGGCCCGACCGGCTGGGATGTCGACGCCGCCAAGGCAAAGATCGCCGCCAGCGGCCTGTCGGTGTCCGACATGGTCGCCACCGCCTGGGACAGCGCCCGCACCTTCCGCGGTTCGGACAAGCGCGGCGGCGCCAATGGTGCCCGAATCCGCCTCGCCCCGCAAAAGGCCTGGCAGGGCAATGAGCCGGACCGCCTCGCCCGCGTGCTCGGCGTACTCGAGCCGATTGCCGGCGAGGTCGGTGCCAGCGTCGCAGACATCATCGTCCTGGCCGGCAATGTCGGTGTGGAACAGGCGGCCAGGGCGGCCGGCCACGAGGTCACCGTGCCCTTCACCCCGGGTCGCGGCGATGCCACGGATGCCATGACCGACGGCGACAGCTTCAAGTCCCTCGAGCCGCTCGCGGACGGGTTTCGCAACTGGGCCAAGGCCGACTATGTCGTCACGCCCGAGGAAATGCTCCTCGACCGCAGCCAGCTTCTCGGCCTCACGGCGCCGGAAATGACGGTGCTGGTCGGCGGCATGCGGGTGCTGGGCACCAATCATGGTGGCACGAAGCATGGCGTCTTCACCGACCGTGAAGGCCAGCTGACGACCGACTTCTTCGTCAATCTGACCGACATGGCCTATGCTTGGGAGCCCGTCTCCAAATCGACCTATGAGATCCGTGACCGCAAGACCGGTACGACCCGGTGGACGGCCACCCGTGCCGACCTGGTCTTCGGCTCGAACTCCATCCTGCGCGCCTACTCGGAAGTCTACGCCCAGGACGACAACGAGGCGAAATTCGTGAAGGATTTCGTCGCCGCCTGGACCAAGGTGATGGAGGCTGACCGGTTCGATGTGAAATAGGTCCGCGCGTCACCGCCTGACACAGAAAGGGGCGAGCCATCCGGCTCGCCCCTTTTTGCGTGGAAGAGAAGCTCGCAGCCGAACCGACAGGCCGCCCCCTCGTCAGCCCGGTTCCGCCACCTCAATCGAATCGGGATAGCGAACCGTCATCGACAGCACGCCCGTCGACGCATGGGCGATGATGAGCGGCCACAGATTGCGACGGAAGAGCCAGAACATCAGGCCAAAGCCCAGCCCCATCAATCCGGTCGCCAGCCCACCGCCGACGCCCTGATAATACATGTGGCGGACCCCGAAAAAGACGGCCTGCAACACGATCGCCAGCGGCATGCGCCAGCCCTCCCGGCCGCCCATCACCTCGGTCAGCTTGAGAATGGTGAAGGCGCGATAGATCATCTCCTCGAAGAAGCCGCCATGGATGATCGCAATCGCGATCCAGAGCATGAGAAAGCCCGGTGAGTTCGCGATGTCCGCAAACCGGTCCTCCGCACTCACCGCGATCGGAAGGATCGGAGCGATCCAGGTCCTGAACGCGACGGACACCCCGATCATCACGGCCAGCATCAGCACGGCTTGCGGGAGGAGAAGCAGCCAGCCCTTCCAGCCGGCCGGCCGCTACAGTCCGTAATCGGACCAGCGCTTGCCGCGGCGATGAATCAGCCAGCTCGCCAGGATGACGGCGCACAGGAGCGAGACCGGCCCCGCATATTTCCAGGCGATCTCCATCATCACGGCCTTCACCACAATGGCGATGCCCACAACGAGGACGAGATCAAACAGGGCGGTCAGGCGGGGAGTAAGGGTCGTCATGATTTCGTACGCTCCAGCAGGGAAGTCTCTGTCAGCGCCTTGCGCGCGCGGCTCGTGATATCCAGCAGGTCAACACCCAGCTCCTCGAACAGCGCGGCATAGACCTTGTCGAGCTGGCTCATCACCGTCTCGAGCTGCTCGATGACAGGCCGGGCCTTGGCTGTTGGCTGCAGGATGGACCGCGTGCGGTCGCCGGGGTCGCGATCCTGTGAGACCAGACCGGCCTCAACCAGTTTCTTGATCCTGTAGGTCGCCAACTGGTGCGACAGACCCAGCTCCTCCGCCAGTTCAGCGACGCTGAGGCCCGGTCGGGTCGCAACCAGATGGAAGACCGACCCAAGCCGGGCATCGAGATCGACCCCCTCAGCCTGCATCAGCTCCTGGCCTTGCTCGGCGAGAAGCTCGTGCAGTTGCGCCAGCCGACGGGCCAGGAAAGGTCGCCCTACGCGCGTGAGGTGGTCGGAATTTTCAGTCGAACTAGTCATCATGACGATCAAATACAAATTTTTGTATTATGAGTCGAGCCAGATCAGCAGCCCGGTCCCGAAGTCAGGCGGAGGCCCGGCGACAGGCCTGTCGAGGCCGCCTGCCTTCCTGGCGCTTACCCTGGCTGGAGGTATTGATCGGGGTTTTGAGGTGGTGTGGGGCTGGACGCAGAAACGCCCCCGGCTTTTGGGCTCGGGGGCGTTTGGTGTTTGATATGTGTGGAGGTCTTGGATCTATCGTGCAGACCGGGCAGCGACCTACTCTCCCACGCCTTAAGACGCAGTACCATCGGCGCTAGGGGTCTTAACGGCCGTGTTCGGGATGGG
>NZ_JADFAJ010000034.1 GCF_015665295.1 Maricaulis sp.
GTTCGGCAAGAGCGGCGCGATAATCGCCCACTCCCCATCGCTCAAATCAAAACGGGCCATGATCCAACTCCTCCAAGAAGCTTGAATCACGGCCGGAGTGATTTGGGAATCCGGTTTATGGGTACAGAACCTAGTCCTCGGCCCATTGTCGCAACAGGTTGGCCTTGGTCTTGAGGACGAGATCGAGTTCACGGGTCTTGCCGTCCCGCTCGAACAAACGGCTCGCGACCTGGTCGAGATCGAACAGGACTTCACGCTGATCCGCACGCCGCACCAGACTGCGTACCCAACCGACAACGGCCAGTCTTTCGCCACGGGTCACCGGCGCCACAAGATGGATCGACGAAGTCGCGTAAACGACTGCATCACCGGCAGCCAGCTTGATCTCGGTTTCACCATCGGTGCCGCTCATGACCAGTTCACCACCGTCATAACTGTCCGGATCGCTGAGAAAAAGCGTGAAGGAGAGATCGGCCCGGCGCCCGCCCATCAGGGCATCGTCAATATGCGGCCCGTACTCCATCCCCGGCTGATAACGCGAGACCAGGATGCGCGAGAGAGTCTTGGGCCTCGCGAAACTCACAAAACCGGCATGCGCCATGAGTGCCTTGCGAACCTCGCTACGCACCGTGTCGACCCGTGCGCCTGTCTCCAGCTGCTCGTTGGATTTGACCACGCGAGCCACTTTTCCGGCGGTCTTTCCACCATCGGCGAACGCCCCGCCTTCGATGAGCTTGCATAGCTGGTCGACCTGTTCAGGTGGACAGACTTTTTGCAGATGGATGAGCATGCAGGCCCCTGCGACTAATTGTCATTTGCTTTGAAACCGGATAGGCGTTTATCGCATTGATCAGAGCAAAATCCATCCGCCAAGGGGAGTTCCATGGGTATCAAGCGTCGCACGCGCATCTGGACTTCGGTCGGTACGGCCGCACTTCTTGGCGGACTGGCAGGATGCAGCGAGCCCGCGGAACTGCCCGCCAGCCCGAATACCCACAACGAAGCGTCCCCAACAGCAGCGCCGGCCCCCAGCTTTTCTGAAGGCGAAGGTGAAGGCGGTGAAGGTGAAGGCGGTGCCACCGGCGGCGAATTCGGAATTGACCCGGTCGAAGCAGAAACCGATCCAGTCGTCTTTCTGACGGCGCTGGAAGTCATGCGGGCCCACTATCTGGCCGGTATCGACGCTTTTCAGGCCGGCAGCCGCACGGCTGGTGCCGAGATGTTCGCGCACCCGATCTCCGAGATCTACCTCGATTTCGAACCGGCGCTCGAAAGCCGCGGTGCGCCCCTGTTCGGGGACACCATGACCGACGCCTCGGTAGCTCCCTATTCCGGTGAAAGCGATGAGGCGATTGCAGCCCGGGTCGCTGACGTCGTGACGGCCATTGACGCCGCCTCGGCCTTTGCACCGCGCAGCCAGCTGTCGCCCGCTGGCGTGCACGCGCGTGTCCTGACCGACCTGATCGAACGCGCCGCCCTGCAATACGAAGTGCTGACGACCCATCCTGATGCCCAGGAGCCTTATCTCGACGGATACGGTTTTGCCCGCGCCGCCCGGCGCTATGCAGGCAATCACCTTGAACAGGTTGCCGAAGGCAATCCGGACCTGGCCTTGAGGCTGGGACGCGCTGTCAGCGCCATGGCTGCCGCCTTCCCGACTGTCACACGTCCGGCGTCGCTCGATCGGGACAGCGCAGCGCTACTGGCGCTCGCCGCCGATGTCCGCGCCGGGGCCGACGCGCTGCGCTGAGGCCGCCGTTGAGGCCTCCGACACGGGACTGTGGCGGTCGACACACGGCTTGCCTGTCCGCATCTGCATGATCGCCCAGCCAGGCGGCCGCAATCCGTGGGGTCAGCTTGCTGTGTTCAAGGCCCCGCCCCGCACCCGGCGAACATGCATAATTTTGGTCGATAGCGGCGAACCGAATCGGCCGACTAAGTCGCGACAGGTTGTTTTTCAGTGCAAGGTGCCGTCCTCAAGCGCACGCGGAGTGGGACATATGGGCTATTTCGACATCAATAATTTCATGCCGCACGGAATGTGCTTCCTCTGGCGTCCTGAGCTGGTCGGCATGCATGTGATTGCCGACCTCGCCATCGCCCTCGCCTATTTTTCCATCCCGATCACCATCATGATGTTCCTGCGCCGCCTCGAACGGGCGCTGCCCTTTCGCTGGGCATTCATCATGTTTGGAATCTTCATTTTGTGCTGCGGCATCAACCACGTGATGAATATCATCGTGCTCTGGTATCCGCTCTACTATCTCGAGGCTGTACTCAAGCTCTTCACGGCGGCGGCCTCGATCGCGACAGCCGTCCTCATGTTGCCGCTTGTCCCCGTCCTGCTCGACCGGTTCACGCGCTTGTCAGAAGCTGAAGGATAGCGTCCGAATTGGCACCGGCCCCGTCGTCTCCACCGCCCCGCACGAGCGGTGACACCAGCGGTGACACCAGCGAATACGAGACCCTGTCAGGCCTGCTGCCTACCTATCGCACGCCGGTGGTCATCATCCTGCTCGGGATCATGGTCTCCTTGATGGTGTTCTTTGCCACCCTGGTCGGCCAGACCCGGGACAAGGAGCGGGACTTCCGCAACTATGCGATGTCGCGAGCGAGCGAACTCGGTGGCTCGATGTCCAGCCTGGATGTCGGGTTGCGCCAGCTTACCGCTTCGATCGGCAGCGGCCTCAGCCCGCAGGACGCAATCGGCATCTTTCGCTCTGCCGAGGCGGCGCGCTTGATCCCGGTCATTCGCGACATGGGCATTGTCGAGAATGGTGAGCTGGCGGACTCGCTATCGCCCGAGATCGGCCGCCAGGCCTCGCGCGAGATCACAGCCCTCATGGCCCGTGAAGAAGCTTCGGACCAGCCGGTCGTCCTGCCGCTGACCGATGAGGACGGGCGCTACAGCCGGTTCGCCCTGGTCCAGACCCTGCCGGATCGTCCGACCGGCCGCGCCTATGTCGTCTCCGATTTCGACGCGATGCTGGCCGGCCCGATCGGGCCGGTCGATCCGCTGTGGGTGATCTTCAATATTGACGATCGCGCGCCGACATACGCGCTGGCCGAGGCCAGCGATCTGCAAATGGCCTCGAGCCATGCCGACATGGATATCAGCTCGGCGCTCGAAAGCGTGCCATTCCTGGTGCGCTGGACTGCGTTGGCGCCATATTCAAGCATCCGCGCGACCTTGCTGCCACGCCGGTCCTTTCTCATGCAGGTGGGAGCCCTGCCCTGGGTGGTGCTGCTGTCCTCGCTGTTTGCCACCGTGACAATCGGTGCCATCTCGCTCAAGGACGCCCGTCGCGCCGACGAAGTTCGCCGCGAGGTCATACGCAAGACTGCAGAGCTCAGCCGGTCGAATGCGATCATCGCGGCCAAGAATGCCGAGCTCGACCGTTTCGCCTCGCACGCCTCGCACGATCTTCAGGCTCCACTGCGGGCGATGAAGGGGATTTCCTCCATCCTGGTCGGGCGCGAGCTCGATCTGGACGAGCGGTCGCGCGATATGCTGGAACGCATCAATCGCGGAGCCGACCGGGCCCAGCGACTGGTGCAAGACCTGTTGACCTACACCCGGGCCGAACGCAAGGAAGCCCGCGTGGAGCGGATCGAGCCGGCTGAAATCCGCTCCGAGATCGAGGAATTGCTAGGCGCCGTCGTCAGTGAAACGGCCGCAAATCTGGACTGGGCGCTCGACGGTCCGGTCCATGCCGACCGCTTCCTGCTCATCCGCATGTTCCAGAACCTGATCGCCAATGCCATCAAATACCGCCGTGATGCCCCGCCCCATATCGCGATCACGTCACGCCGCGACAGCGAGCATGTCCTGATCAGCGTGACCGACAACGGAATCGGTATCGATGAAAAGCATTTCAAGCGGATATTCGAGGTCTTCGAACGCCTGCATGGCGGCGATACCTATGAGGGCACCGGTATCGGTCTGGCGCTGTGTCAACGGGCTGCCGAGCTGCATGGCGGCGATATCAGCGTGACCTCCACCCCCGGGGAGGGCTCCTGCTTCACCGTCCGCCTTCCCGCCAGCCTGGCAAGCCGGGGCGATGACGGTCCGGATCACGCGCCGCCGCGTCAGGTGTCGAACGATCGCTGAGGCCGGCACAGCATGGCGGCCTGACAGCCCCCCGCAGGGACTGGTATAGCCGGGAGGTTCAAGACCTGCACGGATGCCCATGCCCCGCTTTCTCGTTGCCGCCCTCTACAAATTCGCCTCGCTGAAAGCGGATGCCGATCTGCAGGCCGCGATCAAATCGACCTGCGAAGCCCATGAGGTCTTCGGAACGCTGCTGCTGGCGCCCGAGGGAATCAATGGCACGATTGCCGGGCCGGAGGCCGGCGTTCACGCGGTGTTGCAGCAATTACGTGCCGTGCCGGGCTTCGCATCGCTCGAACACAAGGAGAGCTGGGCTGAGGCCCAGCCTTTCCTGCGCCTGAAGGTCCGGCTGAAACGCGAAATCGTGACGATGGGTGTGGCTGATATCGACCCGGTCGGTGCCGCCGGAACCTATGTCGATCCCGAGGACTGGAACGACCTGATCACCGCACCGGATGTGGTCACCATCGACACCAGAAATGACTACGAGGTCCGGATCGGCCAGTTTGAAGGGGCGATCAATCCCAACACGGTCAGCTTTCGCGAGTTTCCGGACTGGTTCCGGCAATTTCGCGAGACGCGGCCGAATACCCGCATCGCGATGTATTGCACGGGCGGTATTCGCTGCGAGAAGGCCACTGCCTTTGCCCGCATGGAAGGCGTCGACGAGGTCTTCCACCTCAAGGGTGGCATCCTGAAATATCTCGAGCAGGTCCCGGAGGCAGACAGTCGCTGGCAGGGCGAGTGCTTCGTGTTTGACCGACGCGTCGCAGTCAAACATGGCCTCGCGACCGGCTCCCACACCTTGTGCCATGCCTGTCGCGAACCGCTCGGTCCGGAAGACCTGCGATCACCGGATTATGTCGTCGGCGTTTCCTGCCCCCACTGCGTTGAAATCCGTACGCCGGAGCAACGCGAACGCTATGCCGAACGGCATCGCCAGGAAGAATTGGCCCGTGAACGCGGTGAATGGCATCTCGGCCAACCCGGCGCGCCGCGCGGGTCGGATTGATGGCGCCCGAATTGATGGCCCGGGACGAGCCGATCCTGTATTCCTTCCGCCGCTGCCCCTATGCGATGCGGGCCCGGCTCGCCCTGCAGGCCAGCGCCATTGCGGTGGAACACCGCGAGATCCTGCTGCGCGACAAACCGCAGGCCATGCTGGCCGCCTCCGCCAAGGGCACGGTTCCGGTTCTGGTCCTGCCCGACGGCGGAGTGCTCGAGGAAAGCCTGGACATCATGCTGTGGGCGCTGCAGCAGCATGACCCTGACCACTGGCTGGACGGGGAAACAGAGGCGCTCGCCCTTATTGAACGGTGCGACACCCGGTTCAAACCGCACCTCGACCGCTACAAATATGCCACGCGCTACAATGATGCGGATCCCGATGAGCACCGAACAGCGGCCGCCGAATTCGTTGCCGGGCTGGACGCTCGCCTGAGCCGGAACCCCGCCCTGCTCGGCCCCGTTGACGGGCTGGCCGACTTCGCTGTCTTCCCCTTCATCCGGCAATTCGCCCATACCGATCCGGCCTGGTTCAACGCCCAGGGCTGGCCGTATGCCCGTCGCTGGCTTCAACGCCACCTCGCGTCGGACCGCTTTGCCATGATCATGCACAAACACCCCGTCTGGACGTCGTCGCCGGATCAGAGTGCTCGGTGATGCGGTAAATCCACACCGGCCGGCAGAAGTCTGCTGCGGCGCAGCATGGGCCTGTCACACAAATGCAATATCCGTTATCTGAAGATCCATCCTCGTTGTGCCCTCAGCGCGAAGCCCACTTCGTCGGCACAGCCCTTACTGGTTGGCTCGAAAGAATCCCTCATGACCCTTGCTCCTTCCGTGCGCAAACGCGTTCAACTCGCCGGTGTCAGCGCCCTTGCGCTCACTGCCTCCGCCTTCATCCCGGCGGCAGCTTCGGCACAATCCGCTCCGAGCTCCGCCTCGACGGTTGAAACCATCATCGTGACGACCACGCGACGCGAGGAAAATGTCCAGGACATCGCCAACTCCGTCACCGCGCAGTCCGGCGAGGATCTTGCGCCGCTGACCGAGGGCGGTTCTGACATTCTGAGCCTCTCGGCCCGCATCCCGTCGGTCTATGCAGAAAGCTCGAACGGCCGTGTCGCTCCGCGTTTCTACATTCGCGGCCTCGGCAATACCGATTTCGATCTCGCCGCCTCGCAACCGGTGTCGGTGATCATGGACAATGTGGTGATGGAAAACGTCATCCTGAAATCCTTCCCGCTGTTCGACGTCGCGCAGGTCGAAATCGCCCGCGGTCCCCAGGGCACGCTGTTCGGCCGCAACACAACCGCCGGTACGATCAATTTCAACTCGGTCCGTCCGAGCCAGGAAACCGACGGCTATGTCAGCATCGCCGCCGGGTCCTACGGCACCACCAATCTGGAAGCCGCGCTCGGTGGCCAGGTGATTGAGGACGTGCTCAGCGCGCGTCTCTCGCTGCTCTCGCAGCAGCGCGACGACTGGATCGACAATGCGTTCACCGGCGAGACGGACGCTTTGGGCGGCCACGAGGAAATGGCTGGCCGGATCCAGCTTCTGTACACCCCGAGCGAGGCTGTCGAGGCCCTGTTCAACGTCCACGCACGTTCGCTCACAGGCACGTCGGCGATCTTCCGCGCCAATATCCTGACGCCGGGATCCAATTCCCTGAACGGCAATTTTGTGCGCGATGAAGTCTATTTCGACAGCACGTTCAACAATCCGCAGGCCTACGACAACTGGGGCACAAGTGCTGCGATCAACCTGTATCTCGACGGCGGCTATACGCTGACCTCGATCTCGGCTTACGAGCACGCCGCCGGCTACAGCCTTGGCGATATCGATGGTGGCAATCTGCTCACCGGCCCGGGCTTCATTCCGTTTCCGTCCGAGACCCAGGACGGCATTGATGACCTGGAGCAGTTCAGCCAGGAGTTCCGCTTTGCATCGCCGGACGACCAGGCGACGAGCTGGCAGGTCGGTGCGTATTTCTTCGACAGCCAGTTTGACATCACCACGGTCGGCCCGAATGGCGGCTTCCCGCCGTCCACGACGGTTCGTCATACCAATGAGCTGTGGTCCGTCTTCGGCCAGGCCTCCCATCAGCTCAATGAGCGGCTCGAACTGTCGGGTGGTCTGCGTTTCACGGTCGACCAGAAAAGCCTGGTCGGTGTCGTGACCTCGATCCCGGTAGCGCCGGTGAGCGTCCAGGACGAGCAGATCAGCTGGGACCTGTCAGCCTATTATGACCTCGACAACAGCCAGGCCGTGTTCGCACGTCTTGCCCGCGGTTTCCGCGGCCCGTCGATCCAGGCCCGTGACGTCGCCTTCTTCAACCCGCCGTCGATTGCCGACAGCGAGACCTCGACCTCGTTCGAAATCGGCTACAAGTCAGAGCCGCTTGATGGCCGCGCCCGCTTCAATGCGACGGCCTTCTACTACCAGGTCGACGATCTTCAGCTCTCCGCTGTTGGCGGCGGCGGCAATCTTGTCCAGCTGATCAATGCCGATCGCGGAGTCGGCTACGGCTTCGAAATCGACAGCGAAATGTGGGTGACCGACAATCTCTTCGTCACAGCCGGCTTCTCCTGGAACGAAACCGAACTGCAGGACAGCGATCTGGAAGTCGGCGTGTGCGCCCAGTGCACCGTGCTGGATCCGGATGCCGACAATGACGGCTTTGTCGAAGTCGACGGCAATCCCTTCCCGCAGGCACCGGATTACATCCTGTCCTTCACGGCCCGCTACGCCATCCCGGCCGGCAATGGCGGTGAGTGGTTTGCCTATACTGACTGGTTCTACCAGGGCCACACGAATCTCTTCCTCTATGAGTCCGAGGAATTCTACTCCGACGGCAATTTCGAGGGCGGCCTGCGAATTGGTTATGCCGGCGAATTCTCTGGTGGCCAGGATTATGAAGTCGCGCTGTTTGCCCGCAATATCACCGACGAAGCCAATCTCGTCGGCGGTATCGACTTCAACAACAATACCGGCTTCGTCAACGAGCCGCGTATCGTCGGTGCTTCCTTCCGCGCCAGCCTGAACTAGGCAAAAGCCGCAAGGCTTAAGGAAAGAAAAAGCCCCGGGCGATTGCCCGGGGCTTTTTTATTCGCTGCGTGGGAGACCGGATACTGGCATCAAGGCTCACAAGCCGATCCCCCCGAGTGACTAGGGGCGCCCTGCCGGGGCGCCCTTTTTCTTGACGTCCGCGCCCGGCCTATTCCCAGAAATAGGGCTGGCGCTGATGATCGCCGGTCACCGTCTCGTTCATGGTGTCCGCCTCATAAAGTCGGCCATTGAGCATGACGTATTCGATCTCGTCGGTATTGCCGATATCGTCGAGCGGATTGGCCGTCATCACCACGAGGTCGGCCAGCTTGCCAACTTCCAGCGAGCCGAGATCGGCATCGAAACCGAGATGCCGGGCCGGAGCCATGGTTGCAGTCTCCAGCGCCTGGAGCGGCGTGAAACCGCCTCGCACGAAGGACCACATCTCCCAGTGCGCGGCGAGACCCTGTTGCTGTCCGTGGGCGCCGATCGACACGTCGACACCGCGATTGCGCAGCTGTAACGCCGTGCGCGCATTGTCGTCGTCAACAAAGTCCTCTTCCGGCGCCGTGGTGCGACGCACCGAGCCGGCCTCGAGGATGCGCGGCGGGGCATGTCGGGACAGGATCGGGTGGAGCCAGACATCCATTGCCTGGCGCCAGTAGGGATCACCGGCCAGACCGCCATAGGTCACCACGATGGTCGGGGTGTAGGCGACCTCGGTCTGCGAATACATCTGCAGCACGTCCTCATAGATCGCGGAGAGCGGCAGATTGTGTTCGATCGAGGTATTGCCGTCAGCCACCATGGCCATGTCCATGTGGTAGTTGGAACCGCCCTCAGCGACCACTTCCACGCCGGCGGCATGCGCGGCGGCGACGACTTGCTGGCGCTGGTCCCGACGCGGCTGGTTGTAGTTCTTGATCGAGTGCGCACCTTGTGAAGCAAGGCGGAAGACGTGCTCCTGCGCGTCCTCGTAATTGTCGATCTGGGCATAGACGGAGGCCGCCCGTGCGCCATAGACAATCTCGCCGGTGGAATAGATCCGCGGCGCCAGCAGGCTGCCGGCCCGCTGATACTCGCCCGCCGTGAAGATCTGGCTGGCCCGATTTGACGGGTCATGGATTGTCGTCACGCCCAGGGCCAGATGGGCGATGACCGCCCAGTTCTGCTCCGGGATGATATCGCCCGTGCCTTGCGGGCCGTGGGCGTGGGCATCAATAAAGCCCGGCGTGATGGTGCGACCGGACATGTCGACGGTCCGGGCGCCTTCCGGAACCATCACATCGGCACCGACAGCGGCAATGCGATTACCGTCGATCACGATGGTCCCGTTCTCGATCACGCCGCCATCCTCGCCCGCCATCGTGATGATGCGGGCATTGGTCAGGGCGACCACACCGGTCGGCCGGTCGGCTGTGGCTGTCATCGACAGGTCCAGCCCTTCGGTCGGCGGCGTGTATTCGCGCGCGCCGGTCGGGTCGGGGCGGAAATCCGCAACCGCAGCCGTGTAGAAGGTCGGCCCCATCGACCAGTGAACAGCATCACCGTTCCCGCTCCAGTGGAAATAGCTGCCGCCATTGCCGGAGATTTCCACCGTCGGCAGGGCCGAGCTGCCGCGACCGCCGGACACTGATTGCGGCCCGGGCAGAAGCGGCTGGACGAAGACATCATAATTCTGGCGGAAAGCGACATGCGTGCCGTCCGGCGAGACCTGGTAACCGGTGACCAGGTCACCGGTCACATGCGTGCGCTCATTGGCACCGTTCAGGTCCATGGACACCAGGCTGGCCCCGCCGCCGCCACGCGTCACGAAGATACGATCATTCGAGGCGCCGAAATGCGGATTCGATCCGCTATCGGTCACGCGGACCATGTCGCCGCCATCGGTCGGGACGCGGTAGACGCCCTCATTCTCGGACCATTCCGGCGCGGTCAGGAAACCGCCCGAGCCCTTCTCGAACACCACCGTCTCGCCATCCGGCGAGAAGCGCGGATTGCGGTAGTGACCCGGCTCGTCCGTGAGCACGCGCTCGCGTCCGCCACGGGCGGAGATCGTGCGGATCGAGCCCAGGACTTCATCGTCCCAGGTCACGAAGGCAATGGTGCGGCCATCGGCGGACCAGGTCGGCATCATTTCGCGACGCGTCCCGTCATCGCGGGTCAGGCGGCGCGGCGCGCCGCCGTCGGCACCGCGGACCCAGAGCTGGCCAAGCGTCTCATAGACGACCTGACTGCCATCCGGTGACGCCGTCGCAAAGCGCGGCATGCGGGTCTGGAAACTGTCTGGCGCGACCTCGACGGTCGGACGCGGCGGATCGATAACATCGCGGGTGTCATTGACGCTGAACGGGATGTTCGTGACCGCGCCGGTCTCGACATCGACGCGCTGGATACCGCCCTCGGCCCAATAGACGATGGAACCGCCATCGGGCATCCAGTCCATGTTCGGATACATGCCGGTCACGCCCCAGGTTTCCTGCATGTCCTGGTCGACCGTATCGACGAGGCGGCGCTCCTCGCCGGTCTGCAAATCCTTGACCCACAGGCCGGACCGGATCCGGTCCCGGCGTACAAAGGCCATGTAGCGCCCATCCGGCGACGGCGCGGGGCGCACCGCGCCACCGGCCCCGGAAACGGCCGTGTCGGTCTCGCCGGTTTCCATGTCATAACGCAGGATATTGAACAGGTCGGTATTGGAATCCTGGGCGTAGATGAAAGTGTTCCCGGGGGTCACATTCTGTGTGTAGTAGAGATAGCGGCCGTCGGGCGAGAAGATCGGCTCGCCGAGTTCCTTCTGGAAGCTCTCATTGGGTCGCTCAACCAGCTGCACGCCATCGCCACCCAGCACATGATAGAGCCAGATCTCTCCCGTGCCGGCCGAGCGCGTCGTGGTGAAATGCTTGCGGGCCGCGATATAGCGGCCGGAAGGATGCCAGGCGCCATTGTTGAGCAGGCGGAAGCCCTCCTCGGTCAGCTGGCGCGCATCGGAACCATCAACACCCATCACCCAGATATTGTCGCCACCGGCCCGGTCCGAGGTAAAGGAAATCTGGCTGCCATCAGGCGAAAAGCGTGGCTGGATTTCCCAGGGCAGCCCGGACGAGATGTTGGTCGCGGCACCACCGCCGATCGGCAAGGTGTAGATGTCGCCGAGCAGGTCGAAGGCGATCGTCTGCCCGTCCGGGCTGACGTCGAGCGACATCCAGGTACCCTCGGTGACATTGATCGGAATTTGCCGCGTTTCGAGCGGGGGATTGGCGACGTCCCAGCCCTCATCTTCATCCTGAATGGCGAAGGACGGTGCAGAAACGAGCATGGTTGACGCTGTCAGCGCAGCAAGAAAACGGGTCATGAGACTCCCCCCAAATCGAAATCAAAGGGAGCATAGGCCTGCACCACACAAGCGACAAACTAACGCTTCAGTGAGGAAAATGGCGCCCGCCGGCCTTGTCGCGCCTAATCCTGCGGCGGCACGCTGATCCCGCGACCGGTCTGTTCTACCGCGCGCAGCGACCCGTCCGGCTCGTGATAGAGATATTCCACCCGCACTGCGCGCCGGCCCAGCCCGCCTTCAACCCCGTCGATGGTCAGCGTGCCGTCATGGTAGAAGAGATACCACTGCCCTTCGAATTCCACCGTGGCGGGATGGATGGTGAAACTGTTCGTCGCCGGTCCGGTCAGCATGCCGCGATAGGTCCAGGGACCGGTGATCGCAGGCGCGGTTGAGTAGTGGATTTGCTCGTCCGGGCTGACTGCGGGATCAATCCCGGCATAGGTCAGGTAATAGATATCGTCGTGGCGATGCAGCCAGGGGCCTTCCTCGAAATGCAGGACAGGCGCGATGCGGATCGGACCATCCAGCTCGATCATGTTGTCGGCAAGCCTGGCGTAATAAAGGAGCCCATTGCCCCAATAGAGCCATGCCGCTCCGTCCTCATCGATGAATACCGTTGGATCGATATCATCCCATGAGTGATCGGCCTGGGTCGTCATGTCATTGCTGACCAGGGCGGAACCGCGCGCATCGACAAAAGGCCCCGTGGGGCTGTCCGACACCGCGACGCCGATCGCCTTGCCGGGATGGGTGTCGTCATGTTCGACGGCGGTGTAAAAATAGAAGCGGCCGTCATGTTCCTGGACTTCCGAGGCCCAGGCATCGCGAATGGCCCACGCGAAATCCGTGGGCTGCATCACGGGCCCGTGCGCTTGCCAGTTTCGCATGTCGTCGGAGGAATAGACGAGCCATTCGGTGATGCGGAACATGTCCTCCGGCCCGGCCTCGTCATGACCGACATAGAGATAAACCCGGCCATCATGAACAATCGGGGCCGGATCGGCCGTGAAACGGTCCGTGATGATCGGGTTGAAGCCGGGTGCGGATGCGCTGGCCGACCCGGAGGGCGGTGCCTCTGCGCAGGCTGTGACAGCTAAAGCGGCACAAATCGCCATATGAAGCGCGGTGTTCTTGATGCAGGTCCGCATGTCTTCCCCCGGAACCCGAGCGTCAGACTAGCTCAGTCCACCCGCGCGAGGATAGAGACTTGAGCGCTCGGGGGGTACGGTCAGTGTGCGCCGCCCATCCGGCCAAGCCGGACCTTGTAGTCGACCGCGATCTCGTAGGCTGGATCATCATCGCTGTCGACCATCAGCTGGCCGGCCCGACTCAGCAGCTTGTGGCATTCGCGGCTGAGATGGCGCAGCTCGACCTGCTTGCCGGCCTGGTCGTATTTGACGGCCAGATCCTCGATCGCCTGCAGGGCTGACTGGTCGACCACCCGGCTGTCGGCAAAGTCGATCACCACACGGTCACGGTCGTTCTCGACATCGAAAAGCTCCTGGAAGCTGGCCGTCGATCCAAAGAAGAGCGGGCCTTCCAGCCTGTAGATATGCTCACCCGCATCGCCAATGCTCTCGCGGGCATGGATGCGCGAAGCGGCATTCCAGGCATAGACCAGGGCCGAGACGATGACGCCGACAATGACCGCGATGGCCAGGTCGGAATAGACCGTCACGACGGTCACCAGCAGGATCACGAAAGCGTCGGATTTGGGGATGCGGGTCAGGATGCGCAGGCTTTGCCAGGCAAAGGTCCCGATCACCACCATGAACATGACGCCAACCAGGGCTGCCAGCGGAATCTGTTCGATGGCCGATGAGCCGACCAGGATGAAAGCGAGCAGGAAAAGCGCGGCCGCGATCCCGGCGAGGCGCAGGCGGCCGCCTGACTTAACATTGATCATCGACTGGCCGATCATGGCGCAACCACCCATGCCGCCGAAAAAGCCGGTGACCAGATTGGCCAGGCCCTGGGCCACACATTCCTGCGACGCGCCACCGCGGCGACCGGTGATTTCACCGACCAGGTTGAGCGTCAAAAGACTTTCGATCAGCCCGATGGCGGCGAGGATGAAGGCGTAGGGCAGGATGATCTCGAACGTCTCGAGATTGAGCGGTACCATCGGGATGTGGAAAGCCGGAAGTCCACCCTCGATGGAGGCCAGGTCACCGACACGCGGCACCGGCAGGCCCAACCCGATCACGAGTGCGGCGACGACGCCGATGGCGACCAGCGGTGCCGGAATCGCCTTGGTGATTTTCGGCACTACCCAGATCAGCCCCATGGTGAGACCGACCAGGCCGAGGGTGAGAACAAGTGGCCAACCGGTCATCCAGACATGCTCACCGGCCTCGTTGACTGTCTTGAACTGCTCCATCTGGGCCAGGAAAATGACGATGGCCAGCCCGTTGACAAAGCCCAGCATGACCGGGTGCGGCACCATTCGGATGAATTTGCCCAGACGCAGCACGCCGGCGGTAATCTGGATGATCCCCATCAGGACCACGGTGGCGAACAGGTATTCGATCCCGTGCTCGGCCACGAGATGGACCATCACGACAGCGAGAGCCCCGGTCGCACCGGAAATCATGCCGCGGCGACCACCCAGCACTGCCGTGATCAGGCCGACGATGAAGGCCGCGTAGAGACCTGCCAGCGGCGGGACACCGGCAACGAAGGCAAAGGCAACGGCTTCCGGCACCAGCGCCAGCGCCACGGTCAGGCCGGCGAGAATTTCGATCCGGATCCGGCTGACATTGAGCGGCGGCAATTCGCCCCGGTCACCAATGGTCGCGGCAAGGCGTTCCGTGAAGGCGGCGAGGGAAGTTCGAAGCATGGGAAGTCCACCGGGTAGCTGCGTCGGTTTTGAAGGAACACGGATGCGCGCGAACCGTCATCGCGCCGTGATATGTTGCGACGCACAAGAATGCACCCGTTTTCTTCACGGCGCGCGGGCCTGAGGATCAAGGACGGCGCACGGTAACGCTTCGCTAACCACGCTTCTCAACGAAATCTTTTGCCTGGTCTGCTCCAATGGCGTCAGGATCAATGGGGATCGCCGTGGATTATTCCAACGCACCGCGCCAGACAGACCAGACCCGCAAGGCGTCGGGACCGGCCAATGATACATCAGAAGCGCATCGCCAGCCCAATCCCGATCCGGCGAGCCTGACACGCGCCCACCTCAAGGCTGACGCGCGCGCGCCGCGCCATCGCGTCAATCGCAAGGCGCTTGGCCATATCTGGCAGAGCATCGACATTCTTGTCATTCTCACCCTCACCGTGACCGGCGCCTTTGCCATGTCCGGCGGCGCCGTGACCGAGGTCGCGGCCGGTGAACTCCTGCCCCTGCTTGCCTTTGCAGCGCTTTGCCCGGCCCTGGCCATGTTGATGCGCCTTTACAAGGTGGAACCGCGCGAGAGCGCGACGCTGCGCATGCTGCGCGCCTTCATCGCCACCGCATTCGCCGGCACGGCCATCACCGCTCTCGCCCATGTCACGGCGCCGAATGTGACCCATCTCGTGGCGACATTCGCGATCACGAGTGTCGGCGCGGTCACTCTGCTTCACGTCATCTACGCCGGCTTCATCCAGCACTGGGCCAAGTCCGGCCGACTGGCCCGCAATGTCGTGCTGGTTGGCGCCACGCCGAATGCCAGCAAGCTGATCAAGGCCAATGCCGGCTCCGGCACGGTCAATGTCGTGGGCATTTTTGACGACCGCAAGGCGCGCAGCCCGCAAGCTCTCGCCGGGGCCCCCTATCTCGGCACGACGGACGACCTCCTGTCCTGGTCGCTCCTGCACGAGGTCGATCGCATCATCCTGACGGTGACGCCGAAGGCCGAGGAACGGGTGCGCCTCCTGCTGACCAAGTTGCGCGCGTTGCCGCACACGGTCTGCCTGCTGCTTGATCTCGACAGTTTTGATCCGGCCGAGACCTCCCTGGACGATATCGTCGGCGTCCAGGCCGCCCGCATGAGCGGTGCCGAGGAACGCTTCAGCCATCTTCTGGCCAAGCGCCTGCAGGACGTCGCCCTGGGTCTGGGCCTGTTTGTCGCGGCCCTGCCTGTCATGCTGCTGATCGGACTGGCTGTCCGGCTCGACAGTCGCGGTCCGGTCCTGTTCCGGCAAGTTCGCGAAGGCTTCAATGGCCGCCCGATCAAGGTGCTGAAATTCCGCACCATGCGGCATGATCCCGACGCCGCCGCCAAGCCGATACGCCAGGTCGAGCTCGATGATCCAAGGGTCACGCGTCTCGGCGGTTTCCTTCGCATGACCAGCCTCGATGAGCTGCCGCAATTGTGGAATGTGCTGACCGGCGACATGTCGCTCGTGGGACCGCGCCCGCACGCGCCGGGCATGCGTACCGGCGGTACAGAAACCTCCAGCCTGGTCGCCGAATATGCGCACCGTCACCGCGTCAAGCCGGGCATTACCGGCTGGGCCCAGATCAATGGTTCTCGCGGTCCGCTGCATTCGCCGGAAGCCGCGCGCGAGCGGATTGCCCTGGATGTCGCCTATATCGACAAGGCCAATTTCTGGTTCGATCTGTGGATCATGCTCCGCACCCTGCCGGCCCTGCTTGGCGACAAGACCAATATCCGCTGAACCATCAGCGCCGCAGAAGCGGTGCCGGGCGGATCTGGTTGGCTGACCAGGCCCGCGACAGGGTTTCGATCAGCGGTGAAGCGGCATCGGGCAGGTCGGCGTCCGGGTCGCTGCCGTAGAGCGGGTTGAAACGGTTCTCGGCGTTTTCATAGACGCGCCAGCCACTATCCCAGCGAAACACCGACCAGGCAGCGCCTGCGGCTTCCGCGGCAGCAATCCGGCTGGCCAGATAACGGGCGGCCCCGGGGGCCCAGCGCGATACGCCAAATTCGCCCAGCATCCAGGGCGTATCGCCGGATGGCTGCACGAAATCAGCCAGCCCCGGGTCAAAGCCCAGCCCGGCATCCCGATCCTGATGAGTGTAGGCGCGCGGCGCATAATCATGAACCGCGAGGACAAGCCCGGGCGCCGCCTGCAAATCAAGCAGACCGCTAAATCGATGATTGGCATAGCCATCCGGGCTGACCAGGATCGGCGTCTCAGCATCCTCGGAGCGGACCGCGCGCGCCAGGCGTCCGGCCAGGCTCGGCCAGTCTGCCGGTGTCCCTTCGACACTGCCTGCCAGCTGCCCTGCGTCCCAGATATCGAGATCGCCTCCCGCCGGCCCGGGTGCCGCCAGATTGGCGTTCGGTTCGACCATCAACAGATAGCCGGCCAGGTTGGGATAATTGCGGAACTGCCGCGCGGTACGCTGCCACATCGCGACCCAGCCATCATGCGCTTCGCGGGACCGCCAGATGCTTTCATCGATGCGCGATGCAGGAAACCAGCTGCCCGCCTGGTCGCGATGGAAGGTAAACTCACTGCGCCCGGGGCCCGTCCGGAACCCGATCACCACAAAAAGGCCGTGGCGCGCGCAACGCCGGACAAGGCGATGGAGATGGGTCTCGATTACCGGATCGGCAGCGAAGGGGGGCGCCTCGCTTGCCGGACCGGGAACGGAAAGCATAACGAGATTGCCACCCAGGGCAGCCAGTCGCGCAAGCGCGGCGTCGCTGACCGGCGCCCCGACCGGGCCGGCACCGAGAAACTCGGGACCGTCAATTTCGGCATAGACCCGCCGCTGGGCGATCACCGCGCCGCGCAGGCGCACTCCCAGGCGATTGTCCCAAAGCTCCCGGCGCGGCACATCGGCGCTCGCACCGCCTGACCAGGTCAGACCGGCTGCCGCAGCCACGAGGCCCTGACGACGGGTCAGACCGGTCATAAGGCCCAGAACCCGGCAAGGCGATCGAGTTTTCGCAAGCCCCGGTCAGGCAATGTACGAAGCGGTCCCAACGGCGCCCTGTTACAGGCATCGGCCAGGCTGCGGCTGGCGCGTGCCAGCCCACCGCGAACCGATGGCGCTGTGAAA
>NZ_JADFAJ010000024.1 GCF_015665295.1 Maricaulis sp.
CACCGAACCACAGAACCGCGATCAGCCCGGTCAGGATACCGAGAAGATCAGCGCGGTCATGAAGGAGCGCACGCTGATCCGGCGCATGGCGGACAGGAAGGTCATCTCGACCGCCGTGGCAAAGCGGTCCGATTCCTCGCGCTCTCGGGTAAAGGCCTGAACCGTCTCGATGGCCTGCAAAGTTTCGCCGGCCCGCGCCGACGCATCAGCCAGATTGTCCTGGCTGACCCGCGAGAGACGCTGGATCCGGCGCCCGAACAACAGGATCGGCCCCAGCATCAAGGGACCCAGAGCCAGCACGAGCAGAGCCAGCTGCCAACTCACCACGACCATGAGGATCAGCGCGCCGCTTGTGGTCGCCACCGTTCGCAGCGCGACTGAAATCGAGGAGCCGACCACGGTCTGGATCAATGTCGTGTCGGTGGTCAGGCGCGAGAGCACCTCGCCGGTCCGTGTTCCGGCGTAGAAGCGCGCGTCCAGCGACAGCAGATGCGTGAACACGTCCCGCCGCAAATCCGCAACCACGCGCTCGCCCAGCCGGCTGATGAAGTAGAAGCGAAAGGCGCTGGCGAGACCCAGCAGGACCGCCACCCCCATTCCGGCCAGGAAATAGATCCCCAGCCCGGACGTCTCGCCAAGGCTGGCGCAAGCGGCCGCCCGGGTGTCCCCGGCAAACCCGCAATCAACCACCAGACGAAAGGCCGCAGGCAGAAGCAGGGTCAGTCCCGAGGCCAGCACCAGAAACAGCGAAAAGGCGGCCAGCAGGAAAGGATAGCGCAGGATGTAGGGCAACAGACGGCGCAAGGGCTGCACCGACTTGGCCTTGTCCCGATGGGCCTGGTCACGCTCGAGCTCGGCGGCGAAGCCGGAGCCGCGCGCCTCGTCAGCAGCGGCCTCTTGCGCGGTCTGGGTCTGGGTCATGCCATCACTTTCCTGTCATTGCCGGTTCAGCCCGGTTTGCGGGCCATGACAAACAACGCCGCGCTCGGCTTGGGCCGCCACTCATACTCGATCTCGAACCCGGCCTCGGCAATTTCCCGCTTCAGCCTTGCGGACCCGAACGCCTTTACCGGAGGGAAGGCGCCGAGGATCCGCCCGATGGGCAGGATCGGCACCATGAACCAGAAACCGTCCAGCAAGCAGGCCGTGCTGGTTATGAACAGGCCGCCGGGCTTCAACAATTGCCTGGCCTTGTCCATGGCTGCATGGCGGTCATCCAGAAGGTGCAGGATGCTCATGCCCAGCACGACGTCGAAACTGCCGGACGGTGCGTCGAAATCGGCGAAATCGGCGCGCTGATAGCTGATATTCCCGATTCCGGCCTCGCGGCCACGGGTTTCGGCAATGCCCAGCATCTCGCCGGAGATATCGGTCGCGAGGATGGAGCCCGCCGCATCGGCAAGACGGCGGGCCGTGCCCCCCGTGCCGCAGCCAAACTCCAGCAGGCGCGTCTCCGGGGTGAGGTTTTCGCGAATCTTCGACAGTTTGAAGTCCCACGACTTCACATCCGCAATCGGGTCATTTGAATATTTCTCGGCGATCTTGTCCCACCAGCGATGCGCTTGCGTCATGCCATTCGTCTCCACTGTCCGTTCGCACGCTGCGAACCATCCAGACCCCGGTTTTGA
Source organism: Maricaulis sp. (assembly GCF_015665295.1). Taxonomy (GTDB): domain Bacteria; phylum Pseudomonadota; class Alphaproteobacteria; order Caulobacterales; family Maricaulaceae; genus Maricaulis. Next base: position 1,629 of record NZ_JADFAJ010000024.1, read on the forward strand.
CATACGCTGAGCGAATATAAATTGCCGCCAAACGGACATCTGATATACGTGTTTCGATGAATTGGAATGCTGTTGCCTTTGACTGGAACCAGATCCGCGCCCTGCTCGCCACGATCGAGGAAGGCTCGTTTTCTGCTGCCGCGCGGGCATTGGGACAGACCCAGCCCACACTCAGCCGTCAGATCGCCGCCCTGGAAGCGGATCTCGGCATCACCCTGTTCGAGCGCAATCGCCGCGCCACACAGCCGACCCGGGCCGCCCTGGAACTGGTCGAGCATGTCCGCTCCATGGGTGAAGCTGCCCAGCGGATCTCGCTGACCGCCTCCGGCCAGTCCAGCACCATTGAGGGGCTGGTGACCATCACCGCGACCAATATCATGGCGTCTTTCTACCTGCCGCCCATCATCAAGCGGATTCACGAGGAGGCACCCGGCATTCGCCTGGAAATCATCGCTTCGAACGAGTTGCAGGATCTGCAGAAACGCGAAGCGGATATCGCGATCCGGCATGCCCGCCCGGAGCAACCCGATCTCATTGCGCGCCTGGTCGGCGAGACGACCGGCCATCTCTATGCACATCCGGACTATCTCGATCGGGTCGGACGCCCGACCTGCCTGGACCATGTCAATCGGCTCGACTTCATCGGTTTCGAGCAGAATGATCGTGTAATCGAGCATCTCAATGCGATGGGGCTCAGCCTGACATCCGAGAATTTCCGGATCAGCAGTGGCAGCTCAACCGTCCATCACGCCCTGGCCATGCAGGGGCTTGGCGTGACACCCATGACGCGGGACTGGATCGACCAGCACTCGATCCTCGAGGAAGTCTGGCCGCCACTGCCGCCGATCCCGATCCAGACCTGGCTGGTAACCCACCGCGAACTCAATACCAGTCGACGAATCCGCGTGGTCTTCGACCATATCGCGAATGGCCTCGCTGAACAGAACCGGGCGCACCGGCTCCCGCGGGTCTGAAAGACCCCGAAAGAAAAGGTCTGAAAGACCCCGAAAGAAAAGGTCTGAAAGACCCCGAAAGAAAAGGTCTGAAAGACCCCGAAAGAAAAACGGGCGGCGCCATCGGCACCGCCCGTCCTGCAGATCGTGAGTTCGACAAGCTTAGCGCTTGGAGAACTGGAAGGAACGGCGGGCCTTGGCCTTGCCGTACTTCTTGCGCTCGACGACGCGGCTGTCGCGGGTCAGGAAGCCGCCAGCCTTCAGGACCGGGCGCAGGCCCGGTTCGAACAGCTGGAGGGCCTTGGAGATACCGTGACGCACGGCACCGGCCTGACCGGACAGACCACCACCGACAACGGTCGCGACCACGTCAAACTCGTTCACGCGCTCGGCGGCTTCCAGCGGCTGCTGAAGCAGCATGCGAAGAACGGGGCGAGCGAAATACTGTTCCTGGTCGCGGCCATTGACCGTGATCTTGCCGCTGCCGCGCTTGATCCAGACGCGGGCGACCGCGTTCTTGCGCTTGCCGGTGGCATAGGAACGGCCGTGCTCATCGATTTTGGGCTCGGCCGGAACGGACTCGTCAGCCACCACGGTGCCGGCGTCGGCTTCCTTGATGACGTCTTTGAGGTCTTCGAGCGAGCGGGCTTCTTCAGACATATCAGCCTCGCGTATTCTTGGAGTTCATGGACTTGAAATCGACCACTTCCGGCTGTTGGGCCTCGTGCTTGTGGTCGGGACCGGCATAGACGCGCAGGTTCGAGAACTGCTGACGCGCCAGCGGGCTGTCTTTCGGCAGCATGCGCAGCACGGCTTTCTCGACAACGCGCTCCGGGAAACGGCCGTCCAGCAGCTTCGCCGGGCTGGTTTCCTTGATGCCACCCGGGTGACCGGTGTGGTGGTAGTAGCGCTTGTCATCCCGCTTGGTGCCGGTGAAGACGACCTTCTCGGCATTCACGATGATGATGTTGTCGCCCATGTCGACATGGGGGGTATAGTCCGGACGGTGCTTGCCGCGCAGGCGGGTGGCGACGTAGGCAGCGAGGCGACCGACAACGGCACCCTCTGCGTCGATCACGACCCACTTTTTAACGACATCCGCCGGCTTAACGGAGATGGTTTTCATAATATTCCTGCCTCAGGCCTGATAGGATCAGGTTGAATTCGAGCGCGCCGTTTAGAGGTGAATTGCAGTTCGGTCAAGCAGGTGTCGAATTTCAGCTGCAATTTTATACACCTAGATATACGGTTACATAATACCGCATACTGCATGACCGTCATGTGCTCGTCGTGAAGTCGTTGTAGTTAAAAGACCTTCCAGACCGCCCCGGAGTGCCCGATGTCCCTGTCCCGCCGCCATTTCCTGCGCAGCAGCGCCGCCACCACCCTCGCCTTTTCCGGCCTTGCCGCGCTGGCCGCCTGCCAGAAGCGTTATCCGGCCGAGCAAGGCTATTTCAACGAGGTCGAGGGCCTCGGCCCATTGCAGGTCGATCCGGACGGCCTGTTCGATCTGCCGGACGGTTTCACCTATGACGTCATTTCCTCGGCCGGCCAGCCGATGACTGATGGCCTGGTTGTGCCCGGTGATTTCGACGGCATGGCCTGCTTCCAGAAAGCCGATGGACGCATCGTGCTCGTGCGTAATCACGAGCTGCGCCTCGGCGACGCCGAGAAATCACCTTTCGTGCCGGACAATGCCGGCCTCGAACTGATTGATCGCAGCCGGGTGCATGACTGGGACGAGAATGGCAATCCGCATATCGGTGGCACCAGCCATCTCGTCCTCAACCCGGAAACCCTGGCGGTCGAGGAAGAATACCTCTCCCTCGTCGGCACGATCAATAATTGCGCCGGCGGACCGACCCCCTGGGGCAGCTGGCTGACTTGCGAGGAGACCGAACAGAATGTCGGTCCGCAGGCCGGTGTTGAGCACGGCTATGTCTTCGAGGTCCCGGCCGAAGCGACCGGGCTGGTCGAACCGGTCCCGCTCAAGGCGATGGGCCGTTTCCGCCACGAAGCCGTCGCTATCGATCCGCGTACGCTGATCGCCTACGAGACAGAAGACCAGTACGACCGCTGCCTCTTCTACCGCTTTCTTCCCAACGTGCCCGGACAGCTGGTCGAAGGCGGCCGGCTGCAGGCGCTCGCGGTTCGCGGCCGACCCGGCCTGGACGTGCGCAACTGGGACACCGAGACCCTGCAGCCGGGCGAATGGGTCGATGTCGACTGGATCGATCTTGATGATGTCGAATCGCCGAATGCCGATCTCGCCGCCCGCGGCGTGGCCGCCGGAGCCGCCCATTTCACGCGTGGCGAAGGGATCTGGTGGGGCGAAAACGAATGTTATTTCACTTGCACGGACGGGGGCCCGGACCGGCTCGGCCAGATCTGGCGCTATCAGCCCAGCCCGAGCGAGGGTGACGATGGCGAGACGGCAGCGCCCGGCCGGCTGCAGCTGTTCTACCAGAGCCATGACGCCGCCATCATGGAGAGCTGCGACAATTTGTGTGTCGCGCCCTGGGGCGACCTGATCGTCGTCGAGGATGGTGATCAGGACCAGTACATCCGCGGCGTGACGCCCGATGGTGAGGTGTATACGATTGGACGCAACGCGGCCTCCGGGCCGGAAGGTCAAAAAAGCGAGATTTGCGGTCCATGTTTCAGTCCCGACGGTTCGACCCTGTTTTTCAATGTGCAGCGCTATCCCGGACGCACTTTCGCGGTCCGCGGTCCCTGGCCCGGGCTTTCGCGCTAGGCGCTTCGCTGCTGGCACTTGGCGCCTGTGGTCCGAACGCCGAAGCACCGGAAGGCGCAACGGTCGAGGCCGAGGCCAGCGGTCCGACCGAGATCCTTGTCACCGCCGCCTTCACAGCTGTTGAGGGCGGCGGCGGCCCGGTCGGCTTCCTGCCTGACCCGAATGTGCCATCGCTCGGTTTCGTGCTGTCGGCACCGGGGGCTGGCGGCATCGATATTTTCGACCTCGACGGCATCCTCAAGACCCGCCATGCCGGGGAACGCCTGACCGGCCTCGCCGTGGCCCCCGATTTCGAACTGCGCGGCGAAGCCCTGCCGCTGATTTTCGGATCGGTCGGCGATGCCGGTGCCGTGCGCGGTTTTGCCGTTGTGCGCGACGGCGCGCAGATCCTTGATCTGCCCTTGGGGGCGATGGAGCCGATCGACGGTGTGGCCGGGCTCTGTCTGATGCGTGAAGGCACCGGTTTTGTGGAACTGGTTGTGCTGGGCACCGGGGCCCATGCCGAGATTTGGCGCGTCCGCGATGCCGGCAGCGACCAGCTGAGCGTCGAGCGGGTCCGCGACTTCCCGCTGCCGGTTCCGGCGCGGCAATGTGCAACGCTGGACGGCGACATCTACACGGCCAGCCCGGTCGGTGGCATTGCCCGCCTGTCCGGCGACGGCACGATCCTCGCCGAGGACCCGTTCCGCGCGACCAATCTGGCGCTGGGGGATTTCAACGGAACCCGGCTGGTCCTGGCAACAAGCGGCACCGGCGAAACGATCGAGACCTTCGACGCGGAAAGCCTTGTTCGCGGCCTTTCGCTCGATATCATCGACGGTCTCTCAACCCAGGGCATCCAGCTCCCCGCCGCCCTCGCCGTCACGGGGGAGGATTACGGCTACACAGCCTATGCCAACGGCCTCATGGTGGTCTTCGACACCGGCGCCGGCCGCCTCAAAGTGGTCTCACGCGATGCATTGAGCCGGGCGATTTTAGCGGTGGACTGATCCGCGTCTGCCAATCAGGAATCGGAGCACGGGATGCGCCGCGCAAACGGCGCCTCCCGTGTCAGGCCGAGACCTGGTTCGCCTCAGCCTATCCGGCCGACCAGGGGTTCGGAACGCAACCGCTCCACGGCTTCAACGGCCTTGGCCGCCAGGTCGCAGCCGATCTCGTCGAACAGCGCGTCCATTGCCGCCCGGATCTTCTCGAGCATAACCAGCATCATGGCGTATTGCGCCTGGCCATAGTCCGTCAGCTCGAGAATCTTGCGGCGACTGTCGGACGGATGAGCGCGCTTGGTCACCAGACCCAGTCGACACAATAGCGCCACGCGCTGCGTCGCGACCTGATGGGGCTGGTCAAGCGACAGGGCGATGTCCGCAACCGTGACATCGTCAATCTCACCGATCATCAGGACAGTTGAGATTGCCCGCGGGGGAATCACGATCCCGGCGGACTGCATGAGCACCAAGCCCTGGTCAGCGATTGTCTCCACAAGGCGCAACAGCTTGTTCGACAGAAAAGCCCCGCTCAGTCGGTGGGTGTCCATGATGTTGCTGTCACGCACGGCTTGCCTCTTATACAATCAGTTGTACAATTAATTGTATAAACTACACCTGACATTCCCTCCCGTAAAGGAAAGCCCGGCATCATGACCGCAGTGCAGGCTGACAGACACACAACGATCATCACCTTGCTGACCTTCCTCGGCATGCTCACAATCGCCAGCGCCGTGGCCCATTACGCAATCGTCGCCCTGGTGCCCACATCGCTCTATGTCGGCACGCTGATGATGATGCCGGCGCTCGCCGCCTTCCTGACGCTCAAACTCCGCGGCCGCAGGATTTCCGACCTGCCCTGGACATGGGGCAGTCATCGCGCCAACTGGGCCGGATACCTCGTTCCGGCCTTTTACGTATCGCTTGGCTACGGGATCATCTGGCTGAGCGGGCTCGGTGGTTTTGGCAACGCCGCAACCATCAGCGAATGGAGCGGGGAGCTTGGCCTGCCGGACGCACCCGCCTTTGTCGTCATCGCCCTGATGGGCGTGTTGATGGCCGTGGTGCAGTTCGCGAAATCACTGGGCACGATAGCGGGCGAGGAAATCGGCTGGCGCGGATTCTTTGCGTGGGAGCTGCGCAAGCTCTTTTCCTTCAATGCCACATGCCTGATCAGCGGCGCTGTCTGGGCGGTCTGGCACTACCCCGTCATCATCGCGTATGGCGGCGGCAACACCCTGTTTCAACTGGCATGCTTCACCGTGATGATCATCGCGATGACGGTCATCATGACCTATTACACCTTCAAGAGCCGATCAGTGTGGCCCGCCATCATGTTTCATGGCGCCCACAACATCTACATCCAGAAGATCTGCACGCCTTTGACGGTGGAAAATCCCTCGACCAGCCTGTGGACCGATGAGTACGGGCTCATGATCCCGATCATCGTGAGCCTGGTCGCGATCATCTACTGGCAACGGGCCCGCAAGGCCGGTCTCTAAGGCAAATCTCCCGTTTCAGACTGCCCGCCGTGCCGTCCAGGCGGCGCAGATCATCGCGATGAAGAGGAGGATCGCCCCGGCCTGGTGGGCCAGGGAGAGCGAGAGCGGGACAACCGCCAGCAGCGCCGCGATGCCAAGGGCGATCTGCCCGATCACCAGGGCCGGCAGAATCAGCATGAAGGGCTTCAGCGACACCCGCGGCTCGCGCCAGATCAGCCAAGCGTAGGCGAAGACGCCAAACGCCACGAGATAGCCGGTCCAGCGATGATGCATCTGGACCGCCGCATGGCTCTCGAAAATCGCCGGGAAGAAACTCATCCCGCCGAGATAGTCCTCGGGAATGAGATCGCCATTCATCAACGGCCAGGTGTTGTAGATGCGTCCGGCATCCAGACCGGCCACGAAAGCCCCCAGGACGATCTGCAGGAAGACCAGGCCCAGCAGCCCGGCCGTGACACCGGCAAGGCGTCCGCGGCGCAGCGGGGGCGGTCCGTAGCGGGCTTCCAGCGACAGCCATATCGACGCCCCGAGGATGACGAAGGCCATGCCCAGATGGGTTGCCAGCCGGTATTGGCTGACATCGAGCCGGTCCGTCAGGCCACTCGCCACCATCCACCAGCCGATCGCGCCCTGGGCCCCGCCGAGCAGAAAAAGCCCGAAAAGGCGCGGCTTCAAGCGGGCGCTGAGATGGCCCCGCAGCCAGAAAAAGACAAAGGGAACAAAGAAGACGAGACCGATCAGCCGTCCAAGCTGGCGATGGCCCCACTCCCACCAGAAGATGAATTCGAACTCCGCCAGCGTCATAGCGGAATTCTGGACCTGGAATTCCGTGGTCTGCTGGTACAGCGCGAACTCGTTTTCCCAATCCGCCTGGCTGAGCGGCGGGATGGCGCCGGAAATCGGCTTCCATTCGGTGATGGACAGGCCGCTGTCTGTCAGGCGCGTCGTCCCGCCGATGATGATCATCAGGCAGACGAGTGCGGCGACGATGAGCAGCCAGAGCGAAACGGCGCGGCTTGTGGTGCTGGTATGATACGACATGCAAACTCCCGGGCGGCTAGGTAACCCATTCACACCACAGCACAAGCCTTGTGCATCATTGCCAATGGCGGACATGATGCTATTGCACTCGCAGGCCTGCACCGGACGCGCCATCATGTCGCAAGCAGGACCTGGTTTGGGCAGGACCTGATTTGCGGAGGGACGTTGCGTGAGCAAGACCGATGGGACCGTCATAATACTCGGCGCCGGCCAGGCTGGCGGCCAGTGCGCCGCCTCTCTGCGTCGCAATGGATTTGCCGGCCGCATCCTGCTGGTCGGCGACGAGCCGCACCCGCCCTATCAGCGCCCGCCCCTGTCGAAGGCCTATCTTTCCGGCGAGATCGATGAGAGCCGGCTATGGCTGCAACCGCCCGAAACCTGGGCCGAACAGGACGTCCAGCTGCGCCTGTCGACCCGTGCCAAGCGAATCGATCCCGACCGCAAGCTGGTCATATTCGCCAATGGTCGCGAAGAAACCTACACCCGTCTCGTGATCGCAACCGGCTCCCGCGTCCGGACCCTGCCGGTTCCCGGTGCCGAACTCGACGGCGTGCGCTATCTGCGCTCCATCGCCGATGTCGATGCCCTGAAGGCCGATGTGCAGCCGGGCAAGCGCATCGCCATCATCGGCGGCGGCTATATCGGACTGGAAGCGGCCTCGGTCGCCTCCAAGCTGGGCGCCGCCCCGATCGTGATCGAGGCGATGGACCGGCTTCTGGCACGTGTGGCCGTTCCGGAAGTCTCGGAATTCTACCGCCAGGCCCATGACCAGCGCGGTGTCTCGATCCGCCTCGACTCGCAGGTCGCCGCCCTGAAACCCAAATCCGGCCTGTTCGCCCGCGGCAAGGCGGTCGGCCGGATCGAACTGGCCAATGGCGAGAAGATCGCCTGCGACAGCGTGCTGGTCGGGATCGGCGTCATCCCCAACCAGGAACTCGCAGCGAGCTGCGGCCTGACAACCGGCAACGGAATTGTGGTCGACGAGGCCTGCCGGACCAGCGATCCGAATATCTACGCGATCGGCGATTGCGCCGAACAGCTCAACTGGCTGACCGGCACCCGGCTGCGTCTGGAAAGCGTGCCCAATGCGCTCGACCAGGCCAAGCGCGCCGCCGCGGCGATCTGCGGCGTCGCCGCGCCGAAACCGGAAGTGCCCTGGTTCTGGTCCGACCAGTTCGATCTCAAACTCCAGACCGCCGGCCTGATCGGCGCCCAGGACACCACCATCACCCGCGCCGGTCCCGACGAGACCCCGCGCAGCTTCTTCCACCTCGCCGACGGCGTCCTGATCGCCGCCGATTGCATAAACGACCCGCAAAGCTTCATGGCCGCCAAGATGATGATCCAGAAACGCGCCAGCCCGGATCCGGCCGCGCTCGCCAATCCGGACATGGCGATGAAGGATGTGATGAAGGCGGCGATGGCGGGGGCGTGAGGGCGGTTCCGCTCGACGACACCAACAGATATCGGTGTCACACAATGTGCGTGCGGCGCACACCCCGCCATAAACCGCTTGCCGGGAGAAAGCCGTATCCGGTTCTTCAGCTCAAGGGTTTCAACCGCGAAGCGGCGCCTGCGGCGCCCTTGACCTGAAGAACCGGATACGGCCCGCTGGCTGACAAGCGATCTATGGATGGTCCTGCGCGAGACGCCGGATTTCCACGACAAAGGACAAAAAGCAGGGAGGGTTTGCCCCTGGAACATGGCACTCGCAAGAAAATGGTCGGAGCGGCGAGATTCGAACTCGCGACCCCCGGTCCCCCAGACCGGTGCGCTAACCGGGCTGCGCCACGCTCCGACACTCACTTGCTGGACAGGCAGGCCCGTCCGATGGGGAAGTCGCTTATAGGGTGCGGTTTGCCGCTCGGCAACAGGCCTGTCAGCGCCATGTGCGGCTGGGCTGCCGACCGGTCTGCAATCAGGGTTTAAGCGCGGCTTTCAGCTTGGCCTGGGCGTTTTCCAGATCGGCAAGAATATCGTCGAGCTGGCGCTGCGGACCGTCAGCCGGACGCGGGCGCGACGGTTTCGCGGCGACCGGGTGCTCCAGATCAGCCGCATCTATGGCAAGGGGATCACGCGGCGCGCCTGCGGCTGGATCGCCCATCTCCATCACCGCAGCGATGCCATGATCCTTGAAGTATTTGCGGGCGCCCTTGATCGTGTAGCCGTCCTCATAGAGGAGCCGCTTCACGCCGCGCAGCAATTGCAGGTCCTGGGGCCGGTAGAAGCGGCGACCGCCAGCCCGTTTCAACGGGCTGATCTGGGCGAACTTGCTTTCCCAGAAGCGCAGGACATGCGCGGGAATAGCAAGTTCCTCAGCGGCTTCGCTGATGGTTCGAAACGCGTCTGCAGACTTGTTCGTGACCGACATGCGCTGTTCGCGTCAGCCTGCGGGCCGCCCTAATCCTTGGACAGAGCCGAGTCGACGCGCTCCTTGAGTACTTGTGACGGTTTGAACACCAGAACGCGGCGCGCCTCAATCGGCACCTCCACCCCGGTCTTCGGATTACGCCCGACCCGACCGCGCTTGTCCCGCAAAAGGAATGAGCCAAACGAGGAAAGCTTCACGGACTCGCCCTTGGCGAGCGTGTCCGAAACCATGCCCAGCACGGACTGGACCAGATCTGCTGATTCCTGGCGAGACAGGCCGACCTCCCGGTAGACCGATTCAGCCAAATCTGCACGCGTCAAGGTTTTATCTGCCATGGTCATCCCCACAAAGACGATATCAAGCTACGCCTCGAAACCGGGTCAGGTCAACGCCAAGGTCTTGGTTAAGTGCGAGAAACCGCCGAATTAATGGATCAGAACCGGGCCAGGGCCGCGCCCCAGGTAAATCCACCACCCAGCGCTTCCATCAAAACCAGGTCGCCGCGCTTGATCCGGCCGTCCTGGACAGCCCGGTCAAAGGCCAGCGGCACCGAGGCCGCAGAGGTATTGCCGTGGTCGGCCACGGTCGAGATGACCTTCTCCGTCGGGATCGACAATCGGCGCGCGACGCCTTCCAGGATACGCTGATTGGCCTGGTGGGGAACAAACCAGTCAACCGCCTCGATCGTCACGCCCGAGCGCTTGGCAATCGTGGTCATCGACTCGGCGATATTGGTGATGGCGTGCCGGAAGACCTGGTTGCCGACCATGCGCAGATGCCCGACCGTCCCGGTCGAGGACGGGCCACCATCGACATGCAGCAGATCCTTGAACCGGCCATCCGAGCGCAGATAGGTGCCCAGGATACCTGCCCGTTCCGGACCCGTGGCCGCCTCGTCCGCCTGCAGCACCATGGCGCCGGCACCGTCGCCGAACAGGACGCAGGTTGAACGATCGGTCCAGTCGAGAAGGCGCGACATGGTCTCGGCGCCGACGACCAGCGCCGTTCGGGCCTGACCGCGCGCGATCATGTTGTCGGCCATGGCCAGCGCATAGACAAAACCGGTGCACACGGCCTGGACGTCGAAGGCGGCGCCATTGGTCGCGCCGAGCCGCGCCTGCAGCATGGTGCCGACCGAGGGAAAGGTGAAATCGGGCGTCGTGGTCGCCACCACGATCAGGTCGAGATCCTCTGCCGTCAGACCGGCATCCTCGAGCGCGCGGCGGGCGGCACGCTCGGCAAGATCACAGGTGGTGACACCCTCGCCGGCGATATGGCGCTGACGGATGCCCGTGCGTTCGCGAATCCAGCTGTCGCTGGTGTCGACCATTGCCGAAATCTCGTCATTGGTCAGGATCCGCTCGGGCAGGTGAGAGCCGATTCCGGCGATACGCGCACTCGGTTCGGTCATGACGCTGCCGCGACTTCCTGTTCTTCGAAACTGGCAAACTTGTCGAGATTGGCGCGGATCTGGGCCATGAAATCGCTCTTCGCCATGACATAGGCGAGGCCAAGCGCAGAGGCGAAACCCTCGCCATCGGCTCCGCCATGCGACTTGACGACAATGCCCTTGAGACCCAGCAGGACGCCGCCATTGATATAGCGCGGATCCATGCGCTGGCGCAGACGCTCCAGCGCGCCGAGCGAGAGCAGGCCGGCGGCCAGCTTGGCGATCAGCGAGCTGGTCAGCGCCTCGCGCACCCAGCCCGCGACCAGGCGGGCCGTGCCTTCGGCAGTCTTCAACGCAATATTGCCGGTAAACCCGTCGGTCACGACGACGTCGATGCCGCCGGCAGAAATATCATTGCCCTCGATGAAGCCCTGATAGGCGATGTCGAGCCCGGATTTGCGGATCAGCTGATCGGCTTCACGGACCGTGTCATTGCCCTTGAGTTCTTCCTGGCCGACATTGAGCAGGCCGACGGACGGCGCTTCGCCGCCGAAAACGGCGCGATGATAGGCCTCGCCCATGATGGCGAACTCGACGAGCTGGGTCGCGCCGCATTGCACATTGGCGCCGACATCAAGCACCACTGTGTGGCCCTTCGGCGTCGGCCAGTTCGCCGAGATGGCCGGGCGATGCACGCCCTTCTTCATCCGCAGGACGACCTTGCCGATCGCCATCAGCGCACCGGTATTGCCGGAGGACACGATGGCCCCCGCCTCGCCGGCCTTGACGCTCTGGATTGCGTTCCACATCGAGGAACCGCGCGCCCGGCGCACGGCCTCGCTCGGCTTGTCCGTCATCTGGACAAGCGTATCCGTGTGACGCAGCTCGCAGACCGCCGCCACCTTGGGGTGTCTGGCCAGGAGCGGGGCCAGCAGGGCCTCGTTGCCGTGAAGAATATAAGTCGCCTTGCGGTCCGGCCAGCGCTTGAGCGCGTGTCCGATACCCTCGACGACCGCCTCGGGTCCGAGATCGCCGCCCATCGCGTCGACCGAAATCGTGGGGATACCTGTCATGAGTAGCGGTGCCGTGTCCCTCGCAGAGGCGCCATGCGCCGAAAGCCCGCGGAACTTAGACCATGACCGGGGCAATGCAAGGCAGCAAGGCGGCGATCAGACGGTCGGGAAAGCCGGTACTGCCCCGTCGAGCAAGGCGCTACCGCCCTGCCCGTTCAGGCCCGCAACAGCCGAATTTACGTATAGGGCAAGGGAAGGCGCGCGGGGATCATCGGCTGCGGCATTGAATGCGTTCCGCGACAGCACGGCCTGCAATTGCTCCGGATCAGGACTGTCGATCGCATCGCGCAGGGCTTCGGCACGGCCGTAAAACCCCTCCGCCATGAAGCGGATTTTCTTGCCGACACCCGAATCCCCGACGCCCATCTCGCGCATGCCGGCATCAAAATCATCGAACATGGTGTCGAACAGCGCCTGGCTGAGAGACCGCGCGGCGTCACTGTCGACAGGTTTCAGCGTCAACACGACAAGGGCGCAATGCAGGATGATCATTTCGAACCGGCCCTCGACCGTGTCCGGCACCCCCAGTTCAGCATAGAGATGCGGCGCTCGCGCTGCGCTTACCACATCGCGGTACAGCGCCTCGGCACGACGCTTTTCCGGCTTGCGACCGAAAAGTCGGTTCAACATGCGTTCCGCACTCCCAAGAATTGGCGCTTGAAGCTAAGCTCGCCCTTGGTTAGGTCAAGACAGCGCCGCACGCGTCATCACGTCGCGCGTGGCAGACCCATCTCGCAGGAGTTCCTGATGAAGCGTCGCGTTAGCCTTACAGTCCTGATTGCCGCCTGCGCGATTGGCGCCTCGGCCTGCAATCCGGTCCTTCGTTCGCATGGCTACCGCTACACGACGCAGGAAGAGCCGAACATCGTGGTCGCCGAGGATACCGAAAGCTCCGTGCTGTCGCGCCTCGGCAATCCCTCGACGCGCGGGACGTTCGAAGAGAACACCTGGTATTACATCTCCTCGACCCGCGAGAGCCTCGCCTATCTGCGCCCGCAAACACGCGACCGCCGCATCATCGCCGTGACCTTTGACGAGAACGGCATTGTCAGCGATGTCTCCGAATACGGTCTGGAAGACGGCCGTGTCGTGGCCTATGCCAATCGCGAAACCCCGACCCGCGGACGCGAACTGACCTTCCTCGAGCAGCTGCTCGGCAATGTCGGTCGCCTGCCCACCGAACAGTTCGGCGGCGAGCAAAACCTGCCCGGCGGCGCCGGCGGCCCGCGTCGCGATCAGTAGACGCGACGGTCCTTGCCAACAAAGAGCCCCGGTCATCCGACCGGGGTTTTTTGTCGGGTGGCGCTCGCAAGAAGCCCCTCATCTGTCATCCCCGCTCGTTTGTCCCGGGAGCACGCTTTCCTCCCCATTCCATGGGGAGGCGGCGCGCCCGAAGGGCGTGACGGAGGGGTGACGCCGCAGGCGGCATGGGTCGTGCCTCGGCCCACTTCCCCACATGGTGGGGAAGAAAACCGGCTCCCGGCGCCCCCATCCTTTCCTCCCCATTCCATGGGGAGGTGGCTTGGCGCGAAGCGGCAAGACGGAGGGGCCGCCGCAGGCGGCATGGGTCGTCTTCGCTTGTGGCCCATCCTCGCGACGCTCGGACCCCATCGACCCGAGGCTCCGCCTCGGCCCACTTCCCCACATGGTGGGGAAGAAAACCGGCTCCCGGCGCTGCCCATCCTTTCCTCCCCATTCCATGGGGAGGTGGCTTGGCGCGAAGCGGCAAGACGGAGGGGCCGCCACAGGCGGCATGGCCTTCCTCGCTCCGTTCGACCCCATCGACCCGAGGCTCCGCCTCGGCCCACTTCCCCACATCGTGGGGAAGAAAAGTGCGGGTTTATCCCACGTCTCATCGCCCTAACATACTGTAAAGGCGAGACTTCCCGGAAACCTTGTCCGCCCCCGCCCGGCGCCGTCCCATAATCCTTGCCGTTCCCAGGCCATCTTGAGGCCCGGACCGGTTATCCGGGGGTTTGGGGATGGCGGAGCGCATCCGGTTTGGTGGGGCTGACCACCATCAGACCCGGTGCGGCCGCCGACGGGACTCGCGGCACAACGATTGACCGCCCTGATCCCGTCGGCTTCGATTCGGGGGCTGGAAGGCAACCCGGGAAATCTCCGCGTGCGGGATGCTT
>NZ_JADFAJ010000032.1 GCF_015665295.1 Maricaulis sp.
CGACGGATGGCTCGTCCATACGGCGCTCAACAAGCGCGAACGCGCCACCGAGCTTCACGTGTTTGAGGCGCGCCGCCTTGAGGACGGGCCCGTGGCAAGCTGGCGATTGCCCTATGCTTGTCCGTTCGGATTCCACGGTTGTTGGCAGGCGGCCTGACGCCAGGTCCTGGACAGGCCGGCCCCTCGCCCGGCCGGCCTGTCCGTCTGTGTGTTGGTCAGCGTTCTTGCCTGGAGTTAATCCGCCGGAAAGCCCGGCGACATCAGTGCCATGGGAGCGTTCACGTCCTGGCTTGGGCGTTGGGAGACACAAATGCGGATTTATGGTCTGGCTGCGATTGGCGCAGTCATGCTTCTCGGTGTGCCTGCTCAGGCTTGCGCGCAGGCTCAGGATTCGACCCGGACAGAGGACGATTGGCGGGAACGCCTCGACCAAGAGGTCCTGGCCGCCGGGGAAATCTACCTGCAGCTCGAATATGAAGGCGTCGCTGACGGCTTCATGCGGTTTGGCTGGCAGGTCGATGGCGATGTCATCGATATTTATGACCGGACCATGTGGGCCTCGCGGGAAGTATACGAGACGATGGAGGCCAGGGTGCGACTTGAGGACCTTGCACCGGTCTCGTCAGACATCCGCTATCACCAGGCCGGCAATTACTATGTCTTTGACGTCGATTTCGAGTCCGGTGCCGCCAACGGACAGATGCACGTGGTAAGGCCCGGGCAACCAGAAGCTTCCCAACCTGTCGCGCAAGAGCTCGAACAGGGGGCAATTCTTCGCGCCAGCTATTTCGTGGTTGCGGCGGCTCTGCCACTCGAGGTCGGCGACAGCGTCACTTTCAATTGGTATGCCGTGATGGGGGGTGAGGGTGCGGCTGTCACGCTCACGGCGGTCGAAGAAGTCGGAATCGACACACCGGCGGGCCATTTCACGACGCTCCGCATCGAACAGCGCGGAGGCACACCACCCAATGATATCTTCATTGATCGCGAGAGTGGGCGGATCGTTCGTATTGATGTCGGCGGCCAGCCGATGCAGTTCGTTGCTCCGGCGCCAGGCTGACCGGTTCGGGACGCGTTTTCGGCGGTTTGATCGGCGCCCGGGGAATTGACCTGACTCGCCGAGTTTGCGACCTGTCGAGTGTTGTCCTCGGAGTTAGATCATGATCCCGTTCCGCGTCCCGTTCATTGCGGTTGTCGCTGCACTTGCCATCCTGGTCGCGGCCGCCCCCGTCCACGCGCAGCGCGATATCCTGTTGAATGTCTGCAACGAGACCGGATTCAGCGTCGCGGTGGCTGCGGCATATCGCACCAATCCGACCGAGGACCGGACCCTGCGCAGCTGGTTCCTCGTCGAACCGGGAGATTGCCTGGAAGGCGCGGTCAACAATGTTGTGGGGCCGTCCCTCGACATGCATGTGATGTCGGGCGAATGGCGTTGGCCGGCCCGCTCCGGAGACGCGGTCTACTGCGCGCCGGCAGACTCGACCTTTGCCCTCGCAACAACAGAACCCTGCAGTGCGGGGCGCGAGCCGAGGAACTTTGTCCGCCTGCCCATCGGCGCAAGCCGCTATCGCGGCCTGGGTCAGGTTGATTACCGGGTGCGGTGTGAAAGCCTGTCAGGTCAGGACGCCGCCCTTTGCGTTGGCGCGCCGCGCGACGAGCGCGGGCTGGCCCAGATCGTGCGCACGCTGGAAGTCTGCAACGCCGGATCCGGCGTGGCCGATACGCTTGCCTTCGTTTCGCGGGCCGATGGCCGTTTCGATATTGCGGGCCGCCAGACGATTGCGGGCGGTGAGTGCGTGGACCTTTATCGCGGTTTTCCGACCGGCAATCTGGTCATGGTCGGCGCGGTCGGTCGGGCCAATGACGACGGCTCGGTGGTGTTCTGCCTGCCCGAAACGCAAGAGGGTGTCGTGCAGCCTTCCAGCGTTGGCTGCAGCGCCGGCCGGGTCATCCAGGCGGAGATGCATGTGTTCCGGGCCAATGTCGCGCGTTTCACGGCCTATCTCCAATGAGAGCGCACGCGGCAGCAGGCGCCGATCGCGTTGGATGACGATCAGCTGATGTGACGCTGACGCCGCCTCACGTGATGGTGACGGTTCAGGCTGCCACGTGATTGGCGCTTCAGGATCGCCGGCGGCAGATTGAGCGGGCCCGGATACGCCACTGACGAATGAGCCGGGCGCCACCCAAGCTGGAGATCGCGCACGATGAATACCAAGTCCCGTACAACTGCTCTCGCCCTGTCCGCCCTCGCCCTGTCCCTGTCGGGCGCTGCGGCACAGGCAAGCACCACCCAGACCGAACCCAGCATGGAGCAGTGCTACGGCATCGCCCTTGCTGGCGAAAACGACTGCGCCGCAGGCCCGGGAACCTCCTGCGCCGGCACGGCGACGACCGACTATCAGGGCAATGCCTGGACCTATGTGCCCGAGGGGACCTGTGAATCGATCCAGACGCCTTATGGCCATGGCTCACTGACCCCGGTCGAGCGTCCCTAGGCGCTCTCCGGGCTTCTGCCAGAGGCTGTCAGCGATGCTGCTTTCCGACCTGTCCCCCTCCGCAGGCATTGGCCTGAAGCCCGAGCACTATCGCTCGGCGCTGGAAGCGCGCGCAGACGGCCTCTGGTTCGAGGTCCATCCGGAAAACTACATGGTGGAGGGTGGCCCGCGTCTGCGCTGGCTGGACGCCATCCGCGAGATCCATCCGCTCAGCCTGCACGGTGTCGCCATGTCTCTGGGCGGACCGGACCGTCCCGATCCGGCTCATCTGGACAGGTGGTCGCGCCTGATCTCGCGCTATCAACCCGTGCGGATATCCGAGCACCTGGCCTGGTCGGCGCTGGATGATATCTGGTTTGCCGACTTGCTGCCGGTCCGCATGACCCGGATGGCCCTCGATCGGTTTTGTCGCAATGTGGATATCATGCAGACCAGGCTGGGGCGTCAGGTCCTGATCGAGAACCCGGCCCGCTATGTCTGGCTGAACGATGAATGCGATGAAGCCGATTTCCTCGCCGAGACCGTGAAGCGAACCGGATGTGGTTTGCTGCTCGACGTCAACAATCTCCATATCAGCGCCCACAATCTGGGCATCGACGCCCGGGACTGGTTGCGGCGCATCCCGGTGGGTGCCGTCGGCGAGATCCATCTGGCTGGCCACGAGGTGGACAGCAGCATGGGCGAGGCCCTGTTGATCGACACTCACGGCGCTGAAATCGCGCCGCCGGTCTGGCGTCTGTTCGAGACTGTCATTGCCGCCACCGGCCCGCGGCCGACGCTGATTGAGCGCGATACCCACCTTCCGGACTTCAATGTCTTGATCGCGGAGCGTGATCTCGCCCAGGCACAGCTGACACGCCTGGGCAAGCGGGCGCCGCTCCATGTCTAGAGAATTCCATGAAATATTCGCGCGGCTCTTGTCTCGCGGCGACCGGGCCGGGGTGGTGCCCTATCTCGTCCGGCGGCGGGACGCTGCGCGCCTCGCGATCTACCAGAACAATGTTGCCAGCGCTTCCATTGAAGCGTTGCGGGCGGCTTTCCCGGTGGTCAACATGCTCACCGGAGACCGCTTCTTCTCGCCCATGGCCAAGGCCTACTGGCAATCCCGACCGCCGCGCGCGCGTTCGCTGACATTTTACGGCGATGGTTTTGCAGATCTGGTCGCGCGCTATGAGCCAGCACAAAGCTTGCCCTATCTCGCCGATATTGCCCGCCTCGATTGGGCCGCGCTGGAAGCGCATCATGCAGCCGAAGCGCCCGCTTGCTGCCCGAACACCGTAGCTGCAATGGCCCCGGAACGCGTTCCCGGCCTTGCTCCCGGCCTGCAGGCGTCAGTTCGGCTGCTCCGACTGGACTGGCCGGTTCTCGGGGTTTGGCAAAACCACCGCGCTCATGCCCCGCACGCGCCGACCCGAATCGCGCCGGGTCGGACAGATGTGATCGTTTATCGCCCGCAAAACGAGGTGCTCGCGCGTCGGCTGTCGCGATCTGAAGCCGGGTTCCTGCGCCGCCTCGGTGAGGGCCAGAGCCTGGGCGAGGCGAGTATCCAGACCGCTGCGTCCGATCCCGGTTTTGATCCGGCGTCCGCTTTCACGGCGGCGCTGACTGCGGGTTACCTGGCACAGATCGAGGGCCAAGAGCCATGATGAATATGTTGAGGGTCTGGCATGACGCGGCGGTCCGGTTCGCGACACGATGGATGGCTGGTGATGCTTTGCCGTTTCTTGCCCGGTTAACACTGGCGGGAATCTTCTGGCGGTCACTGCTGACCAAGGTCAGCACGGTCAACCTGTTGACCTATACCGAGTTCATCAACGACTTTCCCGTCGAACGGGCGCGCCTGCGCTTGCCGGATTTGCCGCTCGAGCTCAAACCGGCGCTGGTCGCCCAGTTTCGGGATGATTTTGCCCTGCCATTTATCCCGCCCGGCTGGGCGGCGTGGGCGGCGGTCCTGGCGGAATTCGCGCTTCCAATCTTGCTGGTAGCCGGTTTGGCGACGCGGTTGAGTGCGTTCGCATTGGTCCTCATGACGCTGGTGATCCAGGTATTTGTTTATCCGCAGGCCTGGTGGGCGACGCACGCACTTTGGACCGTGATCGGGCTCTACATCGTCATCACCGGCCCCGGTCGCGCGTCGCTCGATCATCTGGCAGGCCGGCTTTTCGCGCGATAGGTGCGTTGCGTTGCGCCGCTATCGGCGCTGTTGCATGCTCCCTCCACGCCCCGCCACGCCGGGGAGGATGCACCGGGGGGTGATCATGAACACAAGCGAGCCGTCGGCCCGGGCCGAGCGCTTTTTGCCGGACTGGATTGTCGGCGGCGTGATCCGTGTCTGCCTGCTGCCCGGCCTGTGGAACTGGGGACGGGCCAATGCCGACGTCTGGCCGGGCGTCATGCCGGACATGATCACCGCCGCGGCCGTCTGGAACATACCCCTGGTGTCGGCGGCGCAGACGGCCCAGATCGCGGTCTGGGGTGCGCATCTTGTCGCCTTTCTTCTGCTCGTCGGATTCCTGACCCGGCTGGTTGGCCTGGTCCTGCTCGCAGCCTGCGCGGTTCATGCCTTCTGGATCATGCCGGAAGCCTGGACATCGGTCATGGTGTTTGCTGCGTCCGGTTTCTACCTCTTCGCGCGGGGCGGTGGCGCCTTGTCGATCGACGGTGCGATCGTGGCGACGCTGCGCTAGGCGCCGGCGAAGCTTACACAATCTCAAGGTCTGTGCGGCAGGCTGACGGGTATCGGCAATGACCGGCCCGGATCGTCAAACCATGTCACCTGAACTGCGTCTCAAGCTGAAGACGGCGCTCGCCGGCCGCCGGTCGGTCGATATGGGTCAGTTCCAGTTTCTCAATCTTGATCGCGTTCGGTCCCGAGCCGGCGATGACTGGCCCCGACTGCGCGAGAAAGTCTACGAGACCTCAACACAATTCATCGAGCGGCGCATCGGGCCGGACGATGTCATGATCCGCGTACAGGGCGGGTTTCTCATCATTTTCCGCGCCAGTGATGTTGAGGCGTCTCATCTGATGGTCGAGGCCATCTCCGGCGAGCTCAACTCGTTTTTTCTCGGCGAGGCAGGTCTGGAAGAGGTCAGGTCCGAAGCGGAAGCGCGGGATGTGCCGACGAGCGAATTGCTCGAGATTGTCGCGCGGTCCCAGCCGCATGATCACAGCAATCCGGCCACGGGCAAGTCAGAGGCGAAGCCCGGCTTGCCGGCTGATCTGGAAACGCCCTGGACTCCGGCCCCGGCTACGGAGCGTGATGATGATGGCAAAACGCGTTGGGTTGAAGCGCCGAGGCCTGAGGCGCGCGACCGGCCTTCACTGGTGAGGGTTCCGGCAGATTCGTCCGCTGCGTCCCAGCAGAGTTGGGACGATATCGTTTTCAGGCCGGTCTGGGACAGCCGCAAATCCTTTATCAGTCACCATATTTGCGTCGCGCGGAAAATCGTCGACGGCTTCGCCTATTATGGTCGCGAAACCTTGTCCGGTGCGGCCGACCGCGAACAGCACCAGCAACTCGACCGGGCCGTCGCCTTGTCGGCGCAGCGGGGATTCCAGCGTGCGCGTTCCGCGGGCCATGGCAGCATGATCATCGTTCCGGTTCACTATGAGAGCCTCTCTACCGTCTCCCGGCGGATGGAGTATTTCAAGATATTGCAGCCGATCCCGGAGCCGGCCCGCCGCTTTTTCCTGTTGCGGATCGATGGTGTGCCGGATGGTGCACCCATCGCGCAGCTTCAGGAAGTTTGCCGCTCGATGAAGCATTTCGGTGCCTATGTCCTCGTCCATCACCGGTTCGGGCTGACACAGCTGGACCGGTTTGAAAGTTGTGGAATCGGCATTTTCAGCGCCGACACACCACCGCGGCTCAATGATGACGGCGCCGCCGACAAGGATTTGATGACTTGTGTCGCCTGGGTCTCCGCAGCGATACAGATGAGTGCCGAGACGTCCTTGCTGGAAATCGAGAATACGGCATTGCTGGAGGCCGCGATTTCCGCGGGTGTCCGCTATTTCTCCGGTCAGGAAATTGCGGCCGAAGTCGAGGTGCCGGGTCCGCCCAGACGTCTGTCGCTGTCGGCGATCTTGAACCCGCCTGTCGAACCGGGCGCACACAGCGATACATTCGAGATTGACTGACAATTAGCCGCTGCGAGTGCGTTGCACCGCAGCAGCCCAGTGCTATAAGGCAAGTCCATTCTGGCCGTTTTGTCGCTTTTATCCTCCCGCGAGGCCCCTTCATGAATATCCACGAACACCAGGCGAAAGCCGTCCTGAAATCCTTTGGCGCGCCGGTCGCCGAAGGTGTCGCCATTTTCTCCGCCGATGAAGCCGCTGCGGCGGCCGACAAGCTGCCCGGGCCGCTCTGGGTGGTGAAGTCGCAGATCCACGCTGGTGGCCGCGGCAAGGGAAAGTTCAAGGAACTTGGTCCCGACGCCAAGGGCGGTGTCCGCCTCGCCTTCTCAAAGGAAGACGTGGTCAAGAACGCCAAGGAAATGCTAGGCAATACGCTGGTCACGCACCAGACCGGCCCGGACGGCAAACAGGTCAACCGCCTTTATATCGAGGACGGGGCCGACATCGCCACCGAGCTTTATTGTTCGCTTCTGGTGAATCGTGAAACGGGCCAGGTTGCCTTCGTGGTTTCCACCGAAGGCGGCATGGACATCGAGGATGTTGCCCACGAAACGCCGGAGAAGATCCAGACGATCAACATCGATCCGTCGACCGGCGTGACCGATGCCTCCGCCGCAGCCGTTTGTGATGCGTTGAAGCTGGAAGGCCAGGCGCGCGAGGACATGATGGGCCTGGCGAAGATCCTCTATACCGCCTTCTGCGAGAAGGACATGTCGATGCTGGAGATCAATCCGCTCATCGTCATGGAAAACGGCCATGTCCGCGTGCTGGACGCCAAGGTCTCCTTCGATGGCAATGCGCTCTTCCGTCACCCGGACATCATGGAGCTGCGCGACACGACCGAGGAAGACGAGAAAGAGATCGAGGCTTCCAAGTATGACCTCGCCTATGTCGCGCTCGACGGCGATATCGGCTGCATGGTCAACGGCGCTGGTCTGGCCATGGCGACCATGGACATCATCAAACTCTATGGTGCCGAGCCGGCCAACTTCCTCGATGTCGGTGGTGGTGCCACGACCGAGAAAGTCACGGCCGCCTTCAAGATCATCACCGCGGATCCGAACGTCAAAGGCATCCTGGTCAACATTTTCGGTGGCATCATGCGTTGTGACGTCATCGCTGAGGGCGTGGTCACGGCCGTCAAGGATGTTGGCCTTCAGGTCCCGCTCGTGGTTCGCCTCGAAGGTACGAATGTCGAGAAGGGCAAGTCGATCATCAATGAAAGCGGTCTCAACGTGATCGCTGCCGATGATCTCGACGACGCCGCCCAGAAAATTGTCGCCGCCGTGAAGGAGGCCAACTGATGTCGATCATCGTAGACAAGAACACCAAAGTCATCGTCCAGGGCCTGACCGGCAAGACGGGGACCTTCCACACCGAGCAGGCGCTGCAGTATTACGGCACCCAGATGGTCGCCGGCGTGCACCCCAAGAAGGGCGGCGAAAGCTGGACCTCCGGGCTCGATAGCGCGGCCTCCCTGCCGATCTTCGCAACCGTCGGTGAAGCCAAGGAAGCGACCGGCGCCGATGCGTCCGTGATCTATGTCCCGCCGGCCGGTGCCGGTGCGGCGATCATCGAGGCCATCGATGCCGAGATCCCCTTCATCGTCTGCATTACCGAAGGCATTCCGGTGATGGACATGGTCAAGGTCAAGGATCGCCTCGACAAGTCGAACTCCATGCTGCTGGGTCCGAACTGCCCGGGCATCCTGACCCCGGAAGAGTGCAAGATCGGCATCATGCCGGGCTCGATCTTCAAGAAGGGATCTGTGGGCGTCGTCTCGCGTTCGGGCACGCTGACCTATGAAGCTGTCTTCCAGACCTCGCAGGTCGGCCTCGGCCAGACCACGGCCGTCGGCATTGGCGGTGACCCGGTCAAGGGAACCGAGTTCATCGACGTGCTCGAGAAATTCCTCGCCGATGACGAAACCCAGTCGATCATCATGATCGGTGAGATCGGTGGTTCGGCCGAGGAAGACGCCGCGCAATTCCTGGCCGACGAAGCCAGGAAGGGCCGTTCCAAGCCGACCGTCGGCTTCATCGCCGGTCGCACCGCGCCTCCGGGACGCACGATGGGCCATGCCGGTGCCATCGTCTCCGGCGGCAAGGGCGGCGCGGAAGACAAGATCGCGGCCATGGAAGCGGCCGGGATCAAGGTCTCGCCGTCTCCCGCACGTCTGGGCACCACGCTCGCCGAGCTGCTCAAGGGCTAATGTCGGCGCATTATCGGACGACAGGCCGCGCTCCGGATTTCCGGAGCGCGGTTTTCTTTGTGATGGCTGCTGCGTAATCGCCCCTCCCACACCGTCATATGTCACCATCTTGGCAGCAGACCGGCGCGAATCTCTTTCGTGCCGCGTGGATTAGGCATACAGGGTTGATTAACCCACTCGGTCTATTGCCTTCCGGACACACTCCTGACTCAGGCCTCCCCCTCAAATGTCTGACCAAAGCCGATCCCAAGAAAACCAGAACTTCCTGGACACCTCCTTCCTCCAGGGCGCCAACGCCGTCTATCTTGAGCAGATGGCTGCCGCCTATGCCGCCGATCCGAACTCGGTCTCGGCAAGCTGGAAAGCCTTTTTCGATGCCATGGGCGATGCGCCGTCGGAAAGCTCGCACGCGGCTCGCGGGCCTGCCTGGAAGCGCGCCGACTGGCCACGCAAGGTGAATGGCGAGATGGTTTCGGCACTCGGTGATATCGGGCCCGATGAAGCAGCCATGGTCGACAGGGTCGCCGGCCATGTCGAGGCAACGCAGCCGGGCGCCAGCGCCGCAGATGTCCGCAAAGCCACCCAGGCCTCGATCCGCGCGATCATGATGATCCGCGCCTACCGGATGCGGGGTCACCTGGCTGCCGATCTCGATCCGCTCGGCCTGACCGATTTCGGATACCAGGCTGAACTCGACCCTGCGACCTACGGCTTTGCCGGCGCGGCGCTGGACGAGGACGTTTTCATCGATGGCTATCTTGGCCTCGAAACCGCCACGCCACGCATGATGCTTGATATTCTCAAGCGGACCTATTGCGGCCCGGTCGGTGTCGAGTTCATGCATATCTCGAACCCGGAAGAGAAATCTTGGCTGCAAGAGCGCTTCGAGGGGCCGGACAAGGACATTTCCTTCACCCGTGAAGGCAAGATCGCGATCCTCTCGAAGCTGATCGAAACCGAGCGCTTCGAGCAGTTCCTGCACAAACGCTATCCCGGCACCAAGCGTTTCGGCGTTGATGGCGGTGAGAGCATGGTGCCGGCGCTGGAGCAGATCATTAAGCGCGGCGGCTCCATGGGCGTCGAGGACATCATTGTCGGCATGCCGCACCGTGGTCGCTTGAACGTACTCGCGGCCGTGATGGGCAAGCCCTATCACCAGATTTTCCACGAATTTCAGGGTGGCAATACCCAAGGCGAGGACGAGTTCGGGTCCGGCGATGTGAAATACCATCTCGGCGCCTCGTCAGACCGCGAGTTTGACGGCAACAAGGTGCACCTCTCGCTGACGGCCAATCCGTCCCACCTCGAGGCGGTGGACCCGGTCGTTCTGGGCAAGGCCCGCGCCAAGCAGGAAGAGAATTGCCGCAAGCAGGCGGGCACCCCGCGGTCCAGCGTATTGCCGCTCTTGCTTCATGGCGATGCAGCCTTCGCCGGCCAGGGCATGGTCGCCGAGTGTCTCGGCCTGTCGGGACTGCGCGGGCACAGGACCGGCGGGGCGATCCACTTCATCGTCAATAACCAGATCGGTTTCACCACCGACCCGAAGGATAGCCGGTCCAGCCCCTATCCCTCTGATGTGGCACTGATGGTCCAGGCGCCGATTTTCCACGTCAATGGCGACGACCCGGAAGCAGTCGTGCACGCCACCCGGATCGCGACTGAATATCGTCAGCTGTTCGGCAAGGACGTGGTCATCGACATGATCTGTTATCGCCGATACGGCCACAACGAAGGCGACGACCCGACCTTCACGCAGCCGATCATGTACCGCATCATCAAGGACATGCCGCCTGTCAAAAAGAAGTACCAGGACCGTTTGCTTGCCGACGGTGTGCTCAGTGCCGCCGACGCTGAAGCGATAGAGAACGAGTTCGATACCTTTCTGGAATCCGAGTACAATGCAGGCAAGACCTTCGAGCCGAAGAAAGCGGATTGGCTCGACGGACGCTGGTCCGGCCTCGGCCTGCCCGAAGGCGATGACCGCCGCGGCGAAACCTCTGCCACGATGGAGAGCCTCAAGGCGGTCGGACAGGCCATGACCGAGGTGCCCGACGGTATCAATATCCACCGCACCCTGCAACGGGTGCTCGGTGGCCGCCGCGATGCCATCGAGAGCGGTTCGGGCATTGACTGGGCGACCGCCGAGCATCTGGCATTCGGCACGCTGCTGACCGAGGGCTTCCCGGTTCGCCTGTCGGGTCAGGATTGTGGCCGCGGCACGTTCTCCCAGCGCCACTCGCATGTTATTGACCAGGAAACGGCGGAAAAATACACGCCGCTCAATAATCTGTCCGCCGATCAGAAAAAGTATGAAGTCATCGACTCCATGCTGTCGGAAGAAGCGGTTCTGGGCTTCGAGTATGGCTACTCGCTCTCGGCGCCCAACACGCTGGTGATGTGGGAAGCCCAGTTCGGTGATTTTACCAACGGCGCCCAGGTGATCATTGATCAGTTTATCTCATCCGGTGAACGCAAATGGTTGCGCATGTCCGGTCTGACCATGCTGCTGCCGCATGGCTATGAAGGTCAGGGTCCCGAGCACTCTTCCGCGCGGCCCGAGCGTTTTCTGCAAATGTGTGCGGAAGACAATATGCAGGTCGCGAACTGCTCGACGCCGGCGAACTATTTCCACATCCTGCGTCGCCAGATTCACCGCAATTTCCGTACCCCGCTTGTCATCATGACGCCCAAAAGCCTGCTGCGTCACAAGCGCTGCGTCTCGCAGCTCGCGGCGATGGGTCCGGGTTCATCCTTCCATCGGGTGTTGTGGGATGATGCCGATGAGGCGTCGCGCCCGGAAGGCGAAGTACGCCAGACCACGCTCAAGCTCAAATCCGACAGCGAGATTCGCCGCGTCGTCCTGTGTACCGGAAAGGTCTATTACGATCTTCTGGAAGAACGTGAGCGACGCGGCACCGATGATGTTTATCTCATGCGCGTCGAGCAGCTCTATCCCTTCCCTTACAAGGCGCTGATCGCTGAGCTTGCGCGCTTCCCGAACGCGGAAGTCGTCTGGTGCCAGGAAGAGCCGCGCAATATGGGCTACTGGACCTTCGTCGATCCGAACATCGAATATGTGCTCGGGAAGATCGAGGGCCAGGCGAGCCGACCGCGTTACGTCGGACGGGCCCCGACCGCATCGACGGCAACCGGAATCGCCTCCAAGCACAAGCAACAACAGGATGCCCTGGTCGATGAAGCCCTGTCCTAGGGTCGGCCGACTTCTTTGAAGGAAAGACGAGAGACATGACCGATATCACCGTGCCGCAGCTCGGCGAGAGCGTCACCGAAGCCACCGTGGGCAACTGGATGGTCAAGACCGGCGATGCCGTCTCCCGGGATGATGTCCTGGTTGAACTCGAAACCGACAAGGTCGCGGTCGAAGTCCGTGCGGAAGCAGACGGTGTGATGGGCGAGATTTTCGCGGCCGAGGGCGAGAATGTTGAAATCGGCGCCAAGCTGGCGGTGATCGAGGCGGCTGGCACATCGACCGAAGCCAAATCCGACGCCCCGGCCGAAGATTCAGCCCCGTCCGGGGACGCCGCGCCCGCGCGGGCAGAAAGCCAGCCCGCCGAAGCACCGGCGCTTGCATCGAAAGGCTCAGCCGTCGAGGCCACTGTGCCGCAAATGGGCGAAAGCGTGACCGAAGGCACCATCGGTTCCTGGCTGGTCCAGGCGGGCGATACGGTGGAAATCGACCAGGCACTGGTCGAAATCGAGACTGACAAGGTGGCGGTTGAAGTCCCGTCGCCTGTTGCAGGTGTCGTTTCTGACCTGCTCGTCGCAGAGGGCGACACCGTGGCGCCCGGTGATGCCGTTGCGCGTATTACGGAGGGTGCTTCAGCGCCGGCTGTTGCCGCATCGGCTCCGGCAGTGACCGAGAGCAGCAAGACGGCCATGCCGTCGGCCCAGCGGGTGATCGAAGAGAACAGGCTCGATGCCGACGCGATCGAGGGGACTGGCAGGGATGGCCGCATAACCAAAGGCGATGCACTCAAGGCAGCCGAGGCGCCGAAGCCTGCCGCTGCAGAAGCGCCATCGGCCGCAAAGGCGCCTTCTGCTCCGGCGACCCCTGCCAGGGCGCCGTCCGCGGCGCGCGAGGCTGGTCCGCGTGAAGAGCGCGTGCGCATGACGCGTCTCCGTCAGACCATCGCCAAGCGCCTCAAGGAGGCCCAGAATTCGGCGGCGATCCTCACGACCTATAACGAGGCGGATATGTCGGCCATCATGGCGGCGCGCAAAGCCCACCAGGAGGCCTTTGTCGCCAAGCATGGCGTCAAGCTGGGTTTTATGAGCTTTTTCGTGAAGGCCTGTTGCCACGCACTCGGGGAGGTGCCGGCTGTCAATGCCGAGATCGACGGCACCGACCTGATCTACAAGAATTTTTATGACATGGGCGTGGCTGTTGGCACGGACCGCGGACTGGTCGTTCCGGTGGTCCGGGATGCCGACCAGATGTCGCTGGCTGAAATCGAGAAGGAAATCATCCGTCTCGGGAAGCGGGCCCGCGACGGCAAGCTCTCGATTGACGAGATGCAGGGGGCGACCTTCACCATCTC
>NZ_JADFAJ010000017.1 GCF_015665295.1 Maricaulis sp.
GCAGGCTCGGCCAATTCCGGCAATGATTCCTCGCTGACCTTCGGGCTTGGCGGCTTTGGCGGCGCCGGCAATCGGGCCGATACGGTCGATGTCGAGCACCATGGCGATGTCTTCGTCGAGGGCGAGCAGTCGGTTGGCGTGCTGGTCCAGAGTGTCGGTGGCGGCGGCGGCGCCGGCGGTCTCAATGTCTCCGGCAATATGGCGCTGGGCTCGTCGAACGGCTATGCAGTCGCGATCGGCATTGGCGGCTTTGCCGGCGGCGGCGACGATGCGGGCAATGTCAGCCTGGTCAGCACCGGCAATGTCGTGGCCCGCAACCAGGCCGAGCCGGGCGCTGGCGTTCCGGATGCGCCGGAGTTGACCCGTGACCTGGGCAATACCACCGGCATTCTTGTGCAGAGCATTGGCGGCGGCGGCGGCCAGGGCGGGGTCAATATCACCGGCGTCGCCTCGCGCGGCGGCAATCCCATTGCGGCAGGCGTCGGCGGTTTCGGCGGCTCCGGCGGCAATGCCGGCACGGTCAGCGTCACGCGCGGCTATAATGTGCCACGCACGGGCGGTTCCGGACCGAGTGGCGAAAACACTGGCGTCATCCAGACGTTCGGCGATGATTCCTTTGGCCTGATCGCACAATCGATCGGCGGCGGCGGCGGCGATGCCGGAATGAATTTCTCCTTCATCGGCTCGCGCAATGATGGCAGCGGCGCCAAGGCGGCGAATATTACCATTGGCGGCGACGGCGCCGGAGCCGGTTTCGGCAATACGGTGACTGTCGACCACTTCGGCGTGATCCTCACCACCGGCCAGGATTCCGTCGGCTTGCTGGCCCAGTCGGTCGGCGGCGGCGGCGGCAATGCCAATTACAATCTCGGCCTGGGTTACCTGTCCGATGAACAGAAGGCCTTCTCCTTCGACATGGGCGGCGGCGCCGGCGCGGCCGGTACCGGCGGGGCCGTGTTCGTCAATCACAATGGCACCATCGTCACCGAGGGCGAGGATTCTGTCGGCCTGCTGGCGCAATCGCTCGGCGGCGGCGGCGGCAATGCCGCCTTCGACCTCGTCGAGGCGCTGGAGGATATTGGCTTCGAGGAATATCTCGGCGGTGGCGGCGGCGATTCGCTGGACATTTCGATCGGGCGCCGCGGCGGAGCAGGCGGTTCGAGCGACCGGGTCGATGTCTTTGCCGACGGGTTGATCCAGACTTCCGGCCAGCGTTCCACGGCCGTGCTCGCACAGTCGATCGGCGGCGGCGGCGGCAATAGCGGCACTACATCGGTCGGCGCGTCTGTCGGCGGCGAAGTGAATGTCGCGGTCGGGCTGGAGGGCGGTACCGGCGCCTTTTCCGGAGACGTCGCAGTCAGTTCGGCGGCAAGCATCTATACCGAGGGACAATCTGCCCACGGCATCCACGCCCAGTCCATTGGCGGCGGCGGCGGGGCTGGCGGATCTGCCGGCAATTTCCGCGCCCAGGCCGAACAATCTCTCGCAATCGCGGTCGGCGGCAGCGGCGGCAGCGGCAATATCTCGGGCCGGGTCACCGTGCGCTCTGATGGTCTCATCAGCACGCTGGGAACCGATTCCGACGGCATTCTGGCGCAGTCCATCGGCGGCGGCGGCGGGACGGGCGGCAATGCCCGCACCTTCTCAAACCAGTCCGGCGGCGACGCCGACAATGGCTCGGTGACGATGACCGTCAATGTCGGCGGCAGCGGCACCAACGGCTCGGCGGGCAATACCGTCGATGTCATCAATACCGGCTATATCTTCACCGCCGAAGCGGACTCCAACGGTATCCGTGCCCAGTCCATCGGCGGCGGTGGCGGCAATGGCGGCCTGGCCATCAATGGCAGCCGCCAGGGCAGCGGCGACAGTACGGATGCTACGTTCAATCTCGGCGGCAACGGCGCTGTCGGCGGACCGGGCCGTGCGGTCACGGTGACCAATGAGGGTCTGATCTCTACCGGCGGGGCCAATTCGACCGGGATCACGGCCCAGTCGATCGGCGGCGGCGGCGGCAATGCCGGCCTGGTTATCGACGCGGTATTCGGCGGTTCCGGTGGTGCAGCGGCGCGCCGGACAGTGATGAATATCGGTGGAACCGGCGGCGCGGGCGGCAGTTCGGGCGACGTGACAGTCTTCAACCGCACCACGGCGGCGTCCGATTCCGGGCAGATCTACACCACCGGCAGCAAGGCCTACGGCATCTTCGCTCAGAGCCTGAGCGGCGGCGGCGGCAATGGCAGCTCGATACTTGCCTTCACGGCGCTGGCCGGCGCTCCCGGGAGCAGCGTGCTGGGGCTCAATATCGGCGGCCAAGGCGGTGTCAGCGGCACGGCGGGCAATGTGCGCGTCGTCAATGACGGCTTCATCCAGACAACGGGCACCGAGGCGCACGGCATCTTCGCCCAGTCGGCTGCCGGCGGCGGCGGCAATGGCGGGCTGGTGCTCTCCGCGGCGGGTATCGTCGGTGCAGGTCCCGGCGGCGCTTCGATCATCGCCGTCGGCGGCCAGGGTGGCGATGGCGGCAATGCCGGCAATGTCACCGTGGAAAATACCGGCAGCATTGTGACCTATGGCGCACGGGCGCATGGCATCCTGGCGCAGAGCGTCGGCGGCGGCGGCGGCAATGCCCAGCTGGCAATCGGTGGTGGTACCAATGGCGTCACGCAAGCGGCGTCCGGAGCGTTGAACACCCTGCTCGGCGCGGTCAATAGCAGCTCGGGCGGGCTGGGCGGAACGGTTGTCGTCAATCATACCGGCAACATCACTGTGATGGGTGACGGTGCCCAGGCGATCAAGGCGGAAAGCATCAATGGCGGCGGCGGGTCGGTGACCTTCGAGATCGTCGATGTTCTGGCCTCGATCCCGGGCGTCAGCAAGGTGATCAGTCTCGCGGAATCCGCTTTCAGCTTTGCGCGCCTGGGCGCCACGGGCGTGAGCGACATGGCTTCTGGCAGTGTGCTGGTGGAGACTTCGGGCACGCTCGGTGCGGGCGGCGATAATGGTGCCGGCGCGGTGGGCCAGTCCATCGGCGGTGGCGGCGGGACCAGCGATTTGCGCTTGCAGCTCGCCAGCGAGCCAAGCTCGCAGGCCGGATTAGGCGCGGCGGCGCCGGCGGCTGAAACCCCGGGCATTTATGCCGTTTTGGGCGGCGTCGGTGGCGTCAGCAATAGCGGTGCCACGCTCACCACCGGCCACACCGGCGGCATCCTCACCAACGGGGCTAATTCCATGGGCCTGTTGATGCAGTCGATCGGCGGCGGCGGTGGCCGTTCCAACATCTTTGTCGATGCAGTCGCAGGCTCGCGCCTGGGTGAGATCGGCGTCGTGCTTGGCTCGACCAATGGTACGATCGAAGCCGGCGGCGCGGTCACCCGGCTGCAAGCCGGCCAGGTTTCCACGACCGGCAATAATGCGACTGGCGCCATTCTGCAGAGTATTGGCGGCGGCGGGGGTTCGTCCTCGGTCACATTGATCGGGGCCGGTGCTGCCGGTTCGACCATGCTGGCCTCGCTGGGCAGCGATGGCGGCACGACGCTCGATGGCGGCACCGTCTCGGCGCGCTTCTCCGGCGGCATCTTCACCCAGGGCGCCGGCTCGACCGGTCTGCTGGCGCAATCGATCGGCGGCGGTGGCGGCGAAGTCCGTGCCAGCGGTGTCGGCACGCTCGAAGCCACGCTGGGCGGTCTCAATAATGCGTCCGGCGATGGCGGCGACGTGCTGTTCATCAATGATGGTGCGATTTCCACAGCCGGCGACGGCTCGCACGGCGTGCTGTTGCAGTCCATTGGCGGCGGCGGCGGCGTTGTCCTTACCGATGCGCAGACGTCCGTTGTGCTCAATGATGGCGGTGTCGGCGATGGCGGGGCAATCAGATTTACCCAGGCCGGCGATATCATCACCGGCGGCCAGGCAGCCTTCGGCATCATCGCCCAGTCGCTCGGCGGCGGCGGTGGCTGGGTTGATGGCGGCTTTGCCGGTTCGGCTGGCGGCGCTGGCCGTGGCGGGGCGATCGACTTCGCCATTGACGGCACGGTCTGGGCTGTTGGCCTGGACGCAACCGGCGTGTTTGCCCAGAGCATCGGCCGCGATGGCGCTGGTAATATTCTCGGCCAACTGTCGGGCCTGGTGCGTGGTGGTAGCGGCACGGGCCGCGGTCTGTGGATTGATGGCGGAGCGAACAACGTGTTCACCTCCTCCGGTTCGATCTCGGCAGTGTCCAATCTCGCCATCGAAGCCAGCACTGGCAGTGATGCGGTGATCAATACCGGACTTGTGGTCGGCAATATCGATCTGGGTTCGGGGATCAATTCCTTCGACAACCGCGCCGGTTCGACCTTCATCGCGATCAACTCCATCGATCTGCGCGATCCGGCGCCGGTCATACAGACGCCACTGTTTGCGGTTTCGGCCGAACCAGTCATGGCCGATCCCGTATCGGCTGAACCCGTCGTGTCCAAGTCCGGCACCATGGTGATGGACGGGCTCGATCCGTCCCATCTGGGCCAGGTGAGCGATGCTGTCGGGGCGGTCGGTGCGCCGGCTCTGGTCAATCTCGATCAGGCGATGGCGGCCCTCGACACGATTGCGGCGCCTGCCTCGCAGACCATGATCAGTCTCGACCAGGCGATGTCGAGCCTCAACCGGCTGATGACGGCCCCGGCCCCGGCAAGCAATAAGATTGCGGTGATGGATCTGTCACCGGTCACGGACCCGGCTTCGCTTGATGGCGGCCTGGCGATGGTGGGCGGCGAGGCCCAGGCGCCCCGGCCCGAAGTAGTCACGATTGCCAGGGGTGACGCGCCCGTGGTGATGGATGGGCTCGACCCGAGCGCCGCGGCGACTCTGGTCGATGGCGGGGCCGAAGCGGCTCAACCTGAAGCGATCACGCTGCCCAAGGGCACAGCGCCCGCAGTGATGGATGTGCTCGATCCGGGCGCCACGGCGATGTCGATCGATGGCGGAGCCCCAGTTCAGCTCATGGGGGCAGCGGGTCCGGCGGTTTCGGCCCCGGCGCTCAATGCGGCAAGCTTCAGCAATTCCGGTGACTTCCAAATGGGCCTGTCGGCCTCACGGCTGCCGATCGATCTGCTCAACGGGGCCGAGTTCGAGAATTTCGACGCGATGGGCGATCCGCAGACCAACCTGCTTTACGGCGTACGGGTGATCAATACCGTCGCGCTGGATGGCCATTTCGAGCAGACCGCGGCCGGACATCTGGCCTTTGATGTCGCCTTTGGTCCCTATGCTTCCGATCATGTCGATGTGACCGGCACGGCGACTGTGGCGGGAACCGGCGACGTTATTTTGACCTGGCTGGAGACCGATGCACCGGTGACCTTGTTTGCCACTGCCGGGGGCGGGTTCGACAACGGGTTGGCGATCACCGACACGCTGGCGGTCGACTTCTCCATCGAAGCCGACGCAGCCGGCGTGCATTTGCTGATCGATACCGATTTCGGTCTGCCGAGCCTGAACCGGAATGGTCGGGCGCTCGGCGGCCACATGGACTCGGCGATCCAGGCCGGCGGTTCGGCCGGGATTGGCCGACTGATGGCCTTCCTCGGCAATATGCAAGAAAGCGAAGTGGAGCTGTACGAGGCCGTGTTTGCCGAACTCAATCCGGAACCGCACCTGGCGGCGCTGCAAGGCCAGCTGGCTTCGGCCAACACCATGTCCGGTGATCTGTTCAATTGCGGTTCGGCCGTCAGTTCCCGGGATGACCAGTGCGTCTGGAGCCGTCTGGTGCAATCCTCGCGCGACCGGACGTCCAGCTTCGAAAACCTCGGGGTTGATAGCGGCTCGACCCGCTTCAGCGGCGGCTTCCAGCAGCCGCTGGGCCATGACTGGTCAGTGGCGGTCGCGATCGGCTATGAGCAGATCAATGAAACCATGATCGATGGCGGTCGCGCCAAGTCTGACGGCCAGGGCTTCACGGCCGGACTCGGGCTGGAGCGGCAGAATGCCGACGGCCATTATTACGGCGCTTCGGTGTCCGGGGGCTGGTCCTGGCTTGAAACGGCGCGTTCGGTGAGTGTGTTTGAGCCGGGCCTCGGCCTGTCGGAACCGCAGACTGGCCATGTCCGCCTCGACGCACATGTCGGCAATGTCTTCCGCACCGGTTCGGTCTTCGCGAATCCGTCACTGGGTCTGGGCCTGACGGCACTGCGTCATAGCGGTCTGACGGAGACGGGCCTCGACGGTCTCGGTGTCCAGGTGATCCGCGACACTCAGCTGATCGCTTCGCTCAACCCGGTCGTGCGGCTGGGCCATGTCTTCCATGAGAGCGATACCGCCCAGGGCGCGGTCTCGCTGACCGTGGGGGCCCGGGTCAGCTCGAGTGACCGGGTGGAACTGCCGATCCGCTTCACCGGCGCCAATCCGACCGCCGCTCCGGCAATGATCGGCACAGTGCTCGATGAGGTCGTCTACCAGCTGGGCGCCGACATCAGTATTGTCGATGGTGATCGGGTCAATGTCAGCTTCAGCTATGGCGGCGAGTTCGGAGCGAATACCGAACTCCACCGAACCGGTCTCGACTTCCGCGTGCGGTTCTAGCGCTGCCGCAAACCGGCGCTTGTGGGCGGCAAACCGGTCAGGCGTGTTGTCAGGGGAACTCGCCTTGAGGGCGGGCGCAGTTCCCTGGAGCGGGAACGTTTCAGGATGAAGCGTTTCCTGAGGTATTGCGCATTGGGTAGGCGAAAACGCACCGAGCAGGCTTCCAAGGCGCAGCCTTGCGGCCTCTCGGGTGCGATTCTGGGCTTTGCGCGCGAGGTGTTTGAAGCGTCACGGGTTTTCGGGAGGCAGGAACAACCACTTGCCCCTGGACTGCACCCCGTCCGTGAGTCCCGGTAGCTGGGGACAGTGGGTTTGCATCATCTCCCGGGCTGCCGGTTGGCGGCCTGTGGATCGGATGCGGTTTCGAACTCGACCGGCGAGGCATAGGCCAGAGCCGAGTGCAGACGCTGGCGGTTATGGACCGTTTCGATGAAGCTGCCGATCTTCTCGCGCGCCTCGTCCAGATCGCGATAATCGGCGGCTTAGACCTCCTCGCGCTTGAGCGTTTTCATGACGCTTTCCGCCATCGCATTGTCATAGGGGCAGCCGGGCCGGCTCATCGAGGGCTGGATGCCGGCACGCTGCAGTCGCCCGATATAGTCGCCGCAGACCTATTGCACGCCGCGATCGGAGTGGTGCACCAGTTCGCCGGCCACCATGTCGCGCCGCGCCAGCGCCATCTCGAACGCCTCCAGCGCCAGGTTGGCACGCAGATGACTGGCCACCGCCCAGCCGACCACCTTGCGGCTGCGAACCAATTGGGACAGGTACAGTTATTCAAGACGCTTCGGAAATTCATCTCAGCTCGGCCATCGGTCCACACCCGCTTTAGCCACGAACCTCACCTAAACCACAGAGAAACATTCAAGCAGAACCGATCCGCAGCCCTGGCTGAATGGCGTCAACTCGCGGACTGATACTAGGATAAAACCCGGCCCTTCGAGACCGATCCGGTTTCGTCTGAAGACACCAAAAATCACTCCAATCAGATCTTGCAGAAAAGGGGCCGTCCACACATGGCAGAACCCCATCGTGGGCCAGTCGGGGTTTCCAAACTGCGGCGCTTTGGCTCGACGAAACCATTCTCGCAATTCGATCTTCAAGTGGGACGGCTGCCGGTAGCGTGAGGTGGTGCGTGCAAAGTGTGAACGCTCCGGTTTTCTTCGGTGCTTCTAAATAATTTTATGCGTCAGCGGTTTAGCGAGCGTATCGGGCGTGGGGAAGCCCTGTCCGCGTTAACAGAACACGCTTGGAGCCGACAATTCCTCATGCCGGATAATTCGAAGCTGAACATACTCCCCTTAG
The DNA here is from genome assembly GCF_015665295.1 of Maricaulis sp. Taxonomy (GTDB): domain Bacteria; phylum Pseudomonadota; class Alphaproteobacteria; order Caulobacterales; family Maricaulaceae; genus Maricaulis. Next base: position 7,864 of record NZ_JADFAJ010000017.1, read on the forward strand.
GAGAGTCCGGTTGATTTGGTTTCAAAATACAGACTAACGTCAAACTTCTGGGGGGATGCCGACTTCTTCGGCAATCCAAAAATCATCGTGAAACCGATCGCCAAGACTGCCCGATCCGACGACGGAGGGGTCTTGGGTGACTTGGGAATCCGTGGGCCGAGTATGGCCCCGAATTGGAGACTGACATGGCGAAATCCATCAAAGGCGGCAAGAACGACGATACGCTCACGGGTACGGAGCGTGACGACAAAATTGATGGCAAGAACGGCCATGACACGATCTTCGGTCTCGGCGGTGACGACAAAATCAAGGGTGGTGCGGGGGACGACGTCATCGATGGTGGCGCTGGCGATGACGAGATCGATGGTGGCAAGGATAACGACATCATTGATGGTGGCGCAGGCCATGATGAAATTGATGGTGGTCAGGGCGATGACTATCTGACCGGTGGCCTCGGCAATGACGAAATGGTCGGCGACAGCGGTGCTGACACGCTGTTCGGTGGTGACGGCAATGACGCCATGTATGGCGACAGCATCAAGGGCAGTGGCAGCGGCGGGTCCGGCTCTGGTGCGCCGGTTTCCTTTGACGATTATCTCGACGGTGGCGCGGGCGACGACCTCATGGTCGGTGGCCAGGGGAATGATACGCTTCTCGGCGGCACGGGCGATGACGTGCTTTGGGGAGACTCGGTTGTCAGTGCGGGCTCGGGTTCAGGCAAAGGCTCGGGCAAAGGCTCGGGCAAGGGGTCGGGCAAAGGTTCGGGCTCCGGCAAGGGCTCGGGTTCGGGCGACACCGGGAGCTTTGATGACTACCTCGACGGCGGCGCCGGTGACGACCAGGTCCATGCTGGTATCGGGAATGATGTGGCCGCGTACACGGCGGCGGAGAATGTTGGCGCGACTGACCGCTATGTGGGCGGTGACGGGATTGATGAGCTGTCGCTCTTCCTGACCGGAGAGGAATACGCTGCCGCGGCGGACGAGATTGAGGCCTATCGTCAATTTATCGCTGCCAATACCAATGCGTCCACGGGTGAGGCCAATAGCAATGCCTTCACCTTCTCAAGCTTCGGGCTGACAGCAAGTGAGTTCGAAAGTGTCAATGTTCATGCGACAATCGATGACGCGGCCAGCATTGGTGAGGATGCCGGGGCAACGGCATTCGTCTCGGTCCTCGACAATGACCTTGGCAATGCGGATGTTACCGGCGTCGCTGTGGTGGCAGGTACCGAACCTGCAGAGGGCGTTCTCGTCTTCAATGATGATGGCACCTACTCCTATGACCCGGCTGGAGCGTTCGAAAGCCTCGCGGCGGGTGAAACCGCGACCGTAAGCTTTGATTATCAGGTGACTTACGCGAACGGTGCCACCAATACGGCTACCGTCACGATCACGATTACGGGTGCGAATGATGCGCCTGTTGTGACGTCGGCGGTTTCCAGTGGCGGTGTGACTGAAGACGATCTGGTCTTTGAAGGTGAGGCGGCCGACGCGACGCCGGTCATTCAGGAAGGTGTGCAGGGCGAGGTCCAGCTCATCGACCGGGGCGACCTTCGGATTGCGCCGAACGAAAATCTTGGCAATGAGGCCCTTCCCTCGATCACGATTGAAGGCTCTGTGTCAGCGGCGGGCGAGCAGGACAGTTATGCGATTTCGCTGACGGCCGGCGAGATTGTCACGCTGGATATCGACTTTGCGGCCGGCCTTGGCGACCCGAATGTCCAGACGCCGGGGTATCCGGCCGGATTCGGTCTGGACGCGCTGATCTATATCTATGATTCAGAAGGCAATCTGCTCAACAGCAATGACGATGCGGTTCTGGCCTCGGGTGGAGCGGGCTCGATCTTCACGCAGGATTCCTATCTTCAGTTCACCGCGCCTTCGGATGGCGAGTACACGATTGTTGTCACCAATTATGATGGTGCGCAGTCCTTCGGTGACTACACGCTGCAACTGAGCGTCGATAGCGCATCCAATGGCGATCTGACTGACAGTGGTACGATCACCTTCGATGATGTCGACCTGTCCGATGCCCATGCGGTGTCCGTAGCGGCCAATGGCGCCGATTATCTGGGCGAGCTGACCGCCATTGTGTCGGATGCCTCGACGGGTGACGGTTCCGGCGAGGTCACATGGACCTTCGCGGTCGGCAATCCGGCGGTCCAGTATCTGGGCGAAGGCGAAACACTGACGCAGAGCTACACCATCACGATTGATGATGGTCAGGGCGGCCAGGCGACGCAGGACGTCGAAATCACGATTACCGGCAGCAATGACGCGCCGGTCATCAATACAAGCTTCGCGCTGGGCGATACGGTCGAGGACCAGATCTCGGAAGCGTCCGGCATTCTCGAATTCTCCGACATTGACCTGAGCGATAGCCATATTGTCTCCTTCACGCCGGTGGACGAGGGCTATTACGGTTCATTCGAAGCGTCGGTTCTGGATGCCTCGACCGGTGATGGCGAAGGTCAGATCGCCTGGTCGTTCGCGGTGGATCCGGCGGATGTCCAGTTCCTGTCGGAAGGTCAGCGCCTGCTTCAGCGCTATATCGTCACGCTGGATGACGGCAATGGCGGCGTGACCCAGCAGCTGGTCAATGTCCGTATCTTCGGCACCAATGACGCCGTGGAAATCACCAGCGCAGTTGACAGTGCTGATGTCGTGGATGCGCCCGATGGACCGCCGGCAGTGTCGGATGCATCTGGTACGATCGAGTTCGGTGATGTCGATAATTTTGATGGTCACTTTGTGGAGTTCTTCTCCAATGAAGGTGATCAGATGGGAGATTTCTACGCCTATCTGACGGATGACTCCTTTGGAGATGGTGCTGGCCAGGTCGCCTGGGATTTCTATATCGACCCCAACCAGCTCGACGCTTTGGGCGAGGGTGAAGTCTTCACCCAGACCTATACGGTCGCCATTGATGACGGGCGCGGCGGGCGCGCGGAGCAGGTTGTCACAATCAACATTGTTGGCACCAATGACGCGCCGGTCGCTATCGCGCTGGATGCGGGTGTTGTTGAGCAGAACCAGGGCTATATCGGCCTGAACGTCCTGTCGGTTGTGAGCGATGTCGACACGAATGACACGCTGACGCTGGACAGTGTGCTGTCGGTTGAGACGTCCAACCCGGACCGGACCTTCGACTACTTCATCGACAGCAACGACATCATCGTCGACACGGGCTACTTCAATGACCTGGCCGAGGGCGAGCAGGAGACGGTGACAATCACCTATCTTGTCTCGGACGCGTTCGGCGGAACGGTCGAGAACACGGTGACCTTCGTCGCCGAAGGCCGTAATGACGCGCCGATCACCTTCGAGATCTTCAACGAGATCAGCGAAGATGATGGCGGCTTCGCGTTCAACCTGATCTCCGGCGGCTATGTCTATGACATCGACAATGGCGGCTTCCTGGACGCCAGCAACTCGGCCGGCTTCACCATCACCGACGCCCAGATCGCGTCGAGCAATGGTGACCGGACGGTTCAGTACACGCTGGATGGATCGACGGGTGCGTTCTCGCTTGATCCGAACCAGTTCACGGACCTGGCCGAAGGCGAGAGCGAGACGGTCACGCTGACCTTCAACGTGGTCGATGACTTCGGTGCGAGCGTGACCAACACGCTGACCCTGGTCGTCAATGGTGCGAATGATGCGCCGGTCGCTATCGCGCTGGATGCGGGTGTTGTTGAGCAGAACCAGGGCTATATCGGCCTGAACGTCCTGTCGGTTGTGAGCGATGTCGACACGAATGACACGCTGACGCTGGACAGTGTGCTGT
>NZ_JADFAJ010000041.1 GCF_015665295.1 Maricaulis sp.
GGACGGCAACAATATCATCCCCGACCTGCAGGCTGGAACAGACACCGGAGAACTGATCGGACTGGCGGCGCAGGATCGCCTTGAGCAGGCGCACGGTCCAACCCACGGAAAAGACATCAAAAACGCCAGTGCGGCGGTACTGGTCCCGCTTCAGTTGCACCATCGCTTCGAAGATGTCCGGCCGGTAGTCCGCCATCACGAAGGAATGGCCGCCATCGACCTCTTCGAGGCGGCGCAGGCGGGTCGCGATATTGCGCATGGCCTTGGCGTTGACGGATCTGCGGCTGGCGAGCCAGGCATCGAACCCCTCGGTCACATCAATCACCCAGGACCCGTCCGGTTGCGCCGTCGCGACATCACGGAAACCGGCCTGACTCGCCAGCGCGCCATGGAAGCTGAAAACGGGAATGCCTGCGGCCGCAAGCCATGTGCCCGGAGCAGCTCGCCGATCGCGCGGCGCGATCACGCCCTGCACATCACCCAGCGGTCCGGCCAGCCCGCGCGCGAAGCCGGACCGGCCGGTCTGGATCGGCAAAAAGCCGGTGAGTGCGCCCTGTTCGCGCACGACAAGCACGCGCGTATCGTCGCGGGCCTCTTCGCAGCACTCGGCAAATTCAAGGGCAAAATAGGGGCTGGCAAGCGTGGGTTCGGCGGCCACGAAAGCCCGCCAGGCGCCCTGCTCCGCGCCTGTCAGCTCGCTCGGCTTTTTCAGATCGACCTGCATCGTCCGGACCGCTTTCCCCGTCACAAATAGCAGATTACGGGCAACGCCTTAGCAGGCCGTGAACGGGTATGTCCTCGCCCGCAAAGCGGCACCGCTCTTGCAAGCTTCCCTTCTCAGGCGAGCGGAGCGTTTCATGCTTGGACGACATCTCTTGGGCTATCTGCCCGTGCAATTGGCGCAGGTCCTGGTCGGATTTGGCGGGGTAGCCGTCTTCACCCGGATCATGCCTGCCGATGTCTACGGCCAGTATGCCATTGCAATCGCGACACTTTCCCTGGCCCACATCCTCACTTTCACCTGGCTTGAGGCGGCGGTCGCCCGCTTCCATGCGCGGGCCGAACAACGCGGACGCCTGCGCGATCACCTGGCCACCGCCTATGGTCTCTATCTGGTCATCGCGGTCGTTGCGGGCGCCCTGCTTGTCCTGGGTGTGCACATCCTGCCGATTGATCCCAAGCTGCAGGCAGCCCTGAGCTTCGCCGTCGTCTCGCTGCTGCTGCGCGCCCTGCTGCAGATCGGCATGGAAACGCATCGGGCAAGCGGCGACGTCGCGCGCTACTCGGCGCTCGAGGCCAGCTATCTGATGATCGGCTTCCTGGTCGGAATCGGGGTCATCCTGACCACCGACCTCGGCGCCGCCGGCGTGTTTGTCGGTACCGCAGTGGCCGCGCTGGCCATGCTGGTCTTCGACCTGCCGGTGATGCTGAAGCGCGCTGCGCGGGGCCGCCGTCAGCGGGTCCGGGCCATCAGTTTTGCGCGCTATGGTGCACCGCTCTCGATGTCGCTGATCTTTGAGCACCTGCTGTCGGTCGGCGACCGTTTCCTGATCGCCGCCCTGCTCAGCCAGGGCGCTGTCGGCATGTATGCGGCCGGCTATGGCCTGGCGGACCGTCTGCTCGACGTGATTTTCATCTGGTTTGGTGCGGCTGTCTGGCCGCTGACCATCAAGGCCTTTGAAAAAGACGGGACCGCTGCGGCCCAGGCCATGGCCGGACGCGCCGCCGCGCTGATGGGCATGATCTGCTTTCCTGCCGCCGCCGGGCTCGCCCTCGTCGCCGGACCGCTGACCACGCTGATCATTGGCGAATCCGTGCGCGCCGAAGCGGCCTCCATCCTGCCCTGGATTGCCCTGTCGGGCCTGATGAAGGGGATGATGACCTATTATTTCCACGAGGCTTTCACGCTCACCCGCAAGACCGGCGTCATGGCGGCCATCATGGCCGTTTCGGCCGCGATCAATCTCGCTCTGAACCTCCTCTTCATCCCGATGTTCGGGATTGCCGGAGCGGCCATGGCGACCGTGATCGCCTATGCCCTCGCGCTCACCGTCTGCGCCGTGCTCGGCCGGCGTCACTTCGTCCTGCCCCTGCCCTGGACCGACTGGATCAAGGCCGGCGCGGCAACAGCGATCATGGCCGCCGCCGTGTTCGCACTGCCGACGCCGGGCACGGCCTGGCTGGATCTGATGTTCAAGGCCGGCGCTGGCGGACTTGTTTACGTGATTTCAGCCTATTGCCTCGATATTGCCGGCTGCCGGACCTGGCTGCGTGATGCGCGCCTTCTATTCCGTCCGGCGAGGGCCTAGACATGACCGTGATGACTGAAATCCCGACGCGCGAGCACGCCAATGCGGCGGGCCAGCTGACGCACGCGCCGGCGCTTTCCATCCTGGTCCCCTTCTATCGCGACAATCCGATTCCGCTGATCAATGCGCTCGGCCCGCTCGCCCGAAGGCCCGGCGATTTCGAGATCGTCCTGTTCGATGATGGCGAGCCGGATGAAGCGCTCAACCAGGCCGTCTGTGCCCACATCGACCATTTCGATCTGCCAATTCGGCTGCTTACCAGCGCCCGCAATCGCGGCCGGGCAATCGGGCGCAACATCCTGGCCGAACAGGCCCGCGCGCCCTGGCTGCTCTATCTCGACGCCGACATGACACCGGCTGATACGACCTTCCTTGATCGCTACCGTGAGGCCATGGACGCCGGTGATGCCGACGCCGTCTTCGGCGGCTATCAGACCCGCGAACCGGACAATGCCGCGCACCGGCTGCACGCCGCCCTGTCCCGGGCCGGCGACCAGCATGATGCCGCGACCCGCAGCGCGATCGGCGCCACCGCATTTTGCGCGTCCAATCTTCTGGTCCGCGCCGATGTGATGCAGGCTTGCCCCTATGATGACGGTTTCGCCGGCTGGGGTTGGGAGGATGTCGACTGGGCGGTCACCGCAGCAAAACGGTTCCGGCTGACCCATATCGACAATCCGGCCTGGCATGGCGGGCTGCAGCCGGCAGGCGACCTGCTCGAAAAATTCCGCGCCGGCGCGGTCAATTTCAGACGACTTCTCGAGCGCCATCCTGAACTGGCCGACCTGCCCGGCGCGCGCGCTGCACGCCTGCTCAAGCATGTGCCCGGCCAGCATCTTCTGCGCGGGCTGTGGGCCCGCCTCTGCCGCAATGAACACCTGCCGCTGCGCATCCGCACGCTGGCGCTGAAACTGTGGCGTGCCAGCTGGACGTCGGAGGTCCTGTAATGAACGCACCCTATACACCGGCTTCAGGACTTCTGGCCGGCCTCAACCGCCGCTGGGCCCGCTTTGCGGCACGCCAGCCGCTGCGCCTGCCATCGGAGCGGGCCATTGTCACGATCACCTTCGACGACTTCCCGAAATCCGCCGCCTGCGCGGGTGCAAGAGCGCTGGAACGACATGGCTGGACCGGCACGTTTTACGCCTCGGCCGGCTATGCCGGTGACGTCACCCATCACGGTGCGATGTTCGATTGTGGCGACCTGCAGCGCCTTGCGGCCACCGGTCATGAAATCGCCTGTCACACCTACAGCCATCTCGACGCCAGCCAGGTCGGCACCGCCGCCTTCCTTGCTGACATTGCCCGCAATGAGCGGGCCCTCAAGGCGATGGGGCTGGAGCGCGAGCTGGACAGTTTCGCCTTCCCCTATGGCGAGGCAACACCGGCGGCCAAACGGGCCCTGTCCGAGCGATTCAGCAATCTGCGCGGTGTCCACGCCGACATCAATCGCGGCGGCGCTGACCGCAACCTGCTCAAATCGGTCCCGATCGATGGCGGCGAAGCGGGCATTGCGCGTGCCATCGAGGCTGCGACCAGCCTGTCACGCCATCCCGGCTGGTTGATCTACTACGCCCACGACGTCCAGGACGACCCGACGCAATGGGGCTGCACACCGGAGCAGCTGGATCGTGTCTGTGACGCAATCGTCGATAGCGGCGCCGAAGTGCTCACCATGCGTGATGCCGTGCGCCAGATGGAACGCACCGCATGAGTGTCTCGGTCATCCTGCCGACCTTCCGGCGCCCGGAAGGCTTGCGCGCAGCTCTCGCCAGCCTGATGGCACAAAGCCGGCAGCCGGACGAGATCATCGTGGTCGACAATGACCCCGCCGGATCCGCCGCCCGGGGCGTCGCCAATGCAAGGGCCGTGGCCCGCTGCAAGGTCGTCTATGTCCATGAAGCGCGCGCCGGTGTCGCCAATGCCCGCAACGCCGGGTGGGAAGCGGCAACTGGCCGTTACATCGCCTTTCTCGATGATGACGAGATTGCCTCGGCCGTCTGGCTGGAAGCCCTGATGGAAAGCGCCGCGACGCTGCCGGCCGATGTTGTTTTCGGTCCGCTGCGCGGAGAAGCGCTCGATGCGCCCGGAGGGGTGCGCGGCGGTCTCGCACAGCGTCTCTATTCACGCCCCGGCCAATCGACAGATCACCGCCTCGACGCGCCGTTCGGGTGCGGCAATTCCCTGGTCGATCGCAGTGCCTTCATACTCGGCGACACGCCCTTTGATCCCCGCATGAATGTCAGCGGCGGCGAGGATGATCTCTTCTTTGCCGAACTCAAACGTCAGGGTGCGCGTTTCGGCTGGTCGGCCAGGGCGCACGCCGTGGAAACCGTCGAGCCCCGCCGGACGCGCTGGCGCTACCTGCTCGCCCGCAGCTTCGCCTTCGGCCAGGGGGCCACGCAATCGGCAGCCAATGCCCGGCCCCGTCGCCAGGCCGGGATTGCATTCTGGATGATCATCGGTCTGGGCCAGATGCTGTGTTACGGCGCCCTTGCGGCCGTGACAGCCCTCATCCGTCACGGATCCGCCGCCGGCTGGCTGGACCGTTCGGTCCAGGGCGCGGGAAAACTGTTCTGGGTTGAAGCCTTCGAGCCACGCTTCTATGGCGAGGCCGCGCCGGTGGACAGCACGGGACAGGCCTGATCAGCCCGTGCGCTTATCCGCCAGCTTGGCCGCCGTTGCGACCAGCAGGACCCAGCCAATCGAGTTTTGCTGCAACAGGTTGGACTCCGAGATGCTGACCAGGCCGAGCATGGCCAGGAAGGTCAGCGTCCAATAGGTCTCCGGTCCCCGGAAGAGACGGCCCGCCGCGCGCATCAGGGCGCGACCGAGCACCAGGGCCATCATCGCGGCACCCGGAATACCGATCGCGAGGGCGGTCTCGATCCAGCCATTGTGGGCCGTCGGAACCGGCCAGTCCGTGCCCTGCCGAACCCAGAAGACGGGACCGGTCTCATTGGCCCAGAAAGCCATATAGCCATAGCCGGTCCAGGGCACCTCAACGACCTGGCGCGACAGGATCCCCCAGATGTCGGTCCGACCGGTCAGTGTGGCATCGCGGCCAAGCAGTTCGAGAAACTCAACCGGTGCCACGAGCAGCACGAGCGCCCCGCCAGCGGCCCCGGTCAGCGCAAGGAACAACATCAGCGCGGCAAAACCGAAGCCGCGCCGGCACAGGGCGATCCCCACCGCTCCGCCAAGCCCCAGCAACAGGGCCAGCAAGGCGGTCTTTGAGGTCGACAACAACACCAGGGCACAGCACAGCACGGCCCCCGCCATCCAGATCCAGCGCCGCCGCGGATCGACATTCAGGGCCGCGAAACAGGCCACCGCACCCCAGGCCATCATGGCGCCCAGCGTGTTCTTCTCCCACCAGACGCCCTTCCAGGCGCCGGCATGAACCTCGTGATCAACCCCCAGTGACGGCATGCCCAGGGCCATTGCGGTCGACAGGATTGCGAGACCGACAAAGGTCGTTGCGGTGAGCAGGATGAGCGCGCGCCAGGACCAGCGTGCCGCCATCCAGAAGCCGAAAAAGGTTGTCATGATGAGTGCAATGGCGCGCCGCAAGGTCGTGTCCGGCGCGACCGACCAGATCACCGAGACCGCGGTCAGCAGGACCAGCGCCAGCAGCAGCCAGTTGCCGGTCATTGTTCTGGCCATGGCACCGGGACGGGTCAGGGCAAGCAGCAGGGTGAGGCCATAGACCGGCAGCCAGATCAGACGCAGGACGACCGAGCTGTCGGGGTCCGTCGGGTCGGCAAGGAGCGGACCGATCAGACCCTGCGAAAACAGGAACAGGCAGACGAGGGCCAGACCACCTTCGATCAGGCCGCTGAATTTAAGTGCCGGTGCCTGGCGCCAGGCGGCCAGGAAGGCGGGATCGTTTGCTGCAGCGAGGCTCATGCTGCGCTCCGCACACCGCTCCGCATGCGATTGAGAATGAGGCCGGCGACCACCCCGCCCCGCGCCTCGATGGCAGAGCGGCGAGCCTGAATCCCGTCCACCCGGCTCAGGCGGGCATCGGCAACCAGGATAACGCCATCGGCATCGGCTGCGAGCGAGAGCGGTGCTCGCGAATTGCCCGGTGCATCAATTACGGCGAGGTCGATGGCACCGCGCACCGCAGACCAGTAGTCCGGCGCGGCCCGCAGCCCGGCCTGGCGGACGACACCCGGACGGGCCTGGAGTTCGGTGACGAACAGGTTCGGAACGGCGGATTGGCGCGCAATTATCCGGGCCTTCGCGCCGTCATGCGTGGTCAGCGACCAGAAGGGGTCACGCCCGAAACCGGCATCATACGCCTGGCCCTGAACATGGGCCGCCTCGGCCTGGGCATTGGCATTGAAGTCGAGATCATACAGCCAGACACCGCGCGTTGAGCGGCGCGCGGCGAGACGGGCCAGTTCACGGGCAACCGTGGACGCCCCGGCACCGCGACTTGCCCCCATCACCATGAGGACACGGCCCTGACCGCCCGGACGGGCAATCGGCTCGAGTTCGTCGATCAGCTGGGAGAGGTCAGCGGTGAGATTCATGACACGGGCATGCCCTGCGCGATTCGGTAGGATCCAGAATGAAAGGAACGAGGTTAACGCTGCGCTTACAGCGAACGATCGGCAACACGCGCGAGAATGGGCAACCCGTCGAACGGATCATTGGCCGCGACCGGTTGCGGTTGCGCGGCAGCGGCCGGTGCGGCCTGGCCCGGCGCAATGGGTCGCGGGCGAGGCAAGGCGCCAGCACGAATATAGGTCAGCCAGTAACCGCGAAGCAGTCCGGCAAACAGTGCAATACCCGCTGCCAGCACAAGGGCGCCGATCAGGCCGAGCTTCTTCATCGAGCTGCCCTCCATCGGCGGCGTGGCCCGATCAATCAGGCGAACCGCATCGGCCGCGCCCAAGCTGGGAGAACGACGGGCCGAGGCCGCCGCTTCCAGCGCCGCAACCGAGCCGGCGGCTTCTTCGGCCGCCGCAATGTTCTGGGCGAGCCGGGTGTACTCCGGCTCAAGCTGGCGCAGGCGATTGACCAGATTGCGGTTGTCACGCGCCTGGACGGCCAGCGCGGCGGCGAGCGACGCCTGGGCCTGGGCATTGGCCTCGCGGGTGGCGAGGTCCGATTCCAGTGTCTGGCGGACCGGATTGGCGCCGGTGCGACGCTGGCCCTCGCCTTCGGCCGCGCCGGACTGGATAAAGCTTTCAATGGCGGCGATCTCGCGCTCGACAGCCTGGACCGCGGGCGCGGTTGGCTGATAGCGCGACAACAGGCTGGCCCGCTCGGCACGGCGGTCGAGCAGCACGCCGGATACGCCATTTTCGACATAAAGCTCGATGCTCTCGGGTATCTGGAACAGACGCTCGCGCAAGGCGGAGGCACCAGCCAGGGCGGAATCACGCTCGGCCTGGGCCTGGCTGACCCGGTCGGACAGGTTACCGACGAGATTTTCGGCCGTCAGACGCTCGGCCTCGAAATTGGCGAGGTCATGGGTGCGCAGGAATTGGTCCAGTTCTGCCCTCGCCTGTGACACCGCCGCATCGGCCTGCTCGCGCCGCACTTCCAGTCCGCTGAAACCGGTCTCGAACAATACCTGTTCGCGATAAGCCAGATAGGCATCGACGATCGTGTTGAGAATCAGCGCTGAGCGTTCCGCCGAGGGTGATTTGAAGCTGGCATTGATGGCCGAGGAATTCGGCTCGCGGCCCAGTTCAAAGCCGGTCCGCAGCGCGCGCAGCGCCAGCCCGTCGGCATTCAGTCCGACCTGCTCGCCCAGTACGACATCCGCCCCCAGGGTCTCCAGGGCGAGACGGCGCACGGCGTCGGAGCTCAGCAATTCGCTTTCCGACTGCATGACCTGGTCAAGCATGAATGCATCGCCGACACCGGCTGCCGTCGGTGTCGGATTCGAATCGAGCAGCACGAGGAGACGCGTCTCGGCGGTGTAGGATGGCTTCAGCAAGGTCAGGGATGCGGCCGCGCCGACCGCAAAAATCATCGCAAAAATCAAGGCAATAAAGCCCTTCTGCGACCAGGCCAGCGCGATCACGTCAAACAGGTCGAGTTCGTCCCGCGTGGGGTGAACCGGTCCCGTGGCCACCGGGTAAGCGGGGCCATTATCATGATACGCGCGCGTCATGTCGCAATAAGACGCTGCACGCGCTTAAAAATTTGTTATCCATGGCGCGTCGAGAATGCGCCGGAACAGTCGACCGGAAAGATATTTCATGCGCGCGATCCGACATGGCCTCAGCGCCGCCGCCCTGCTCGCCGCCGCCCTCGCGGTGAGCGCCTGTGCGAGCTCATCGCCGACACCGGCTGCCGCCGACTGGGGCCAGCCGCGTTTTGCTGCCTGGCAGGACAGCGACCCGGCCTATCGCTTCTATCCCGGCGACAGTATCGACGTGACGGTCCATTCGGCACCCGAGCTGTCACGCGTTGCGGAGATCGGACCGGATGGCCGCGTTTCCCTGCCGCTCGTGGGCAATGTCATGGTCGCCGACAAGACCGATTATGAAATCGCCAATACACTGGCCGACGCCTATGCCCGCGATGTCCTCGTGTCTCCGATCATCGAGGTGCGCCGCTCGGCGCTTGGACCACAGAACATCATTGTCGGCGGCGAGGTCAACGCACCCGGCCTGGTCGAACTGACCGGCCCGGTCGGCGCCCTGGAGGCCATCCTGATGGCCGGCGGGTTCCGGAACACCGCAGCGCGCGGCGATGTCGTCGTGTTGCGCCGCCAGCCCGGTGGCGGCCTGATGATGCGCACGGTCAACCTGCACGATGCCCTGCGCGCACGCCAGGGCGCCGACAATACCCAGATCCGGCGCCACGACATCATCTTCGTGCCCCGATCGACGGTCGCCGAGGTAAGCGTGTTCGTGGAGCAATATGTCGCCGGCATCCTGCCACTGGACCAGGCCTTCTCCTACGCGATTGCGGACACCATCACGAACAACTGACCGGCGCCGCACAGCACCGATCGCGCCACGGCATTTTCGCCTGGCGGTTTGGGTGAAGAGGGTGTGCGGGATACCGGCCGGAGCCGATAAAGCGCTGATTTTAAACGGTAGCTTCGACAAGCATCCCGCCAAGTCTTTTTCAAAAAGATGGGAGATTTCCCGGGTTGCCTTCCAGCCCCCGAATCGAAGCCGACGGGATCAGGGCGGTCAATCGTTGTGCCGCGAGTCCCGTCGGCGGCCGCACCGGGTCTGATGGTGGTCAACCCCACCAAACCGG
>NZ_JADFAJ010000042.1 GCF_015665295.1 Maricaulis sp.
GGCGAGATCAATGCCGATTGTTGTAACATTCATGATGGACGGTTCCTTCCCTTGTGCTGGTTCCCAACAGCTCAAGCATGGCACATCGCGATGCCGTTGGTCGGGGCCGTCCACCCCATCAGATTAAGCGACCTGTTATCGGAAACGCTGCCAGCTCAGCGGAATTAGCAGGAATCCGCTTCGTTGTTTCAAGACATCGCCTGAGGTCATCCGACGGGCCCTGACCCGAGGGTCTAAGGTCATACGGCCTACACCAAATGAGAGCTTGCCTTGCAGATATGGGACGTGAGCTGGGGCCTTACGAGGATGCTTCTGAAACCGATCGCTACATGCTGCGCGCCAACCTCACCGGTGAGTTCGGCACGGGCAACTGGCGGATCCGTCCGCAGGCCAACCTGACCCACTTTGAGGAAACCCAGGGCGCCTACACCGACAGCCTGAATATCGCAATCCCGGACAGATCCTGACGCTGGGTCGGTTCACGGCAGGGCCGGAAGTCGTTTGGATGGAGCGTCGCAATGACGGTAGTTATCTGGAACTGGCATCCAGCGTGCGGGCCGTCTGGGACTATCAGGCCGCCGATCTCCTCAATGAGGCGGGGCTGTTGATCGATGGTGACGATGACATGCGCGCTGACGCCCGCTTCGGTATCGGGGCTGGATTTGCCTCGGGCGGCCGTTGTTTTCGCTTGCGCGATTCAGGCTCTAGAAGCGCAGGCGGAAGTCGATACCGGCGCGATGGCGATCGGTCTCGCGTCCGAACTCGGAGCTGTAGCCGATCGACATCCCGACGCGTTCATCGCCTGCAATCTCGATATCGGCACTGACCTGGTAGACCAGTTCATCCAGGGCACTGCCAATCAGGGCCGGATCGGCCAACGGGTTGGAGCCGACAAAGCGCATTGGCAAATCCAGCCGGTCTGTCGAGCTCAGCCGCACGCCTCCGGTCAGCGAGACCACGCCGATCATGTCGTCGCTCTCCCGGAAGATATGGCCCAGCGTCATTTGCGGATTGAGCGCGCCAACCCATTGCGTGTCGGACCGAACTTCGACTCCAAGCCCGTCCAGACCCTCCTCGACCAGCCCGTCATGGCGCAGCGCCGTCAGCGAGGCCGAGATTTGCGGCCGCGCAAACACGCTGCCATGCCGGAAGCTCTCGCCAAGATGAGCGCCGATCCGGGCATAACCGGTTTCCGGTGTTGATACGCCCATACCAAGCTCGAAGACCGTGACCGAACGCTCGGTCTCATGCCAGGACCAGCCACCGGACACATCGGCCCCGTAATAGGCACCCGTCGCCGGATTGCGCTCGACACCCAGACCCACCGAGAAGCCCTGGCTCTCGGTGCGGGCCCGGTGACCGTCGATGCGAACCGGATCCGTGGTCTCGTAGCTGACACCGGCCGCAACCGACCAGTCATCGCCCACGCGCCGCTCGAACCCGCCGGTAAAGCGCATGGACTGGGTCTCCACACTGAGCGCCTCAACCGTGGCATCGCGGCTGCCCTCGGTCATCTCCAGGCGCGACCACACACATTGATCATCGCGCGCTGCGACAGGAGAACCACAGTTGAACAGGTCGTCTGCAAAATTGTTCGCCGCCGTCAGCTGACCATGCATGACCGCCATGTGGGGCTCGGGATTGAGTTCCGCGAAGATCGCCTCATACACATCCAGCTGATCGCTCCGCATATTGCCCAGAAGCGTCAGCAGGCGACCGATCCCGGCCGAACCGCCGGCCTGGACCGCCGAGTCCATATGACCACCCAGCGCCCGGCCATTGCGGTTCAGGCTGGGCAGACCAAAGTCGGTCTCGATCAGCAGGTGGACACCCGCCGCATCGGCGGCGATCGAGAAGTCGACCGCCATCGTGTCACGAATAGTCAGGCCATTGTCGATCCCACCCTCACCGGTGGCGAACAGCGTCACCGGATCATCATTCTCCAGCCAGGTCAGTGTCACATCACCGGTGCCGGCCACCGCCGCCGAACCGGTCACATTGACCCGGTCAGAGGCATAGGGACCATAGGCCACGTCGAACACCAGATGGCCATCGGCCGTCTGCTCGAAATGACCATCCAGTTCGACCGTGTTGATGACCCGGGCCCCGTAAAAAATATTGGTCGTTGGATCGCCCTGGTTGTCGAGATCGCCGAACGTGTCCCCGTTGAGAAGATCGATCGGGTAGGGCGATGCCGACAGGCCCATCAGGAAGCTTCCCGAGTTGCGGAAGCTTGCCGCATTGATCGGGTCAGAAGACGCCACCAAGGCAGCCTGTTCGGACACAGCCAGCGCCGGCACATTGCCCTCATCCAGCAGCGCCATCACCTGAACACCGTCCGGCTTGCCCGACAGGGCCGCGACGGCAACCGGCTCAGCCGAGCCGAAGTCCGGTGCAACGTCCTGGACCGGGCGCTTGGCACCGGACACATCCGTCGCCGACTGTGCCACCGGTGCCGGCTGCGAGGTTGTCGACAGTTCAGCCTGGACCGGACTCTTGCCACCCGGCAGCCCCGCCGCTGACAGGCGCGACTGGACCGGGTGTTTGCTATCCATCCCGGCCGGATCGTCAAGCACCGCAGCCGACATCGCCGGATCCAGAGCGTTGGAGCCTAGCGGGACGCCGCCCGGGGTCTGAGGCGTCGCATCGCGCAAATCAATCGTGTCAAACGCGATGAAGATCGCCCTAGCCCGGTTGTCGAAGGAGTTGACCCCGGAGCCAAGGTCCATGTTGCCCGCCACAAGACCCGTGTTGATCACGGCATCATTGCCGAAGCTGGCTTCAATAGCCCAAGTCGAGACGGCTGACAGAGAGGTTCTTGTAATGAAGACATTGTCTGCCCCGCCATCGATCCAGAGGCCACGCCCCGTACCGCTGCCGCCACGCACAAGACCGATCAGATCACCGGTAATGTCTCCGCCGCCATCGCGTCCGGCGCTCTGGGCAAACACGCCCGAGGCGTTTTCGGCCACGGACCAGACGGTTCCATCGATTGCGAAGTCGATGGCTCCACCGCGCCCGGCACCGCCTGCAGACCCGGCGAAGACACCGTCAGCCCAACCGCCACCGCCGCCCAGCGATTGCAGGACCGCGCCGATAGAGCCGGCGCCGCGGGTGATGATATCACCCGATTGGTTAAAGCTGATCGCGCCGCCATTGCCGCTACCGGTGGCCGTCAGGAAAGACGCACCGCCAGCCAGCGGGCCGAAGGATGCGCCACCACCGCCGCCAATCGACTGCAGGAGGACGCCATGTGCTGTCGTACCGGCGGTGGAAATCCCGCCATTGCTGGCCAGGGTGATAGCCCCGCCGTTACCGGTCCGGCCGCCGACGCTTTGCGCCAGCAGACCGGTTGATCCATTGCCGATGGTGACGATGACGCCATCGAGGCCGACTGTGATGTCCGCGCCATGGCCCGTCGCGCCGGTCGAGCCGGCAAAGGTGCCATTTTCCCAACCGCCACCGCCGCCGAGCGATTGCAGGATGAGGCCGATGGAGCCATCGCCCTCGGTGATCACATTGCCGGACTGGGTGAAATCGATGACCCCGCCATCGCCGTTGCCGGTTGTCGGCAGGGAAGCGCCTGTCGATGCTGCGAAGGTCGTGCCACCGCCGCCGCCGATCGACTGCAGGAGCACGCCGTGTGCGCCGGAGCCGACTGTTCCGATGCCGCCGGCGCTGTTCAGGGTAATGGCCCCGCCATCGCCGTTTCCGCCACCGACGCTCTGCGCCAAGAGGCCCAGCGCACGGTCGCCGGTCGTGAGGATCACGCCATCAAGAACCGCAGCAAGGTCTGCCCCGCTTCCGGACCCTCCGGCGGATCCGGCGAACACGCCGTCAATCCAGCCGCCGCCACCGCCAAGGGATTGCAGGATGGCGCCGATCGCGCCAGCGCCCGACGTGTAGATATCGCCTGCTTGAGCGAAGCTGATTGCACCGCCATCGCCGGTATTATCCGTATTGACGCCGTACTGGATATCGACGCCATCGGACGTCACGATACCCCCGCCGCCGCCGATCGACTGCAGCAATGCGCCATGCGAGCGAACGCCCTCGGTCTGGATCATACCGGTATTGCCGACCGTGATCAGGCCACCACTGCCCGATGCCCCGTTGAGGCCCCCAAGTGTGACGCCCACACGGTCACTGCCGGTTATCCGGACATCGCCGCCACCGGCGCCGATCGACTGGATGGTCAGGCCGACAGCCTGATTGCCAAGGGTGCCCAGTCCACCGGAGAAGCTGATGCTGACATCGCCACCGCCCAGGGAGCTGCCACCGTCACTGCCGAGCACAGGCCGCACGCGCAGGACGGACTGGTCACCGATATCCAGATTGATATCCGCGGTTCCGCCGCCACCACCGATCGACTGGATCAGGGCGCCTGTCGCCATGTCGCCCGCGGTCACGATCAAACCGGTCTGGAGGCGAGCGATGTCGCCACCGCGCTCATTCGTGCCATTGGTGCTTCCGAGGGCGAAATCCACCGGCCCCAGCGCTGCGCGCTCATCTCCTGAGATGTCGACCAGGATCCGGCCGCCACCGCCACCAATGGACTGCATCATGACGCCGTGGGAATTTGCCCCGAGCGTGACGATGTCGCCGGCATGCTCGGCCGAGAGGTCGCCGCCAATATTGTCGGTTCCATCGATGGCCCCGAGCAGGAAGGCGGTGTCCATCGGCGTCGCGGCCGCACTGGCCAGGCCCGTGCCGCCCGACTGTCCGAGATAGGATGATCCGGTGTTCGACAGGGGCGGTGAGGGTGCGAGCGTTGCGATCAAATTGGCTTGACCACCCCCGCCGCCAATTGACTGGACGAGTGAAGCCGGCGCATGGCCGCCTCCAACCTGCACCGAACCTGTCGTGATGACCGTTACCTGACCACCGCCCATTCCATTGGCACCCTCGGAGCCGACGCGTGCGACGTAGAGCGGATCAATCGTGTTGCGATCCGCCGGACCGAGCACGAAATCCAAAGCCGCCGGACGGCCTGGCAGCGAGGTGATCCCTTCGAAACTGAGATCAAGTGTGCCGCCGCCCCCATTGATGCTCTCGGCCTTGATGGCCTGCGAACGATCACCGAGGACGGTGATGTCACCGGAATGATTGACGAGAACATCGCCGCCCGCGCCGCCAGTGCCGCCGCCAGTCGCGCCGACAATTGCCGAAACGGCGTTCGACAGGACCAGCGAGGAGGCATCGCCCGTGAGCGCGAAGCCCATATTGGCATTGCCGCCGCCGCCGCCGATCGACTGGGCCCAGATGCCGTGGGCGTCACTGCCGCGCGTCACGATGCTGCCCGCGTTGATCACGGTTACATCACCGCCATCGCCACCATTGCCACCGACGCCGCCAATGGACACGAGCGGTGAATTCGGTACCGCACTGATGGCACTGTTCGCCGCGATGGAGAGGCCGCCATTGCCGCCACCGCCACCGACAGACTGGGCCAGAATGCCGTGCGCAAAAGCACCGGCTGTGTCGATCACGCCGCCATTGGTCACGCGGACATTGCCGCCAAAGCCACCCGTATCTCCGGAGCCGCCAAGGTTTAGCCCGGCACTGCCGCCACCGTCTGCAGCGCCGATACCGGTCAGCGAAACGATCGAGCTGCCATTGCCGCCGCCGCCACCGAGGGACTGGGCGAGGATGCCGTAGCCCCGGGTTCCCGTTGTGACTATGACGCTGTCGGGCTCGAGATTGCTGACGACAACATCGCCGCCGGAGCCACCTGTGCCGCCGGTCCCGCCGAGGTTCACGAACCAGCGCTTGTTCGGATTGCTGGAACTGGCTTGGCTGAGAACGAGGTCGAACAGAAGACCGGCATTGCCACCACCGCCGCCGATACTGTTGGCGGTAATGCCGGCCGCTTCCTCGCCCGTGGTATAGATCAGACTGTTATTCGTGACGCCGACAAAGCCGCCGCGTCCACCGGTCGAACCGGACCCGCCGATATTGATGTCCATGGTGCGGGTATTGCCGCCGATAGCATCCATGCGGATGTTGGCAACCATGCCGCCATCGCCGCCACCGCCACCCACCGACTGGGCCTGAATGCCGTGCGACAATGTCCCTTGCGTGGCGATCAAACCGGTATTGATCACATCGACGCGGTTGCCAACGGCGCCGGTGCCGCCGGATCCGCCGACATTGACGGCGAAGGCGTTGGCCGGATTGGAAGGTGAGATGTTTTCCTGCGGGATCAGGTTCGTTCCCAGTGTCGCTGCAAAACCGCCTGATCCGCCGCCTCCACCGACGCTTTGCGCCAGAATGCCTACAGAGCGTTCCCGCATTGTCCGGATATCAGCGGACGAGTTGACCAGGACGGTTCCGGATGTGGCCCCCGAACCGCCGCTGCCGCCGACACCGACGGTTGCCGACATGGACTGGCGGAAGACGACATTGACTGCCGCGCCACCGATACCGCCGCCGCCACCGACACTCTGGGCATGAATTCCGTGCGACTCCGCACCATTTGTCGAGATTGTGCCGCTCGCGTCGACGTTGACATTCCCGGCGACGGCACCCGCGCCGCCTTCAATGCCGATCGCGAGATTGGCGGAGTAATAAGATGAGTCCGATCCCGACCCGGTCGCAACCGTTGCCCCGACAGCCGTAACGCCACTGATGCCGCCACCGCCTGCAACTGATTGCGCGACAATCCCGGAGGATTTGTAGCCCGTCGTCTCGATGGAACCATCGACGATCACGCCGACATTGCCGCTCGTGCCCCCGGCACCGCCCCGACGTCCGATGCTCACATTGAGCGCGTTGCGCGCTGCGAGGCCCGCCGCCATGGACAGCGCGGTATTGCCGCCGCCGCCGCCCAGACTCTGGGCCGTCAGGCCATTGGCGTGATCGCCCGAGGTCACAATGTTCCCGACATTGTGGACATCGACGTTACTGCCGCTGCCGCCCGCCGTTGGCGCACCACCGACCGCGAGATTGATGCTGGAGGCCTGGTAGAGGATACCTCCACCGATATTGAAGTTGGCGTTACCACCGCCGCCGCCGACCGACTGCGCGAGCAGACCGCCACTATAATTACCGTCCGTACCGATATTGCCGTTGTGACGGACAGTCACGACATTGCCGGATCCGGCACCACCACCATCACCACCAACCGAGATCAGCGCAGCGACCGTGTCTTCGCTTGAGCCAAAGACGTTGCTCAGGGCCGCGGTGACATTGACGCCCGCAGTGCCACCACCGCCGCCTATGCTCTGGGCGATGACGCCGGTCGAATGCTCGCCGAATGTCCTGACGACCTGGGATGAGGCAGACTGCGTGACGTCGCCCCGGACAAGGGTCACGCTGCCGGCATTTCCGCCGCTACCACCGCTGCCGCCAATACCGATCGCAACCGGATTGCTGAGCGGAGCGAGGGCGGCAGCGACATTGACGCCGGCCATGCCGCCGCCGCCGCCAACACTTTGCGCCAGAATTCCGTTCGAATACCCATTCCATGCCGTCGCTTCGAGCGTGTCTTCACCGGGCTGGGGGCTGGTCCGGAACTGACCGTTGACGATGATATTGCCATCGCTCGCGAGCTGGACATGGCCGGCATCCGCGCCAGCGCCGCCATCGCCACCGACACCGATCGCAACAGAATAGCCACCGAGGGCCGTATTGGTGCCGGATGCGACAAGGCTGATATCGGTCGCAACGTTAAGAGCACCGGTTCCGCCGCCACCAGCAACGCTTTGTGCAACAACGCCTGCGGAGCTCATACCGTCAACCATGACCTGGCCGAACTGGCTCGCGGTTACATTGCCGCTGCGGTTACCAGTGCCACCAGACCCGCCCAGACCGAAGACGAGCGAGGACTCAGTCCCCGTTGAATTGCCGCGTATCCCTCCGGAAATATTGACGCCACCATAGCCGCCGCCACCGCCCACGCTTTGAGCGAGGAAGCCACGCGAGAGGAATCCAGACGAAAAAAGATTGGCCGTCACATCGGCATTGACGCGGGAGGATGCACCACCAGCGCCGCCAAAACCGCCAACTCCGGCGATGAGTTGGCCACTGAGCGCCAGTCCACCTGAAATATTGATACCGCCAATACCGCCACCGCCGCCCAGCGACTGGGCGGTCACGGCTGTTTTCATGTCGCCATAGGCGCTGACCTGACCGATGGATCCGGCAGGCGATCCAGCCAAAGCTGGCGCAACCAGAACGAGGTCCACGCTCCCCGCATCGCCGCCGGCACCACCGAAACCGCCAATACCGATCGAAGCGACCCGACTGGTGACGGATGCGGCACCGGGGCGTGTGATCGACAGACCCCCGGTGATATTAAGTCCGCCGGTTCCGCCGCCGCCACCAACACTTTGTGCCAGGACGCCATGGGATCCGTCGGTGAGTTGGCGAGTCACCAGATTCACATCGCCGACCGTGACCACGCCTGTGGTCTCGCTGCCAAAACCGGTGGCGATGACATTGCCCGAAACATTGACCGAAACATTGCCTGCAGTACCGCCGAAGCCGCCGAAGCCGCCGATGCCGAACCCGAAACTACCTGCATTGCCTGACGTGGTCGCGGAGATGCCGCCGGAAATATTGAGGCCGCCATTACCGCCACCACCGGCAACGCTCTGCGCAACAACACCGTCGGAGAGGGCACCCTCGGTTACGGTATTGCCGACACGCGCCAGAATGACCGCGCCAGAGTTGCCGCCGCCACCGCCGAAGCCGCCAATGCCGACCGACGCCGTCCCGGTTGACCCTTGGCCAAGAGCCAAGCCGCCGGAGATATTCAGGCCGCCACTGCCGCCGCCGCCACCAAGGCTCTGCGCAATGACGCCGTCGGAATCCGCACCGGTGGTGTGATAATCACCGGTCACGCTTCCGGTAACATTGCCGGCGCTACCGCCATCGCCGCCAAAGCCGCCCAGACCGAGCGCGATCGCGACGGACGAGGCTTGCGCCGACGTCAGGGAGACAACGCCACTAACATTCAGGCCGCCATTGCCGCCGCCGCCGCCAAGACTTTGAAGAAGCGCCCCGAACGAGCCTGCCCCCTGCGTTGTGACGTCGCCTTGCAGCACGCCGGCAACCGAGGAGGCCGAACCGCCACCGCCGCCAAACCCGCCCATGCCGAAGGCCAGCGACCCAGCTGACCCGCCGGCCAGTGAGAGGGCACCATTGATATTCATGCCGCCGCGACCACCGCCGCCGCCCAGGCTCTGCATCAGGATGCCGTGCGAGCCGCGGCCAAGCGTGATGACATTGCCGGTCAGATAGGCGTTAACGGTCGAGGCATTGCCGCCACCACCGCCGAAACCGCCAATCCCGACGCCGAGACTGCCGACCCCGCCGGTCGTTGTCGAAAAACCGATATTGCCCGTGACGTTGAAACCGCCGCGCCCGCCGCCGCCGCCGATACTCTGGTAGGAGTAGGCCGATGCGTCATCGCCTTCGGTCCGGATATTGCCGGTCACACCGCCGGAAATGGCTGCGGCGTTGCCGCCAGAGCCGCCGAAGCCGCCAAGGCCGAACAGCAGGCTCCCCGAATTCGCCG
>NZ_JADFAJ010000026.1 GCF_015665295.1 Maricaulis sp.
GACAGCGCCCAGCTGAACAACACCACCAACCGGAGCCGTACCTCGGCCGAGGACAGTGACCTGACCAATTTCCTGGGTGCCGACCTGACCGGCTTCTTCAACGACGCCATCGACCCGTCCTCGCTGACCAGCCTTGGTTCGACCTCCTCGCTCGCCGGGACCGGCTCCGTCAACCGCACCGAAAGCATCTCGCTGACCGTGGCCGCCCTCGTCACCCAGGTCCTGCCGAATGGCAATCTGGTGATCGCCGGCCGCCAGGAAGTCCGCGTGAACAATGAGGTGCGCGAACTTCTCATCACCGGCATTGCGCGGCCGCAGGACATTGGATCCGACAATACGATCGCGCACACGCAAATCGCCGAAGCCCGCATTTCCTACGGCGGTCGCGGACATCTCTCCGACGTCCAGCGCCCGCGTTACGGCCAGGAACTCTATGACATCCTGATGCCGTTCTAGGACACGAAACCCCGCCACCATCGGGAACCACTGGGCCGTTACGCCACGCGCGTGACGGCCCTCTTTTTTTTCTGCGCATGCCATCTTGCCGGTCGCGCCGGGACCGCTAACGTCTCGGGCAATGTCGACCGCCGCCTCCCTCCTGCCACGCCTGCGCGTCCGCACGCTGACCCTGATCTGTCTCGGTCTGCTGGTCCTGGCCTATCTGTGCGTGCTCAACCTCGCGGCCGGGGACTGGCCGGCCCTGACAGGATTGTGGCCGCTCAGCTTTGTCGGACTGGCCGGTGCGCTGGTCGCCAACTCAACCGGTGTCGGTGGCGGCGTCGTCTTCGTGCCGGTCTTTTCAGCCCTGCGCGAAACCGGACTGCTCGATCTCGCCCCCTTGCAGACGGTGGGCGTGAGCTTCTCGATCCAGTGCTTCGGCATGAGTGTCGGCGCGCTGACCTGGCTCAACCGCTATTACCGCCCTGATGTAAGACCCGACGAGATCGCGCACCGTCCGGTGGTCGGCCGGATCGTCATGATGTCGCTCCTCACCGGCCTGCCCGCCCTGCTGGCCACGCAATACCTGGCGCGGATCGATGGCGAGCTCGCCTTCCTCCTGTTCAAGCTGTTCTCCATCGCGCTGGGCTGCGCCCTCATTGTCCAGATCATCCTCCTGCGCGGCCCGCATGCCGAACGCGAAGAGCTGGAAAGACTGGACCGGATCCTGATCCCGCTGATGGGGCTTGCCGGAGGCGCCGCGACCGCGCTGTTCTCGGTCGGGATCGGGGAATTGCTGGCCCTGACACTCTTCCTGCGCCGCTTTCCGGTCGATATCTGTGTCTCAACGGCGGTGATCGTGTCTGCCGTTACGGTCTGGACCGGCAGTCTCTATCATTTCGAGGCCGGGCATCTGGAATGGGGGGTGCTCGTCTTTGCAGCCCCCGCCGTCGCGGTCGGCGGCTTCCTTGCGCGGCGCCTGGCCCACGCCCTTGGCGGCCTTCGCCTGAAGCTGATGACCGCAATCTGGATCATAGGCTCCAGCGCGGCGCTACTGTTTATCTAGCCGCGCGTTCCGAAATCGATTTGCTGCCCGCACAAAAGCCGGACTAAGCTCCCCGCCTGACCTGGGGAGGATCAGCATGCCCGTAACTGCGATACTTCGCGCCCTTGCCCGTTCCGCAATCGGACTGGTCCTGCTGTTCGCAGGGCCTGCTGTCCACGCCCAGCCGGTGGCCGCGACATCAGAGGACTTCCAGGCACGGCTTGACGAATATCGCGACCTGTTCATCAGCATCGATCTGGCCGACATGCGCGCCATCGGCGCCCAGATGGACGCGGCCCTTGCAGCCTCGCAGTCCTGCCAGGCCAGCGACTGCCCGGACTTCGACTGCGCCGCTGCCAATATGACCTTCCAGCAAGCCGGCGAGCTCTACATGCGTTTCGGGGCACTCGAGACCGCGATCGACCACATGCACCAGCTGGACGTGGCCCATCTGACCAATTTGCATCGCGAAGCGCTGCAGGCGGAGGAGGAAGCGGCCTATGAGCAGGAAGTCCTGTACTGGCAGTCGGCGGTCATCAATGTCGCCAGCGCGGTGATCCAGCTGAGCCTGTTGAGTGGCGATATCGATGACTTCGTGCGCAATGCCAACAACATGTCGGCGCTCGAACTGGCCAGTTCACTCGACGAGCATATCCGTGACACCGAGGCGGCGCTGGGCGACATGACAGCCTTCCGGCGCCGGGCCAGCGACCGGCTGCAATCGGGCACAGCGACGCTCGAGGCCGAGCTGCTCTCGCTTGGCGATCTCAAGTCCGACCTCGCCAATATCATCAGCGAATTGCAGGCCAGCCCGCCCGGCAGTCCGCCGCCGCTCGTTGGCAATGCCCTCGCGATCGCCGGTCGTTCGGCCCGCGCGATTGGCCAGGCGGCACTTGAAATCCGGCAGGCGGAAGCCGACCGGCTGAGCCGCGAAGCCCATCGCGAACGCAGCGAGGCTGAACAATTCCTCCGCCGCGTTCATGCCCGGACCCTGCAGCGTGACTACGCCGCCCAGCTGGCGGATCGGGCAATGGCTGTCATCACGGGGCTCGGCCAATGTGTCCGCGCCAGCTGTGCGTTTAACCCGGTGGTCACGGCCGATCCGCCCCGCATTCTGGTGAGACCCGACCCGGCCGATCCGGTCAGGCGGCCACGGCTCGACCTGGAAGTCCTCGAACACAATACGGGGGAGCTGCGGCGGATCGGACTGCGTCTTTCGGCCGACTGGACACGCCCGCAATGCGAAGCGCCTCCCGATGCTTCCGGCCCGGATTCCGGATCAGCTTCGCCACCGGACCTGGACGCCATTCTCGCGGGTGTCACTCCGGACCCGTCCTGCGCCGGCCTCGTCAATGT
Source organism: Maricaulis sp. (assembly GCF_015665295.1). Taxonomy (GTDB): domain Bacteria; phylum Pseudomonadota; class Alphaproteobacteria; order Caulobacterales; family Maricaulaceae; genus Maricaulis. Next base: position 2,840 of record NZ_JADFAJ010000026.1, read on the forward strand.
CGGGATTTGCAGCCTGCTGACACCGGACCGGCGCGAGGCGTGCCAAAGCCTGGCCCAGACGCCGATCATGGCCTGCTCGCGCATGCCGGTGCTCGGCGCGCAATTTGCCACCGCACCGCCCGGCTCTGCCGCCTTCAGCGAGGCGATGGCCGCCACCTGCCGGACAACATGTACGCTGCAATACGGGTTGGACGCCTATCTCGACCACCAGCGTCGCGTCGCGCTCGACCAGGTCACGGAGCTTGACCGGACGCATTTCGAGAATGGTGGCGAATTGTCAGATGCGGCGGGTGTCGACACCGAGGCGCGGGACATGCTGGACAGCCTGCGCGATCAGCTTCGCGCGGCGCGCAACCGGGCTGCCCGCGATACGCGCCACATCTATTACGACCCGGAGAATGATGCCTATGTCGAGCGCGCCAGCGGCGAAGCTGACGGGGGCCTGATCCACATCACTGCCTATCCCGGCCTTGCGAGCGCAGCGGAAGCGGCCCGGCTCGAAGCGCTGCAGGTCCAGATCACGGCCCTTGAATCGCGGCTGCAGGCGGGCGCCTCAATTGCCCGCACCCGATGGGGGCAGGACGCGCGCGGCTTCTGGTCAAGCTATGGCAGTCATTTTCTCTTGATGTGCGGCGGCGAAGAGCTCGATCGGCGCCTCAATGCCTGCCTCGCCCAATGTGGCGGCGGCATGGGACAATACAGTACGTGCATTGTGCCGGCGCCCGATCAGTCGCTGGATCTGGGCCCGGTCCTCTACCCGCCCGGCGATCCGAGACGTGACGAGATCCCCGTCTTCAACGCTCGCGAAGCGATCACCGCGCAACATTAGCCGGGCGCGTGTGCTGACCGGGGGCAGGAAGGCCGATGCCTAGTCGTCGCGGTGGACGCGTTCCTTGCGCTCGTGGCGCTCCTGGGCTTCCAGGCTCAGCGTCGCGACAGGGCGGGCATCGAGACGGGCCAGCGAGATCGGTTCGCCGGTCTCGTCGCAATAGCCGTACTCGTCTTCCTCGATACGACGCAGGGCTTTTTCGATCTTGGAGATCAGCTTGCGCTGGCGATCGCGTGCCCGAAGCTCCAGCGATCGATCGGTTTCCGTCGAGGCACGATCAGCCAGATCCGGCAGCGCGCCCATGTCTTCCTGGAGATTTGTGATCGTCGAACGGCTTTCCCGAAGGATGTCATCCTTCCAGGCTTTGAGTTTCCTGCGGAAGTATTCTTTTTGCCGGTCATTCATGAACGGCTCGTCTTCCGACGGAAAGTAATCCTTGGGCAGTTCGATCGGTTCAGCTTCGCTCATCGCTTTCCACTCAACTCCACGCGGTACAGCGCTCTCCCCCCAGAAAGCGGGCCGGAGAATATGCACCGAGCCGCTCAAGTCAATGTGGAGACGCTGTTGCCACACCATTCAGGCGGAGCAAATAGCGAAAAACCTTGAATGATTTGTGTCGAAGCCGGGTGTTTAGCTGAACTTGGCCAGTTCGACCGCAGCGCGTGTCTCGACCTCGTCGAGCGCCGCTTCAAGCCGCGCATCATTGGTGGCGTCGCGACGCGTCTGCAAAAGGTCCATCAGGGCGATCAGTTTGGAGCGCGGCAGGCCGCCCTCCAGAAGGGCAATCTTGAGCTCGTCGAGCATGTCCAGCATGTCAAAGGCACGCTCGGTGGCACGCTTGCGTGCATGGGTGAAGTCCTCGACGCCCTGGAGCGCCAGGATTGCATCAACCGACTGCACCGAGGAGACCGAACTGGCCGTCATCGAGCCTGCGGATTTCGCCGGCGTATCCAGCGAAAATCCCTCGCCTGACGCGCGCGATGTGGTCTTGCGCTTGCCGGCGGAGACGGAGCTGGTCGAGCTGGGTCCGGAGACTTTCATGGCGGGAATCATTTCCTCGTGATGACGTCCAATGGATGCGGCCGGGCCGATTAACAGAGGCTTAACCTGACCGCCCCGACCGGCAAAAACTGCCGGTCCGGGATTGCAGGTGGCGGGATTTTCCGCCCCTGCGAGATCCACCCTACCCGCCAAGCCTTTGTATTTCTGCGTTTTATTTTATTAACCATATCCGTCAAACTGGCACGCCACTGGCAAGGTCAATCGCGAACACGTTCCGGAGACCGCAAAATGCGCCTGATCATCGCCCTTCTCGCCGCCCTGTCCCTCGCTGCGCCCGCGCTGGCGTCCTCGCGTATCAAGGACATGGTCGATGTCGAGGATGTGCGCGACAACCACCTCGTCGGCTACGGCCTGGTGGTCGGCCTGGACGGGTCGGGCGACAGCCTGCGCAACTCGGCCTTTACCAACCAGTCGCTCAACGCGATGCTGGAACACTTCAACGTCAACACCCGCGACGCCAACCTGAACACGCGCAATGTCGCGGCGGTGATGGTGACCGCCTCTCTGCCGGCCTTCTCCTCGCAGGGCAGCCGCATCGACGTCACGGTCTCGGCGATCGGTGACGCGTCAAGCCTGCAGGGTGGCGTGCTGATCGCGACCCCGCTGTTTGACAGCCAGAGCCGCGCCTGGGCCGTTGCCCAGGGCTCGCTGGCGGTTGGTGGTTTTGAAGCGGCCGGCGACGGCGCCAGCATAACCCGCGGCGTGCCGACATCCGGCCGGATCGCCAACGGCGCCCTGGTCGAGAACCCGTTTGAAGGCTCCGGCACAGATCCGTGGGCCGAGCTCGCCAATCGTGCCAGCCTGCGCCTGTCGCTGCGCAATCCGGATTTCACAACCGCGCGCCGCATGGCCGACGCCATCAACGCCTTTGTCGGGCCGGGCGCCGCCCGCGCCACCGATCCAAGCACGGTCACCCTGTCCCGCCCTGGCCATTTCGACGGCGACATGATCGACCTCCTGGCCGAAGTCGAGCAGCTGCGTGTCGAAGCCGACATCCCGGCCCGCGTCATCATCGACGAGAATACCGGCACCATCGTGATGGGCGAGAATGTCCGCGTCTCCACCGTCGCCATCGCCCAGGGCAACCTGACCATCACGGTCACGGAGAATCCCGTCGCCAGCCAGCCCGCCCCCTTCTCTCAGGGTGAGACCGTGGTCCTGCCGCGCACCGATGTGTCGGTCACGGAAGACAATATGCAACTCGGCGTGCTCGATGAGAGCGTGTCGCTGAGCCAGCTGGTCGACGGGCTCAACGCAATGGGTGTCAGCCCGCGCGACATGATCACCATCCTGCAGGCCATCAAGGCTGCCGGCGCCCTGCAGGCCGAGATCGAGGTCCTGTAGAATGGACAATTTCCTCGACCTCCAGCTTGCCAACGCAACCGGCACCGGTCGCGCCCAGGGCGCGCCGACACTGGGAGGGGCACGCAACGAGACCGAAGCCCGCGCCATTGCCGAGGACTTCGAGAGCTTCTTCCTGTCGCAGATGATCGAGCAGATGTTCGCTCAGACCGGCGAGGAAAATCCGTTTGGCGGCGGGTCGGGCGAGCGCGCCTTTACCGGCCTGCTGCACGAGGAATACGCCAAGGTCATGGCCCAGTCCGGCGGACTTGGCCTTGCCGACCGCCTCACTTCAGAAATCCTGCGCTACCAGGAAACCGGGGAGATTTAAGACATGACCGAACTGGCTGCCGGCAATCCTGCCGAACGGGCCGAAGGCCTGCTCAAGCTGACCAATCGCCTGACCGACCTCATCAATGAGGAAACGCGGCTGTTCCAGGACCGCCGCCCCCAGGATGCGCTCGGCCTGCAGGACGAGAAGTCCCAGCTTGCCAATATCTATCGCGCGGAAGTCGCCCGCGCCCGCAAGGAGCCGACCCGTTTTGCCGGCGCCCCGGCCCCGATCAAGGCGGCGCTGCGCCAGGCGACCACGAAATTCCATGAATCCCTGGCCGAGAATGGCCGCATTGTCGGTGCCCTGAAGACGGTGACTGAAGGCGTCGTCAAGGCGATTGCCGACGAGGCCGCCCGCCAGCGTTCGACCTCCGGCGGCTATGGTCCCGGCGCGGCCCAGCAGGCCGGTCGCGGTGGCAATTTCGCGATCGCGGTCAACCGCACCGCCTGACCCCCCGGAAAGACGACGGATATTTACGAGGCGGCATCCGGCTGGCATCTCACTGCCAACGGAGCCGCCCATGTCCATGTCCCCACCCGATCTGCCCGAGACTATTCCCGCCCTTGCCGCCTATCGCGACTGGGCCGCTGTCTATGACAGCAATGAAAACCGCACCCGCGATCTCGATGCCATTTGCCTGATGGCCGCCGGGCTGCCCCTGGCGGGCGCCTGCGTCATCGAACTTGGTGCCGGAACTGGCAAGAACACCGCCCATCTCGCAAGGCATGCGGCCAGAATCATGGCGATGGACCTGTCACCGGAGATGCTGGCGCGGGCGCGTGAACGCGGGCTGGGTGAGCATGTCCGCTTCATCGAGCATGACATCATGCAGGACTGGCCGGTCGAGGCTGGCGCGGCGGATATCGTGGTCGGAAATCTGGTGCTCGAACATGTTCGCGAGCTGGGACCCGTACTGATCCGCGCCGCACGGGCCTTGCGACCGGGCGGACAGCTTTACCTGTCCGAGCTCCACCCCTTCCGTCAATTGCGCGGCAGCCAGGCCCGGTTTGATCGCGCGGATGGCAGTGCCGCCCGGGTCGAGGCCTATTATCATGGTGTGTCGGATTATCTTGCCGCTGCTGCGGCGGCGGGCCTGTCGCTTCTCAAGCTGGACGAGCCGATCGAGGACGGCAGGACGATCAGCGCCGAAACACCACCCCGCCTTCTCGTCCTGCAATTTGTGAAAACTGCCTAGAAATAGAGGCCGCCCGAGGCGGAACCGGAATTCAGGCGCGCCAGGCCGGCCTGGTAATTCGCCAGCTGGGCGTTGTAGTAGGCCGGAACCGTGCCGCCCTTCTTGCCCGCCTGCGGGCCCTTCAGCAATTCCTTGAGCGCCGGGTCCATGGTCAGCTCGCGATAGGCGCGCTGGATCTTGGACAAGGCGTCCTGGATCGATTCCATCGCCTTCTCCGCCGAGTCCATTTCCTTCAGCGACATCGAGGCCGGCAGGTCGAGTGCGAACAGCGGCGGCCCGTCTGTCGTCTTGTTGTCCTTGTCGAGCAGGGAGCCCTTGTTGACGATGGCTCCCGGCGAAATGCCGAGGGATTTGAGCAGGTCACGACCTTCACTGCCGGCAAACAGCTCGATCGTCGAGCCTTCCGCCGCCTTGATACGCAACATGTCACCATCGCTGGAACGACGTACATCGGCGGATCCGTCGAGGACCAGCTTGGCGTTGATCTTGAAGGTCAGCGATCGCATCGTGTCGTCGGCATCGATGGTGATTTTCTTGCGCCGGCCGCCATTCACCGAAATGTAGAAGAAATCGTCTTCCCGGGCCGAGCTGCGGTCGGTGACCACGCGGCTGTCGGAATAGGTGAGCGCACCGGTCGGCAGGCCCAATGCGTCGAGCACGCTGTCATCGGTGGTCGACAGGGCGATGCCCTTGGCCTCGGCCAGACCGCCGCGACCGGAAATCTGCGTCGACCAGTCCAGCGCACCCGTCGTGCCGTCAAGCTGGGCTGCAAAGGCGTCGCGCTCACCATTGAGCGTATCGCCATTGATCCCGCCAAGCGTCTTGCCGGCGATATAGACCTTGCCATTGTGAACCTGGACACCGGCCGCAGCGTCGTCCTTGTCCGAGCCGACAAAGGTCAGGAAATCTGTGGTCGGCGTGCCGCCATCGCTCAGCTTCATCACGAAGGCATCGCGCACGCCGCCGGCATGGGCTGAAACGGGTGCGGTCGGCGCGAAACCGCTGCCCGCAGCACCGGTGACATAGATGCCGGTGGCATCGATCGCCAGGCCGCCAATTCGGCCGTCGTCGAGATCGCCGAAATCCTGTTCCCAGATCGCCGCCGAGGTATCGTCGGACACGTCAAACTTGCGCAGGACGGCGCGGCCATCCTCTTCGCTGGCGATCACGAGATTGCCGTCTTCGGCAATCGCGATGGCCGAGACAGTCTCGTTGCCGGACGAACCGACGCGGCGTGTCCAGAGTGTTGAGCCGGACGCATCAATGGCACGGATATAGCCATCGGTCGCGCCGCCTTCATGGGCGTCGCCGCCGAAGGCGCTGGCCGACTTGCCGGCGACATAGACCGTGCCGTCATCGCCGATCGCAACCGTGCCGGCCTGATCGTCCTTGGTCCCGCCAAAGCGCTGGTTCCATTGCTCGACACCGCTGGCGGAGTATTTCACGACGATGCTGTCGCTGCCTCCGATCCGGGTACTGTCACCCAGACCGCCCTCGACCTTGCCGGCAACCACGACATTGCCGCCGCTGTCCGTTGCGATGGTCAGGCCCTGGGCGCTTTCCGCCGCGCCGAGCACCCGGCTCCAGACGCGATTGCCGGTGGAATCATACTTGGCGAGGACCAGGTCCTGCTCGCCCTTGAGCACCTGGCCATCGGTCGAGGCCGTGGTGTGGCCGACCACAAAGATGCCTCCATCATTGGAGGCGACCGTGGCCTGGATCTCGAGCGGATTGTCTTCCTGTTTGATCCGGGTCTCAC
>NZ_JADFAJ010000044.1 GCF_015665295.1 Maricaulis sp.
CGGCTTGGATACATCGGCCAGGATGGTCGGGGTAACACGAAAACGGCCGGGGCCTAAGCCTCGGTCGTGCAGAGGAAGGATTTGGACGGATTGACCAGCGCACCCGGCTTCAGGGCGGTGCGACCAACCAGCATGCGGAACCCCATCTCATCCCGCCGCGTCAGCGTCAACTCGATCGGCCAGACATGCAGCCCGATCCGGATCGATGTGCGGATCACATAGCGGCGCTGTTCCTGCCCGTTCGAGCTCTTGATCAGGCGGCTGTCGACGACGCGTGCCTCGCAGGCGATGCGGGTCTTGTTGTCATCCTGGTTGGGATGCAGCTCGAAACGCACCCAGTTCTCGCCCTCCTTCTCGAAGGGCTGGATCTTCCAGGCATGAATGGCCGAGGTCCGCGCGCCGGTATCGATCTTGGCCTTGATGCGCACCGCACCCAGCTCGGGCAGGCCCACCCATTCGCGCCATCCGACCACGATCGAGGGCGCCCCCGGCTGGGCCGTTGCATTCGATTTTGTCTTGCGAACCATGGCGCTGGCAGTCCCGTCAGGCAATCGCGGGCATGCAAGCACCGGCGCGCGGGAAAAGGCAAGCGGGAACAGTCGCGCCACGGGTCGGGCCGGCTCGTCTTTTCTTCCCCGTGAAATGGGGAAGTGGGCTCAGCGTCGCGACGCGACGCTGAGGTCGATGGGGTCCGAGCGAAGCGAGGAAGGGGCCAGGCGACGCTGCACCCATGCCGCCTACGGCGTCCCCCCTCTGTCTTGCCGCTTCGCGCCAAGCCACCTCCCCACGCTGTGGGGAGGAAAATCCAGCTTTGGCGCGCAGTGATCTAATCCCCGATCCAGAAGGCAAAGCGCGCCGGCTGCACGTCGCCGTTCAGCGTCGCCGTGCCGACCAGCAATTCGTCGATCGCATCCGCGCCGGTCTGCCATTCGGCCAGGGCGCCGTCGACATAGTCGGCCTCGATGACCAGCGTGCCGATATCGGCGTCCGACGCAGTGATCATCACGCCGTCATCGGTGATGGAAGCGCTGTCGATCGTCATGGCGTAGAGGCGGAAATAGGGTCCGTACTCATTCTCGCCGAGCTGGTCGGATGTGTCTTCCATGGCGAGGCGGACATAGGCCGGCTCGTCGCATTCCGGCATGGCCGGCCACAGCTCGATATTCTCCAGGATGAGATCGCCAAAGCGGATTTCCTCATTGGCGATGAAGTAACCCGAGGACGTGCCCTCGACCGTGTGGACAATGCCATTGGCGGTCGGGTCGATGATCTCCCCGGCCAGCGGATCAGCCGGGATGGTATCGGCGACCGGTGCCGGATCCGGTGCCAGGCCCTCGCCGGGCATCGTGTCCGCGCCCGTGACCGAACCCGGGTCCGGATCACCGGCCCCGAGATAAATGCCGCCGGCAATCGCACCGAGAACGGCGATGCTGATGATGTTCAACGCAGTTTTCATGTCTGCCCCCCTGCAAGACGAGCCAGACGCTACATCGTCACCACAAGGGCGTGAAGTGCATTCGCGTCAGGCGGGAGTGCCTGTCTTGCGGCGGGCGATCCAGATTTTCATCGTCAGCTGACCGCTCGGGTCTTCCGGGTGCAGGGAAGATTGATGGGCCAGTTCCAGACCGGCATGACCGATCAGGTCGGCCATCTCCTCATCGGCAAAGCCCAATCGGCGGTGAAAATGGTCCTCGCGCAGGGTTTCCAGCTGGTGTGGTGCAAAGTCGACGATCAACAGATTGCCGCCCGGCTTGAGCACGCGGGCGCATTCATCGACCGCCAGCGCCGGATCCTCGAGATAGTGCAGCACCTGGTGCACGGTCACGAGATCGGCAACCGCCGTGTCAAAGGGCAGCGCCCCGACATCGGCATGGCGGACAGAGCAATGCTTCAGCCCGGCCTTTTCCAGGTTCAGGCGGGCGACATTGAGCATGGAATGGTTGATGTCGACGCCGATGCCGCGCGCCACCCGGTCGGAGAACAGCTCCAGCACCCGGCCGGTCCCGACGCCGACATCGATCATCAGGCCGAAGGGACCGGGACCGGCCAGCTCGCGCATGGCGGCCTCCACCTTGTGATCGGCCAGGTGCAGCGAGCGGATCGTGTCCCAGTCTTCCGCAACGCTCTCGAAATAGGCCTGGGCGGCCTGGGCGCGGGCGTATTTGATGGCTTCAAGGCGTGACACGTCACGCGTCAGGACCGCGTCATCCTCGGGCACCAGCTCATTGGCCATCTGGGCCAGCTTGCGGCCGCCGCCGGCATCGGTGAGCCGGTAGAAGACATAGGCGCCCTCGGGCAGACGCTCGGCCAGGCCGGCATCGGTCAGCAGTTTGAGATGGCGCGACACGCGCGGCTGGCTCTGCCCCAGGATGGAGACGAGCTCGGATACCGTCAGCTCCCCGCGCGACAACAGGGCAACGATCCGCAAGCGCGTCGGTTCGGCGAGTGCTTTGAGTTGGGTGACGACGGCGTCCATGGAATCCCGGGAATACCTGCAGAATATGCCTTGCTTTTATCCGCATCCCCACGAAGTTCAAACCGGGCCGCTCAGGCAGGCCGATTCAGGAGTCAAACTTGGCCAAGCAGGATGTGATCATTATCGGGGCCGGGCTGGCCGGCGTGGCGGCAGCCCATGCCCTGCGCGAGCGTGGCCATGACGTTCTCGTGCTCGACACCCATCCCGGTGCCGGTCTGGAAACCAGTTTCGCCAATGCCGGCGCGCTGACCCCGTCCGAGCCGGAACCGTGGAATGCGCCGGGCGTGCACTGGAAACTCCTGGCCTCGCTGGCCGACCCGCATTCGGCGATGAAACTCCGCCTTCACGCCCTGCCCGGCCTCATCCCCTGGGGTCTGCAATTCCTCGCCAACTCGACGCGCAAGCGCCATGAGGCAGCCGCTCTCGCCAATTTCGCCCTGTCGCGCTACTCGCTCGGGCGCACCCAGGCGGCGCGGGACCAGCACAAGCTGGAATTCGCCAATCTTGCCAATGGCACGATGAAGGTCTGCCGCGATGCCCGCGCGCTGGAGCCGGCCCGCCAGGCCAGCCAGGCGCTCGCCGATGCCGGCCTGCGCTGGGAAATCCTCGACCGTGCCGCGATGGTGAAGCGCGAACCGCTGCTCGCCGATGTCGCCGACCAGATGGCGGGGGCGGTCTTCTATCCGGATGATGAGAGCGGCGATGCGCATCGCTTCACGCAGGCCCTCGCCGCGATTGCTGCCGGCATGGGGGTGCGCTTTGAGTATGGCTCGACCGTCGACAGCCTGATCGACCGTGCCGGCCGGATCATCGGCATCAGGACGGCGACCGAGGAGATCGAGGCCGACCAGGTCGTCATCGCCACCGGCCATGCCTCGCGCCGCCTTCTTGCCCCGCTCGGCCTGCACATCCCGGTGCGCCCGGTAAAGGGCTATTCGCTGAGCCTCGACATGTCGGGGCTCAATGACCGACCCGCCCTGCCCGTGGTCGACGATGCGCTGCACGCCATCGTGACGCCGCTGGGTGACCGGTTGCGGGTCGCCGGCACGGCTGAGTTCGCCGGCGAGGACCGGCGCCTGCGCGCCGAACGGGTGGAAAACCTGCGCCTGCTGTTGCGCCGCGTCTATCCCGCCCTGGCCGAACGCCTTTTGACCGGGGATGAAAAACCCTGGTGCGGCTTCCGCCCGATGTCGGCCGATGGCCGCCCCGTTATCGGCGAGACCCGTGCCAAGGGCCTGTGGATCACCACCGGCCACGGCCATCTCGGCTGGACCCAGGCCATGGGCTCGGCCGGCCTCCTGGCCGCCCTGATGGATGGCGAGACCCCGCCGGTGCCAGCCGAAGCCTTTTCGGCCAAGCGCTTCTAGAAAACACGAACCGCCAGGTTTCAGGGCATCTCGGTACGCGACAGTCGATGCCCGAAACTCTCTTTGATGAGTGCCGCCTCGAAGGCGCGGGCGGCGGCAAACAGGTCGACACCGATCTCCGCAAACAGGTCTGCATAGACGGCATTGGCGCGCTGCATATAGGCCTCGATCCGCAGGGACTGGGTGCGCCCGGCCGGCGTCAGGCAGAGCGGCTTGCGGCGGGCATCGTCGGGATCTTCACCCCGACAGACCAGGCCCGAGCGTTCGAGCACGCGGCTGGTCTTGATGACAGCGGCATGGGTCACCCCGAGCCGCCGCGCCAGCTCGGTGACGCTCTGATCGGCGCGCGACAGGAGCAGCAGCATTGAGAAGCTGCGCAGCGGCGCCGTTATTCCGGCCGCCTGCGCCGGCTCACTGCCATCCTCGACCAGGCGTTCGACGAGACTGCCCAGCAGGAGGCCAAGAAAGCCGGGCGCCATCTCGTCGTGAATCAGATTGTCGAGCCCCGCTTGTCTCTCGCTGAGCATGGTGTGCTTGCCTCCCTCGGCCATATGCGTTACCAGTAACGTTACTAGTAACGCATATGGCACACTGAGAGAATTCATGACCAAAGTCCACAGCTGGTTCGCCGCGCTCGTGCTGGCCTGCCTGCCCGCCTGCGCCAGCGCCGAGCCCGCCGCCCTGCCCGCCGAGGCACTGATCGAGGACGTGACGGACTGGCAGGACTGGTTGTTCGCCACCCATCCGCAGCCGGAGTTCAGCATGGATGTGGCGACCGTCGACGCCGCCTTCCACGCGCTCCGCGAGCGCCTCGACGGGCGCTATACGCGGCGCGAGGCCTGGCTCGAATTGGCGACCCTCAATCCGCTGTTCGCCGATGGCCACGTCACCCTGCGCCTGCCCCAGGCCGATTATGAGGCCTGGCTCGTCGATGGCGGCCCGGCCTTCACCCTGCCGGTCAGGATCATCGGCAACCGGCTGATCGTCGGCACAATCGTCGATCCGGCCAGCGCCCTGGCAGCCGGTAGCGAAATCACCCACATCAATGGCCAGCCAGCCGGCGCGATCCTTGCTGCCGCCCTTGCGCGCGCCAATGGCGACACGCCCGGCCTGCGCGCCCATGTTGTCGAGACCCGTTTCCCGCGCTTCCTGTGGGCGCTGACCGGCGGTGCCGAGGCCTGGCAGCTGGATGTCATCCGTCCTGACGGGTCAATCGCAAGCCACCAGCTCGACCCGGCCTCCGATCGCGCGGGCACGGCGCCACAGCCCTGGTCCCTGGACTTCATGCACATCGACGCGGCGCAAGGCGAAGCCGCGATCCTGACGTTGAACACCTTCATGCCGACGCTGGAGAGCGGGTTCGCCGCCTTCATCGACGCCAGCTTTGCCGAAATCGACGCGCGCGGCGCCGCGATCCTGATCATCGACATCAGCGAAAACGGTGGCGGCGCGCATCAGCTGTCAGACCACCTCCTGGCCTATCTGACCGACCAGCGCCACACACCGATTTCCGCTGTCACCGCCCGCATCACGCCGGAAAACCAGCCACTCGTCCCGGGCGCCCGGATCGGCGAGATCCTGTCCCTGCCCTTCGCCCAATGGGTCGAGCCACCTGCCAGTCTGGATCACCGCTTCACAGGGCGCGTCGCCTTCCTGGTCGGCGCCGGCACCTATTCACAGGCCATTGTCCTCGCCACAACGGCGCAGGATTTCAACATCGCACCGGTCGCCGGCCCCGGAACCGAGGGCCGCGCCAACTCAACCGGGCAGGTCCAGTTCCACACGCTCGCCCACAGCGGGCTCGAGGTGGCGGCCCCGATCTATGTCTTCACCCGTGCCTCCGGCGACACGTCCAGCGCGCCGGTCGTGCCGGACATTCCGCTCAGCGGCCCCCGCGAGGCGCAGATCAGCGCGCTGATTGCGCACCTGCTGGCAGACGACTGATACAAAAAGGGCCCGGCGAAACCGCCGGGCCCTTTCCTCGGATATCGGCGCGAACTAGCGCGCGAATTTCTGGAACTTGATCTTCTTGGGCATGTCGGCGTCCGGGCCGAGCCGGCGCTTCTTGTCCTCGATATAGTCCTCGAAATTGCCCTCGAACCATTCGACATGGCTGTCACCTTCAAAGGCCAGGATGTGGGTGGCCAGGCGGTCGAGGAAGAAACGGTCGTGCGAGATGACCACGGCGCAGCCCGGATAGGCTTCCAGCGCCTGTTCCAGCGCCGCCAGGGTCTCGACGTCGAGATCGTTGGTCGGCTCATCGAGCAGCAGCAGGTTGCCACCGGTCTGCAGCATCTTGGCGAGATGGACGCGGTTGCGCTCACCGCCCGAGAGCAGGCCGACCTTCTTCTGCTGGTCGCCGCCCTTGAAGTTGAACGTGCCGACATAGGCGCGCGAGGGCACTTCCTTGCCGCCCAGCTCGATCATGTCATTGCCGCCGGAGATTTCCTGCCAGACCGTCTTGTTCGGGTCGAGCGTGTCACGCGACTGGTCGACATAGCCCAGCTTGACCGTCTCACCGAGGCGGATCATGCCCTCGTCCGGGGTCTCCTGGCCGGTGATCATCTTGAACAGGGTGGACTTGCCCGCCCCGTTCGGACCGATCACGCCGACCACGCCGCCCGGCGGCAGCTTGAAGGACAGGCCGTCAATGAGGAGCTTGTCCTCGAAGCCTTTCTTGAGGTTCTCCACCTCGACCACGACACCGCCCAGGCGCGGGCCGGGCGGGATGGTGATCTGGGCCGTGGTGATTTCGGCGCGTTCGGCGGCATCGCGCAGATCCTCATAGGATTTGATACGCGCCTTGGACTTGGCCTGGCGGGCTTTCGGCGAGGAGCGGATCCACTCGAGTTCGCGCATCAGGGCACGATCTTTGGCGCTCTTTTCGCGGTCTTCCTGGGCCAGGCGCTTGGACTTTTGTTCAAGCCAGGCAGAGTAACCACCCTCATAGGGCACGCCACGGCCGCGATCGAGCTCGAGCGTCCAGGTGGTGATGCTGTCGAGGAAGTAACGGTCGTGGGTGACGACCAGGACAGCCCCCTTGAAGTCTTCCAGATAATTCTGCAGCCACTGCACACTCTCGGCGTCGAGGTGGTTGGTCGGCTCATCGAGCAGCAGCATGTGCGGGTCGGACAGAAGCAGGCGGCACAGGGCGACGCGGCGACGCTCACCGCCGGACAAATCGGTGACCGGCCAGTCGGCGGGCGGGCAACGCAGCGCCGTCATCGCCATCTCGATCTTCGAGTCGATGTCCCAGGCATTCTCGTTGTCGATCTTCTCCTGGAGCTCGGTCATCTTCTCCATCAGCTCGTCGGAATAATCCTCGGCGAGCTGCATCGAGATGGCGTTGAACGCTTCCAGAAGCTGTTTCGGGGCAGAGCCCTCGATCACGTTCTCCCAGACCGTCTTGTCTTCATCGAGTTGCGGTTCCTGGGCGAGATAGCCGACCTTCACGCCCTTTTCGGCCCAGGCCTCACCGGTGAATTCGGTGTCCATGCCGGCCATGATCTTCAACAGGGTGGATTTACCGGCACCGTTGACGCCGACAACGCCGATCTTGGCATCGGGCAGGAAGTGCAGGGAAATACCGTCGAACACGGGCTTGGCAGCGCCCGGATAGGTCTTCGACAGCTTGTCCATGTGATAGACGAATTTGTAAGCGGCCATGGGGGAGAGGCTCTCTTGTCTGGCAGGGAATCTTGAGCCGCACCGTGTAGCGGAGTGAGGCTGGAAGGGCAATGCGGTAAGAGTGTGGGGTTTGGGGCAGGCGAAGAGCGACTTTCCTCCCCATTCCATGGGGAGGTGGCTTGGCGCGAAGCGGCAAGACGGAGGGGCCGCCGCAGGCGGTGTGGCACGCTCACCCCTCGCTTCGCCCCATCCTCGCTGCGCTCGGACCCCATCGACCCGAGGCTCCGCCTCGGCCCACTTCCCCACATCGTGGGGAAGAATAGTGCGGGTTTATCCCACGTTTCATCGCCCTAATGCACTGTAAAGGCGAGACTTCCCGGAAACCTTGTCCGCCCCCGCCCGTTGCCGTCCCATAATCCTTGCCGTTCCCAGGCCATCTTGAGGCCCGGACCGGTTATCCGGGGGTTTGGGGATGGCGGAGCGCATCCGGTTTGGTGGGGTTGACCACCATCAGACCCGGTGCGGCCGCCGACGGG
>NZ_JADFAJ010000021.1 GCF_015665295.1 Maricaulis sp.
CCTTGGTGTAGAGCTTGAAGTGATGGATCAGCGCTTCCATCGAGCGCTTCATCTCGGCCCGGCGCGGCGGCGAGAACTTCGAGTCGGTGGCCAGCACCTCGCCGGCATTCTCGGGCTTCATGAGCCAGTCACAGCACTGGATCATGATCTTCACGCTCTCGCGCATCTCTTCCATGCGGCAGAGGTAGCGATCATAGCAATCGCCATTCTTGCCGACGGGGATGTCGAATTTCAGCTCGTCATAGACCGAATAGGGCTGCGAACGGCGCAGATCCCAGGCGAGGCCGGAGCCGCGCACCATGACGCCGGAGAAACCCCAGGCCAGCACGTCTTCCTTGGTGACAACACCGATATCGACATTGCGCTGCTTGAAGATGCGGTTTTCGGTCAGAAGGCTGTCGATATCGTCCAGCTTGGCCGGGAACTGATCACACCAGGCGCGAATGTCCTCGACCAGCTTCATCGGCAGGTCCTGGTGAACCCCGCCGGGCCGGAAATAATGGGCGTGCATGCGCGAGCCGGAAGCGCGCTCATAGAAGACCATGAGTTTTTCGCGCTCTTCAAAACCCCAGAGCGGCGGCGTCAGCGCACCGACATCCATGGCCTGCGTCGTCACATTGAGCAGGTGGTTGAGCACCCGGCCGATCTCGCAATAGAGCACGCGGACATATTCGCCGCGCCTTGGCACGGTGATGCCGGCCAGCTTTTCCGCGGCCAGGCAGAAGGCATGTTCCTGGTTCATCGGCGCGACATAGTCGAGACGGTCGAAATAGCCGATGCCCTGGAGATAGGTCTTGTGCTCCAGCAGCTTCTCGGTGCCGCGGTGCAGAAGACCGATATGCGGATCGACGCGCTCGACGACCTCGCCATCGAGCTCCAGCACGAGACGCAGAACGCCGTGGGCCGCCGGGTGCTGCGGCCCGAAATTGATCGTGAAATTGCGTTCGGACTTGCCGGTTTCGATCATGTCGTCAGCCATGCTCAGCCACCCTTCTGGCCATCTTGGGCCTTCTCATCACCCGGGATGATGTATTTGGCACCTTCCCACGGGCTCATGAAATCAAAGTCGCGATATTCCTGGACCAGCTCGACCGGCTCGTAGACGACCCGTTTCTGCTCTTCATCCCAGCGCACCTCGACATAGCCGGTGAGCGGGAAGTCCTTGCGCAGCGGATGACCCTCGAAGCCGTAATCGGTCAGCAGGCGACGCAGGTCCGGATGGTCGGCGAAGACAATGCCGTACATGTCGAAGGCTTCGCGTTCGAACCACTCAGCGACCGGATAGACCGGGATCACGGTCGGGACCGGCGTCTCCTCATCCGTCGACAGTTTCACGCGGATACGGTGATTCTGGTGCATGGAGAGCAGGTGATAGACGACCTCGAAGCGCTCGGCGCGCTGCGGATAGTCGACGCCGCAAATATCGATCAGCGTGGTGAAACGGCAAGCCGGATCATCGCGCAGGAAGGTCAACACGGTCTCGATCCGGTCGCGGTGTATCTCCACGGCCAGCTCGCCATTGGTGATCGACCAGCCGGTGACGGCGGCATCCTGGGCGTTGGCAATATGCTCGCCGAGAACCTTGAGGGCTTCGCTCATTTCCCGCTCTCTCCTAGCGCTCGATCGAGCCTTCGCGGCGGATCTTCTTTTGCAGCTGCAAAATGCCATAGACCAGGGCTTCCGCAGTCGGCGGGCAGCCCGGAACATAGATATCCACCGGGACGATCCGGTCGCAGCCACGCACGACCGAGTATGAGTAGTGATAATAGCCGCCGCCATTGGCGCACGAGCCCATCGAGATGACGTAGCGCGGCTCGGGCATCTGGTCGTAGACCTTGCGCAGGGCCGGAGCCATCTTGTTGGTCAGGGTGCCGGCGACGATCATCACGTCGGACTGGCGCGGGGAGGCGCGCGGGGCAAAGCCGAAGCGCTCGACGTCATAACGCGGCATCGAGGCCTGCATCATTTCAACGGCGCAACAGGCCAGACCAAAGGTCATCCACATCAGCGAGCCGGTGCGCGCCCAGGTGACAAGGTCGTCGGCGGCCGCAACCACGAATCCCTTGTCGGCCAGCGCATCGCTGACGCCGTCAAAGAACGGGTCGTGCTTCTTGGGGTCATAGCCGGGAACGGTCGCGCGTCCGGCCGTGCCGGCATGAGGTGTGAGATCAGATGCCATTGTGGACTACTCCCAATCCAGCGCGCCTTTTTTCAGCTCGTAAACGAAGCCGATGGTCAAAACAGCGAGGAAGACCATCATCGACCAGAATTCGAACGGGCCGAGATGCTCACGAAGGGTCACCGCCCACGGGAAGAGGAAGGCGACCTCGAGATCGAAGATGATGAACAGGATGGCGACGAGATAGAAGCGCACATCGAACTTCATCCGGGCGTCGTCAAAGGCGTTGAACCCGCATTCATAGGTCGACACCTTTTCCGGATCGGGCCGCGACGGCGCGATCACAAAGGCTGCGACCATGAATCCGATCCCGATCGCCGCGGCGATCATGAAGAAGATCAGGATGGGCAGGTATTCCAGAAGCAATGCGTCCATCGCCAAGCCTCGCCTTGAAGAGCGTCCGGTAGGGTGCGGGAGGCCTCGGAATGACTGGCTGGACACGCATGCAAGCGAATCGCGAACGCCAAACGGACCCCCTGCCCGATTGGCGCGGAAGCTAGAGCGCGCAGACGCTCGGAGCAAGGGCTAAAGACCGCCTGACTTCAGTTGCCTGCGTCAGCATCGGGGGATAATCAAACCCAGTTGCGAATGGCTTTCAACTACTCAATTCCGGCAGACCGGCCCGAATCGCATTTCAGCGCCTCACCCCCAGCACCGACAGCCAGAAAGCCGGCTTGAAGAAGGGCGATGACCGGGTGAAGGCCCGATCCGGAAAGACGTGCCAGGGCTTGTAACCCCAGCCCTCGACCAGGGCCCGGGCGTCGGCACCGAACCCTTCAGCATGAGCCGCCGCGATGGCAGCCCGGCGCGAACACCAGGTCGTGCGGGCAGCGCGAAAGCGCGCCAGGGCTTCGCCGGTCAGACCCTCGGCAATCCGGACAGAATGCCGCAGGACGCGAAACTCGCGATGCCGGGCCAGGCTGTCGAAACAGAGCAGTCCGGCGCCGGCAAGGCAAAGCAGACCCCACCACAAGTGCGCGTTCAGCGATGACAGCGACAAACAGCCCACGGCGAGCAATAGCGGCGGCCAGGTTGCGCGAAGGAACCACAAATGCCGGGCAGAATCGGAAATACGGGTCGTCATCGCGTGCTTCTCGCCCGGACAGGCAGCCGGCACCAGCGGGACTGGATTTGCCCCCGTCCCCCGTCGGCGCCGGCCGAGTTGCTTCCCCTTTGAGCTTGAAGCGGGCGCTAACTCATGGCTGCATGCCGGGATCAGGGGCGAAGGGACGGGCCATGCTGCAAGACTATTACGGGGTTATTGGTTTTGTGGTGATCGCAGCCGGGTTCTCCTGGCTGGTCGATCACAGTCCCTGGGCCAGCCGCACGCTGTCTCGCCGCATGGATGAGCATCGCAAGCAGTGGATGATGAACATGGCTGCGCGCTCGGTCCGCATCATGGACAGCCAGATCATTGCCGGCCTGCAGAATGGTATCGCCTTCTTCGCCTCGACCGCGCTTCTGGGCATCGGTGCCGCCTTCACCCTGATCACCGCGCTCGACCCGGTCATGTCGGCCGTCGGCGATGTCCCCTTCCTTGACACAACTTCGCGGATCCAGTGGGAAGTCATGTCGCTGGGCCTCTTGGTGATCTACGCCTACGCCTTCTTCAAGTTCGGCTGGGCCTACCGGCTGGTCAATTACTCGGCCATGCTGCTGGGCGCGACGCCGGACGTGCCGCGCGACAATGACGCCACCGCCGAAGCCCTGCGCGGCGCCTACCGCGCCGGCGCGATGAATGTGGTCGCCGGGCGCCAGTTCAATCGCGGCCTGCGCGCGCTTTTCCTGTCGATCGGCTATCTGGCCTGGATTGCCGGCCCGATGGCGCAGATCGGCGGCACCCTGATCGTGGCCGGCCTGCTGGTGTCGCGGCAGTTTTTCTCACCGGCGCTGGCCGCTCTGGCGGCCGGGCAAGATGCCATGGATGCGGTATCCATGCCGGCCTCGCCGGACGAGAGCGGCGATCAAGCAACCGGATGATCACGCGTAAGTTTCAGTTCGCCGTGTCTTGAGGATTGCCGCGCAACGTCGAATGCGTCCAAACTCCGCCCGGTTCTGAACAGGGGGAGATATCATGAGCATCGGATCAGTCATTCTCAATTCCGTCGAGAAGGCGGGCAACAAACTGCCCGACCCGGTCACGATCTTCCTGGTCCTGATCGGTGTGGTCATGCTGGCCTCGCTCGGCCTGTCGGCGCTTGGCACGGGTGTCGAGAATCCGGTGACGGGCGACTCGATCTCGGTGGTCAATCTCCTGACCGGCAGCCAGCTGCAGACCCTGCTGGTCGGCATGCCGGCCGTGTTGACGGGGTTTGCGCCGCTGGGAATGGTGCTTGTGGTGATGATTGGCGCCGGCATCGCCGAAAAGACCGGCCTCCTTTCAGCTGGCATGCGGGTCATGGTCTCCAGCGCTCCGAGCGCCCTGCTCACCCCGGTTCTCGTCTTCGCAGGCGTCATGGGCAATCTGGCTGTTGATTCCGGCTATATCGTCATGGTGCCGCTGGGTGCTGTTGTGTTCGCCGCAGCCGGACGCCACCCGATTGCCGGGATCGCGGCGGTCTTCGCGGGCGTGTCGGCCGGCTTCTCCGCCAATCTGGTGGTGACCTCGCTGGAACCGCTCCTTTTCGGCATCACCCAGACGGCCGCCCAGACCATCGAGCCGGGCTGGACCCTCAGCAATCTTGACAATTACTATTTTACAGCCGCGCTGACCCCGCTGCTGGTGATTGTCGGGACGCTGGTCAATGATCACATTGTCGAACCGCGCCTGGGCACCTGGGAACGACCGGCGGACTTTGCCGCACCGGAAGGTGACGGGACGCTCAGCGCCAATGAGCGCAAGGGCCTCGCCTGGGCCGGTCTGTCCCTGCTCGTGCTGACTGCAATCGTGCTTTTCCTGACCATCCCGGCGGACGGCATCCTGCGCGATGCGAATGGCGGCCTGGGTCCCTTCTTCCGCTCAATCGTGGCCATCCTGATGATCGCCTTTCTGGTCTCGGGCACGCTGTACGGGATCGCGGTCGGCAATGTGAAATCGGACAAAGACGTCGTTGCGCTCGGCACGAAGTCGATGGCGGACATGGGCGGCTACATCATCCTCGCCTTCGCCATGGCACACTTCATCTTTCTGTTCGGTGCCTCGGAAATCGATACGGTGATCGCGATCTCCGGTGCGGAAGGCCTGCAATCGCTGAACCTGCCGGCGCCATTGCTGATCGTTGGCATGGTCCTGCTGGTCGCCGTCCTGAACCTCTTCATGGGCTCGGCTTCGGCGAAATGGGCGCTGCTGGCACCCGTCTTCGTGCCCATGCTGATGCTGCTGGGGATTTCACCGGAAGGCTCGACACTCGCTTACCGGATGGGCGACCAGGCGACGAATATCATCACGCCGCTGATGCCCTATCTGCCGCTGATCCTGATCTTCTGTCAGCGCTATGTGCCGGAATTCGGTCTCGGCAGCCTGATTGCGGTCATGCTGCCCTATTCCATGGCCATCCTGGTCTCGTCGCTTGCCATGATCTTTGTCTGGTTTGCCTTCGACCTGCCGCTCGGGCCGGGCGATGCCAGCTTCGCCTATGAGGTCCCGGCCGCCGCCACCGCCCCGGCCGAAGCGGGGGCGGGTGGCTGACGCCCGAGATCAGGCTTTGGATCAGGCCGGCGTGCGGGCGCCTGAACGGTTGCGGCGACGCGGCCGTTTGGCACCGCCGCCGGACTGACCGCCACCGGACGGGCCTGATCCGCCACGATTGCCGCCGCCCTGGCGCTGGCCTTGCGGGCGCGAGTCGGCCGTGAAAGGCTTCTTGCGGGCCGGGCGCTGTTGTTGCTTCTTCTGTGAAGCGGCCGGTGTCGCCTTCTTGGCTTCGGCGAGGAATTTGTCCTCGTCACCCAGATAGACGCGCTCGATGTCGAGGCCGGTCAGGCGCTCGATATCACGCAGATATTCGTACTCGCCCGGTTCGCACATCGAAACTGCTACGCCCGATTTGCCCGCCCGCGCCGTCCGGCCGATGCGGTGGACATAGGCTTCCGGGATATTGGGCAGGTCGTGATTGACGACGTGGGAGACATTGTCGACATCGATGCCGCGCGCCGCGATATCGGTCGCGACCAGGATTTTCACGGCACCCGTCTTGAATCCGTCCAGCGCCTTGATGCGCTGGGCCTGGGACTTGTTGCCGTGAATGGCAGCCGACTTGAGGCCGTAATCCACCAGGTGACGGTTGATCTTGTCGGCACCATGCTTGGTTCGCGAGAAGACAATGGCACGCTCGACGGCGCGGTCTGACATCAGCTCGAGCAGGAGGTCCTTCTTGGACTCTTTCGGCAGCAGGACGACGGACTGTTCAATGCGCTCGATCGGGCGCGATTCGGGAGCCACGGAGACCTGCTTGGGATCATCCAGCATCTCTTGCGCCAGTGCCCGGATCGGCTTGGGCATGGTTGCCGACAGGAAGGCCGTCTGGCGCTTTTTCGGCAGGAAGCCGACGATCTTGCGGATCGCCGGGAAAAAGCCGAGATCGAGCATCTGGTCGGCTTCGTCGAGGATCAGCGTCGAGGTCTGGTTCAGACGCACGGCACCGGATTCCATCAGATCAAGCAGACGGCCCGGCGTGGCGACCAGCACGTCCACACCCTTGGATAGGGCACGGATTTGCGGTCCCGGCTTCACACCGCCGACGACGAGCGTCGAAGTGACACGCATGTGGCGGCCATAGGCCCGCACGTTTTCGAGGATCTGGGCAGACAGTTCGCGGGTCGGCGACAGGATCAGGGCGCTGCACGTCTTCGGCTGCGTCCGCAGATTCTCTGTGTGGAGCCGGTTCAGGATCGGCAGGGTGAAGGCAGCGGTCTTGCCGGTACCGGTCTGGGCGATACCAAGGACGTCACGGCCCTCGATCATTGCGGGAATCACTTCGCACTGGATCGGGGTCGGCGTTTCATAGCCTTCATCGGACAGGGCACGGAGAATGGGCTCGGCCAGGCCGAGATCAGTAAACTGGGTCAAAAATCAATATCTTTCTTGGGATTCCGGTCGCGATACATCGCAGGGCCGGATCCTTGGGGTTTTGCGTTGCGGAAGCTTGCGTAGATCAGCTGCCAATTGACTGGCGCCGGACCTGGCACCGCGGTGGCAATGATCAATACGCGCCGGAACACCGACGGGCTGTCTCGCCAACGCCTGCCGTTGCAGCCACATGGCTGCCTACACGCGGCAGGTCGTGGGGGTCGTGTCCCATGTTTCGCCGGGGTTGGCAAATCATTTCGCAAACGCAGCATTGCGGTCTGATTGACATGACCGGGAACTCACGCAGAATGTGAACAGCGTTTACCGCACCGGAATCCCGGTGGCGGAGCGATCGGAGTTCCACCATGGCCCGCACTGCAACCCCGGCTGATCTCGTTATCACCCCGCGCAATCGCCGGTTTGAGGATACGCCCGGACGAGCGCGCTGGTGGATGGGCGGCGACGCCTTCGCAACAGCCTGGCACAACGCCCTCTCCGTCACATTCCCGGCCGGAGAGACTTTCTTCATCGAGAGCGTGCGTCGCTTCCAGAAGGATGTTCCACCGGAACTGGCCTCCCAGATCAAGGACTTCGCGCGTCAGGAAGCCTTCCATACCCGTGAACACAACGCCTTCAACCAGCGCGTCATCGAGGACGGCTATGATGTCAGCCTCGCCC
>NZ_JADFAJ010000005.1 GCF_015665295.1 Maricaulis sp.
GGATGCTTGTCGAAGCTACCGTTTAAAATCAGCGCTTTATCGGCTCCGGCCGGTATCCCGCACTCCCTCTCCACCCAAACCGCCAGGCGTTAGCGCCGTGGCGCGATCGGTGCTGAACGGGGGACAGGTAGAATTAACGCGTCCTGCTGGTCCCGATCGGCTGCGTCCCTGCCTCGCGTTAATTGTACATGTCCCCCAACCTGTCCCCCCAACTGCGCCCGGACCCTCGCTCTCCTTGACATTTCACCCCGCAAACCGGCATGTCGCGGCAACCTGTCTAACCCCGTTTTACCGGACACTTTCCCATGCATGCATACCGCTCCCATACCTGCGCCGAACTGCGCAAGGACCATGTTGGCCAGACGGCCCGGATTTCCGGCTGGATTCATCGCAAGCGCGATCATGGCGGTCTGCTTTTCATCGATTTGCGGGATCATTATGGCCTGACCCAGGTCGTGCTCGAGCCGGAAAACCCGCACTTTTCCGTGCTGGAGCGTCTGCGTGTTGAGAGCGTGATCACCGTGACCGGCGAGGTGATTGCCCGGTCGGACGAGACCGTGAATGCCAACCTGCCGACCGGCGAGATCGAGGTTCGCCTGGCCGAGCTGGCGATCCAGTCGGAAGCGGAAGAACTGCCGCTGCCGGTTTTTGGCGAGCCGGACTGGTCGGAAGAGGTGCGCCTGAAGCACCGCTATATCGACCTGCGCCGCGAAAGCCTGCACAAGCGCATCGTGCTGCGCTCGAAGATCATCGATTCGATCCGTCGCCGCATGGTCGACGAGAAGTTCGTCGAATACCAGACGCCGATCCTGACCGCCTCCTCGCCGGAAGGCGCGCGCGACTTCCTGGTGCCGAGCCGTCTGCACCCGGGCAAGTTCTACGCCCTGCCGCAGGCCCCGCAGCAGTTCAAACAGCTGATCATGGTTTCCGGTTTTGACCGCTATTTCCAGATCGCGCCCTGTTTCCGCGACGAGGATGCCCGGGCCGATCGCGCGCCAGGCGAATTCTACCAGCTCGACATGGAAATGAGCTTTGCCACCCAGCAGGACGTTTTCGATGTGATCGAGCCGGTCATGAAGGGGCTGTTCGACGAGTTCGCCGATGGCCGCATCGTCCCGGACGAGCCCTTTGTGCAGATCGCCTACAAGGACGCGATGCGCTGGTATGGCTCGGACAAGCCGGACCTGCGCAACCCGATCAAGATGTCGGATGCGTCGGATACGTTCCGCGGCTCCGGCTTCAAGGTCTTTGCCGGCATGCTGGAGCGCAATCCCAATGTCCAGGTCTGGGCCATTCCGGCCCGGACGGGCGGCAGCCGCAAATTCTGTGACCGGATGAATTCCTGGGCGCAGAAGGAAGGTCAGCCCGGCATGGGCTATATTTTCTGGCGCGAGACCGATGGCGCGATGGAAGCCGCCGGGCCGATCGCCAAGAATATTGGCGAGGAGCGTACCGAAGCGCTGCGCCAGACGCTGGGCCTGGAGATCGGCGATGCCGTCTTTTTCGCCGCCGGTGATCCCCGGGAATTCGCCGGCTTTGCCGGGCGCGCGCGCGATGTGATCGGAACAGATCTGGATCTTTGCGAAAAGGATACGTTCCGTTTCTGCTGGATCGTCGATTTCCCGATGTATGAATGGGATGAGGACAACAAGAAGATCGACTTCTCGCACAACCCGTTCTCGATGCCGCAGATCGATCCGGACGCATTCCTCAAGCTCGATGCGGACACCGATGCCGACACGTTGCTGGCTCTCAAGGCCTTCCAGTATGACATCGTCTGCAATGGTGTGGAGTTGTCTTCCGGTGCCGTGCGGAACCATCGTCCGGACGTTATGCTGAAAGCCTTCGCCTTCGCCGGCTATGACGCGGCGACGGTCGAGGAAGAGTTTGGCGGCATGCTCAACGCCTTCCGCTATGGCGCACCGCCGCACGCCGGCATCGCGCCGGGCGTGGACCGCATCGTGATGTTGTTGGCCGGGGTGGAAAACCTGCGCGAGGTCGTGATGTTCCCGAAGGATCAGCAGGCCCGTGACCTGATGATGAATGCACCGGCCGAGGTCGAGCTCAAACAGCTCCGCGAACTGCATATCCGCGCCGTCGTGCCCGACACCAGGAAGGGCTGATCAGCGTCCGATCCGGCGCTGTTGTCTGCACGCAAAACGCCGGCCTTTCAGGCCGGCGTTTTTGTCTTTGATGGACGGTCGGGCCACAGCCTGGAGCTTGATGATCAGTCCTGCCGGTCGTGATCATTCGCCTCGTTGAACTCGCTGCGGGGCTCTGGCTCCGCAGCGAAACTGCCAGGCTCCGGCGGCTCCGGCGGCGATTGCGGCGCCCGCGGCTGCGCATTGAAATGGCGGACATGTTCCTGGTCGACGACCCAGATCGTCTCGGAATCCGAATTCGGCAGCTCAATGATGAAGGTGCCATCCTCGGTCTCGATCCGGGCCGTGGCGCGACCGTTCAGGCCGCGCGCCCGGTTTTGTTCGCGCAGTGACCGACGGGCCGCCTCATTGGCTTCCATGGCCTCGCGGCGGGCGTCTTCGATAATGCGGCGTCGTTCCTCGCTGATTGCCTCAAGCTGGCTTTCCCGTTCACGCTCGATCCGGCGCAGCTCGCGTTCGGAGCGCGCGATCTGGCGCATCGCGTCATTGGTTGCCTCGCGGATCGCGTCCTGGTCGAGCTCGGCCGCATGGATTTGCAGCGCGGCGCCAATCTCGGAGAGGATTTCGATCCGGGCGTTTTCGAGCGCCTGGAGCTCGATCACCCGTTCCACGCGTTCCGGCTGCGAGAAACGCAAGGCGTACTCAAACCGGGTTGCAGCGCCGCGGTCGTCCGGCAGGCTGTCGCAATCCGGCAGGCTGACATTCGGAGCGATGTGGGTTTCTTCATCGCCACAGGCGCCGGTGAGGTTTTCCTTGGTCAGCCCGGAGAAATCCGCGATGGACGCGCCGGAAAAATTTGCCCCGACCAGACTGGCACCGGTGAAGTCCACCTCCCGCAGGCTGGCGCCCTGGAAGTTGGCGCCGGTCAGGTCGGCATCCTGGAAATTGATGTCAAAGCCGTTGATCTCGGCGAAATTGGCGCGGCGCAGCTCGGCGCCGCGGAAATTGGTGTCATGCAGCTCGGCGCGCAGGAAATTCACCTGGCGCAGGCTGGCATCAGCGAACAGGGTGTCGACGAGTGACGAACCAATAAAGGTGACGAACACCATCTGGGCATTCGTGAAATCGGTTTCCGTCAGATCGGCAGAAGAGAAATTGACGCGCTCGATGACCGCATTGGCCAGTGTCGCTCCGGTCAAGTCCGCGCGCGAGAATGTCACCCCGGTCAGGCGGGCATTGACCATGACGGTTTCGTTGAAGTCGGTATCGTTGAACCGGCTCTCGATCATGGTGACCGATGGTAGCTCTGACCGGGCGAATGTCGTGCCCTCGAAATTGGCACCGATAAAAACGGCATTGGCCATGTTCTTGTCGGAAAAGTCGCAACCCTCGCATTCGCCGCCAATGGCCAGGCCACGGCGTGGATGCTCGTCATCCCCTGCGAAGGCAGGCGAGATTGCCAGCGCCAGGAGCGCGGCCGAAGAGGCAAATGTCTTCAATCTGTTCCGCATATGCTCACGGATAGGCCAGCCGATGCGGCAAGGCGACTTAAATCACGGTAACCCAAGCGTATATCCTATGAGGCCGCAGACGGGCTGGCCAGGCATTGCGACCCGGATCAGTGACAGGCGGGTAGGCTCAGCCCGGCCGGTAACTGCGTCCAGGCGTCGCCGCAGGCCGAGCTCAGCTGCGTCTGGGTGAGGCCACGGACACCCGCCATCTCGGCCCCGGACAGGGTTGCCCCGCTCAGATTGGCGCCGCTGAAATCGGCGCTGCCGAAATAGGCGCCGACAAGGTTGGCGCGGCTCAGGTCGGCATTGCGGAAACTGGCACCGGTGAAGCGGCCGCCGAACAGGTTGGCGATCGACAGGTCGGCACCGTCAAACCGGGCCCGGTTCATCGTCACGAGCGCCAGATTGGCCTGGCGCAGGCGAGCGCCGGACAGGTCGATGCCGGGAAGGTCGCGATAGGCGAGCTCGGCCTGGAAGAGATTGCAGCCGGGGCAGGACTGGCCTGCCTGGACGCGCGCGATCTGTCCGGCATCCTGGGCCTGGGCAAGGCCGGATGTCGCGAGCAGGGCGGTCAGGGCAAGAATGAGCCGTACCATTGTGGAGCACTCCGAACGATCTTGCCGCATGAGCTGCAAGGCCTGCGCCGTCCGGCGGC